>CAZCCP010000005.1:0-70794 GCA_964497565.1 uncultured Candidatus Saccharibacteria bacterium
CTTCTACGGCGGTGAAACCTATTTCACCTTCGAGCGTGTACATTTAAAACCTTTCTTTTGAAGAACCATTGTACTAATGGTTTACACCCAAAGTGAGGTTTGTCGCAAGTACTTTGTAAGAATTATCACATAAACAGAGGAGAAACTGTGGATTATTGGACGAGGAATGTTTCACGTGGAGATTGAGGTGGAGGCGTGGGACCTTCGCTATCGTCATCATTGCTAGCTGCTGGACTGCCGCCAAAGACTTCATCAAGCGAACTGACCAGTACTTCACGAGGACGGGAACCGTCTGCTGGGCCTACAATGCCCTGTTCTTCCATGGTTTCGATAAGACGAGCTGCGCGGCCGTAGCCGATGCGTAAGCGGCGCTGGAGCAAGCTAGTGCTCGCTTTGCCGCCTTCGATAACAACTTTGACAGCGTCTTTCCACATGTCGTCATCTGCATCATTGCCGCCCGAGCCCATGTCCATAACATTACTGCCCTTGCCTATCTGTACTGGCTGGCTAATGATTTCGTCATCGTATTGCGGAGGACGCTGGTCACGGATAAACTGCGTAATTTTTTCGGTTTCTTCGTCGCTAATAAATGCAGCCTGGACGCGCTTTGGCTTTGGCATGTCGGAGGTTGAAAGCAACATGTCACCGCGGCCAAGGAGCTTCTCGGCACCCATCTGGTCGATAATGGTACGTGAGTCAACCTGGCTCGCAACCGTAAAGGCGATACGGGCTGGAACGTTTGCCTTGATAAGCCCAGTAATAACGTCGACTGACGGACGCTGTGTAGCGAGCACCAAGTGGATACCCGCGGCACGAGCTTTCTGCGCAAGGCGAACGATCAGCGATTCAACATCGCGAGCAGCCATCATCATAAGGTCGGCTAACTCATCGATTACGATAACGATATACGGCATGCCTTCTTCTTTTTTGAGATTGTTGTACTCACCAATGTTGCGCTTGCCAACTTCGGCCATAGTACGCAAACGGCGCTCCATCTCTGCTACGGCCCATTTGAGTGCGCTAATACACTTCTCTGGCTCGTTGATAACAGGAGTCAGGAGATGTGGAATATCGTTGTATGGTGTGAGTTCAACTTGCTTAGGGTCAACAAGGATAAGCTTGAGGTCTGATGGGCTATTGCGATAGAGCATGCTCGTTAGAATGTCGTTGATCATTACGGACTTACCTGAGCCAGTCTGACCTGCTACGAGTAGGTGAGGCATTTTGGCAAGGTCAACAACGACTGGATTGCCGCCGATGTCTTTACCAATAGCAAATGTCAAAGGGCCTTTTGAGCCTGTCCAGTCACGAGACTGCAAGATTGAGCTCAAACCCACGATAGCCGGCTTAACGTTTGGCACTTCAATACCAACAGCGCGCTTACCAGGAATTGGCGCTTCCATGCGAATAGCGTGGGCGGCGAGGTCAAGCGCAAGGTTGTTCTCGAGCGCCGTAATCTTGGTAAGCTTAACACCTGTAGGTGGCTTAAGGGTGTACTGGGTTACGCGCGGACCAACGTTCGCACCTTCCATCTCAACATCAATGTTGAAGTTGGCAAATGTGTCGTGGATCATCTGGGCGTTGCCGTTAACGTCACCAGGGTCTGCTTTGTCTTGTTTCTGGTCGAGTAAGTTTACATCTGGGAACTTCCAGTCAGGATCACTAGCGGTTGTTAGGGCTTCGTGATTTTCAGTAGGAGCGAGCGATGCACCAGTATTCTTGAGAGAACTCAAGCGAGCTGGCTTTTCTTTTTCGGGCTTAGCGTCAATATGTTCAACTGGAACACCTTCATTGAGCTGAAAACTACGTGCCTCTGCACGAGCCTTGAGTGCACCAAGATCGGTATCGCCCTCATCTTCAGATTGTTCGCGCTTAAGGAGTGAGCCGAGTTGCAGAAGAACTTTAGGCGAAATACCAAAGGCAAAAAAGATAGACATCATAGTAAATACGAGGAATGTGATTGATGCAGGTAGCTTATCAAGCATACTGAGCACTGCCCCACCAAGTAACTTGCCAACCTGACCACCATGACCGCCCATCCATGAGACGCCTACCTTCTCGGCAAAGGCTGTGAACAAAAAACCTGACGTAAAGAACAAAACAGCAAGCATGCCGAGTAATTTTGCGAGTGGGATGTTGTGCTCTTCGCTAGTGAACTTGTAGACGCCCCAATAAACGAACGCAAGTGGCAATAAATAGGCCGTCCAGCCAAGCGTCCAGTAGCCGGCGTGGAATAAGCTCTTTGGCAACGGACCTCCAGTGCCAAAACCACCGAACAACAGGAATAGTGCAATAACACAAAGCAGTACTGCACCGGTCAAAGGCCAGAAGCTGGAACGCTCCTCAACGACTGGTTCAGTCTTCTTGGATCGAGAGTTGGTAGTTTTTTTCTTTTGTGCCATATCTGTTTTAGTGTATCACGCTTATGGTATCAGGGGTGAAACTTTTTATAACATTTATTATAGCAATATTTACAACTATTGTCAAAACGCTTGTGTTATGTGCATAGAAAAAGAGGCCGCAGGTTATGCGACCTCTTTATACGAGTGTAGTTGACTAGTCTACGCGAGCGTCTTGCGCAAGCAAACGGCTGCGCATCTCTTGGAAGCGCTTCTCTTGCTCTTTGGCCATTTCTTCACCAGTTTTGGTCTTGCCACCCTGCTGAGCAGGCTTGCCTTCAACCTTGCCGCCAATGATATTCACAACAGGAATAACGATTGGGCTGCGCTGGGTCTGGTCAAAGAGGTAGTGTGTAACGTGATCCTTGAGTTCCACCTTGAAGCGATCAAGGTCGATACGCTTGAAGCGCTGTTGTACTGCGCGGCGAAGCTCGTGGCGCAAGCCATTCATCAGGTCTTCATTATCACGCATGTAGATAAAGCCGCGACTAATAATGTCCGGGCTCGTGAGTAAGTTACCTGAGCGCTTATCGATGGTCAGGACTACTGCTACCAAACCTTCTTCACTCAAGAGAACGCGATCCTTAACAACAACGTTGCTAACGATTGCACCAGTTTGGTCAACAAGGATAGTACCGTGTGGAACCTTGCTTTCGATCTCCATTTTTTCGGTAGTCATGCTAATAACGTCACCGTTATCAGCATTTACCGTGTTGGCGCGTGGAATACCAAGCTCAACAGCTAATTCGATGTGGCTCTGCTTGGAGCGATACGCACCGTAGATAGGAATGAAGAATTTAGGACGAGTGAAGTTGATCATGTCGGCGTATTCGTCGCGTGATGCGTGACCAGATACGTGCAATGGACCAACGCCTTCGAGGTCGTGGTTAACGTGTGTAAACACATGAACGCCCTTGCGCATAAGATCGTCGATCATTGTACCAATAAGTGCGTCGTTACCAGTTTCTGGAATTGGTGTGCTTGAGAGAACAACCGTGTCCTGCTCTTTCATCTTAACGTGACGGTGCTCTCCGCTAGCCATACGCTGGAGGGCTGAGCTTGGCTCGCCCTGGCCACCAGTACAGACAACGACAACGTCAGTGTCTTTGAGGTTTGGTACGCTAGCAATTGGGACAAAAGTACCCTTAGGAACTTTGACGAAACCGTGGCGGACTGCCATCTCAAGGGTGCTCATCATAGAACGGCCATCAAGGGCGATCTTCTTGTTGTGGTGAACTGCAGCGTTAATGATCATCTGGATACGGTTAACGTTGGTTGAGAAAATAGCTACGAAAATGCGGCCCGGTGCACGCTCCATGATGTCCACAAAGCTCTGCTCGATGGTACTCTCTGACGGAGTACGGCCAAGACGTTCAGGAGTTGTACACTCACTGAGCAGCGCCAAGACACCTTCGTTGCCAAGCTCTTGCAGGCGTTCAACGTCGCTGCGTTCGTGGTCGAGTGGGTTTGGGTCAAGGCGGAAGTCACCGGTGTTGATAAGGCGACCAACTGGAGTATCGAGAACGATACAAGTTGAACCTGGGATCGAGTGGGTAATACGCACGAGTTCAACGAAGAATTCGCCGACTTTCAAACGCTCGTGAGTGTCCTCGTTCATTGTAATAGTGCGGAGCTCGAAACCTTCTGGCATCGGAAGACCGAAGTTTTCAAAGATTTATTCCACACGGCCGTTAGTAAAATTAGAACCATATATTGGTGCTTGGAATTTAGGCACGATATGCGGCAAGCCGCCGATGTGGTCCAAGTGACCGTGGGTAATAACATAGCCGCGAAGCTTGTGTTTAATACTTTCGACGTACGTGGTGTCAGCGATACCGTAGTTGATACCTGGCAAGTCGACGCCGAGGTCGTTACCACAGTCCATGATAACCGCATCGTTCATGTATTCAACGAGGATCATGTTCTTTGAACCACCGCCATCCATACCGCCAAGGCCGATAATCTTTAGACGTGGGCTGTCATCGATAAAGTTAGCGCGACGTTCGCGTGGAGCTGGAACATTGCTTGCTGATAAGTATTGGTTTGCGACACGCTGAGCATCAGCTTGTGAGCGCTTTTGGGCACGCACTGCTGCGCCGCGTGAAACGGTTGATTTGGCGATCGAGAGGCCAGCACCACCCTTAGGTGTTGCATTGCCACGACGTTGACCATTCGCGTTGCCGCCCCGCTGGCCGTTGCTTTGGCCACGGTTTGGCTTGGTATCGTTGGGTTTTTTCTGATTGTTAGGTGTAGTTGATTCCATATGGATTCCTTTCTGGAACTCAGTTTGTAAATGTATTCGTTGTCTTTATCATGTCGATGATTGTCGGGATCTTGCAGAAGTCATCGATTAACGTCTGTCGCATTGAGCCGTTATACAGCGCAGCTGCGGGATGAAAGAGCGGCATATATACCTGCCCTTTATAGCGTTTAGGTTGCCCATGAACCTTGCTAATTTGCAGATCCGGCAAGAAACAATTCATGCTGTGCCGGCCAAGTGTAATCACTATTGCCGGTTGAATTATGTCTAGCTGGTCCTGTAAATAAGGTAGAAAGGTTGCTTTCTCGTCTGGTAGTGGATCGCGGTTGTTTGGCGGTCGATACTTGACGATATTTGTGATGTACACATCTTCGCGCTTTAAGTCGATTTGTGCAAGCATCTCGTTCAAAAACTTGCCGGCAGCGCCGATGAATGGCACCCCCTGGATATCTTCGTTCTTACCTGGTGCCTCACCGATGAACACGATGTCCGCGCTTGGATTGCCGTCGCCAAAAACAAGTTGTGTCGCTGATTCAGCTAGCTCGGGGCACACGTTGTCGGCTATGATCTTAGCCTTGAGTGCATCGAGTTTTTGCTGCTTCTGTTCTACTTCGCTCATAGTGCTTTCTCCCAATACTGTAGGATTATGTCTTCGCTATTACTGTGGCTATCACGGTATGTGGCGCCTAGTTTGCGTGCAACAGACTGACTTGCTATGTTCTTTTCCTCTATCCAGAAACCTACGCGTTGCAAGCCACGCTGTTCTTGCCCTTGTTCGATCAGCTTGCTCAATGCCAGTCCGGCCAGACCGCGACCACGAGCTTCCTCGGCGATGGAATAGCCAGTCTCGGCATAAGTTTCGCGCTGTTCAAGCGCTACATAGCCAACCGTTCTACCATCTTGCTGACGAAGCAAGTACGGAGCCCTGAGCCCTATTTGTATGTCATAGAGACTCTGCTCGACAATTCTGTTTGCCCGCCACTCCGATACTTGTGTACCTTCCGGGGCTGTGGCCATGACCGAAGGATTGTCGTTCATGTAGGTTCGAATGTCAACAGCGTCGTTGGCACTAATAAGTGAAAGGTACAAATCATCCGGAGTTTCTAGCGCAAGTCGTTCAGCGAGTTGGATCATAGAGCCTTCCTTTTTTGAGAACGTGCGCTAGAAACTATGCGTGCAATTCGGTTGATGGCAAAAGCAATCAGAATGATACCAATAAAGTATTGTTGGAGACTGCCGGTATCAATAGCGCGCAGGCCGACGACGTACGCAAGCGCAACGCTTACGATAGCCAGCAGTGCTGAGCTGCTCTTGTTATACCAGCGTAACCTGGAGACTTCCTTAGTTTTCATTGCCTTTCTGTTCAGCACGTTCTTTTGCTGCGGCCTTCATACTCAGTTGCAGGCGGCCACGGTCGTCGATAGCGATGAGCTTAACATCGACGTGGTCACCTTCTTTGAGGACGTCACTTGGCTTATCAATACGCTCGTCAGCGATTTCACTCACATGAACGAGGCCATCTTTACCCGGCATAATCTGTACAAATGCACCGAAGTCCATAACGCTCACAACTGGGGCGTTTTTGTAGATAGCACCGACTTCTGGTTCAGCAGTAATACTGCGAATCCACTGTTTAGCGGCTTCGATTGAAGCGCCGTCAGGGCTAGCGATCATAATTGTACCGTCGTCCTGAATATCAATTTCGGCACCAGTTTCCTTGGTAATCTTCTGAATGGTTTCACCGCCCTTGCCGATTACTTCACGGATCTTGTCTGGGTTGATCTTGATCGTCTCAACACGTGGTGCGTATGGGCTAAGTGTTGGCTTTGGAGCAGCGATAACGCTAAGCATGTGCTCGAGGATATGTGTACGGCCTTCTTTAGCCTGCATCAATGCTTCGCGTAGTACGCTCACTGGCAAACCATGAACTTTCATATCCATCTGCAAGGCAGTAATGCCTTCAGTAGTACCGGTTACCTTGAAGTCCATATCACCAGCAAAATCTTCAGCATCAGCGATGTCACTAAGGATGATGATCTTGTCACCTTCGATCATAAGTCCCATAGCGATACCAGATACTGGGCGCTTCAGTGGCACACCAGCGTCCATCAAAGCCATACAGCTAGAACAGGTTGCAGCCATACTAGTTGAACCGTTCTGGCTCATAATTTCAGTGACTGAACGAATAGCGTATGGGAACTCCGTTTCAGGTGGAAGCATTGGCAATAGCGCGCGCTCAGCGAGGTAGCCGTGACCGATTTCACGACGGCCCGGGGAACCAAGGCGACGCACTTCACCTACAGTGTAGCCTGGCGCGTTGTAGTGGTGCATGTAGCGACGCTCGCCTTCACGCTCCATAGTATCCACGATCTGTGCATAGCTAAGGGGTGCCAAGGTTACGACGTTCATAGCTTGTGTTAAACCACGGGTGAAGATGCTTGAACCGTGAGCGCGTGGCAAGAAACCAGTCTCACTGCTGAGTGGGCGAATTTCGGTAAATTTGCGACCGTCTGGACGAATACCGTCGACAAGAATATCTTGGCGAACGTCTCTGTTGGCGGCAGCCGCGAATGCGTCTTCGTATTCACGTTTTACGCTCGCGTACTCTTCGCCAAGCTTCTCTTCGAAGTGAGCAAGCATGTCTTTGCGAAGGTTGTGCATGCGTTCGTGGCGTTCGGCCATTGGCGCACGGAGCTTCTCGCCCATCTTGCCGTCAAGGAAAGCATCAACTTCGGTCTGAATAGCTTCAGTTGGCTTAATGAGTACGTACTCTTGAGCTGTGACACCAGCCTTCTCTACCAACTGCTGCTGGAGAGCAATAGCAGGTTGCATTGCAGCTTGAGCAAACTCAAGTGCTGCAGCAATTTCTTCTTCTGTTGCTTCGTTGGCGCCCGCTTCAACCATCATGATGGCGTTCTGAGTACCAGCAACGACGAGGTCAAGCTTGCCTTCGTCGAGTTCTTGAGGAGTTGCAAAGGCCTTGTATTCGCCATTGACCATGGCGACGCGTACACCGGCAACTGGACCTTCAAAAGGTGCGCCGGTCAACATAAATGCGGTGCTCATAGCAATCATGGCAATCATGTCTGGGCGGAAGCTAGGATCCATGCTGAGAACTGTTGCGACACCCTGCGCCTCGTGGCGATAGCCCTTTGGCCATAGTGGACGGATAGGGCGGTCGATAAGACGGCCGATAAGGATGGCGTCGTCGGATGGACGACCCTCACGTTTAATAAAGCGTGAACCGCTAATCTTGCCGGCTGCGTACATCTTTTCTTCGTAATCGATGCTCAATGGGAAGTAGTCCATACCTGTTACGGCTTGGTCGCTAACCATTGCTGTACCGAGAACGACAGTATCGCCATATCGTGCAATGACACTTGCGCTCGTGCGGAAACCAACACGGTTGATTTCCAAGCTCAATGTACGGCCACAGAATTCAGTCTCTACTGAGATGATTTCTTTGCCAAAAGGATTGATAATCTGGCTCATTATAAAATGTTAAACCTTTCTGTTTGTTGTCAGAACAGTGAACACAGTGCAAATATACGGCTTTCTTGTGCTTTGAAGCTATATATCTGGGGCTCTGCTCACTGTACTGTTTTAGTCATACGGGAGCGCAGTCATTTACACATGACATACGCACATCCATTTTTGGTGTTACTTACCCGCCGAGGTTAATCGTTGACTATTCAAACGTTAATGTGCACAAGCTGCCGGCCTCGAGTTTGTCGAGACCGTATAGTCTATGCACCTTAGCGGCGGATACCGAGCTTCTTAATTAGATCAAGGTAGGCTTGGCCGTCTTTGCTGGCAATGTACTGCAGGTGGCGCTTGCGCTGACCAACGAGCTGTAACAAACCACGACGAGCTGCAAAGTCCTTCTTGTTCACCTTAAGGTGCTCAGTCAATTCTTTGATTCGTTCAGTTTCGATACCAACCTGAACAGCTGCACTACCGGTGTCGGTTTTGTGCTTCTGGAGGTCAGTAACTACTGCTTGTTTCTTCTCACTTGTAATCATACTTCGTGTATTTTATCAGATTAACTTCTCTCGTGCAAGCAGTTGTTTGGCTAAACAATAGCTAGATCTTCCGTAGGCTCGGCGAGTCGAGCAAATTCTTCGACTACGAGACCGCCTACAAATGCGGTAAATGCTTCTGGGCCAACATGGATGTACGGTATTTCTACATCCTTACTGTCTCGCACAACCACGCAATCCTCAAAACTGTCAGCAACTTCCACGCAGTTGCCGCCGTTGCCGCCGCTCCGTCTGGGGGCATGGAAGTCGAGCCTATCTGGCGGACTCAGCTCAACACAATCGCCACCAAGAGATGAGCGACTCGACTTGATAAAACTTCGTTCCATAATTCCCTTCCAAAGCTTAATTAACCGTATAATTATAGCGTTAGGCGAGCAATTTGGCAGCTACTTTTTCGGGCGTTAGGCCATCCATCTGGACAGCATCGGTGATATCAAACTTCCCTACTTTGGTGCGGCGAAGATCGCTCATATATGCACCCGTTTCGAGTACTTTGCCCAGATCTTCTACGAGAGAGCGGATGTAGGTACCACTCGATACTTCGGCCGTAAATCGAACGAATGGGTAGCTATAGTCCGTGAGTGTGATCTGCTCTATATGGACCGGTCGTGCAGCAAGTTCCGGTGCTTTTCCGTTGCGTGCAAGTTTATAGGCACGTTGACCGTTGATCTTGATAGCCGAAAAGGCTGGAGGTACCTGCATACTATCACCAATGAATGTGTTGAGCGCAGATTCTACAGCCTCTTTGCTGGGTCGCGCCTCTGATGCATCTGTTAATTCACCCTCAGCATCGCCAGTAGTACTTGTCTGGCCAAGTTTCATGGTCACTTCATATGTCTTATCGAGCTTCGTCAGGCCCATGGCCTGTTTGGTATACGTGCCCAAGAGCACCACCAAAAGACCAGTTGCCAAGGGGTCAAGCGTGCCCGTATGGCCAGTGGGAAACCGCTTCTTAGTGCTCGTATTAAACTCCGAGTGCTGAACCATGTAGCGAATTTTGCCAACTACGTCAAAAGACGTCCAGCCTTTTGGCTTATCTACGAGGATTATTCCGTTCATGAGTAGGATTATACCCTACTGTGCTGGAAATGTGGGTGGCATCATAGGAGGAGGCACTGGTGGTGGCGTCATACTACCACTCTGTTGTGGCGCCGGCGCTTCGTACGAAACAGGCTGCTGTGGTTGGGGCTGAGTCACCTGCGGTGCAGGCATCGTGACATTCGTGTCATCGCCATGGTGCAACTCGCCAAAACTTAAAGGCTGAGCATTAAGAGCTTGGATTGGGCCAGGGTTATCTGGTGCAACACCGTTAATTGCCTGTTCAACCGCACTACGAGCATCATCAAGGTCCGCTGGAGTATCTGGTGAGCCAGGATTTACGGCTGGAGATGGCATAGGCGCCTGGACCTGTGGCATTACGGGCTGTACGAATTGTGGTGCAGGCATCGTGACGGCTGGAGAAACCGGTGTGTCAATATGAGGGCTGTGCACATCCTGCTCAATCTCACTCAATGTCTTGCTTGGCACTGGCGCGCCAGTGGATGGGTTGATAGGGCTAACGCCTGGATTAGCAAACAGAGGAGCTTGGGATATTGCAGGGCTAGGCGCTGGAGATGGCATCGCAGAGCCTGGCAAAGGTGCTGACTGAGCGCCTGCAAGCACACTAGCAGCATCTGGCTGCTGTGATGGCAATGGCTCACGATTAAGGAGACCGACTGATGGTAGTGACAGGGGGTCGGCGCTTGGCTCGTCTTCCTGCTCGGGCTCCACATTCGCTGTAAGCGGAGAAGAGTTAAGCATTGGCTCTTGGTCGGTTAAGAGCCTCGGACCCTCGTCGTGCCTGATACTAGGTAATGGTTGAATTTTTGGCAAGGCATCGTTCTCATCTGGAGCTGGAGGACCAAATGGGTGCAAGCGCCCCTGTTCGTCGATATGGATCTGAGGAGCCTGAGCTTCCGGTTCTTCGTTCTGTTCTTCTGGTTCAGGGAGCGATGCGAGAACAGGCTCGATGGGTGGCAAGTCAGTCGACTTGTCGTGTTCGATTTCGATTGTGCCGTCATTATTAGGCTTAGGGGGTTCTTCCGCAGGCTTAACGGGTTGAGCAGCTTGTGGTTGAGGTTCATCTCTCTTCTCTGCAATTGGTGCAGGCTGTGGAACAACAACAGGCTCTTCAAGTTTGGTTGCGACAAGCTGTTGGTTGGCGCCAGCTGACATCAGTTCAGCGCTAATACTCATAGTCTGAGGTGTGGTCTTGTTGTTACTAAAGCGCTCTGTCTCGGCAACGATACCGGTCAAAAATGCCGTAGCGATCTGACCGTCCATAAGTTTCTTGTCCAGATCATCGATGACTTGAACGCTCAGCTCCGAAAGGCTGCTTACACTAGCGTCAATCCAGTTGATACTACCAAGCTCTGCTCCTGGCTTGGTATTTATAGCCATGACTGTTGCATCATGCAAAATACGGCCGTGCGAGGTAATTGCCTGGTCTAATTCAGCTTGCATGTGCACGCCAATTGCCAATACAACGTCAACATTGAAGTCGCCTTGGCTAAAATCGAGGTCCTTATCTGTAATAGAGGTGCGATATGGGGTAATAAAGATCTTGACCATGCGGTCTTCAACCTTGTAGCGAAGCTTGTCGGCCTTGGACTTATCAAGGGCAATGATGAAGTCGCGCAAAGAATCGGTGTTCTTTTCGATAGTGCGTTCTGGCTGTAGGAATTCGATGGTTGAGGGTACTTGGCCACTAAAAACAGCAGTTGCGTGCTTCCCCATCTTATTAAGTGCCAGCGTTAGACCGATACAAGCTGATAACTGGTCAACTGATGGATTGTTACTGACAGTAACCAAGATGTTATTCGCTTGTTGAAGACGTTCGACGACTTGTTGCTTTTGATTATCCATTTTGTTTGTTTTTACCCTTATGCTTTGGGCTTAGACTACCACATTACCATAAGCTTGTCGAGTATTTTGTCAAGTTGCCTTTTAGGCATAATTGTGTTATAATTAACAGATTACACACGTGTGTGCGTAATGTCCTTTGAGAAGGAGTTGATTCCTTTTGGAGTAGTGAATACTGGCAACCACCAGAAGCTCATCATCCCAAAAGCACGGTAACTACTAGAGCACCAGGAGTGCACATGGAGAAGACCACCAACTACTCGGTCAGCATCGGCTTCGACTTCCTGCTGGGCGTCGTTCTCGGCATCTTTGCCGCTTTCATCCGGGTCACAGCGGGCATCCCGCTCGACATCGTGATGGAAATGACACTCGCCGTCGTCATTGGGCTCAGCCTCGTGCTGATCGCCCTGTACCACGACAAGGCACGCATCAAGACGTGGAACAACGTGTTCGGTCTCACCGGCATGGCCCTCATGGCCATCACGGTCTACTACGGACTACAGCTCATCTGACACCGACAGGAGCCACTCGCGTGAATCGTCGAACAACGAGTTATCCGGGCAGCGACTGGTCGTACCTCATCATTGCCCTTGCGGTAGTGATCGGTGGTCATCGAGGTCTGCAGCAAAACTTCCAGCCATGGAGGTTCCTCGCTGGCTTGGTCATCGGTGTCGCGTGTATCGGATTCGTCCGACTCTCTGACTCGGCCCGCATGACTCTCATGCTGGTGGGAATCTCAGGACTCGTGATTGGCTTCGACACCGGCATGGCCCTGAACGCCCTCCACTGATCCGCGCAACAGCGCTCCAAGGAAAGGCACGTCTCTATGGGCGTCACTCGTTCGCTCACTCGCATGCTCAACCCCCGCCGTGGCTACGATCGTATGCCGCTCCGCTCCTGGTTGCTGCTGTGGAAGGTCAAGAACATCCTGCTGGCATTCGTCAGCTGGCGCAACTGGTGGGCTACCGCCAAGGCATTGGCCGCTCCGTTCATCGGAAGTGCGCCTGTCGCCTGGGCATTCCTGACACACATCGACTATTCCGAAAGGATGGTTGATGTCCCACTGGGCTTCAAGATCTACATCGTTGCGTTGTGCATCGCCGCAACTGCCGTCGTCGGCTTCTACGCCTACTTCTGGCAACTTCGGAAAGAGCACAGGCACGAACGGGTGTTGGCAACATGCCTGGGGCTCTGTGCGGGTGCAATCATCACCATCGCGTTGGGCCTCCTGGCCGCGCTCCCGTCGCGCTAGAAGCGCACGAATGGTGATCGGTCTCTTTGGTTGAGGTATGAGTGTGGCGGCTGTCATGGTTCCTCGGATTCGTCCGATACTACTGGCGGTCGCCACGCTCCTCACCCGCTGCCTCGAATCCTCCTTCTCAAACCCTCAACTTTGTCTCTATGCGACCATGTGGTCGTTTTTTGATAGCTTGGTATTTACAAAAAGCATAAAAAGTGTTAAAATTATATTAGTAGCAGGGACCGCTTGGTCTCTTTTTTGCTACCTCAGTACCTTTCAGTTACATCCGCTCTCCTACCCTGGAGTCACCATGTCACAAAACAGGGGTGCGCGCAAAAAGCGCCATCCAGTTCTCTGGGCACTGACGGCCATCACGGTCGCAGTTGCCGTTCTGCTGGGCTACCAGTTCTACAACGGAACCGGCGTCTTCGCAGGCGATGCTCCCAAGACGGTATCTGTCCCGGCCAAGGACTCCAAGGTCATCGGCAAGGACGACACCGGCGCGGCCATCACGGCCAGTGGAGCAGCAGTGCCGACCGCACTCAAGGCCGAACCGGCCAAGAACGCGATCGTACCGCCGTTCAAGAACTACAAGGCGCCCACCAAGCCGTGGCATGTCACGAGCATCACGCCCAGTGGCAAGCTGCCGGCACCGGTTCAGATCACTCTTCCGCTCGACCACAAGGCCGACAAGAACGATCTGGTCCTGGTGGCCGTCAACCACACGCACGCGGCTGACGGCTGGACGTTCCAGAATGGCACCCTGACCGCGGACAAGCAACACATCACCTTCACGGTGACCGAGCTGTCCTGGTTCGCGCCCTTCTGGACCGACCTCGTCGGTATGGTCACCGAGTTGAAGGAGCAATTCTTCGACGGCATGACGGCAGACTTCTTCGCGAACGCCAAGAAGCCGGAGTGCCAGAACGAGGACCAGGCTCGCGCCGACGACTACGAGATCAACTCCGACAGCAAAGACACCATTTACTGGTGCTTCGGTGTCGAAGGCGGCCAGCGAGTCGTCAAGATCGTCAACCGGCGGAGCTATCCGTTGGTGATCAAGACGAGCAACCTCAAGACGCTCGATCGCGGCAAGGCCGACCTCGACCTCGCGCAGATCGCCAACGTAACCGGTCTCATCCTCAACGGTGGTGACCAGGCAACGTTCGCAGTCAATCTCAAGAACCACGGCGACAAGGCCACGATCAACACCGATCTGTCCAGCTTCGCTCTGGGACTGCACGCCGTCGACGTGATCGTAAGCGCAATCGTGACGGTCATGCTCAAGGTCAACCCCGGCACCATCAACAGCGCTCGCAAGATCGTTGGTCAGATCCTGCACATGCGTGACTGCGTGGGCGCTCTGGGCGACATCACCAACGTCGGACACTTCATCCACGAATGCTTCGACGAGGATGTCCTGAAGGAGGCTTTCAGCTGGCAGGCAGCATTGCTCGCTCCGCTGATGACAGCCTTCTCGGTGCTCAGCCTCGGAAAGGCAGTCACCACCGCCCTCCAGGACAGCACGAATGGCCGCGCCAAGTACCAGGTCACCGTGACGCGGCCCAAGCCGAACCCGTTCGCGAGCTTCGCCAAGGCGTGGCACGTTCACGGCTCGACCATGCACGTCTACAACGACGGCAACGGCGATCTGTCAGACGAGCTCGGCCCGTGCACTCTCTCGGACGGCAGCGACATGTGTCGCATGGATGCCCAGGTTCAGTACACGGTCAGTGGTTCGACGATCATCGGTACGCTCACTTCGGTGAAGTACGTCACGTGGAGCAGCGGTCCCGCCCCGGCGGAAACCACTCGCGACTACAAGGTCGGCTACCAGTTCAAGCTGGAACACCAGAGGGATCCGCACCTGACCACCTTCACCTGGCTCGGTCAGGCCAGCTCCCTCAACGGTGGCAACGCCAACCGCTGTGACGAGTACGCCGGAGCGCGCAACGACACGGAGCAGTACAGTCTCTGTGGGGCGTAACTGAAAGGTGCTAAGGCACGCATCACGTAAGTGAACGCGAGCCTGCGGTGGGGTAGATGATATTTTTGTAGGCAATCCAGCCTATCTTAAATCACTCATCTACCCTACCGTTGCACACACTATTTTTGAAGCACGACCCATAGGTCGTTTTTTTATGCTAAATTTTAGGAGCCACCTCGAGTGTGGGCTTTACAAAACCCCTAATGGTGATGTATAGTTTACTTCGATTAACTAAGATAAAGGTAGCACACATGCCAATCATCAAATCAGCAAAAAAGCGCGTTCGCACCGCTGAAAAAGCTGCAATTCGTAATAGTAAGACCAAGCGTTCTTTGAAGACCGCTGTTAAGGCTTTCCACAAAGCTATCACCGGTGGTGACAAGAAAACCGCTGTTGTAGCTCACGGCAAAGCCCAGAGCGCCCTCGACAAGGCTGGCAAAAAGAACGTCATGCACAAGAACAAGATTGCTCGCAAAAAGAGCCAACTTGCTAAGGCTGCAAAAACAGCTGCTGGCGTAGAGAAGACAGCTGTAAAGAAGGCTGCACCCAAGAAGGCTGCCGCTAAGCCAGCTGTTAAAAAGACTGTGGCTAAGAAGCCTGCAGCAACTACCAAGAAGGCTACCACCGCTAAGAAACCAGCTGCTGCCAAAAAAGCTCCAGCTAAAAAGCCAGCTGCTAAGAAATAATAATCTTAGAGCTACGGCATCTACTACAAAACCCGGGACATTGCTCCCGGGTTTTTCTTATGTTGTTTTGCCTTTTAGGTAGACAGTGTAATCAAAAATAGCTGTATCGCCTCATCGGCATCCACACGTGTACTCTTGAGACGTGTATCAAGGTTGAGCAGCTCTCCAACAAGTTGCTTGAGTCGTGTCAATGATAAGCTGCGGGTCAGACCTTGGCTCTTACGAACGACAAATGGGTTAAGCTTTGCTGCTTTGGCGATCTCTTCCGCTGGACGTGGTGAACCGGCTTTTACTAATACCAGGATATGTAGCTGCCAGGCAAGCATTGCTAGTATAGCCTGGGGCTCAACCTTAAGCGCACGCTGTTCTTTGTACAAGCTCATAGCACGCTCTTGTTTGCCGGAAAATGCTGCGTCCAGAAGTTCAAAGACAGTGCTCTGGGGCAGTCGCTCGGTAAGCAGATCGATCGTCTGGGCAGAGATAGCTGGGTGGTATGCCACTAGCTTATCAAGTTCGTTCTGGGCCATCTGCTGATTCACACCGATGCGGTCGATAAGTGCTTTAGCGTCAGGCTGGCTCAAGGACCCGCCCTGCTCTTTAACGTATTGGGCAGCCCAACGAGCTAGTCCATTGCCATCCAGCTCTGGGAAATCTTGGAAATCTGTGTCTTTTTTGAGCGTCTTGTAATAGGTTTGGCGTTTGTCGAGCTTGGGCTCAACGATAATAACGTCGGTCGTATCCGTTACAGCTTTAAATATATCTAAGACATTCTCGGTAAAAGCCTTCTGCTTACTCGGCTCGCGAAGTATTACGAGCTTCTTTGGCGTGAGAAACGGCAGGCTCTCAAGCGCAGCACGCATCTGCTCGCTGCTTGCCTCTTCACCGTCAAGACGCTCTAGGGCGAACTCCCCATACTCAGCAACAAAAGCACCCACGCTTTTGTGGAGTGCTTTTGTACGAGCAAAATCATTTGCTCCCGTTAGCGTCGTTATCATACACCTATTGTAACTTACAGAGACAAGGATAGCAGATATTTGGCTATTGTAATTTAGACTCTTCGAACTGTCGTATCGATGACGTCGAGATCGTCAAACTCATGGTATTCGATGGGTTTTGGCTCTTCACCCTGTAAGCCCAAGCCAATAACGCGGTCCTTGAAGGCGGCAAGCTGTTGTGTATCAGTTGGCATAGTATAAACGGGATAGAGCGCACCGCCAGATTTGCGTGGATTTGCGTTTACCTCAGCCTGCTTTTGGGCGGCTTTCTTAAGAAGATCGGGATGGTTCTGCTCCATCGCGTCAAGGAATTTGTTAAGCATTGTTACTGATCGGACAGCGCGTTCATGGGCAAACGCCTCATACCCTGGAGTACCGTACTGTGGTTCATTTGAATTATACGGATAGTGGTTGAGCATTGCAGTCACGCTCATCGCCTGATCTGACAATGACCACTCAGGGTTATGGTGCGCCTGATAGTCAATGATGCCGAACCCTTTTTCCGTATCGTAGAGGAAGTTTGAGGGTTTAGGGTCAATTTGGATGCCTGCGTTGTATAACTCAATAGCCTTATCGATCACGCCCTCAATATGCTCCTGGGGAATTGCTTCGCGTTCTTCAAATGTTAAGCGTGGAGCCTCTTTGCCGGGCACAAGATTCATGACTGAACGATTTGTATCAAGGTCTATTCCCTCGAGGTGAGAAACGCCTTCGATATCTTTTGCTCGGTTAAAAGCACGTGCATCACTAAAGGTGACACCGCCAGTTTTCACCGCATATTTTTTGCCATCTTGTTCGAACATAAAAGCTTTGCCGTTAGACCCGCGGCCCAAGTAATGTTCATCGTCTTCTGATGCTTCGTTAAGTGCTTCATCGACCTTGCTTCTGTACGTATCGTAAGACTGCATCTTCTGGGCCAGAAAGCCGACATCTGAGCGTGTTTCTTGGTCCATGTTGCGCAAGAATGAAACGTAGTCATCGGGCGTATGTTCAACCTCAGTTTTATTGCCGCTGAAGTCCTCTCTGGCCGTAACAACGCTCTCGCCTTCCAAGAAGGCCGTTGCAGCGCCACCAATATCTCGACTTAGTTCACGACTGTGTGGATATGGCTGTTCGTGGGCATATGCGGCAGTTTGAGCGTAGATATGTTCATCTGATTTTGGTTGAATGATATCGAGATTTTCTGACATGTTTTTGTTTTACCTTTTATAGTAAAACATTAACATTTTATTGCCTATTTGTCAATGTAAGGCTGTGGCTGACA
Source organism: uncultured Candidatus Saccharibacteria bacterium (assembly GCA_964497565.1). Taxonomy (GTDB): domain Bacteria; phylum Patescibacteriota; class Saccharimonadia; order Saccharimonadales; family UBA4665; genus CAMLQK01. The sequence continues at coordinate 17,773 of CAZCCP010000005.1, forward strand.
ATGCGGACAGGTATGAGTGCCTCGCCCAGCAACGCGCGTTTTAATAATGGTCGTGCCGCACCGCGGACACAGTTTGCCTTCACGCCTAAAAACCCGAGCAAAACTCATATAGCTACCCTTCTTGCCCTCTGCATTCACATAGTTTTTGTCTGTTGAACCGCCCTTTTCGATAGCCAGCGCCAAGACGTCACGAAGCTCCGTATAGAGTTTCGTGAGCTTAGCCTCAGGCACATCACGCACAAGCGTACTTGGATGAATTTTGGCACCCCACAGGCTTTCATCGGCATAAATATTACCAACGCCAGCAATGACGGTTTGGTCCAAAAGCACCGCTTTGATGTTGCTATTTTTGCGGCGCTGCAGACGTTGAATAAATTCTGTGTCCGTAAAATCGTCGGCTAGTGGCTCTGGGCCAACTTTGAGAAAAAAATCGAGGTACGGTACTTCGGCCGTTGGCATTAATCGCACCCAACCGAATTTGCGCTGGTCATTAAAGAACAGGTGGCTACCGTCTGTGAACTCAAAATGTACGTGCGTGCTTCTATCTGGAAGATCGTGTACCAGGCTGTCCGTAGGGTGGCCTGCACCGAAACGTTCACCCTCCCCACGATACACAAGCTGGCCAGTCATTTTGAGATGGATAACGAGCGTATATTTTGTATTCAGCTCGATCATCAGTACCTTAGCACGACGCTTGACGCGTTCGACTACGGCACCGATAAGAAAGTTTTGAACATCGGCTGGGGCATTTGGAAAGCTCTTTGGCCAGTCATGATCGACAGACTTGACGACTTTACCAGGCAAAAAGCTCTGCAGGCCAATGCGGACAGTTTCGACTTCGGGTAGTTCAGGCATAGGTATATTGTACCGCACCCTTGTATACTGAGGATATATGGAGAGTATTGGAAACCTGCTTGGACACCGGATGCCTAAAGAACCTGACGAAATTGGTCGGGTTAAAAAGTATATTGATGAGCAGTTTCATGCGACCTCAAATGTTGCCATCCAAGGCGAGACTCTTGTGATCACCGTTAAGAGCGCATCGCTTGCGAACATGTTGCGCCTGCGCATTACGCAACTACAAGCAGCGAGTGGCACTGATAAGAAACTAGTACTTAGGATTGGCTAGCCAGAAGCTCGTCGAGGGCGCGGCGGAACTGCTGATAATTTTGGTAGTGGATGGACTGCATACCGATATACTCGGCGCCCACGCAAAACTCTTCGCGGTCATCAATCATGACACATTCTGAGGGGTCAACGTTAAGTCTATCGGCCATCATGCGATAGAATGCAGCTTCTGGCTTTACGTAGCCTGTATCGCCGGATACCAGCGCTACATCGAAGTGGCTCTCGAGCTCACCTGGCACAAAGTAATCGTGCAAAGCCTGGCTACCAGCATTACTTAGAAGGCCAGTCTTATATTGCTTGGTGACATGGATTTCTTCGATATACTTCAGTAGCACTGGATCGTTGCCATTGGCGCCTGCTACTGCACTGCGCCACACAGCAACGTCAACGCCCAAGCGAGCGGCAAGCTGCTCATCTGCGTCATGGATGAAGCCATAGTTGGCTGCAACAGTTACATCCGTTACGAAGGCTTCATCTTTTGATAAATCTCCGCCAAGTGCAACAAAGGCCGACCGGAGACCGGTCAGCCTTATGACGCCAAAATAGTCGAAGATGAGAGCTTTGATCACTCCCCTAGCTTACAATAAAGTCGCCAGTTCCGTAATCAGGGATTTGTTGTTGGAAGAGGCTACGAATAGTGTTCGTATTACCCTTTGAGGTACCCTGGCCGCAAGAAGTTGCCCAGTAGTGCTGCTTGTTGCTTGAACCATCAACGATATCGAAGTTGTAGCGGAAGCCATTTGGACAAAAACCGCGTTCGTCTTTTTTGGCACTGTCAGAGTTACCCTTGGTGTAACCTGCAACATCAAGTGCACGCAAGAATGTGCCGTAGGCATCCTGGTTACTTGGGTATGTCTTGGTTTCGGCAACAGCCTGCGTGTAGCCCTTGAGGACTTCAATTTTTGACTCATTCTGATCAACAGTAATGCGCAAAGCCTCGTGCTCTTGGTCCGCATTAATCTGGCCGTCGATTGTGTATTGCATCTGAACACTCGTGTTTGCGTAATCTACCAAAGGTGCTGGTATGTTCTTCTTGGAACCGCTGCCGCTAAAGCCACGAATAATAAGAATGAACACGAAGACGATCAAACCAATACTTGCTAAAAATCCGAAGAAATATTTCATATGTCTTACTCTCTCAATTTAAGAGTATCATATCATATTGTGGTCGTTTTTTCAATAGCGGTCTTCGATGGGCGTGTGGTTGCGAACGCCGAAGGTGCAAATATCGCTATTGATGCAAATCTTCTGGGTTTTGTGGCTATTGAAGTAGAGATAGCCATGGGTCTGCTGATAATCATGGACGCGACCAGCATTCGCTGTGCCGACACAGATCACTGCGATAAGTGCTAATACCCAAGCGCTGCACGCCACGATAGATAGCCGCGCCGCCCCAGGACCTGAGATTGGCTGTGAGGATACAAATCGACGAAGCACGAACATCAGGAGAACAGCTGGCAACAGATAGAGCGCATAGACGGCCGTTATGCCACCAGCGATTGCCCACACTGAGATAGTGCTCAGCTGGTCTTGGAGCTGCAAGCTACCGGAGATGACTGTCCACATTGCAACTGCCCACACCGCAGTCAGTGCAACCATAGCCACAGCGACGCACGCGATTGCGATAACTGCGAGCACGCGCATAATCTTAAGAATCGTAGCGCCAACATCACTCAATGCTGGTGTCGTGTTGCGAACTTTTTGCCAATGTTCTTGAGTGCTTACCTCTGCATATTTCTTCTTGGCGCGGTCCAGCACGTCGGCAGCCGTAAAACGCTCGCCGCGAAGTTCAGCTTTTTGTTCAGGCGTACGTGCTTCCGGGACAACAAGCATAGCTATGAAGTAAATTAGTATCCAGAACCCACTCGTTGCAAAGGCCAAAACGACAAAGAGCAAACGTACAATAGTCACGTCGATATTGAAGTAGGCAGCCAAACCCTTACAAACACCACCGAGAACCGCTCCTTCTTTGAGGGTATAGAGACGCTTGGGCGCATCCTCGTCGTGAGGAGTTTCAGCCTTGTGAGCAGTTGGTTCTTCTTTGGCTTCGGACTGGACAGGACCCATGGAAGCAATGATCTTCTTCATCTCTTCGTGACTAACGACGTTTTTGTGTTTGTGAACGAGCTGCTCACATTTTTCGGCGATGGCTTGTTCGAAATCCTGCATTATTTCGGTCTGGTCAGGATTGTCTGATAGTTTTTCGCGTGCCTGAGCAAGATACGTCTGCAAGATGGCGTACGCGTCTTCTTCGAGTTGGTAGGCGTTGCCGTTGAGGTTAACGCTGGTTACTTTTTGCATATTAAGCTCCTATTCCTTTGAGCGTCTTATTAAGTTGTTTCCAGTAATCTTCCAAAGCTGTAAGCTGAGCTTTACCAGCATCAGTAAGGTGGTAATACTTGCGCGGTGGCCCCGCTTCCGACTCGACCCATTCATAGTCAACAAGCGCCTCGCGACGCAAGCGGCTCAAAAGTGGATAGAGTGTGCCCTCGCCCGCTGCAAAGTCTGTCGATTCCAGACGCTGCATTATTTGGGCAGCATAAACCTTGTCGGCCGCGATTATCTTGAGAACCACGAACTCGAGAAGTCCTTTGCGTAATGATGTGAATTTATCGGCTGCTGTGTTCATAGTAAGCTACCTTTCTATAACAAGGTACTATATAAAATTATACTCGTCAAGTGCATGTTTTATACGCCCTACCTACTTGTGCGGGGCTATCGGATAGTGCCACGAGTCAGTTCACGAGTTTGGCGCGAATACTGTCCGAGTTATAGTTCGCCCCAGTTCCCGCCCCTGGAGACATCCACAGCGAGTTTGACGGGCAGCTCATGGACATGTTCCATGGTATCTTGTAAGATTGCCGCGACTTTGTCGGCATTTTCTGCAGGACATTCAACAAGGATCGAGTCGTGAATCTGCAGAATTTGTTTGCCAAGACCTTCGAGCTTTTCTTCGACCCGAAGCATCGCGATCTTCATAAGGTCGGCTTCGGTGCCCTGAATAGGCATGTTGATAGCAGCGCGCTTAGCCGCCTCACGGGCGATGAAATTGCTTGATGTAAGATCTGGTGTTGGACGGCGACGGCCAAAGAGAGTTGCCACAAAACCATCCTGGAGAGCCATCGTAACGATGTTGTCCATATATCGACGGATTGGTGAACGGAGCTCGAAGTATTTCTCGATGAAGTCTTTGGCTTGGTCGCGAGTCATACCGGTGGCGATACTCAGGCCATGTGGACTCATACCGTACAATACGCCAAAGTTAACAGTCTTCGCGTGGCGACGCATGTCTTTTGTCACCTGCTCGAGCGGGACGTCATATACTTCGGCGGCAGTAGCCGTGTGAATATCAATGTCTGCATTGAAGTCTTTGATAAGCTTCTTGTCGTCGGCCATAACGGCAGCCAAGCGAAGCTCGAACTGAGAATAATCAGCACTGACAAACACATTGCCCGGTGCAGGCACAAATGCCGTGCGAATTGCCTGCCCCATTTCGGTCCGGGTTGGAATGTTCTGGAGATTTGGGTCATGAGAGCTTAATCGACCGGTGGCCGCCACATCGAGTGCGTATGTTGTGTGGAGCCTGCCTTCTGCATCGACAAGCTTAGGCAACGCATCAATATAGGTACTCTTGAGCTTGGTGTATTCGCGCCACTTGGTGACGAGGTCGATGATTGGATGTAGTGCGCGGAGCTTATCGAGCTCGCTGGCACCCGTCGAATACCCTGTCTTTCCTTTTTTGATACCTTTGGCTGGCAAGCCGATTTTTTCGAATAAAATTGCCGCCAATTGCTGAGGAGAACCGATGGTAAACTCCTGGCCAGCATGCTCATAGATCTCTGCTTCGAGTCCATGGATTTGTTGTTCGAAGTCCTGGCTCATCGTATTGAGGTACTCGGAGTCGAGCAGAATACCGCGACTCTCGACGCAAGCCAAAAGCTTGATGGTTGGAAATTCAATTTCGTGAGCAAGCTTGTCGAGCTGGGGTACTTCATCAAGCTGTAAACGCTGATCTTCGTACGCTTTCCAGATAGCGGCGATTACCTGCTCTGGCTTATCGAGATCAAGTGGATGCTCTACGATATCTGCGAGTGCACGTGAACGCTTGAGCGAATCGAGCAAAAATGCACCGATACGCGTATCGTGGCCGATGGTGCCAGGCCAGTCAATGCCCTTATCGAGGAAAATACGCAGAGTAGTCTTGAGATCGTGACCCATAATTGGGCCAGAACTGAGAATCGCGGCGGTCTCTACGGTAAAGTCTTTGACCGAAATTACTGAGACGTGGCCTTCCTTGGCACTTACCCACACGTTTTCCCTGTCAGGACTAACATTGACGATACGCAAATCAGTAGTCTGGTACAGTGCTGCGTCGTATGGCACAACTTCAGCAGCATCTATTTCTTCTTCGACAAGACCAAGTGTTGCCTGTGTCGCTTCTTCTACGGCAACTGCCTCAGGAGCAACGACTTCAACCTTATGGAGTAAATTGCGGAATTCAAGCTTACGAAGCATAGCCACGAAATCTGGCGTAACGGTAGCTTCGAGGCGAGCTTCATCGAGATCGATATAGACCGGAGCGTCGACCATCAATGTGACAAGCTTTTTGCTGAGATAGGCCATGTCCTTGTCTTTTTCGAGCCTGACCTTAAGCGCCGGCTTGAGATCATCGAGATGTTCGTAGACACCGTCGAGCGTTTTGTAATCCTTGATGAGCTGTAATGCAGTCTTGGGGCCAACACCGGCTACTCCAGGAATATTATCTGAAGCGTCTCCCTTGAGAGCCTTTACGTCAATCCACTGGTCAGCGCAAACGCCATACTCTTCCTCAAAGTGCGCAACATCAAAAAGCTCGATATTACTCAGACCCTTCTTAAGCGTGTAAATATGAGTGTGTTCATTAACCAACTGCAACATATCGAGGTCAGAGGTAATAAGATAGCTTTCGATACCCTTCTCACCTGCCTGCTTGGCAAATGCACCCATAAGATCGTCGGCTTCGTAGTCGTCGGCTTCGTAAAGCGGCCACTCTAAGGCATCGAGAAGATCGTGCAAAATTGGAATTTGCTCGTAAAAGTCAGGCGGTGGTGGTTTGCGATTACCCTTATACGCAGGATACAACGCAGTGCGAGAGCGGATATTTGTCTTAGCCTTATCCCATGCAACGCACACGTAGTCTGGCTGCAAGCGCTTGATGACCTCGAGGGCCATAGTGGCAAATCCGTAGACTCCACCGGTCGGCGTGCCGTCTTTGGTAGTTAGGTTTGGCATTGCATAATACCCTCTGTAGAAAACGGATTTACCGTCAATGATTACTAGTCGCTCACTCATGGATACAGTATAGCAGCGATACGAGAGATAGAGGTGTACTAATTGGTTTTCTTGAAAGCGTAGTCGTGCGCGAGCTGCCCAAGTTTTTCATTCCGTTGCAGTTTTTCCATCGCCTTAGTTTCAATTTGGCGCACACGCTCTCTCGTAATACCCAGTATCTGGCCTATCTGCTCAAGGGTTGCTGGAGGTTGACCATTGAGGCCATAACGATGCCTGAGGATGAGCTGTTCTCTGTCTCTGAGGCTGAACTTGAGACTATCGAGCACGATGTTCTGAAGGCTACTAAGTTCAACGAGGTCTTCTGGCGCTAAGGCATGGTCATCTTCCAGCAAGTCACCAAGCATCGTGTCATCGCTCGCCCTATCACCATCATTAACTGGTGACTGGAGTGATACAGGATCCCTACTTATCATTCTTAGCTCGCGAACTTTCTCATTGGATATATCAAGCTCGTGTGCAATAGCCTCATCCGTCGCCTCTTGGCCTGTACGTTCTATATTTTCGCTGACTCGTCGAATCTTGTTTACTATTTCAACAATGTGAACTGGTAAACGGATTGCACGCGCCTGGTCGGCCATCGATCGAGTAATCGACTGGCGGATCCACCATGTTGCGTACGTAGAAAATTTGAAACCTTTTTTGTAGTCAAATTTCTCGACTGCGCGGTTGAGGCCAAAGTTCCCCTCCTGGATAAGCTCGCTGAACTCCATACCCCCGCCCTTACGACTAACATATCGCTTAGCAACAGACACGACCAAGCGTAAATTACTCTGGATCATAAGGGTCCGTGCTGCTTCTCCAGCTAAAGCAAGCTGGGCCAGCTCGGCTGCATACGCCGGCTCAAGATTGTCATCAGTCTGGAGTTTATGAGCAGCAAAAAGACCCGCCTCGATCGCCTTAGAAAGCTCCACCTCCTCGGCCGCCTTCAAGAGCGGTGTTTTGATGATTTGCTTCATGTAATCACCGACAAGGTCTTCACTAACATGGATGGATGTGTAGCGGCCTTTTTCGTCTTCGTAGCTTGGGAGTAATTCATCAGCTAACTCCTCGAGAGCTACATCACCAAATGCAGTTGCGGCCTCGGGTGCACCAGAGTCACCGTGCATAATTTCAGACACTTCTGGAGGAAGTTGCTCAAGTGGAATCTGTTCGTTACCCACAAATTCAGCCATTGATTCTATACTGACAGTAAATACTAAAAAATACAACGTATTTATCTGTTACGTTCTCGTTGACACTCTGAATTAAACAAAAATACACTTCTGTTGTCATCACATAAAAAGGAGTACATCCAATGTCACAAAGTATCGTAATATCAGACAATATCGGCGCGTATGGATCCAAGGAATTTGGTCCGATTATCCTAGCGCTCGCATTCGTTTTGGCGCTCGGCGGCATTACTGCAGCCGCTCTTATCATGTGCGGGAAAGGCCACGTTAAGAGCGCTGGCATCGACTGGTTGCACCGCAGCGTAGAAATAGCGTGTCGCTAAGCTACTCGAGTTCCTGCCCTCTCTTTTTGGATAGTGACGTCATACGCTTACATCCGAGCATAGCTTGTATGGATGCAACCGTACAAGACGAAATTATCGAAGTACAACACGAGCTGCATAGGAGTGCAGCTCGTGTCCTCGCTGACCTTGCTAAGGGTCAGTCGGTGGGCAGGCTGTATGCGGAGCATTCTCCTCTGGAGACGGCTCAAATAACAGAAATTTTGGGTTTTTGTAACCAAATTGGAGCGCTTACGGTCGCCAGGAAACCGAGGAAGACAGCCGCTATCTTCTTTCACCACGTGCAAGATTTCCTTATCGGCGTTACACATGCGTCGTTGTCACAACGCTATTCCGCCAACTTTGTTGGGGTTATACGAGCAGTAACTGTTGCGTGCCGAGGCATTATCCTAACAGGGCTTATCACGGGCATACTCTCGGGCTTCGCTTTCACAACTAGCCTGGCGACGATTACCCGAATCTATCTATTCTGTTGCCTAACCTTCGTTGGAAGCATGGTCGCCCATGAGTACGCTCACATACGCGTACTTAGGCACTACGGTATACGAGCGGTCGTACTCCGTCAAAGAAGTCACGTTAAGGTGCTCCATCGTGCACATGGCACCCACGACATGGTCGTAGCTCTTGCAGGCCCGCTAGCGGGTTGCGCGTCTGCGGTTATAGCATGGCTAGCAACAGCGTTCTTCTCCGTACCTTACGCAAATATAGTCACGCTTTTAATCGCTAGCCTTCACTGCATAAGTTTATTGCCCTTTTATGCCGACGGGAAAAGTCTGAAGCAATACAAACGTACACAAAAAGGTGGTCTATTATGAAATCCCTTGTTACCGTTCGAGGTCTTGATGCGTTCCAAGGTCCGGAATTCCATCTTAAAGTTGACTCACTCAAAGCTAGCTCAGGTTCAATTACCTGCATTGTAGGCCCGAATGGCGCAGGCAAAACCACCCTGCTCGAATGTCTTGCGGGATTAGCTCAGCCATTGCGTGGGGAGATAACAATTAGAGGTAGGAGCGTGACGAACCAATTGCAGCACATTCGTTTGCACGTCGGATATATACCAGATGATGAAGACTGGTTTGTTAAAGAGCTCACTGCTCGTGAATATTTCGAAGTGCTCATCTCTGTGTACAGAGATGCGGGCGTAACTGCACCGTTGCATAAAAATATAGAACAGCTGGCGGAGCGGCTATCGTTCACTGCCTATGCGTTACCGCTTCAGTATCTGAGCCATGGCAACAAGAAAAAGGTTCAATGCATCGCTGCACTCATGCACGAACCGTGCGTCGTTATACTTGATGAGATTCGTAACGGGCTCGATCCGCTGGCGATTATTGCAGTTGAGGATATCCTACAAGCCCTTGCCAAAAAAGGTGTGTGCCTTATCGCTGCAACGCATGACCTGTGGTGGGCTGAACGCATCGCCACCAACATTCTGCTTCTTAGGCAGGGTTCTGTGGCTGTACAGGATAGTCTAGAAAATATCCTCAAAAAGCATACACATCTTGAGGACCTGTTCATAGAAACGATGAGGGAAGCCTGAGATGGGTATCACGCAAGCTGTTTTTGTGGCATCATTTGGGCAACGAAGCAGCAATGCAAGGCGAAAAGCCTGGCTTACGTGCACCACGCTTGGGCTACTCTGCATTGCCCTGGGCTCTCTATTTGCCTTTCAAGTACAGTCGGTAGCATTTCCGCCGTTGCCGGATCGATACTATCTCTTGGCTGCGTGTATTGTGTGCGTACAGTTCATCTGCTTGGCCGTGCTAGGATCGTCCCACGGTATTCTCAATCTAAAGAACGACATCATGGTGCGATTGCTTTATACCCTACCGCTACCATCCGGGAGGCGATGGCTACTCATTCGCCTACCCCAGATTATATTGATAGGATTTTTCCTGACAGTCATCGCTCCGCCTATCTGGGTGCTTCTCTCGAATTTGACCATACCGCCATGGTACGTGCTTCCGTGCCTCGTTCTAGGGTCATTAAGCGCGCTCGGTCTCTTGTATGGCGGTCAGGTGTCCGTACTGCAGAGGGTTTTCCTCTTTCCGGCCTATCTGATCCTTGAAGTTCTGCTACTAAAGCATATGCTCGACGTCACAGCAGTCTCCAGCGCTAAACTGCCTTTCTGTGCCGCTGGCTGTTGCCTACTGTTTGGCGCGATATACAGCCTTCGCAATGCAGCGCACATACCGAGTGGACTGGTGCGACAGCGATCTCATTCCCTACCTTTGCCGCCTAGCCTCTGGTTCGTTATTAAGATACTCCGTTCATATACTGGTCGCATGAGTTTACTGTTCGCCTCATTGTTGTGCATCGGCGTGGCGAGTGTAGCGTATTACACTCATATGGCCGATGCGTCGTTCCTGTGCAATAGTAGTGCTTTTCTGTTGGCATCTTTTACGTCAGACATACGATCTCTATCACGCATTAAAAATCCACCCGAAATAGTAGCCCTTAGGGGGACGTTTTACTTTGCACGAATGCAATTCTTGGGCTGCCTCGTAGGTATGGTAGCGAGCATACCTATTATTGTCTTGAGCTATCTTCAGGCTACGCCGGATCTACTACCCAATTACCTGCAACTCGTTATCGGCTGTGTTGCCGGCTGCTTTGCCGCAACCCTACTGGGATCGCAGTCACGGGATGTAACCAGCCAATGCGCTGCGGTTCTCATAAGCGGTGGGATTCTCTTTGGCATCCACTGGCTATCTGATCTGTACGGCCACAGTATTTCAGTGCGCATTCTCATACAGCTGGTGTCTATTGGCCTCCTTCTGGTAGCAACTTTTTGTACCGAATATATACGTAATACATTCCTTTGGAGGAAACATTATGCAAGAACGTAAAGCGAATCGAATCATAACAAAAATGATGGTAGGACTTTTGTTGGGCTGCCTGTCTTGGGTGGCAATGGTAATTAATGCTGCCCATCATATGCGTGTACTGTCACTTGACCATTACCGCATGGCCTTTGGGCCGCTTGATCTTGGTGCGTTTTCGAAACATGCCATGACGAATGGCGATACTTCTATTTCGCTTCGTTTAACAGGGGGTCTTCTGGCTTATATTGTTGCTTGGATACTGGTTGGCCTGGCCTGGGCTTTTATCGAGAAGTGGTGGAATCGAGACCAACCGTAAGGCGCCCTTGCTTTCCTGCCGTATAATACACAGCATATGGACCGACACCCAAACCTCGATTTTTATCGTATTAGCCCCCAGGAAACCCTTGCCGAGTTAAAGTCTCAAGATGGGGGACTCTCGGGCGCGGAAGCTGCCGAACGACTAAGCCAATTTGGCGGCAATCTATTGCACGTCGGCAGAAAAGATTCGTGGATAACAACCTATCTTCGCCAGTGCAAAGATCTGATGATCCTCTTGCTTATAGCGAGTAGCCTACTGTCGTTTTATCTCGGGGATTCCAAGACAGGCATCGTACTGATCGCACTTGTATTCTTTAATACCACGATTGGCTTCTTGCAGGAGTTTAAGGCCGAGAAGCTCATGGAATCTCTCGAGAAACTAGTCGTTGCAAAAGCGTCCGTTTACAGAGATGGCACTATGATCGAGGTTCCATCGGCAGAGCTTGTAGTCGGAGATATTGTGTACGTTCAAGAGGGTGATTCGGTGCCGGCTGATATCCGGATGCTCAGCGAAGATGAGCTGAGCACCAACGACTTTGCGCTGACTGGTGAAAGTAACCCGACTCGAAAATTCTTGCATGCTATTAGCGCCGAGGTTCCACTCGGTAACCGCCAAAACGTGTGCTTCATGGGAACAACGGTAGCTACCGGCCATGGAACGGGTATCGTTATTAGCACTGCGATGCACACCGAGCTCGGCCGTATAGCTAGCCTGAGTCAAGACACTACGCGTGAAGACAGTCCGTTGCAAAAAGAAATGAATAATATCGCGACGCGAGTCACACAAGGGACGATGGTCCTCTGTCTGGTCTTGTTGCCACTCGCAATTGAAAGTGGCCTTACGATACGCGCCGCATTTCTATTTGCCATCGGTATTGCAAGCTCGATCATCCCACAAGGCTTACCGGCAGAAATTAACACCGCGCTCGCCCAGGCAGCGAACAAGCTCGCACACGCACGAGCGCTCGTCAAGAAGCTCTCTGCCGTAGAGACTCTTGGGGCTACCAGTGTTATCCTGACAGATAAGACCGGTACGCTTACAAAAAATCAGATGACAATTGAGCAATTTCAGATCGGCAGTGAAACGTATGCTGTTACTGGTCGTGGATATGAACCGACAGGCGCAATCACCAAAGATGGCAAGCCACTCACCGAGCAAGAGCTTGATGAACTCTCTATCTTCTTCGTAAGTGGGGCCATGGCGAGCAACGCGCACATCAATCAGCCGGATAATGAACATGCGGTCTGGTACTGTATTGGCGACCCGACCGAGGGCGCAGCCGTCACTCTCGCGATGAAGGCAGGCGTCAGCCCCTCGGATCTCGATTCAAAATACCCCGAGCTCAAAGAGTTCGCATTTGACTCAGCCCGCAAACGAATGAGCTCTGTACGTAACTATGGTACGAGCGATCAACTGTACGTTTTTGTTAAAGGTGCGCCTGAAAATATCTTGGACCGGTGTGACGAGATATGGGACCATGGCCACACTCGACCAATAACCCCTGAGGATAAAAACCGAATCCTCAGCCACAATACTGAGCTTGCCGAAAAAGCTATGCGAAACTTGGCCTTTGGCTACCGAATATTGCCGAATGGCAGCGACCCTAAGAAGATCCTCATGGATGAGACTGAGTCCAAGCTTGTATGGCTCGGCATGGTCTCAATGATTGACCCACTACGAGAGGAAGTACCAGCGGCTATGCAGGCGGCGCGCGCAGCGCACATTAAGGTCTCTATTGTAACGGGGGACTACGCCGTAACCGCTCAGGCAATCGCAGCACGAGCACAATTGACCGACAATACCGACGACGTTGTCGTGGTATCGGGTGAAGAATTACAGAAGCTGAGCGACACCAAGGTATTAAGCTTGGCTCGTCAAGGTGGCATCATCTTCTCCCGTGTAGCACCTGAAGACAAACTACGCATCGTGAAACTCGTGCGTGAAAGCGGTCGTGTCGTTGCTGTAACAGGAGATGGCATCAATGACGCCCCCGCCCTTAAACGTGCTGATATCGGTGTCGCTATGGGCCTGACGGGCACAGACGTTGCGAAGCAGTCCGCAGAAATCATCTTGCTGGATGATAGCTTCAATACGCTCGTGGGATCAGTCCAGGAGGGTCGAACGATCTTCCAAAACATCAAGAAAGGTACACTAAGCTGTTTCACGTCGAACTCAGCCGAGCTCATAGTGAACCTCGTAAGTCTTGCTTGCGCCACGCTCTTCCATATTCCGCTCGCAATGTCGGTCATGGAGCTACTGGCCATCGACATGGTTGCTGAGCTTTTCCCTATCGCTGCCTTGGGCTGGGACAAAGCGGACGGTGATCTCATGCACGATAAGCCACGCAATCCGCATGACCATATTCTGAGCAAGCAGGCTATCGTCGACTTGCTCTGGTGCGGCCTGCTCATTGGTGGATTCGCGTTCTTTAACTACATCTGGTTCTACCATCGACATGGTGTCGATGCCCAAACCGTTGGAAGTGGCAGCGACCTCCATATGCAAGCAACCGCACTAACTTACCTCACTATCGTTCTCTGTCAGCTGTTCAACATTCTACAGCGACGAAGCCGGGAGGGCCTCTTCAGCAAGTATCAGCTTCACAACAAGCAGCTGTGGTTTGCCATGGCACTATCGATCTTTTGCGTAACAAACATTATCTACAACCCCTGGATTGCGCCGTATTTCCAAGCAAAGGCGCTCGACACCACAGACTGGGCTTATGCCCTCACTGCCGCAGGGGTTTTCATAGGTATTCGCGAAATACAGCGTATTCGTACAAAGCGGAAGTCAGATCCCCAGCCTAGCCTTCAGCCTGCAAGCTAAACGTCAGGGAGCCGCGGTAAGGCACGGTTCAACAATCCAACTTCTACACCTGAGCTATATGCGTACGTTGCACAGCTCAGCGATTGGGGCTAAGTCTTTCTGCGGCCAAAGTATGCACTGCGAGAGGTCTTGCGCAGCGCGTGAGGCATATTGCTGAGTGCGGCGATCGTCGTCGGCTAGCAGTGATCTGCCGGCGTTCATAGCAAAAGCAGTAATCTGGTCAGTTGCTGCGCAGTCAGCGCCAGCCAAAACCATACCCACATGCAGCGGGTTAAGTGTTAGCTCTGTTGCAAAACAATCTAATGCAGCCTCACTTTGTGTGTCCTTGGCTGCCACGCCGTGCATATAGAGCAGTAGTGCCCTGTTCGTGATGCTCACAGCCTTAAGCCTCACTTCTTCGCCAGCATCAACATTTGCAAGCATAATTTGTGCAGCGTGCTGACCATTGAGCGCACCAATGGTATTCTGAACACCCGAGCGATAGGTTTCCGCATAAACATGTGTCATTTGGAGAGCGCGGCTCGCCACAAGTATCATTTCTGTATCTGTTCCACCACACAGAAAGTAGCCCGCAACGACGAGTTCCGCTTGCATCGTATCTGTGTGTTCGAGCTGATACAAAAATTGTTCAGTCTGCTCTCGAAGCCCATTATCAAATGATTCTGCGCTCTTACGCATTGTTCGGCAATACGCAGCTATATTCTCTGCCACTGCCGCATGGATTTCCCGGTTTGTCATTATTCGCCTTTTTTCGTAAGGCCCAGGACGTCTTCAACATCAGCTTCGAGCATAGACATATCAGTAGTGTCGTTGGTAATAATGACGTCCGCTCGATCCTTAACAGAACTCATGTCCAACGATGCGGCGTCGCCCGTACCGTGCATTTCAGCCTGTTCTTCGCTCAAGAATTGTTCAAACGTCTTCTCGTCATCGAGACGACCCCGGTGATTTGCCTGCAAACGTGCGTAACGAATCCTGGCATCCGCATCTACCCAGACAACGCTACCATCAAGTTCGTGCACCCGGTCCGCCTCATAGGGGTTGCGTAAGCTGGCCATCACAAGGCCCTCATGGGTATCGCCAACTTTACGGAAGGACTCTACTGCCCTATCTACCAGGACGCTCAAGCCAAACTCACGGCGCCACTCAGTACTAAGTGCGCGCATGTGCTGTCGCTCTGCTGGCAGACCACGATGGGCCAACTCTTCGCGGAGTAAATCTGTTACTGAAATAAAGAGATAGTTATGACGTTCAGCGAGTAAGCGACCAACCGTATCTTTTCCTGATCCGTTAGTACCTGATAAACCGATAATTTTCACGCCGTGCGTCATTTCGTAAATGTATTATACGAGAAGTGTCGCATTCTGTCACGACTCTGATTGTAATAGGATATGTTTGCGGGCTTAAAATATGCTATTCTTAACATAAGTAATTTGGGGTGAAGATGGCTCGCTTACCTGTACCAGGATCTGATAACGGCGCGTGGGGCAACCTACTTAACGATTTTCTGCTTGAGGCTCATACCACAACAGGTGATCTCAAAAATGATAGCGTTGGAACATCTCAGCTCCAGGCGAATAGCATCACGGCTTCGCAATTGCAAAGTAGCAGCGTTACGACACCAGCCCTCAATAATGGCTCTGTTACGAGTGCAAAGCTCGCCGACAACGCCATTACCGGTACTAAACTTGCAGACGGAGCAATTACCTCTGATAAATTGGATCCTGCACTCGGTGTTGGAGACAGCCTTCGTTCACTACTGGTATTCTACTCCGCTCCAACCATCATCAACGCCAAGTACGATGTCGATTACGCAGCCGGCGTTCTCTCGCGCTACGATGACGTCGTACTGGGAACTGGGCTAGAAGACTCGGGCAATACCTATCACGCAGATACCGCATCAATCATCTCAAAGGTAGCCGCCCTTTCATCGGGTACCGTCATCTGGGGATACATAGACGCTGGAGTAACGACAGGCAACTTGTCCCTGAGCACTATCCAGACGCAAATTGACAGCTGGATCGCCATGGGCGCCAAAGGCATTTTCCTGGACGTTTTTGGCTACGACTACCATGTGAGCCGTGCCCGTCAAAATGCAATTCTCGACTATGTACACAGCAAAAACGTTGGTGCGATCATGAATGTCTTTAACCCTGACCAAGCGCTTGGCTCACAAGTTGATGCCACCTACAACCCGACCGGTGTCGCTACACATGCCACTAGTGCAGATGTTTTACTCCTTGAGTCATGGGTCTGCAACAGTGACGCCTACGCGTCTCCTTACTACGCTACGTTCTCAGACATCAAAACACGCGCTGATGCAGCACGTGCATATCGACAAAGTCTCGGCATCCGTCTCTTTGCTGTTAATATCATGGAGCAAGTTGCCAATAACGATGCGACTGTCGACACGTACCGCGGCATGAGCGAAGCGCTCGCCCGTGTATTCCGCCTCGATGGCTCAGGCCTCGCCGTATCGACCTATGGCGCCACAGGTAGCAACGTCGGCGTTGTTAAGCCCCGCTTCCCTGTGTTCCCGGCCACACCATACCGTCCCAATGCACCATATACCCTCAATGGCGGCTGGACTGAAGTCCAAGCTGCCGATCTTGGCATTACAGTTACCTTTGATCCGGGTACCACCACTTTCGAGTGGGAACGTTTGTAGAAATTATGCGAAATAAAAAGAGCCGCCTCGGGAAGAGACGGCTCTTTTAGTATAGCTAGTGCCCTGCTTTTGGTCTACTTGATGTAGTCGTGGAGCTTCTTTGCGTCTTTGTGCTTGCGAAGCTTGGCAAGTGCTTTGGCTTCGATCTGGCGAATACGCTCGCGAGTCACGGAGAATTCCTGGCCCACTTCTTCGAGAGTATGCTGCTTGCCGTCTTCGAGACCAAAGCGGAGCTTGAGAATCTTTTGCTCACGTTCGGTAAGAGCGCCAAGCATACCCTTCACCTGCTCTTTGAGGAGCTGGGTGTTAGCAGACTCTTCTGGACGAACAGTGTCTTCGTCTTCGATGAAGTCAGCAAGGACTGACTCTTCTTCATCATCACGAATAGATGCATCGAGAGAGGAGATGTCCTGCTTGATCTTCATGATGTGCTCAACCTTATCAACATCGAGGTCCATTGCCTTGGCAATTTCGTCGTTGGTTGGTTCGCGGTTAAGTTCCTGAGTCAGGCGACGCTGAGTGCGGAGCAACTTGTTGATGGTTTCAACCATGTGTACTGGAATACGAATCGTACGAGCCTGGTCGGCGATGGCACGGGTAATAGCCTGGCGAATCCACCAAGTTGCGTACGTAGAGAATTTGAATCCCTTGTCTGGGTCGAATTTCTCAACAGCACGGAGCAAACCAGTGTTACCTTCCTGGATGAGGTCCAAGAGGTCTAGGCCACGACCGACATAACGCTTGGCGATTGACACGACCAAACGCATGTTGGCCTCGGCCATCTTGTCTTTGGCATCTTTGTCACCATCAACAACGCGCTTAGCGAGTGAAAGCTCTTCTTCAGCTGACAAAAGTGGGATTTTACCGATTTCACGCAAATACAAACGGACTGAGTCGTCTGCAATGTCGTCGAGGTAGCTTTGGTCATCGGCGACGATTTCTTCGCCGTCTTCACCAAGCCACTCATCGCTGAAGTCTTCTTCTGCGCCAGGTGCTGGCGTGCCAGGAGCAGCTACAGGAATACCCGCATCTGCAAGTTCGGTGTAAATTGAGTCCAAAACATCAGCGTTGTCAGGGGTATCCGCGATAACGTCAGTGATATCTTTTTGGTCAATTTGACCGGCTTTCTTGGCCTTTTCGATGAGCTCTTTTTTAGCTTGCTCGAAGTCTACCGGAGCTTGCGCTTCGTCTTTAGTAGTTGGCTTCGTGGTCTTCTTTGCTTTTGGCATAGGGCTTACGCGCCTCCTTTGTACGTCTTTAGTAATGTATCTAGTGCTTTTACTTGTTCGAGTAATGCGATTTGTGTTTGGTAATCGACTTCATTGAGCGATTGAGTAATGTGTTGCTTTTTGATTTTCACGTAACGGTCTATCAAATGTGCCTGCAATCGAGCGACTTCGTTCTGAAGTTCCATGAACTCGAGGCCTTGATAGAGTTCTTCATACTGTAACGATAGAATTTTACCATAATCTGCGATTGGCCGCAATTCCTCGACCACTGTTGGGCCGCCCGTAAAGTCCGGATGTTCCTGCAAAAATGTTAACATCGCACGAGCCTGGTCATCACTGAGCATCTCAGGAGTAAGCGGCTCGAGCGTAATTGTGCGGAGTCTTGGTTGCATAAGTGCCATGCTCAAGAGGCGGTTCTGCGTGCGTACGAGGTCCTGCATGCTCTTGTCTATCGCTTCCTGGGTTGCCTTGACTCGCTTTTTGGGACGGGCGTCTACGACTTCCTGCTGGCCGCTAAGCTTACTGCGCAAGGCATCGTGGCTGACGCCGATCAGTTTGGCGACTACACCGATGTAATGATCTTGCTCAACCGGATCCTGGAGCTCGCGTACAACGTGCAAAATAACGTCCGTAAATTCACGCTTACCGCTGCCAGTATTGATATCGAGTAATTTTTGGTACCGGTCTATGAGCCAATCGAGCGCGTCTTGTGGTGATTGAATAATTTTTTTCCAAACTTCCGGGTCCTGTTTGATAAGATCATCGGGGTCTTTGCCGCTTGGTATAGAGATGATGCTCAAGGATATCTTGACTTTACTAGCAATGGGGATTGCTCGCTCTGTGGCGTTCAGGCCAGCTTTGTCCGCGTCAAAACTCAAGCGAATATCACCAGTAAAACGACCGAGTGTCTGCAAATGTTGTTCAGTTAGTGCCGTGCCTGCCGTAGCGACGACTTGCCGAACACCAGCCTGATGGCTCGTGATAACATCAAGATTACCCTCTGCAACAACCACAAACTTTTGTTTGCGCATCGTCTCTTTGGCAAGATGCAGGCCAAAAACGTGACGAGACTTATCGTAGAGTGGAGTTTGTGGTGTGTTGATGTACTTCGGCGCGTTTGGGTCGTCTTTGAGTAATCGCGCGGTAAAACCGATGACCCGCCCTTGCGCATCGCACAACGGAATCATGATGCGGCCGCGGAACATGTCACCGACACCACGGTATCGTTGCGCACTAACACCCGCAGCTTTCATTTCAGTCTCATTGAAGCCCTTGGTGCGCAGGAAATCTATCAGCGCCGTACCAGTTGCAGGCGAATAGCCCAAACGCCATTCTTCGACGGTTTGCTCGGTAAATTGGCGTTTCTCGAGCAAATATTTACGAGCTGTGGAGTTGCTCCGTAGTTGCGCGTAGTAAAACCTCGTTGTCCATTGCAGTAGGTCATACAAACGCTCTTTGTCTTCGCCACGACGACCGCCTTGTTTGTTGGTGCGAAACTGGTCCAGATCAACGCCGGCCTTGCGGGCCAAAAGTTCTAGGGCGCCCTTAAAATCGAGGCCTTCAACTTCCATGATAAAGCTAAAGACATTGCCACCTTTACCAGAGCTAAAATCGTGCCAGATCTGCTTCTCGGGACTCACCATAAAGCTTGGACTACGCTCGTCGCTAAATGGGCTCAGGCCTTTCCAGTTGCGCCCGGCACGTTTAAGCTGAACGTATTCACCAACTACATCCTCGATATTCAAGCGACTTTTTACTTCATCCACTGCGTCCATTACTTCTATTGTACGCTAAACTACCCCTGTTTGGATAGATACGCGGGCATCTCACTAGAAACAGAGGCGTGGTTATGGTTAAATACAGGCATGAATTCTGACTACCAGCCGGAACAAAGTCCGTATGACTTTATTATGAATCCTAATACACCGCCGCAGAAGAGTCCGCTGGCACTTAAGGTTGACCCCAATTCCAAGAATGGTTTTTTGGTCAAAATCGGTCTCATCGTCGGTGGTGTCATCGTTTTTATGATTATCGTTTCGGTCGTCGTCAACATGCTCACCAGCGACAAGACCAATACAACTGACATCACTGCCCTTGCGCAGACACAAACTGAGATTGTCCGCGTAGCATCCAAGGCCACTGCTGGCACAGCCACGAACCAAGGTGTACGCAACTTTGCCATGAACACGTCGCTTACGGTTTCAACACAACAGCAAAAAACAATCGCCCTGCTCGCGACCAAACACGTAAAGCTTAACACCAAGAAGTTGGCACTCAAAAAAGACGAGACTGTCGACACACAGCTCATCGCAGCAAGCTCAAGTAGCACATTCGATTCAGTCTTTGCTCAGATTATGCAAAAGCAGCTCAACAGCTACACAGATGACCTGCAGACATATTACAAAAACGCTACGAGCACAGAGATCAAGCAGCTCTTGCAACAAGATTACAACCAGACGCAACTTCTTAAGGCGCAACTGCCATCGAACGTTACGTCAACCGGTACTAGCGTTCAGTAATTTCTGACGTGCTCTCGGGCAAGTGTGCCACGAGCTCATAGGAGTGGCGGATAAGATCCTGGACTTCTTCCACGCTCAATTGGCCAGTCAAAAGCAATGTATTCCAATGCTTCTTGTTGAGGTGGTACCCTTCCATGACTGTCTCGTATTTTTCGCGGAGAAGCTTGGCTAACTTTGGGTCGCATTTGAGACTCAAACGAACTGGGTTGCTACCTTCTTGGATCAGGGCAAACATGTGGCCGCCAACTTTATACACGGCAACGCCTTCGCCAAAAGGATAGTCCAAGGCGGCGTTCGGCATGCTTAATACGTACTGTTCTACTTCTTCGTGGGTCATAATTCTACTCTAGCATCCAATACGTCCAAAAGCGATGGAATATCATCGACAATGTGCGTGGCGCCAGCCTCATGGAGTTCTTCCAATTGACCAAATCCATGTGTGACACCAATCGTTTTTGCGAGATTAGCGCGCTGACCAGCTATGATGTCGCCGGTCGTGTCGCCAACCATGACGGCCTCTCCCGCTGGGATGCCCAGGTGAGTCAGCACCATCTCAATACCCTCAGGGTGTGGCTTGGGGTTAGCAACATTGTCGGCAGAGATGACAATGTCAAAATATTGTCTGATACCCATGGTCTCAAGCGCACCCACCGTGTGCTTATTGCCAGAGGTAACAGCGCCTACTCGAACCCCAATCCGACGCAAGATCGGCAAAAGTTCTTCGACACCATCATACAGCTGTAAATGCACGAGTGATTCGACGATAAGTTCATCGTGGCGAGTAGTGATATCGCTAAATGGCACGTCGGTATTCTTAACGAGTCGACGAGCTACATCCTCTATTGTACCGTGCATAGCGGTAGCAATTTCCTTGCGTGATGCAGGTGCGCCATCAAATTCGCGGGTCAGCTGCTCGTACTGCCAGTAGATGCCTTCACGGCCGTCTAGTAGCGTTCCATCCAAGTCAAAAATAACAGCTCTCATGCAGGTTCTGCCTTCTTTAGTTAAATTATATTATATACTGATTTCTATATTTTTACAATATATCCCAGCTCGCGTTCGCTTACTTCTGGAATTTTGCGAGATAGAATTGGAGTTCTTCCATCGATTCGTGGATATCATCGAACGCACGATGTGTTTCTTTTTTGGTGTATTCTAGGCCGTATTTGCCTTGCATAACTACCTTCCACGAGGTGACATCGAGCATCCGATAATGTAGTAGTTTGGTTAGCTCTGGCCAGTGGTACTCAATAAATCCACGATCGGCATGAATTGAGTTGCCTGCAAGCACCACAGGCTCATCGCCGAATTGGGCGCGAACGAGCGCTATAAGCTCTTGCTCTACTTCATCGAGCGGCTTGGCATCTTCTAGTTTATCGAGAAAGTTATCCCGGTTCTCTGGATAGGCATTCCACCAGGTGTTGGCTTTCATAAGTTGCTCAACGTCGCTACGATTGTGCTTAATTCGTGCTTCGTAGCTCGCAAGCGGCGTGAAATTGAAGTCTGTGATTTCCGCTGCAATTTCGAGGATAACGTCCTGGTTTGGCTCCAGGCCCGTCATTTCTAAATCCACCCACAAGAGTTTCGTCGGTGTGGTGTGTTTTAAGTCAGTCATGCCCTGATTATACCCCGGGTCGCGCGGTTATCTAAATTAACAACGGATATGGCGCACGGTTTGTACGTTATTTCTTGAGAAATTCGAGCGCCGCTGAGTTGATACAAAATCGTTGGCCAGTCGGTTGATCTGGCGCATCTGGAAAAATATGGCCCAGGTGTCCGCCACAGTTAGTGCACGTAACTTCTGTACGGACCATCCCATGGGAGGAATCTTCGCGGAACGCTACGGCACCAGGCTTGGCATCGTAGAAGCTTGGCCAGCCACAGTGGCTATCAAACTTGGTCGACGAGTCAAACAGCACGTTGCCGCACGCGGCGCACGTATAGACACCAGTCTCAGTGTTGTTGACAAGCGCTCCTGTGTAGGGCGCCTCTGTGCCCTTCTCCCGCAGCACATGATACTGCTCTGACGTCAGGCGTTTTTTCCACTCTTCATTTGTTAGTTCCATGCCACCCCCTTCTTATTATTTCTTGCTGACGTCTTTTTTCTTGGTTAAACGATCAAGTTTCAGTGATTTGAACACAAAATATACAACTGCCGCTGTCGTTAGGAAAGACAGGAGCGTGACGGTGAAGGTACCCCAGTTAAAGATAGCTGTCTTGTGGTTGAGTGTTAGGGCAAAATGCTTCTTGTCGAGCGCACCTGTGCCAGGAAGCAGCAAACCGACGAGCGGATTGATAAAGTTCGTTATCAGCGAATCTGCAAGAGATTTAACCTGGGCACCGATAACAAGACCGATCGCCAGACCCACAACGCTTTGCTCACGCAGAAAATCGACAAAGCCAGTAACGGCAGCTGGACGGCCGGGCTTCTTAATCGTAAAGAGAACGTCACTCTTGTCTGCTTTAGCTTTAGTAGTCTTAGTGGGTACCTTTTTGGCAGCTACTTTCTTTGGGGCTGCCTTGGTTGTAGCGGTTTTTGCACGGGTCTTAGCGGCAACCACTTTCTTGGCGGGAGCCTTCTTAGCGGTCTTAGCAGCTGCTGCCTTCCTCGTTGTTGTCTTGGTTGTAGCCATATCAATATTCCTTTTCTGGCCCACCCTATAAACTTATAATTACATGCGTTCCGGCGCAGCAATGCCGAGCAGCTTCAGCCCATCGCGTAGTACATCAGCGTACAGGCCGACGAGCTGCAAACGAATTGCCTGACGATCGTCACCAATAACCCGGTTGTGTTCGTAAAAACGATTGAAACTTTGGGCAAGTTCGTAGAGGTACGTACAGATATGGTGCGGCAATAGCTCATTAACCGACTTTTCAATAACATCGGGATATTCACTAATCTTGCGCACCAAACTGCGCTCACCGGCCTCAAGACCAGTTAGTGCGGCCGTAGATTGCTCGGCCTTGGCCAAAATACTACGAGCACGAGCGTGGGCATATTGCAGATATGGACCGCTGTTGCCTTCTAGGCTAACCGACTCCTCGGGCACGTAAATGATGTCTGCCCCGATGCGTTGTTTAAGGAAAGCGTACTTGATAGCGCCGAGTACTGCCTGCTCATCGTCGCGGCCTGTAGCTTTTTTGTTAGCTTCATTCGCTACGTTGAGTACGTCGATCGCACGGAAGAAGTTTCCCTTGCGTGAGCTCATCTTAACACCGCCCGTAAGCTTCACATTTCCATGAGTGATGTGTGTTGTGTGTTCGGCAAGCTCAGGCGCAAACTGCTCAATACTTTTGAGCACAACTTTCATGTATTCAATGATGTCATTACCTGTAATGATAACCGACTGGTCGAAGTGATAGTCGCGCCATTTTGACATGATCAGGCCAACGTCCTTAGCCTCATAGGTTGGTAAGCCGTGGGAGTTGATAAATACGCGGGTGTGCAAGCCATATGGCTCACCCTCGAAGACCACTGCCCCATCGCTGTCTTTGTAGACACCTTTGTCATACTGTTCTTTGACGGTTGCAAGGCCAAGAGGCGCTACAGCGCTCTCTGGATAGTACTTTTCAAAATGCGTGCCAATGCGATTATAGAATGCGTCGAAGTAATCGTAACTCCATTGGCGGCAGGTCCAATAAATTTGCGCAAACGGTGAATCATGATCTTCGTCAGCGAATAACTGGTACACTCGTTTGTTCATTGCGATAATTTCAGTCTTGGCCGCTTCGTCTTCCTCGTACGCGTTTGTACCAGTAACGTAGTTTTTGGCCATCCACTCGGAATGCTGGTCCTCAGGGATGCTCTTAAGCTTTTCGGGATTCTCACCACCAAGGTCCTTGATGATCGCCCACATCGTTTTACCCACGTGAAGACCAACGTCACCGCCAAAGTTTACCGCGTGGACGTCACCGCCAGCGACGCGGATGAGGCGTGTAATAGCATCACCAACAACACTCGTATAAAAGTGACCTGCATGGAGCACTTTGAAGGGGTTTGGATCCGAATATTCGGTGATGACCACCTTGCCAGCATAGGTGTGTGGCTTCGTACGTGGAGCGCTCAGAGCAGCTTTCAAGATCTCGGCGTCACTCAATGTAATATTGATAAATCCCGGACCGGCAATTGCGATATCTTTAACCTGCTCGCCCAGTTCGGCGCGAACTGCCTCAACAAGCTCAGCTGCTACCTCACGAGGTTGGCGCTGCAAACGGCCGGCAAGCTGTAGGGCAACATTCGTAGCATAATCGCCAAATTGTTCATCAGGGCGAGTAAGCTCGGGGACTATGTCGAGATTGAATAATTGTGTGATGGCGCGGGTTAGCGCAGATGTAATAGTTTCCATACTTACACCTATTATAACAGATGTGCTCAGGAGTTAACGTTATTGGCAGTGTCGTCTATTGCCTTCTGGTAGCGCATAGCTCGCGCTGTCTGCCAGGCAACCGTGTAAAGGCTGCCGATAAGCAAGAAGAAAGTGATCGTCGTTGTGTAGGCTTGAGAATACGCCACGGGGTGAATAAGACGGTCTGAGACATCGACGAGGATACCACCAGGATTAACGAGAACGTCCCACGTATTCCAGCGCAAATCACGACCAAGATAGATCGCAAAACTGCATAGCAGCATAACAAGCGCAATGAGCACGTGAGCTGTGCGACGCTTCAACCGCTGCAACAGATCAGTATGGACTGTGTACAGGCTTAAGAAGCCCAAAATAACACCGTTGAGAATGAACGACGAGAACATTACTACGTCATACAAAAGGTCGACGCGAGCAACGTCTTGGATATGCACGAAGTCGCTAATCATATAGAAGCTATTAGGCAGGAAGCCCAGCCAGAGAACCGTCACAGCGAGCGCTTTCCACGCGGACCATAGATTTCGCTTGAGAACTTTGTGGAGCCATAGGGCGAATAACAAAGGTACCCAGGCCAAAAAGAGATTCCAAACCAAGTAGGAAAACTCTGATGAATGGTTGCTCAAAGCACCGGCAAAAAACAATCCAATACTCACCAGACTTGAACATATCAGTGCTAAACCCAATCGGGTCGGGTTGGAAAAATACCACCGCATATGCCCTATTATACCATTCCTGCGTTCGCTAGAATTTATTTACTTACAGTCAGTTGAATCGTGAAGCAAGCGCCCTTTGGCTTGAGGTTCTTAACAGATATGACGCCGTTGTTGGCGCGAGTAATCTGATGTGCTAACGCCAGGCCCAGTCCGTAGCCACCCGCCTTTGTAGTACGAGCCTTGTCGCCTCTGTAAAGACGCTCGAAAATGTGTGGGATATCGGCGGCGGCAATACCCGGGCCGATGTCGCTAACGCTCAGTGCGTACCCAGTACTTTCACGTTTGCCAACAATGCTGATCTTGCCCTTTTGCGGACCATACTTAAGCGCATTGTCTAGTAAAATGCCGAGAAGCTGTACAAGACTGTCGTAGTGGCCGACCAGTGTAGCGGTAGCAATATCGGTCGTGATTTCAACCTCACGGGCTTCAGCAATTTTCTTGGATCGGTTGACTGCCTCGCGTACCAGTTTCTTGGGGTCAACAGCGCCAAACGGCAATGAATTATGCTCGTAGTGTGTTAACGCCAAGAGGTTATTCGACAATGTCTCAAGACGCTGGACTTCTTCCAGGTTGCTCTCGATCTGTTCTCGAGCCTCCTCTTGGCTAAATTCCCGCTGTCTTAGAAATACTTCATTTTCGATACGCATACTTGCTAGTGGCGTTCTCAGCTCATGGCTCGCGTCTGCTGCAAACCTCGTTTGAGCACGGTGAGCCTCTTCGATCGGCCTCAATGTGCGGCCAGCAAACCAATAGCTCAGAATACCACCGATAAATAAAGCGATGCCGTTAACAATAGCCAGGTCACGGTTAAGGTGCTCCCGCACTGTGGTCGCCTCATCGCTCTGAATAGTACTGATCGCTCGATCTGGTCGCTTCCCTTCACTAGCCATTTCTTTCCACGGGAAATCCACAAGCCAGTGTTTAACCTGGGAAAGCTGTGCGCTATTAGAACGTCTGTATTCGCGCTCAGCAAAAACACGTACCGACATTGTCAGCACCAAACTAAAACACAGCAAAATTGCCAAGTAAAACAGCGTCAGCTTAACGCGCGCTGAGCGAAACATACCCCTATGGTATCTTATAGCCATAGCCACGAACGGTCTGAATGACCGAGTCTCCGCTTCCTATCTTTTTACGAACATTGGCGATAAATGTCTCGACGGTGTTGTGCTGTACGCGTTCCTCATCCGCCCATACGTGGTCAAGTAGCTGATCTTTGCTCAATACTTCCCCACGGTGGTGCAGGAGGTATTCCAAGAGCTGGAACTCCTTAGCAGTTAGGTGCACGGGCTTGTCATTTGCAGTTACTTCCTTGGAAATAGAGTCGAGGCTGATCGGACCACTCTGCAAAACTGTGCCACTATGTTCCTGTGGACGCCTGAGGAGCGCACGGACGCGCGCTAACAGCTCATCGAATGAGAATGGCTTTGGCACATAATCGTCCGCCCCTGCGTCCAAGCCTTCAACACGATCACCGATGGCAGTGCGTGCAGTTAGCATCAAAATAGGCATCTGCTTTTGCTGGCTACGCCATAGCTTGATAAGTGCCGGGCCGTTATTACTACCAGGAATCATCCAGTCAAGTAGCACAAGGTCGTAGCTGTTGGCATCGACCAATGTGTCAGCCTCATCGCCATCATAGGCAACATCAACGACATAGCCCTCAGCTTTGAGGCCTTTCTCTAGACTATTAGCAATCTTAACTTCATCTTCTACAACTAAAATTCGCATATCTTCATAGTATACAACTGCGCTGCATTACTCCTGAAGAAGTTGTAAATAATGCAGAAGAATATGCTGTGTTGTACTTATTCGAGACTGCTGCTAGCAGCGTATTCAGCGTCGCGTTCTTCGGGAGTTTGGTGCTTGCGGGCATAATCGTCCTCGAGGCGCCATGTGGTGCCAGCTTCGGGTGTAGAAACTTCTAGAATATCGCAGCCACCTTCGAGGCCCTTAAGACGGTGTTTCTGGCCAACCATAGTGCTGTAGCCTTTGCCGTATTCAAGTACGGTTTCGACCATTTCTCCCTGGTTGTTCTCCCAAATAACGGCAGCGTTACCGCTCATCATAAAGTAGCTTTCTTGTTTTTCATCGTGCACCTGAAGACTTAAACGTTTGCCTTCATCTATATGCAAAACTTTACCCATATACGGGGCACCCTCACGAACCCAGTGAATCTCATAACCCCAAGGTTTTTCAACGCGCTTCGCGTAAGGGTTTATGTCATAGTCCTTGGGGTCAAATGTTGGTACTGGTTGTTGGTTGTCCATAAAAATCCTTCTAGTTACTCTCGAGCACGCGCTTGGTTTCAATCTTGTAGGCTTCGACATTTGGCTGATCGAAGCTGTTGACGTTCAATAATTGGCCAAGGTACATCATTTCGAGCATCTTAAATTGGAGGTATGCCCCGAGTGATGCTTCGTCGATAGCATCAAGGGTGACTTCCATATACGGCAGCTCAGCTTTTTGGTAAGCGACTTGTACGCCTTGGAGAATGGCAGCCATGATTGCCTCGGCCGTCTTGCCATCGATCATCGGCACTAACTCTGGCAGTACGCGATCGCTTGGGATCGCAACAGCCACTACTGGTTTTGCGGACACAAAGGTAGTCAATTTATCTTTTGGTCCGCCTAGATACAACTGGCCAACAGAATGCAGATCGGTCGACCCGAGAGAAACCGTAGGGGTAATACCTGCATGAACCGTCTCGCCAGTGAGCGACTGCTCCTTGCCGACACTTTCACCCATGAGCTGACGGTACCATTTCCCGAGCGATTCAAGTTCTGGGTGAAAGAAAAAATTATCATTTATGCTATATCCTGCGCGATATGATTCCGCCAAAACTGCTGCTGACTGCAAAGCGATATCGTCACCTTGCATACAGTTCGTTAGGAGATCATATGCACCGTGACGCAGAGCGGCAATATCAACGCCGACACTCGCGAGCGGAAAGAGGCCAACTGCTGATAATACTGAGTAGCGACCGCCTACCGTGGCAGGAAGTGCAATACAATCGATGCCCTTTTCGTGGGCGGCGTTCCATAGCTTTGAGTCTTCATCGGTAATAGCGACAACCCGAGTCAGCGCGTCTTCAAATTTTGCTTTAAACGGTTGCATGAGAATTTCAAAATTAGCGATTGTTTCGGTCGTACCGCCAGACTTACTGATAAGCGTCAGGAGAACTTCGTCTGAGCTTTCGAGGTTAGCGAGCAGCGAACCCAGAGCGTTCAATGCCTCAGAGTCAGTTGTTTCGGCAAATAAAAGCTTTGGTGCCTGCTCGATCCCGGCCATATCTCGGGCGCTAAAAAGTGCATCGTAGATCGCTTTGGTCCCTAGATTGGAACCACCGATGCCAATAACAATGTTGTATTTGAGATTGGCAGTCACCTTTTTGGCAACCATACCGCGTACTTCAATGAGCAACGCGTCGTCGCCGGGGAGGTTTATCGAACTTTCAGGCGCATCATACGAGCCTTCCTCGAACACAGTACGTACATGTTCTTTATAGGTATCTAACGTACGTGGCACATCTGTTGCAACAGGTTGTGCGTGGTCAGTTTTTAGTTGTAGCATGCTACCCTCGCAATCGTTAGTTGTTTTTCAAGCATACACTATGCTAAAGATTTTTTGAGCTTGTCGACAAACTCCAGAGGCGTTGGGTCGAGGCCGTTAAGAAGACCGAGATAAATACCCACGAAATCGCCCAGCGCAATTGTCCAAACTAACTGCGCGAGCAGCGTCTCCCCTTCGGGCTGTACAACGATAGGAGCGGGACGCATACCCGAAAGCAACCGCTCGCTTAGCTCAAAGCGCTTCTGTATTTGAGGGTGATCAAGACTGCTACGGATATCGACAACAGCATATGGTTTATCGACAGGCTGTTTTGTCCAGCCTGTGAACTCGTTGTGATTAAATTCTGGCAGCTGGTTAGTCCAGGCGACCTGCTTTGCGTTCTCATTAACGCTAATTTTCCAGCGATAAGCACCCGCCGCCAATTGTGGGCCACTGTAGAT
The DNA here is from genome assembly GCA_964497565.1 of uncultured Candidatus Saccharibacteria bacterium. Classification (GTDB taxonomy): domain Bacteria; phylum Patescibacteriota; class Saccharimonadia; order Saccharimonadales; family UBA4665; genus CAMLQK01. Next base: position 47,218 of record CAZCCP010000005.1, read on the forward strand.
GACTACCGATCGCCCCATAAGTTCTTGAGCAAGTTGTTTGGCTGGATTGTCTTTTGTAGCTACGTCGGGCCTCCATATAGCAACTGCTCGGCGTAATGCGTCTGCCTCGGCAGCCAAAGCCCCCAAAACACCTTCCTGGGCAACAACGCCAGCCTTCGTAAGAACGGTAAGAATAGCTCGGAAATTTAGCAGCACCGTATAGCGACCTGCGCCCGAGGCTGGCAATTGCACAACCAGATAGCCTTTTTCTTTAGCAATAGCGACAAGTTTACCGCCATCTGCACCGGCAATAACAACAATTTGAGCTCCCTTTGTTTCTGCTTGTGTCATGGCGCTCAACGTTTCTTCGGTTGTACCCGAATAACTGTCGGCGATAAATAGGGTCTTCTCGGATACATACGATGGAATATCGTACCCACGAACAATTTCAAAAGGCACGGTGTATCCAGGCCAGCTGAGACTCATCTGCGCCGCTACGGCCGAACCGCCCATTGCACTAAAAACAATATTCTCGGGTGTACGAATATCTTGTACAGCATCAAACACATGCGTTAGCTGTTCGTATTGCTTCTCTGCCCCACCCAAGGCGTCCGCTGCGTCACGCTCATGGATGTACTTCAGGTCATCAAGCATTATCATCAAACTCCTTGTGCTATTATTGTGTAAGTATTAGTATAATCTACATACGCAAGTGAAGGGGGAGACAATGATGTTTGGGCACAACGACGAAGAACAACACCACGATAATCAAGATCATAACGCACCGGTTTCGGACGGCGCTCTCGATGATAACAGCATGGCTGTACCAGCAGCTGCGCCTGCTCTACCAAGTGACGACGACGCTGCAAGCGACTTCATCATGACAGACGCACCGCACACCGACAGCGTACCGGAGCCATCAACGGCAACCGAAACTGCTACAAAACCACAGGTATCTGATGACCTGCTTCGCATTAAGCAAGAAGCCATTCAGGAACTCGCACCTATGGTTGACCACCTGGACCAGTCTCCAGAAGAAAAGTTCCGTACAACCATGATGATGATCCAGGCTACTGACAACGACAAGCTTATTCCTGCAGCTTACAAAGCTGCCAAGGCAATCAGCGATGAAAAAGTTCGCGCACAAGCCTACTTGGATATCGTTAACGAAATTAACTACTTCACACAAACTGACTCCGACAAAGCTGCCTAGGCCGTAAAGGGCAGCTTTTTGTTATGAAACTAGCACGCATTAACACCGGGCTCGTTGTTTTAATTGTTCTGATCAACGCCTATGTTATTGTGATGCCTTTCCTCCCTGCTATTCTCTTTCGCTTTCAAAAGCACAGCCACCAGGCACAAACAATTACTAAAATTGTTCAAGAAAAACCAAAGCCCAACAGCATTCCCTCCGATGCACATGAGCTAATCGTGCCGAGTATGGTTCTTGATGCGCCAATCAACGACGGCCCGACAATCCGCACATTACGGCAAGGTTTGTGGCGTATTCCTCATTCAAGCACACCCGACAAGGGTAGCAATACTGTTATTGCAGCACATCGTTATACCTACACAAATCCGCGAGGCATGTTCTATCACCTTGATCAAGTTCACGTCGGTGACCCTATAGCTATACTCTGGAATGGCAAAAAATATACCTATAAAGTCACCGAAACCAAAGAGGTATCTCCTTCAGCCGTACAAATTGAAGCCGCGACCGAAGATCCGCAGCTTACGTTATATACATGTACGCCACTATGGAATCCCAAGGATCGCCTTGTGGTCATAGCTAAATTGGAGTCAATAGAATGAGCGAAAAAGCACGCTTTTGGGTATTGGTTGCGCTTCTAATTGCAAGCGTAGGGCTACTTGCAATAGCAGTAACCCAGCTTGGTCATCTACAAAATATCTAGCAGCAAGCTATTGCTGTTTTGGTTCGTCGTCAAAAGTTTGCACTGCGATAGGTTCAGTTGCAACTTTCTTTGCAGGTCGGCGCCACAAGCGGACAACAAGAGCGATAAACATGATAAGACATGCTAATGTCACAAAAGCGACAACCATAATACCGGTGTTCGCCAAACCACCTGCGCTGGTACCTGAGCCTGAACCGTTACCCGACCCAGTGCTACCGCCACTTGTCTGACATGAAGTCGTGTCGTTGTAAACACAATCGCTGTATGCGCTCTCACCATATGCCTGTGCAAAATTCACTGTGTAGTATTTGTTCATAATGAAATGCTTTTAGTTCCTATAGTGCTTATGATATCATGAGCTCGTCCAATAGCAATAACAAGTGAGGGTACTTATGTTTAATAATTTTGGTCTTTTAGACTTCAGCACACCGGAGCTAATTATCATATTAGCAATCGTTCTGCTGCTGTTCGGTGGCAAGAAATTGCCAGAGCTTTCAAAGAGCCTTGGCTCTTCAATGCGTGAAATTCGTAAAGGTCTGAATAGTGACGACAATGAAAAGAACGAAAAGCGCGAAGAAAAGACAAACCACCAGTCTGCTTCCTAAGCCAGCAGAGAAGCAACCTTTTCTTGAGCACGTAAGAGAGCTGCGGAAGCGCCTGTTTTATATAGGTGTTTCAGTAGCGGTTTTTAGCTGTGCCGCGTACGGTGTTGAGCATCACATTGTTGATGCACTGTTAAAGCCGGCTGATGGGCAGAAGTTTATCTACACTTCACCAGGTGGCGGCATCGATTTTCTCTTTAGAGTTTGTCTTTATGTCGGTATTGCCTGTAGCATACCGGTCATCGTTTATCAGTTATTGCGATATCTCGAACCTTTACTCAAACTCAACACCCGCCGCGCCGTAGCCTGGGGCAGTATTGCCTCAGGTATTTTGGCGGCTATCGGCATGGTATTCGGTTATTTCGTAGGCTTGCCTGCGGCTCTACATTTTCTGCTTAATCAATTTGTTACAGCGCAGATTCAACCACTCATCACAATTCAGTCATATATGTCATTTGTGAGTGTTTACATGCTTGGCTCTGCATTGCTTTTACAAATTCCGCTCATTCTTCTTATTATCAACCGCATCAAGCCCCTAAAACCCAAAAAGTTGCTCAGCTTTAATGCCGAGCGCTGGGTTATTGTTGGCGCAGTGGTCGGTGGGGCGCTTATGAACCCCAACCCGAACCCCATCGCCCTGTTTATGGTCAGCGCGCCACTGATTCTCGCTTACCAGGTGGGCGTCGCAATTATCTGGTATGTTAACCGTCGAAGGCATGCACCAGCACACGTTATGTCTTTGCGCGAGCAAGACGCTAAACTGCGAGCTGAACGCTTGGCGGCTCGGCAGAACGCGCGCCTCGTAACTGCAGCTCAGCCTGTTGCAACAGCGCGTCGGCCTCAACCGGTCGCCGTCATGGCAGCGCCTGTCGCCAAACCAGCCGCACAAAGCATAACTATACAGCCTACTCGACCTCGCAAAGCAGCTCAGCAAACCATGCGCCCTGCCCGACCGCAGCGCTACATTAATGATTTCGCACCACGCCGTGCTGCCTATCGTCCCCTTAAACCGCTAACCGATGTTGAATAACATAAGCCTATTGACAACGCCTATCAGCTTATTCTACAATCCGCTTAAGGCTTAAAAATAAAGAGATCATAAAATGAACCAAATCAACAATCTTATGGACAAAGAGATGAGCCGCAAGGAATTCCTTGCAACTCTCGGTTTTGGCGTTGCCTCAATCTTGGGATTCTCAACTGTTCTCAAATTCTTGTTTAGTAAAGGTCAGGGGCAACAGGTTGGCAGAAACGCTAGCCCAATGACATATGGCGCCAACGTCTATGGCGGCCAAAAAAGGTAGCCTAGTCATTCTCAAATAAATAGACCACGCTTATCCTTGCAAAAGCGTGGTCTATTTTGTATAGTTGCCGACACTTATCTATGGATGGAAGAAACGAGTTTCGTGAAGGCCTATTTCCATCTGGTTCTTGTAGTATGCCAGGTGATAGTTTAGGGGCGGAGACCGATGAACCGGGCGCCAGCCAACTGTTCAATGCTATTGACCATGGGCACTATGACAATCGGGCATTGGTCAGGGCCGAGGAAGCGTGTGCTTCGTGTGAGCAATTGGTGCACTGTAGTGATCAGGCTACTTCTCTCGCAACGGAGCTGTGGCATCGTGGCGCTGGGCTTACTATCATTGGAGGTACTGCGGTGCAACTGGCGCTCACCCAGCGACCACCGACCCAAGAACGCCAAGCATTCACATTTGACCTAACCAAAATCCCCACAGAACCTGACGCGGCAGTGGCCATTATTCGCCAAGGATTTCGAGCTCGTCAGTTCAACGCTGCCGGCCCAACGCCCAAAGGTGTCGTGGGGGCAGGCGAACAATACTTGGAGCGATTAGCTGAACAGCAGCCAGAGCTCGCGGCAAAACTTGAGACACTAGGGGTCCAAGAGACACAACGAAGCCTCAAATATATCTTCACCGCCCTCTTCCAGCAAAAGGACTTTGCCTATTTCTCGCAAGGCAAAGAGCAGCAAACCCGCTCAGGAAATGCGCGGTATGACCCCGCGAACCTTACTCATGAAGTCGATGACCCCATTGTGCAACATTTCCTGAAAGACGTCATAGCCATCCACGATCAAGGATTCTCGAAGCCTTCCGGCAAGGCTGCTCACTTCGAACCCGACTATTACATGGCTCTTATCAAGCATCATAAGCCTGATCATATGAACTGGAGCGACTTTGACCGTCTCATCGGCACCCACCGTAATCCAATCGAAGTACTCACCAAAGACCAGGCGCTTGCAAGCTCTGCGCACGCCCTATCACCTGAAGCAGCCCGAACAACTATCAGGGCAATTGTCCGTCATGGTAGCAAAGAACGCCTGTCCCAAGAAGATCTCGATACTTTGTGCGAGCACTATAGCCATATCGATTTTGTAACGCCCGCGTTGGTCAAGAGCATTGTTAATTCAAATGTTGGAGCCCCTGCTGTTGCGCTCGAATCAGTGGTGCAACGCGTTGCCATCTTGCAAGAAACATATGGTCCAGACCACCCACGCGTCAAAACCGCCGACCTTATTCTCTTTACGAGGACATACCAGTCCACGGAAGACGCCAGCAAAGCAGTCGTGCAGTTCGACGCTAATATGAAAGCGCTCGCAGAGCGTTACGGCGGAGACCCCGATGTCTCCCCAAGCGATATACGACGCTTTAGCACGAGCTATCTCTACAGCGCAGAGAAAGAGATCAAGGCATACAAATTTCGTCTCGAGCAGCTCCGGGCTACGTCAGATAGCCGAATAGCAGATAGCACATTGCGGCAATGCGCGCGCCGTGGCATCACCTCACCAGTCGAAACAGCCAAAGTCTACGATAGACGAATCATCCACGACCGCTTTGCATATCGCGCCAAAAAAGATACACGGGCACGAGCGCTTAGACCAGAATTAGTCGAGAGAATTGTCTGCCTCTATCCCCATGCGGAGATAGACCAAGCATCCGAGCATGCCTACAAACTCATTAACAGTGGTCTCCTCAAGTTTGTCGCTGCTGAAACATATTCCCTACGTGGCCAGAGTCGTGAAGACCTGGACAAGATATTTGCGCCAAAAACACACGAATACCTCGCCTTCTCTGCCTCGTTCAGATCGCTCAGCTCAATGGACCGCCTCGCTTTTGCGCACCACTACGGATTGATGCCACTTTTATATGGTCGCGAAGCAAATGCACTACAGCTCGAACACCTAGCTTTATCCGGAAAAAGCATTGGCGAGTATTTCAGTAATGAGGTCCAGCCACGCCTTGATGAACTTTCCGCAGACACTGCACAAACCCTCAGCATTATGGAGCTCGAGAGAGATCTAGAGACCTTCGATACGCTCTTGGGCCAAGCTCCACACCGCCCACTCGTAATAGATACAGAGCGGCTTAGCGTTATGGGGTTGCGCGACGCGACCGTTGTTGTGGGTGGCAAGGCACTCTACTTGCATGAGCCAGAGTATACCTGGGATTGGATCCAAAATACCCCCGACCTACGAGACTGGCTCGAAGGTACTATTGCCAAAATATACCCACCGCACCAGCAAGACCAGGCCCTCAACTATATCGCGCAAGCTTTGGACGGAGGAGTTCTGGAGCTACTTGGTGAGACCCCCGGTGAGTATCGTCTTGTGTTCACGCCCGCTTTTTACGAAAACTCCACGAGTGACCTAGATCGCGCTGCAATTGCGAACGCTATGGGGCTCGATAGGCTGCTCTATGGCAGCGATTTAACTGTGGTACTCAAGCATCGATTAGGCAACACGCCCACGGTCACCCCTCTGCACCGTCACGAAAAACCAGAAATTATAGAATTTGATGGTGAATACTTGGCCGCGGCGCGTCAGGAGTTAGAGTATGAAGCACTCCAGTTGGACTCTAGGCAGCCGCTTGAGCAGTTTGTCGTTACTACCCTGGGAGACGCCAACACCGACAGCCTTACCCCTGAGCAGTGGAAGCGCATCGGCAACGACCTCCTCAGCGCCTACAATATGCACCTCGAGCATCCCAATCACCGTCACGAAGTGCAGGATGAACTTACTCGAGCAGAAGTCGCCCTCGCGTGGACACACGCTCGAGGTGGCGATGTGCGAGCAATGGCTCGGCTCTTTAGTGTTGAGGTCGAAGATCTTGATACCTATATCACGGCTGGCACCGCTTATATTCGAGAGCAGTTTGGGCTCATACCAGCCTCGCGCCTCAAATTGACAGCTCGGTTACTTCAGAAACCTTCACATTCAGGACCAAAAGCTGAGGAGCAATCGAATACGCTGGGTAGGGTGAGGCCCACGATCGACGGCGCCCCTCCGGAATATGGCAGCCGGCTCCAAGGTTATAAGGGCGAGCGAGTAGTCATTATTCCAAGTGAGCAAACCAAAACCTACTTTGAGGTTAGCGCGCTCAACGCCTATCTCAAAGCTGTCAGAAACGTCTCATCTCGCCTTCCCTACGAAAAAGAGGTTGCTGCGTTCAAGGAGATAGAGGCCGGTGTACTTGCTCAAGCAAAGCTGAATGAAACGACCGAAGATGGAATGACACCTATCGACAAGGCCGATTACCAAAGGCTCGTTGTCCTCGGCGAGCGAGCCAGGGAGGAGATTATCACAAGCTTCCTTCCACTCGTTGTTGCCATGGCCAAGCGATATCCTTACAGGGCTGGTCTGGATTTCTCCGACTACATCCAGGAGGGAAACATTGGACTGATGCACGCGGTAGAAAAGTATGATTATACCCCCGGTTTCCAGTTCTCGACCTATGCCTCCACCTGGATTAACAGATCTATGCGACGAGCGTTTAACACTCACGGCCGCACTATACGTGTCCCGGACAATACAGCTGACAACATCCAGGCGTACCATGCCTATTCCTTCGACTTCATGGAACAGCACCAACGGTACCCCACTCAGAGCGAACTTATACATCATTTTGGCTGGAATGCTTATGAGCTGGAGTCAGTTAAAATAGGCGTGGATCAACGCCCTGCCTCCCTCCAGTCACCTGCAAACACCCGCAATCCAGATGGGCAAACAATCGGTGAATTAATCTGGGATACGAGCCATATACAACCCGACCAACAAATTGACAGCAATGAAACTCGCGCAGCGTTCAGCACCGTGGTACATTCCGCGCTCGCAACCGCTGGACACATAAAGCCAGCACTTGTCATGACGCTACGCCATGGCCTTGATCTGCATCCCGATGCTATCGATATAGATTTCGTGAGCCATCATGCCATCGAGAGCGGTAAGGTATATAGCACAGCCGAGATAGCAGCTATGCTCCACGTTACAGAGAGCGCCGTCACCTATCATCACCGTCGCGCCGTAACCATACTCAACGAGCCCGCAAATCGCAGGCGGTTACGATACCTGCTTGGGCACACCGACTCCCCCTCCTAAAGCTGAACAATAAAAATAGGAGCTCGGATTCATTCCGGCTCCTATTTTCTCCATAAGGGAGAGTAGTCTGCGTTAGCAGGCGATGAGAGGGAGCTTTGCGCCCTCTCATAAGCCAGGCCATAAGGCCGAGGCGGCCTACATCATGCCCATGCCACCCATATCAGGGGCAGCTGGTGCAGCAGCGTTCTTTTCTGGTACTTCGACGACCAAAGCGCCCATTGTCATGCTCGTACCCGCGATAGATACAGCGTTCAACAATGCTTCTTTAGTTACACGAGCTGGGTCAATGATACCGTTCGCTTTCATATCGACAAGCTTGCTTGGGTCGTTAACATTAACACCCTGCCCTGGCTTGCCGTTGCGAACCTGTGGTAGCCACTCATCGGCGTTCAAGCCAGCGTTCGTCATCAAAATGCGGAATGGCTGTTCTAGCGCGTTCTTAAGCAATTGACTACCGGCAGCAATGGAGTCTGTGCTGTCAACAGTGATACTGCCAGCTAGGTTAATCAAGGTTACACCACCACCAGGCACGATACCTTCGGCAAGCGCAGCCTTAACAGCAGCAACAGCGTCGTCAACACGGTATTTCTTTTCTTCAATTTCGGTTTCAGTAGCGCCACCGACTTTAATCACAGCAACCTTACCAGAGAGGGCTGCACGGCGCTTTTCGAGCTGCTCACGGTCGTATTCGTTGCTCGAAGCGTCAATCTGTGCGGAAATCTGCTTAATGCGCGCAGTGAGGTCCTGAGCGCTTCCAGCACCCTCGATAATCGTAGTGGCGTCCTTGCCAACGATAACCTTGCGTGCGGAACCAATCATTTCAAGGCTGGCGTTCTCGAATGTATAGCCGCGCTCTTCCGAAATAAGGGTTGCACCGGTCAAGATAGCAATGTCTTCGAGGATTTCCTTGCGGCGATCACCAAAGGCAGGAGCCTTAACAGCAACGGTGTTAAATACACCCTTCAGGCGGTTCAATATGAGCGTGCCCAGTGCCTCACCTTCGACATCTTCAGCAATAATGACGAGGTCTTTCTTGCCAGTTTGTGCAAGTTGTTCAAGAATTGGCAAGAACTCTTGGATTGAACTAATTTTTTTGTCAGTAACCAGTACGGCTGGCTTACTGTATACCGCTTCCATGCGTGCGGTGTCGGTTACCATGTAGGGGCTCACAAAGCCACGATCAAAGGTAAAGCCTTCAACAACCTCAGATTCAAGATCAAGGCCCTGGCCTTCTTCGACCGTAACTTCGCCTTGAGCACCAATTTTATCCATAACTTCGGCGATAAGGTCACCGATTTCTTTGTCACCCGCAGAAATCGTAGCAACTTCAGCGATGCGAGTTTTCTTGCCCTGAATGTCTTCACGGAGACCATCGAGCTTAGCAACAACATCATGGGCAGCTGCCTCAAGACCTTTGCGAAGCAACATAGGATTGTGGCCCGCAGCAATCAATTTATTAGCTTCGTTCAGGATGTGGTATGTCAAAACAGTAACAGTAGTAGTACCGTCGCCAGCAACATCATTCATCTTGCTAGCAGCCTGCTTGATGAGTTCGGCGCCAACTTTATAACCCAATGTCTCGTCATCTTCATCGCTCAGCTCAACGCCCTTAGCGACAGTTACACCATCATGAGTGACCGTTGGAGCGCCATAGCTCTTGCTGATAACAACGTTACGGCCCTTTGGGCCCATGGTAGTTTTAACTGCGTTGTACAAAATTTCTGCGCCAGCAAGCACACGCTTGCGAGCATCGTCATCATAAAATACTTTTTTTGCCATAGGTACTTCCCTTCTTACGCAACAGTTGCGAGGATATCTTCTTCTTTAACGAGTAGGTATTCGACACCGTCAACTTTGACTTCTGTCGGGCTAAAGCTCTTGTAAATAATACGATCGCCAGTCTTTACCTGCTTAGCATCAGGGCCTGCGGCAACCACTTTGGCGACCTTTGGCTTCTCGGCAGCTTCTTTAGGCAAATAGAGACCACTCGCGGTCTTTGTCTTAGCTTCTTCAACCTGGGCGACTACGTAGTCGGCAAGAGGTTTGATTGGAATAGTCATCACGTCATCCTCTCTTAATTAACTCATATAGTTTAGCACTGTGGGTGCACGAGTGCCAAGATACAACCTTGTCGTTCTGAAGTCAAACTTCAGCTAAGAGAGTCAACTTCCGGCCAGCTCTGTGCACAAAAACGAAAATATGTTATAGTAGCGTTACCGTTCTTTAATCAAGGGAAGGAGGTGAGGTCGTGACCTCACCAGTTGTAGGACACTCGCATGGTCAGCATCCCCGCCCCTCATGGAGGAGTTCACAGGATGCTCGATTCCAGAGCTATGCACGTGTGCAGACACGACGCGATCGCGTTGGAGACCGGAACCATGTCTTGCGCGCTGCGCAGCCCTCCAGCCGGAGGACCTGCATGAACGAAGTCATCGCCATCGACCTCGGTCGAACGCTGACCCGCCGCGAGCACATGATGCTTACCAAGGCGCTCATCGGTGCCAACGGCGTAACCGTCGTTAACATCCAGGGAGAACATCTGTTCTGCGTTGTCAATCTCAACAAGGTCCCTGCTGACGATCGCCCCGGCTACCCGGACATGATCGCAGACTGGATCCAAGAGTTGTCCACACCATCCATCATCTCGTAGTAGGCCCCTTACACAACACCCCAGAACGACAGCCTGGAGCTGACGATCGACATCACGTCGAGACATCGTCAGCTCCAGGCGGGGGCAGTTTTCCTGGCTTATGCCACCCATACCCAGACCAATAAGCTGCCCCTCTCAACCCCGAAATTTTACCTGTCGCATGATACAATTTAAGCATGACAGAATCCCCAAAAACTCCAGCTACACTTATCGGTGTGCCTAGTAACTTAGGCGCGCATAACCTCGGTGTCGAAATGGGCCCAGACGCCTATCGGTACCAGGATATCGTGTCCAAATTATCGAGCACAGGGATAGACCTCGTTGATGGCGGCAACGTCACTGTCAACGATCGCTGGAATGTTCAGCCAGGCACCAATCCCAAGCTCCCTTATATCGACGAAATTATTCGGATCAGCACCGATACGGCGGCACGCGTCCAAGATGCAATCAACCATCAACGCTATCCCATTGTATTGGGCGGCGATCACAGTGTCTGCCTTGGCGCTGTCTCTGGCGCATCGGTCGCAGTTAATGGTGACGTCGGCCTGATTTACTTCGACGCACACGGCGACATGAATACCGACGAGACAAGTCTCAGCCACAACATCCACGGCATGCAGCTCGCTTCGCTCATGGGCTTCGGCTCGCAGAATCTCAGCAGCCTCTACAAGGAAACTGTTAAGGTCGACAAGCACAATGTGCTCCACATCGGTGGCAGCGACTGGGACCAAGCTGAACTTGATCTTGTTCAGCGCGAGAAAATCGCAACATTTACCATGGATGATATTCTCACCAAGAACTTTGCGCCACTGCTTCCCATGATCACCTCATTACAGTCACGAGTTAAATATATCTGGATCAGCCTCGACCTTGATGCAATTGATGCCACCTATGCACCAGCAGCTGGCATGCCCAACCAAAAAGGCCTCGCCTACCGTGAAATAAAAATGCTCGCCGAGTATATAGGCAAGCATTGTAACGTCCTCGGCATTGATGTTGTTGAGTACAATCCGCTCAATGATATCGACCGCAAAACTGCGGGCTTAGCCACGGAGCTGATCGCTAACTTCTTTGGTAAAGAATATAGCTGGTATACCGAGTACATGCATCGCAACGGCGCATAAAGTCGGTTGAACAAGAGAAGAGTGAGATTAGTGGTGGGGTGTGCATGCCTGCTGGCCGGTATCCTCGATGAGGAACTTTCGAAGCCTATGCTTCGTCCGGCCAGCAGGTCGTAGCGACTACATCACTTGCTTGTTGTACTCGGTGATGAGTCCCTTGATGTTCTTGGCGCCGTTGTGGGTCGAGCTTGCGCTGGCCTGAAGGCCTTCGACCTTCTTCTGAGCCGAATCCGTGTCGGCCGGACCACAGGCCGTGCAGAAGAACATGATCACAGCTGCCAGAACCAGGAAGACGATCACGCCGATGTTGGCCGCGAAGTGCCCGGGGACATGCTGCTGCTCCTTGCGGGGCGTGCGTCCACCGTTCAACGACGGGTCATCGGTCTGGCCATGCGGGTCCTTCAGAGAAGCAGACAAAGCTGTACTCCTTACTCGGGGATCCATATCTCGGACGAGACTGGGGTAGATATGCTTCTATACGCAAAAACACATCTACCCAAGCCTCGTTTCTCTTCTCTTGTTAAGGCGTTCTAGTCTCAAACTGAACTATACTATTATACAATAAACAGCTGTATACTACAAAAACACCTCCTATTACAGAGGTGTTTTTACGGTGTTCAGCGGGAATATTAGGCGCGGCGACCGTTATGGTACGCACCAAGCTCCTGGCTTGCTTCAACACTCTTTGCTTCGTCTGGGGACATCAATGTACCGTCACGATTAACGAGCGCAATCGTGTTACCGCCAAGAACATGCGCGAGAGTCGCCTCTCGTTCCTGCTGTGTTTCACGATACAAATCCATAAGAGCTGCCTGGTCTTCGGGGGTGTCTACGCCCATTTCAGCGAGCGCTTGGAGATCATCAAAGATTGGGGCCTGTTCGTTTTGTGCCATCTAATTATTCCTTGCTTAGATAGCACCAATTATACTATAAATCTTCTAATCTGTCAATATTAGGGTCTTGGTCTAACTCTAGTAGTGCTTCGAGACTCTCGTCGGCTTTTTGCGAAGCGAGCATGGCATCGAGGGCCTGCACTACCTCTGTAAACGTGTGGTGCGCGCCGAGTGCATAGGATACTTGAGCGTCCTCGGTCGAGACAGCAAGTCCTCCTACGAGCATTTGGATAAGCCGTCCCCTTTGGTTCGCAGAGGCTGCGAACTCATTACGCAGACCAACAACAGCTGCCATCGGTACCTCTTGAGAAACATCAGGCTTGGGGGAATTTTCGGCACTCATAATGGATATATTATACAACAAACCTCGTGGTCTATCAATCTATATTGGTGAGCGACTACGGATAGCGGCGCGGGCAGCTTCAGACTCGTTCCACTCGATTTTTATAACGCGGTCAGGGTTGCTGTCGTCCTGTTGCAAATGTCTAAGCTCTGCCGCCCGAGGGCCATTGCGAAGAATGTCTTTCTCGTGGCCCTTACCGAGCAACAATACAGTGTCACCTTTTTGTGCTCGATTCATAGCGAGCTGCATAGCTTTATCGCGGTCATGAACTAAAAAGAGATCTTTGTCTTGCGTCTTGCCTGCTGCAATCGCTCCTGCGCCAATTTGCTCTAGTATCTCCTGGCCGTCCATATCACGGTCATCTTCTTCTGTCACGATCACTTCATCGGCATATGTGCCGGCTAGCTTTCCCTGCACAGCACGCTTTTCCTCGTCACGACGGCCTGCTGAGCCAAAGAGAACAATCAATTTACCCTTTATAACCGGCTTTAGGTCTTTGAAGATTTTCTCGAAGCTGTCCGGAGTGTGTGCATAATCCACAACCACATCGAAATCCTGGCCTTCGTCAATACGCGTCATGCGGCCTTCGACACCAGTAAGCGCTTCGATACCCTGTTCTACTTGCGACTCAGTCAAACCAAGTGCATGGCCCACACACACTGCGGCCAAAGAGTTATAGACATTGAAGCTACCTGGTAAATGCGTTTTGATGTGATAGGTCTTGCCGTCAATCTGCGTATCGTATGCGACACCGCCCGCAGAGAGTTGTACATTCGAAGCTTTGACATCGCCATTCTCAATACCATATCGAACTGGATTGGTTACAGCCGACGCGAAGTTATCCGCTTGGGCATCATCGGCATTGACGATACCGACACGCAACCCCTTGTGGTTTTTGTCAGTCATCTCGAACATCATGCGCTTTGCAGCAACATAGCGCTCAAACGTCTTGTGATAGTCAAGATGTTCGTGCGTCATGTTCGTTAAGACGGCCACAGAATAGGGCACGCCCCACACGCGGTGTTGCGCCAAGGCATGGCTGGTTGTCTCGAGGACTAACCATTCGATACCCTGAGCCTTTAGCTCCTTGATCCGCTTGTGCAGAACAGGTACGGACGCAGTGGTCATGTGTGCTACCTGTGGCTTAATGTCCATGCCAGCGCCGTACGCAACGGTTGTCATAAGGCCGACCTTGAAGCCGGCTTCATGCAACATGCGGTGAATCATGAAGGAGGTTGTCGTTTTGCCATTGGTACCCGTAACGCCAATTACCTTGAGACCATGCGCCGGAAATCCGTGCAGGACGCTCAGGGTAACAGCCTCAGCTAAGTGGCCAAGAGGTTCAATTGTTTGAAATAGGTTTCGTGGGATGATTTTTTTGACTAATGTACGCATTGTCACCAGTATACGGCGAATACGGTATCAGTTCTAGCCCTAGTAAGCGCCGGCTGGGTGCTCCCAGCGACCATACACAACACCACCACGTGGGCTGCGTGTGATAGCACGGGCAGAGCCATCGCGACGTATCATCCACATGCCTTCATGGCCGTTCATAGTTGCGTTGGTAGCGAGCGTACCGTCACCGCTCATGCGGTAGCGATTGCTCGTGTGACCAGCCTCGAGGTATTTCACTCGATAGGTAACTACATTGAGAGCTGTTTGAGACTCGGCCAAGGCTCTCTCTCGAGCTATGGCATTAGCTGGCGATAACGTGATGGGATCGATGGCTTCTATTGCAGCTAGACGCTCAGCTAAACGCTGACGAGTAACATGTGCAACAAGGCGGTAGTTATCGATTGCATGCGAATCACTCTGGTTCTCAAACCAGTTCTCGTCTGCTCGACCAAAAGCGTCAAAGAGCTCGTTGATGGTACGGCTATCTTCAATTATGTCACCTTCACCGAGAGCACGAGCGTACTCTGCTGTACGGGCAGCGCGAGCCGCTTCCTCTGCTTTGCGGGCACGACCCTTTAGCTCTGGGTCAATTGGTGGCTCTGGGGTGCGAGGCTCAGTTACGGGTGGAAGATCTTTCATCTGGTGCATGGCATAACCCTCGACTCGAGTACCTTCAGCATCAACATGCTCACCAGCAGCACCTATCTTGAATGTGCCATCTGGGTAAAGGATACGGCCGCGATGGGCAATACTCTTGTCGGTCTGGTATTCAGAAGGATAACGTCCGCGGAAATCAATCTTGTCGTTAGGAAGGAAGCTTGTAGCGCCATCGATGCGCACTTGTTCACGCATGTAGCGAGTCTGGAAGATACTGCGAGCCAGTTCAGTACGTTGTTGGCGCAGTGTGCTGTAGTACGAGTGACGCTCCGCAGTATCAGCGATCTGCCCATCAAGCTCAGCCAAGTGTTCGTTCATGGCGGTCATTGCGCTAAATACCTTGGCTTCGTCTTCGAGATAGCCTGAACGGCGCCACTCATGGAGAGATGCAACCATCTCGTCATGGAGTCTCTCTTGGAGTGCATCTTCGGCTTCGATCTCATCGCTCCAGGCTTCAGCTACTGGCTTGCCCTGGCCCTTATCGTAGTTGTAGTGCGGAAGGCTTGTAATAGAATCTTCTACACCGAAGTAGACGTTTTTGTCAGTTCGTGCAAATTGACGACCCTTTTCTTGTGCTGCGATTGCCTGGTGGTGCTGTTTGTAGTATTCGATAGCTTCAACAGAACCTGGGTCGCCATCGAATGCGTCCATCGCGATGTAGTTGTCTTCTGCTGCGAGCTGCTTTTTAGCAGCCTTCGGCAAGTGACCCTCTACGAAGTTGCCGTCATCGTCGTCGTGGTCGTGGTGTGCGCCTTCGCTGTCACTGTAGAGTTTGATTCGCTCATCCATACGAGCTGACAAGCTGGGATGCTCACGCAAGATGTCATCAATACGATCGAGGCGATCTTGGTGGTCGGGAGATTCTATTCGTCGACCACTAATATCACGGAAGTCGTCAACAAGACCAACGAGTTCGTCTTTTAGCGCGTGTTCTGCACGGCGTGCCTCACGGATAGCCTCAGGTGTGTTAAGATCCCGCGGCTTATCGAGTAAACGAGGGGTCGCTGGATCGATAGTCTCACGCAAAACTTCAACACGGCTTATGGTAGCTGGGTCGCTGTCTGCACCAGCAGCACGATCTGCCTCAAGTCCATGATGTAAGCTATCCAGGTTTTCAGTAGCCTCAATGTAGAGAGTGGGGTTTTCGGCAAGCTCGTGAGCGAGTGCTCGGGGGTCGATACCTTCACCACCGTCTACCATTAGGCGGTCATATTCACTAAGCGCTGGTGGCGGTCCTGTATATGTGTCTGACATCTGCTTGAGTCCTATTTACGTACTGTATGTTTGTTTTGTTGTTTATTCTCTCACAATATAGCATATTGGGGTCTTTTTGTCAATGATTAGCACAACCTTTTTGAGTTTTGGCAAATACATACTATTTATAGTTTTTATAAGCTCATGGTAAGATACAACGTAATGAGAGTTCTTGGAATTGAATCGAGTTGTGATGAGACCGCAGCTGCTGTTGTTGAAGACGGCAAACGCCTGCTAAGTAACGCCGTAGCTACAAGTATGGATCTTCACGCCCAGTACGGTGGTGTGGTTCCAGAAATCGCGGCGCGGAGCCATATTGAATCAGCCATCCCTGTTGTGAAGCAGGCACTCGCTGATGCTCATTGCACCTGGGATGATATCGATGCCATTGCAGTTACCTATGGCGCTGGTCTTGGCGGTAGCTTGCTCGTAGGCGTACTGACCGCACGAACGTTAGCCATTCTCCATAAGAAACCGCTCTATGCAATCAACCACGTCGAGGGTCACGTGTATGCGAACTTCCTGACTGAGACCCCCCTGCCCGACTACATATTGCCAAAAGCACAGCCAGTCTTCCCTGTCCTGGCGTTGATTGTCAGCGGTGGCCATAGCCAACTAGCACTCTTTCGCAATCATTTCGACTATACGTTGCTTGGCCAAACCCAAGATGATGCCATTGGTGAAGCCTTTGACAAGGTTGCGAAAATTCTTGGCCTCCCCTACCCTGGCGGACCAAGCGTTGGCAAGAAGGCTCTTGAGGGTAATGCTCAGGCATTCAAGCTGCCCAAAGCTAAGCTTACCGGCAAATATGACTTCAGCTTCTCTGGCCTAAAAACAGCCGTTCTAAGGCTGGCGCAGGAACAAGTCGGCAAAGACTACTCCCTACCCTCTTACGAGCTTCCTGGGCTGCTTAACGACGCCCAGAAGGCTGATATTGCCGCAAGCTTCCAGCGCGTAGCTGTCGAGACCGTCGTCGACAAAGCCATGGTAGCTTTTAGAGAGTTCTCACCTGCCTCAGTTGTTATTGCAGGTGGTGTTGCAGCTAGCCCCGAACTACGCCGACAGCTTGCTGAGCGTTTGCCCATCCCTATTGCATACACCGATAGTAAGCTTTGTACTGATAATGGTGCGATGATCGCAACGCTGGGATGCTTCCATGCTATGCTCGGTCGCCCCGTTGCCGACCCTTACACACTCGATATCTCCCCTAACCTTTCGATGTAAGTGCGCGGAGGTCAACTTCGCCTACACGTCGAATAGTAACGCCTGGATCTCTGATAAGAAGCATGCTCGGTTCTATAGCGTGCTTGACACCTTTAACTATCTCCTGCTCTGTCAGCCAAGATGGCGGCACATTCATGAGCACACCGCCATTCTCACCGTATGCCCTCTCCACTCTGTCGAGAGCCGCATGGCTTCCTGCGATTTTGGCTTGAGCTAGAAGCGCAGCATGTCGTGCAATACCCCCAAGGCGCCACGCTGAACCCTGACGACGAATATCCAAAACATCTGTGTCGTCGAAATCAATAATCTCAACTGCGCTTATCGGTGGCTGGAGCCCACGACGATGAGGCTGGAGTTGCGCCGTAGGCGTATTGGCGACACGGTAACCTACCCCCTTTGGATAGTCGCTAAAGCGGGTATCTGGGGTACGTGTAGGTGGGTGAAATTCATCGGTCCATTCAGGGACTTCGCCGAATGCAATCAGCGAGCTCCTACCCTGGCTCGTAAGTGCCAAGAATCCAATTGCATCTGGTATGTACATCTCGTACGGATCAATATGACCTTGTAGATCAACATGCTCAAAAATGGATTGCACAACGGTGTTAAGCTCTTCCTCGCCCATGGTATCTACCTCTTATTTACTGCCAGTAAGTATACAGGATAAAAAGGACTTGAAAGCTGAAGGAGCCTAGGCTACTATGCACTCGCAAAACAAAAATGTGAGACAAAACAGTAGATGCAAGATGCAAATAATTGCAGGTGTGTTTGCTGGGTTTTCACATGAAAACTCTGCTAAGTCGTGGGTAAAGTTTTCATGTGAAATGATACTAGCAGTTTACGGCTAGTTCGCTCTGTCTTCGGTGGGCTGCTTACAGTGGTCAAACAGATTAAGAGGTGGTATGCTGTAAGCAGATATATTGCTGGCTTTGAGTCTGCCGAGAGCCAGCGCAACATTACAAGGATGCTCGCATGCAATTACCAAAAGT
Organism: uncultured Candidatus Saccharibacteria bacterium; assembly: GCA_964497565.1. Lineage (GTDB taxonomy): Bacteria > Patescibacteriota > Saccharimonadia > Saccharimonadales > UBA4665 > CAMLQK01. Next base: position 65,627 of record CAZCCP010000005.1, read on the forward strand.
TTACGAACCAGACCAATACGAAAGTACTATTTATAGCCTATGGGAAAAGACACAAGCTTTTACTCCGGGTGAGACAGGCGAAACCTTCAGCGTCGTTATGCCGCCGCCCAATGCCAATGCAAACGCGCATCTTGGCCACGAGCTAACAGTAGCCCTCGAGGACATTGTCGTTCGATACCAACGTCTCCGGGGCAAAGCGGCCTTACTACTACCGGGTGCGGATCATGCCGGCTTTGAAACACAATCAGTCTATGAAAAACATTTAGCCAAGGAAGGGAAGAGCCGCTTCGACTTTACCCGCGAAGCGTTGTACGAGAATATCTACGAGTTTGTAGGCAAGAACCGCTCAAATTTTGAGAACCAGCTTCGTCGTATGGGCGTCGGTTGTGACTGGAATCGATTTACTTTTACCTTGGATGACAAGATTATTGAACGAGCATACGCAACCTTCAAGAAGATGTGGGACGAAGGCCTTATTTACAGAGGTGAGCGCCTCGTCAACTACTGTACTTTTCACGGCACAGCCTTTGCTGATATTGAGGTGGAGCACAAAGAAGAGCAGGGTAGTCTCTGGTATATCCGCTACCCGCTTACCGATGGCAGCGGTGAACTGACTGTTGCAACAACTCGCCCAGAGACTATGTTCGGCGATATGGCCGTTGCAGTACATCCTAGCGATGATCGTCATGCCAAGTTCATCGGTAAAACTGTTAGATTACCCCTTACTAATCGTGAGATTCCCGTAATTGCTGACGACTTTGTGGATATTGAGTTCGGCACTGGTGCAGTTAAAATCACGCCAGCACACGATCCGAACGACTACGAAGCAGGCAAGCGCCACGACCTTCCGATGCCGAGTGTTATTACCTTTGAGGGCACCATGTCAGCAGATGTGCCAGCAGACTATCGGGGTTTACCCGTCCTAGAAGCACGCGACCTTGTCGTTGCACATCTGAAAGAGCAGGGCTACTTGGTGAAGACGGAGGAGCACACCCACAACGTCGGGCACTGCTACAAATGCGGCACTGTTATTCAACCACTTCTCAAAGAGCAGTGGTTCGTAGACATGCAGCCGCTTGCTGCCGAGGCAATTGCCGCACTCGAGGCAGGGAAAATTGCCTTCTATCCTGCTACAAAGCAAGAACAACTCATAACCTACCTCAAAAACCTCAAGGATTGGAATATCTCGCGCCAGATCGCGTGGGGTATTCCGATTCCTGCCTTCCAAAATGTTGATGATCCGGATGATTGGATATACAACGAGAAAGTTGAGCAGGAAATCATCGAAATTAACGGCAAAACATATCGTCGTGATTCCGACGTTTTCGACACATGGTTTAGCAGCAGCTCATGGCCATATGCCACACTTAACTATGGTGATCCGCAGAGTACAGACTTTGAGCGCTTTTACCCACTAGATCTCATGGAAACCGGTGGTGAGATCCTCTACCCGTGGGTCAGCCGCATGTTGATGCTAGGGCTCTACGTTACAGGTGAAATCCCATTCAAGTCTGTTTATATTCACGGCTATGTGATGGCAGAAGATGGCTCTAAAATGAGCAAGAGCGTGGGCAATGTTGTTGACCCAATGCCGGTCATCGACCAGTATGGCTCCGATGCTTTGCGCATGGGAATCGTCGCCGGACGTGCACCGGCGGTAAACCGTGGTTATGACCCGCGCAAGATCGAAGATGCTCGCAACTTCTGTAACAAACTCTGGAACGTTGCACGGTATATCGAAGATAAAACCGCCCACCACCACATCGACACCACTACCGTTGAGCCCAAGACAGATGCAGACCACTGGTTGTTGGGTAAATTACAACAATCTACCGATGACATTGCTCATGCTCTGGACGAATACCGCTTTGCGGAAGCCTACGATACGTTGTACCACTTCGTATGGGATGACTTTGCCGGTTGGTACGTTGAGGCCTCGAAGGCTGAAGAGAATGTCGGCCTCCTCGCATATGCGTTGGAAGTTATTCTCAAGATTGCACACCCATTTGCACCATTTATTACTGAAACCATCTGGCAGACGCTATCCTGGCAGCCTGACACGCTTGTGACAACAAGTACCTGGCCTGTAGCAGTAGCGTACGAGGCACAACGTGGTGCTGCCTTTGAAGGAGTTAAGGACGTCGTGACTGAAGCACGTGCCATGCAAAAGAATGTTGGCATCACTAATGGCGCCTTGCTATACCGCAATGCACTCGCGCTTCGAGCCAACGAGGAGCTCTTGAAGCGTCTTGCACGACTTGAATCAGTAACGGAGATTACGGGCGAGGGCAGGGGTCTTAAACTCACCCAAAGCGCATTTACCTGCTGGCTTGATATTGATGAGGCGACGGCAGCAAGTTATAAGGCACGCCTTGACGAACAGGCTACTACTGAAAAAGACGCCGTTACTCGTCTTGAGGGTCGCCTGAGTAACAAGTCTTACGTTGACCACGCACCCGCAGACGTCGTTGCCCAAACTCGCGAACAACTCGCTGACGCCGAGAAGCGTCTTGCAGCTATCCTTGCCGAACGCGTACGCTTAGGCTAAACGCAAAAGGAGCCCTCGGGCTCCTTTTATTTGGCAATCTTGAGTGCTTCGCGAATGCGATCGGCTGATTCGTCTGGGCGATAGTCGTCAAACCAGAGTACGTGCCAGCCGTGTTTCTCTGCTGCCATAAGATTGGCACGCGAGTCATCCACCAACAGAATATTACTCTTGGGGGCGTCTGCGCGCTCCGAAGCGATAGTGAACATCTTATTTTCAGGCTTAATTGCTTTAACTTCTGATGAATCAACAATAGCATCGTAATGAACGTCTGGCAGCAGACCACGTTCACGCATGACTTTAACGAAGCCAGGCATGATATTGGTCAGTAGGCCAACGCGGTAGTTTTCAGCTGCCCAGCGCACGATCTCATCCATAACAGGGATGGGTTCGATGGCGTCCATGTAATACTCGATCCAGTCAATTTGATCTGTGCCAAGCTCTTTTGCAAGTGCTTGGTTAAATTCGGACATTGGCATAAGACCACGACATACTTGATCGTTGTAGTGCCAGAATGTCGTCTCGACGACGTCTGCAGGAGCTCCTGTCACCAGAGATAGCTCGGTAAATGCACGGTGGAAAAAGCGCACGAGGCAACCGTTGATATCGAAGTAGATAAACTCGACGCCACTTACGGATTGGTGCTTTTTTGGCTTGGCCGGTGCGGCAGTAATGCCCAGCAGCACATCAAGCGTAACACCAAGTGCACTTGCGATATTCTGAATCGTAAAAATAGAGGGAGATTTGATGGCGCCACGTTCAATCTTCGTGAGCGTTGAATAGCTCAAGTTAGCTTTTTGACACAGCATCTGCTGTGTCATGCCTGCACGAAGACGTGCCGCCTGGAGGCGTTGCCCCAACCCTTTCTCATCCATAGCCATATGATACCAGTTGTGCTTAGATCCGCCAAGTATGACTCGCCGGAAAATACTACCTAACAGGGGTTTTGCATCTATCCTTCAGCAAGAGACTGTATACTATATCTATGTTTAGATCACTTTTTCTTCGTTTATCGGTTTCTTTGCTGCCCGTAATGCTCTTTGGCTTTGGGCTAGCCCTAAGCGTAGCGCTCGTTCTTGGCAATCCTAATCTTATAAAGAGCGCAGTACGCGACAGCGGCCTCTATGAAGTACTTATTGACGATGTCTTTCTACAAAACCAGTCTGTACTTGGTGCTGATATACCCGTAAATGATCCAGGAATTAGGGATGCGGTGCAGGGCGCTTTCACACCCCAGCTCCTTCAAGCGAGTGGTGATCACATTATTGATGGCACATACGCATGGCTTAAGGGCGAGACGGCAACACCGCAGTTTAACGTAGACCTCACAGGCGCCAAGGCTCAAGCCGCAGAAAATATAGCAACATATGCTTCAGCACGCGCGATTAACCTTCCATTGTGTAGTGCCGCGCAGGTACGCGAGATATACGCTTCTGGATTGAATCTGTACACACTGACGTGCCGACCTCCCGAGCTCTCCACTGATACAATTCACAATATGGTGCGCGGCTCCCTCCTCACGAGCACTGACTTCTTTAAGGGCGCGTTCGTAACGGCAGGCTCTATCCAGGATGCAAATGGCCAGCCGCTCTACCAGCGTCTATCGTTTATACCGACGGTCTATCAGTGGACCATTAAAGCGGTTTACTTCCTAGGGATTCTGGCTGCGTTGGCTGCTGCAGGCGTTATGTTCCTAAGCAAGCCAAGCAGGGCAGGCGTTAAACGGGTCGGCATCACCTCACTTGTCGTTGGCGGCGTCAGCATACTCTTTTCTGTGTTACTTGGATTTATTAGCTCGTATGTTAGCGAGGGTATTACGAAGATCTCCGGAAGTACTGAGGCTCTACAGGTAAAGATGAGTGATATTGTTCATATTCTCATAACTGACACCCGTTATTGGTGGCTGCGGCTGGCAATCGCTGAAGTTATTGTCGGTATTGGCTTGCTTGTATGGCTGCGCATGAAGCGCACACCGATGATCAGCGCACCAGAGCACACTTCAGGCCTAGCGAATCCACGTGACCCGTCGCAACTCTATCGGGCGCCTCAGGATACAGATACACCTAGCGGCAATGATCAAACTCCCTGGAACAACCGTCCACCCCAAGCACCTCTTTCTTGAACTAGTAAGTCTTTTGCAAAATACGTTTGTGCGCTAGAATAACAGGGATACGGAGAGGTCGCATAGCTGGTCTAGTGCGCCGCACTCGAAATGCGGTATAGGGGCAACTCTATCGAGGGTTCGAATCCCTCTCTCTCCGCCAAAGAAAAAGACCCGATATTCTCGGGTCTTTTTCTTTCTCTGGATCAGTGGATTCGAATGGAAAATGTGAAAACTGTCCGGTGAATAGTTTTCTTCGCACCGTAGCGAATCCCGAACGATTGGGAAGTATATTTCTGCTGGCAGATTGGAATCCGGGTGAGTTTACTCGCCGTATAATGCCCATGTCGCCAGTGGCGATATGTTGCCGTCAGAGAAGCTGCGTGAAAGTCTTGGCAGATTGGATCAAATATGCTATCATTACCTCTGTTGCATGCTTAATTAGTTATTAAGCTGTACTATATGTGCCCGTAGCTCAGCTGGATAGAGCGTTGGCTTGCGGAGCCAAAGGTCGCAGGTTCG
>CAZCCP010000006.1:0-69556 GCA_964497565.1 uncultured Candidatus Saccharibacteria bacterium
CCTATAACGCTGACAAGCGACCTGCTGATCAAACCGATAAAGTCCAACGTCGAGCTTAAAATTCAGCCCCACATAACAGCAATTATACCATAAACGGCATGTTTTACCTATTTAGAGGTGAAACGGGTGGCTGCAAGCCACAGACCTATTCTTCTGGCAAAGTTGCCCGTGAATCGACGTCAGTAGCTCAACAAGCTGCTTCTGCTGTTTGCCATGGACATCGTCGTAGAGTGGCGTGTTGTAGCGCTCTGTAGCCTGTCGTGCAGCGCGCAAAATCTTCGTGCCCTTAGGCGTAATAGCGACGAGATGTTGGCGACGATTCTTCTCGTTGATCCGACCTTGAATGAATCCCTTTTTGCCGAGCAATCCAATCTGTCGGCTGACGCTAGCCTCTGTTTGCCCAAGGTTATCCGCCAACATTCGTTGGCCTTGCTCTTCCCCGCCTTCAAGCAGCGCAAGGACCTTGTATTGGCTCATACCGATGCCTAGTTGTTCATGAAGTACCTGGTCAAGCTGACGGTCGAGGATATCACCGATGTGTTGCAATAAGTAAGGTACCGCTTCGTGCGGTTGTAGAGTCTCGTTCATACCTTGCAGAGTTTACGTGCTAATGCTTAACACGTCAAGCGTTTTGGACTGCTTGGTAGACATCGTACCAATTTTGCATAGTCAAGGTCTGTGCGCGGTCGCCTGGTTTTACCCCTGCTGTTTCAAGGATTTTAGTCGTTTCCTCACGGCTCAAATGTAAACCACTACTTAACGAGTTAAGTAAGGTCTTGCGGCGCTGGGCAAAACCAGCTTTTACGACTCGGAAAAAAAGTTTCGTATCAACGTCAAAGAGCGGCTTATCGCGGAAGGTTAGCGCCAATACCTGTGAATCAACCTTTGGTGGTGGCGTAAAGAGTTCGGCAGGCACGAGCACATCGAGATGGGCTTCACAGTAGAACTGCACGCTCACGCTGAGCATCGACATACTGCCAGGACCAGCGCATACACGCTCGGCAACTTCTTTCTGGATAAGAATTGATGCCTTTGAGAAGTGGTTCGAGCTCTCGCAGAGCACTCGCAACAAGGCACTCGTCAGATAATAGGGGATGTTGGCGACAACTTTATAGCCTGCTGGCAGCGTCGTCAGGTCAAAGCTCAAGATATCTTGGTGCGTAACCGTCAGGTTCTCCGCCGGAACACGGCCCGGTAGGTCACGCGCAAGGTCCTCGTCAAACTCAACAGCAATTACCTTGTCGGCGATAGCGACTAATTTTTGCGTGAGCGTACCTGGCCCTGGACCAATTTCCAAGACTGCATCGCCGGGCTGCACATCGGCAGCCGCAACAATAGCGTCCAGGCTTTCTTCGTCATGCAACCAATGCTGACCTAATGATTTCTTTGTGTGAGGTAAATTATTCATATGTTCCTACCAGTAATGATGTGAAACCCAGTAATTATAGGCACCGGCCCAGCCGCCATACCGTGAAGCGTAGCCGCTGCACCACTTAAGCTGGGTCACTGGGTTAGATGGCCAGTCTGAGCCAGCACTTGCCATTTTGCTTCCCGGCAAGGCCTGACAGAGACCGTAAGCACCAGATGCGTTATGCGCACCAGGGTTCCACCCAGACTCATGGCTAACGATGTAATCTACGTAAGCATAGTCTCCTTGGGAGATACCTGCAAGCGCCATAACTGCCTTTTTGTCACTTGGAATCTGCACAGCCTTACCCTTGGCGACAATCTGCGCCACTGGCTGTTGCACGACAACCTCTTGAATTGCACGACGGCTAACCTCGACGCCGTTCTGTAGCTCAACCTCGTATGTTATAACCTTTTTACCAGGAGATCCCTGCTGACGAATAGCAGTCGTACCAAAGGTTAGCGAGCTGTCTTCAACGTTCTCAACAGGCATAGCGATATCCTCTTGAGAAGACACAATCTGTTTGCCCTTATGGATAATAAATACTTGCGTATTTGCGGCCAAAGGAGTCGATTCGGCAGGCTGCACGCTGTCTCCATCATGCAGCGTAATGCCCTTTTCCTTCAGAAGTGCGGACACTGTCTTGGCATGTGTGCGCAGACCCACGGCAGTGCCATACAAATTCATATTTACTGGCGTTGCTCGATCGATAACCACACGCTCGCCAATCGAACTGTCGGTTAGGAAGTTCTCTGTTGGCAATAATTTGAGGTTATCTTCTGGGTACACGGTTACGCCAGCCTGCTTAACAATGCTGCGAGGTGTTGCTGCGGCGCTATACGCAAACGTCTTTTGCTCACCGTCTATAACCGTGACTGGCACAGCGCGATACACGTTTACGCGAAAGTTATCACCGATGATTTGCGTATCACGGCTTGGTTCGACAACGTCGCCTGAGTTGAGGTGAATCGAGAGTTTATCGAGCAATGAGCCAACAGTCTTGGCGCGCGTCGGAACCGTTTGGTGATGTTTGTCGTAGTCAAGGATAACGATGTTGGTGTCAGATGTCTGGAGCTTTGGGGTGCCGCCGTTCAGTACCAAAACGCCGACCATACCAAGAACAAGGAGCACCATAAATGTTGCTACCGGGATGGTAAACAGTGGCTTTTTGGCCAGTCGTTTAATATGACGGACGTGCCGACGTCTTGTCATATGAGCGCGACGTTGGAATTGTTGAAGTTTATTCGGCATAACAAATGACTCGGGCTTGATTTAAAAAAGTAAAACCCCGGCCCAGACGAGTCATAGCTATTGTACCAAATTGCTTAGCTAGATTACCACTTTACTCGTGGCTATGATGTTGTAATATGTGTATTTTAATTATATAATATGCTAGTTCTCCACTCCGTGGACCTCAGAACATTCACATTGCAGAGTGGAAGTGCTTTGGCACTACCCCTCAGGAAGGAATTCCGATGACCGTCATGCCGCCGCCCGCATGGGCGATGGTTGCCGCCGCGCTTGTGATGCTCTTCAGCATCGCGTCAGCAACGGTAATGCGCAGCCAGCACAGCACGGACGCCAGCTATTCCCGCCTCTACAGCTTCGTGCTGTCAGGCTTCGGCGGGCTGAACCTCGGTCTCCTGCTGGCGATGCAACTGGCCTACAAGCCGGGCTTCACCTACGCCGCGGAGCACCCGAAGATCATCTTCGGCTACATCGTCGGCGAGTGGGTCGTGATCATCTGCGCCCTATGCAACTCGTTCAGGAACTACGGCGTGTTCACGCTGAAGCCCATCTCGATGGAGCTGTTCCTGAACGGCATGGCGTGCTGCTACCTGTTCGCACTCGCGTGCAACCAGCTGGCCGCGATCGCAAGCAGCCCCAACGGCGGCCACGAGGCCCTGAAACTGGGAGCGTTCGTCTTCGGGATGACCAGCGTCGCCGCGATCATGACCCTCGCCAGCTACCTGTCCACCTGGACCGAAAGCCGTTTCAACTCGCCCGCCCCCGCGGACGGCAAGACGGCTCAGTCCAACACGGCCAAGCCCAACACGAGCAAGGAGCTCTAAATGCACCTCGACCTCCAGAAGGCCAACGTGGCAGCGCTGCTGACACTCATGCTCATCGGCATCATCCACTACGTCATCCTGACGCGGCGGATCGGAAGCAACAAGGTCGACAACGGCTACGGCGTCCGCCTGTTCCTGGTACTCATCAGCCTGGCACTCCTGGACGCCAACGGCTGGACGATCACCAAGTGGCTGTTCGCCCTGTTCAGCGCGTGCTACTGCGTGGCAACCTTCGGTAAGTTCGTCCGGACTTTCGCCGAGAAGTACACACTGGATGCCGCGTTCGAACTGTCGACGACCTTCCTGCTGTTCACCACAGCAACGCTGCTCCTGCAGGTCGCTGTGCACGGCAAGTCCACCGGCTTCATCCACGGCATCAACGTCGTCCTGCTGGTGATCGACGCGGCCACGCTCGTGATGGCCCTCATGGTCACCGCCCTGAGCGTCCGTCGCTACACCACCATGTCGGACATCTACGTGCCCACCCCGGCGGGTAAGCCCCCCATGTTCTAGCCCTCGCGGCTGCCTCTACGTACGGTGGGCGCGGGGGGGGGGGGGACTCGGGCTCACCCCCCCCCCGCCGCACCACCAAACCACTCTGCAATATCAATCACGTATACGCCCCACCTGAGAAAGTGGGGATTTTTAGTTCTCACCCCTGATAAATATTGTGTAAATGTGTATAATATTATAAAATATGCGCGTATCTTTGCGGCCTTCGCAGAGCGTACCTCGACAACAGAGTGGTTCTCACAAGGAAACCACAGGAATGAGCAGCAATGCCGCTCACCACAATCGTCGCAGCCAGTGTGCTGGGACTCTTTGCCCTGCTGATCGGCCTGTTCGGCAACAGCTTGGACGAAGACGAGAACGACTTCTACCGCGGCATCATGTTCGCAGTGGCAGCCGGTGCTGGTTGGATTGTCTTCTGTCTGAGCCACCCGGCTGGGCACATGGAAGATCTCCGCTACATTGGCGACCACACGGCGCTGGCAATATTCTTCGTTCTCATCGCCAAGGCGGTCTTCGACATCCTCTTCGAGGGTATGAAGGCTCAGCTACGCGATGTACTCGAAGTTGTCGGCATCTGTGCCCTCATCGGCTCCGTCGGTATGAAAGCCAGAGAAGTAGCCGCTCACGGGGCTCAGCCCAACCTTCACGCAGCCAACATCTGGCTCATGATCGCCGGCTACCTGTGCCTCCTGGCGCTCATCATCGGCAGTGTCCTCAAGGGGAGCTGGCGTACGACGACCGCTGAGAGTGACACCAAAATCCCGAACGGACCACGGCACCGCGCACCCCGCGGACGCAAACACCCCTGACGTACCGAAAGGACGCGATTCCCAATGACCGCTCTCGCCGTCGCCATCGCGCTGTTTCTGACCATCGCCACACCCCAGTTCGTGATGCGCAACCGCGCACGCGACAACAGCAGCATGCCGTACATCGTCGTCGCAGCCGTCTTCACCGCAAACGCCCTCTTCGCCACCATCTACCTGAGCATGCCTGGCATGTTCACGGGGCGACTGAGCAGCATCGGAGATGGGATCCTGATGACTGGCATCGCGTACGCAGCAGCCAAGGCTCTGGCGACCAAGACGGCAGCCCTCACTGACAAGCTGGAGATCTCCCTGGTCATCAGCGGCGCCATCGCGACCGCATCCAGGGCGTACAGCCTGCACTACACGGGCGCGAACAACCACTTCAATCTGTGGTACTGCGTCTCGGGCGCGACCTTCATCGTGCTGACGACCATCCTCCTGGTGGCCATCAAGCGCGACAACGACAAGCTCGAAGCCACACTGGCCCAGGCCCGTCGTGACCAAGCGTCCCGCCACCAAGCTCCCATGGAGGAGTGCACCACCGACCCGGACCACTGGCTCAAGTATCACGCCCCCAACCCCGGTCCCATCGACCCGCGGTACAAGAAGGAGCTCTGAACCAACCGGCCGTCTGGCCTACCTGGAGTAGAACGCGCGTTCGCGCGGCGGATCCTGGCATCAGCCATCCGTCCGCGCGAACTGCGCCGCTCCTCTTCAAAAAACCACTCTGTTGTCCTCAAACCCTCGTCTTATTCAAAAGAGCCCCCTGCGTTGGGGGCTCTTTTTATTGCTCGACTTTGGTAATTGGTGCAAAACCTATATTGAGCTTCTTGGCACCTTTGCCCTTGAAATAAATGGTAGCGTTATCGCCGTCCATCTCCATGACTTGTCCTAACCCAAAGACTGCGTGCTTAACAGCATCACCCTCATACAGCTCGGGGACGTAGCGCGGTTCATCGTTGTCTACAACAGGGATGTCTTCCGGTTCGGCAGTCGATTCCATTTTGCGAAAACCTTGGCCAAAACCAGACTTCCCCTGGTTACCGTAGACGCCAGCATCTGGCTGGAAATCGGCGTCAACTTCACTCAAAAAACGTGACGGAGGATTTTGCTGCACTGCGCCGAAAAGCATGCGGCTCACGGTGTAAAGCATGTAGAGCTCTTCGCGAGCGCGGGTCATGCCGACGTAACAGAGGCGGCGCTCTTCTTCCATCGACGCTTCGTCGTACAGCGAGCGAGAAGTTGGGAACACCGTTTCTTCCATTCCCACCATAAATACGGCTGGAAATTCCAGACCCTTAGCAGCATGAAGTGTCATGAGCGTAACAGCATTGCCCTCAAAATCAGCCTGATCAACATCACTCACGAGACTTACTTCCTCAAGAAAAACGTCCAGACCTTCGTCTGTATAATTCTGGGCAACACCGACGAGCTCCTTGACGTTTTCCGCCTTGGATTCACCGGCAGGAGTACCGTCATTGACGTAGTTTATGTAGTCGAGGCGACGAACGATGCTGTCGATAATGCCGGCAGGCGGTGTGTCTTCCATGAGGTCGCGAAATGTCGACAGCATCTCACCAAGCTCGCTGAGGCCACGAATAGCGCGATCGGTCAGCATGTCACAATCTTCGACCTGACTCAGTGCCTGGAACAACGTATATTTGTTGGCCTGCTTCCACAAGAAGAAGTTCTCTACAGACTTCGCGCCCACACCGCGAGTTGGCACGTTGACGACACGCTGGAAACTTACGCGATCTTCGGGCTGGTATATAAGACGAACGTACGCCATGAGATCTTTGATTTCTTTGCGGTCGTAGAAACGCTGGCCACCAACGATGCGGTACGGAATTCCATAATGGATAAATGTTTCTTCGACCATGCGACTTTGAGCGTTGGTACGGTACAGGACGGCGAAGTGGCTATACTTGCGAACACCACTGTCGACGCCATTACGGATACGGCGAACAATTGCGTCGCCTTCGGCACGTTCGTTAGCCACCTGCAACATCTGCACAGCCAAGCCTTCACCAGACGCCGTCCACAGTTTCTTGTCGGATCGCTGCTTATTCTTGGTGATAATCGTGTGTGCAGCATCCAAAATCGCTTTTGTACTACGATAATTTTGCTCAAGTTTGATAACCGTCGCTTGCGGGTAGTCTTTTTCGAAATTCAAAATGTTGCGGAAATCGGCACCGCGCCAGCTGTAAATGCTCTGCCAGTCATCGCCTACTACCGCAATGTTATTGCTGGCGTTGGTCATCATGCGCACGAGCTTATACTGCGCTGCATTTGTATCTTGGTATTCGTCAATCATAATGTAGCGGAATCGCTTCTGCCACTTCTTGCGTACTGTTTCTTGGGTGCTCATCATGCGCACCGTTGCGCTAATAAGATCATCAAAGTCTAGTGCGGCTGCTTCACGAAGCGACTGTTCATACAACGGATACACTTGCGCCGCTGTTCGTTCTGCCGGGCTAGACTCGTTATTGGCAAATTCCTCAGGACTCATCAGGTCGTTTTTGGCGTTACTTATCATGCTGCCAATGACTTTAGCTGGGAATGTCTTCTCGTCGATTGCCAACTGTTTGCATGCTTGTTTTACGGCTGACATGCGATCGGACTCGTCAAAGATGACGAAGCTCTTCGGAATACCAATGCTTTCACCATCCTGTCGTAAAATACGTACACAAATAGAGTGGAACGTACCCATGTAGGGCATGAAACTTCGGTTATCAGGGTCTTCACCAAGCAAGTGTGCGACGCGCTCACGCATTTCACGGGCGGCTTTGTTGGTAAACGTCACTGCCAAGATATTAAACGGCGACGCTTTGCGGGTCGAAATAAGATACGCGATACGATGGGTTAGTGTTTTGGTTTTGCCAGATCCGGCGCCAGCCTGAATAAGCAGCGGCCCCTCGGTTGTAATAACCGCGCGCTTTTGCTCATCGTTGAGCCCCTTAACAAGCTCAGCCTCAGGACCAGTAACAGTACCCGCAGGAACTTCATCGGCCCAGGGGTCAAAAATATCATCCATGCAAAATGTTCCAATCCCCGTTTGATCCAACCATATGCTCTATATTGTAGCAGCTAGCGGTACTGCGCGCTGTTGTAACTTATGACGAAAATGAGTAATTTTAGAAGAAGTGAGTATGTGGGATACCGTCTTTGACGAGTATTCCGGAGTCGAGAAGGATATCAACGACGATCACTGCAACAACTGCGAGGATGGCGAATGTTACAAAAAACTTGAGCCAGCCATTGCTGTAGTTGTGGTGTGAGACGACAATTTGAGGCTGTGCTGACACGGGTTGTTCATCAGGCATGGTAGGAAGTGGCTCCGCAGTGTCATCTGGCTTAGACGGTTGCGCCTGTTGTACAGATGCTTGGAAATCGGACGCATCTTCAAACACAATACCCGTCGTACCGGGGTTCTGGGACTCTGGCTTGGATACTTCAGGTACCGTTGGTTCGGCCGCGGCGGGTACTGGCGGTTCCTGCTCAGACTGTGCTTCGGCTACGCCTGGGTTGCCAGAATCAGATGAGTTCGTATCGACTGTCGTACTAGTTGCTAACGTTGCTAATTCGTCGGCAACATAGGGCCCATCGTACGGTTTTGTCTGTGTGTCTGACTGGTCCTGCTCAGTAGGCGTAGGTGCAGTACTAGCGTCTGGCTGTTGATCGCTTGGCTGATCTGCTACGAGTGCATCTGCGACAGGCGCCGGCTTGGACTCATCGTTGGTTGGTTGAAGTGTGACTTTTTTGTTGCTGTCCATAAGTGAACGCTCCTCATTTCGGTCCGACATCATCGGATCTTTGACCTGCGGCTTGTGGCCCACAATTACCGATCGTGCCGTAGGTTCCGCCACTGTTTTGCCAGGGCGCATAACATCAAACACTTTTCGTGGTGCAGTACTTTCAGAATCTTTTTTTGGTTTATGCTTCATGGTCTAGCTCGTGTTGCATTCGATATGCGGAATCAATGATTCCCGCAAATTTATATGGGTTTATGCTGGCGCCGCCGACAAGTGCGCCGTCACAACCATCGACTTCAAGATAGCCGCGAACGAGATGCTCGTCAACGCTTCCTCCGTAAAGAACGCGAATCATGCTTGCCGTGTGTGAGCCATACAGCGACTCAACTTGGGCGCGAATAAATGTAATAGCCGCTTCGGCTTCGCGAGGTTTAGCAAGCTTGCCACCGAAAGTGCTAATTGCCCAGACTGGCTCATATGCAATGACAACGTTAGCAACCTCGGCCGTCGTAAGATTACTGAGCGCAGAAGTTACTTGGTCATGTAGTACTTGGTTCGTCAGACCTTCCTCACGCTCGTGTTTGGTCTCGCCAACACACAGAATCGGCGTAATATCGTTGCGTACTGCAGCCTGGACCTTGTCACGAATCATATCGAGCGATTCGTTGAAGTAAATGCGGCGTTCAGAGTGCCCGACAATGACATAATGGACAATGTCACGCAACATTGTAAACGAAACTTCACCCGTAAAAGCACCCTCATCTTTGAGGTAGGCATTTTGGGCCGCGAGTCGGAACTTGCGGCGGTCAATCTGCGTGCTCATCGGCTGGAGAGCTAACATACTTGGCGCCAGCACAACTTCGATGTCACGATGGATGCGCGTACGCTCCTGTAAGCGGTGCACAAGCAAACTCGCCTGACTAACATTCAGGTGCATTTTCCAGTTTGCAACTATTAAGAGTTTTCGGGACATATATACGTTTTTAACTATTTCTAGCTTAGCATAAGCACGTTACCAATTACAAAGGTTCAACACTTGCATTCGTATATAGCTGGCGCTACACTGCGACTATGGAACAAAGTACACGACTCACAAACACCGACCAGTTAAACACTTTAGAGACTATCGACCTGGATGCGACTCCAGATGCAAACCTTGAGGACCGCGTGGTAACCATTGCTACACTTGGTCAGATATGTTCACATGGTTGTCGTGACGAAAATGGCGGCTGCCAAGAACCTATCGGTTGCCCTCGCCGCTTTAGCGATCTTGAAGCGCCTCAACTCCTGGAAGCTTACGACCAGCCATTAGTTCTAAGCTAGCACCACCACCAGTTGAAACGTGGTCGAATGCGCCTACAAGGTTACGCTGTTCGATATATCCAACCGTATCGCCGCCACCAACCAAACTATATGGACGGTGGCCATAATCACCAACAATTGCGTCAATAATGAGTTCCGTACCGCGTGCAAACGGGCCGACTGGCCCCTGTAAACTCGGCGTCTCTGTCACACCCATAGTACCGTTCCAAACGACGGTATTTGCTAGCTGGATGCCACCAGCGATAAAGGCACCGCTAAATGGACCGATGTCCAAGATCATTTCGTCATCAGCAATAACGCGGCTCGACTCGGGTGCTTGCTTGGGGTAGTTCTCAACTTCCGCAATCATGTGTGCATCCCAATCGACGATTCGGGTAGTAGCGTTCTTGTCGAGAGCCGTAGCTATGACGCCATCCTGAGGGATGTAGAAGATAAAGCGCTCTTTTTTGGCCTTTTCACGAGCTTTTGCCAGGATATCTTTGGCGATTGGCACGTCATTTTCTTCGTATTTGCTTTTGGCGATATCAATACCCTCAGCTGCCAAGAACGTGTTAGCCATAGCGCCGCCAATGGCGATAAAGTCAGCAATGTCGATAAAGCGATTCAGGACATCAATCTTATCAGAGATCTTGGCGCCGCCCACAATAGCCATGAGCGGTCGCTCAGGAGTGTCCATAACACGAGTAATAACATCAACTTCACGTGCCAGCAGCAGTCCCGCCACACTCTCAGGGGCCTGGTGGGTAATAGCCTCTGTGCTCGCGTGAGCACGGTGCACAACACCAAAACCATCCTGCACAAACACATCACAATACTGAGCAAGCTGAGCTGCAAAATTGGGATCATTCTTTTCTTCTTCTGGGTGGAAGCGCAGGTTTTCCAACAGCAAAATCTGACCAGGCTGCAAGCCATCAGCCATCTTCTTGGTTGCTTCACCGATGCAATCAGGCGCCATTTGAACATCGACGCCCAGCAACTCGCTGAGGCGCTTCGCGACAGGTGCCAAGCTGAGTGCTGCATCTGGCCTACCGTCTGGACGACCAAGATGCGAACATATCACGAGTCGAACGTTCTTTGCAATCAAGGCCTTTACGGTCTCTAGGGATTGTTTGATGCGGTAGTCATCCGTAATAACGCCGTTCTCGACAGGCACGTTATAGTCTGCGCGCAACAGAACCCGCTTGTCCTGCAGCTCGACGTCATTAATTGTCTTTTTTGTAAACATGGCAAACCTCTTATGCTTCTGTCTCGATTATAGATCAGACGAGCTTACATCACTAGCGACTTTCCAAAATAAAAACACCCTCGACATAGTGAGGGTGTTTTTAGCAAAAGACGGCTCTTATTCGAGAACGCGAACTTTGATGGTATCGGTACCGCCGATGAGACCTGGTTGGTGGCCAGAAACGATAACAACACGGTCGCCACTTTCGAAAACGTGCTGTTCCTTAAGCCATTCAGCCAAGTTTGCACCAACGTTTTCTACGTCATCGCGCAAGAATGACTTGCTTGCGTACATCAATGCCATCTGGGTAGCAACACGTGGCGTTGAGGTAACAACCACGATTGGCATGTTAGGGCGACGAGCAGCGATGCTCAGTGCAGTTGGACCAGACTTGGTCTGTGCAATAATTGCTGCGGCCTTAATCTGCTTAGCAAGCGCCAATGCACCAGAGGTGATTGATTCCTGCAAGTTGTCAGTGTTTTCTTCTGCAGTGTAGATTGGGTTAAGCGCAGCGTTGTTCTGAGTGTAGAGAATGATGCGCTTCATAGTTGCCACTGCTTCAACAGGATATTTACCGTTGGCAGATTCTTCAGAAAGCATCACGCAGTCAGCGCCCGTAATAACGGCATTCGCGACATCTGAAACTTCAGCACGAGTTGGATCTGGGTTATCAGTCATGCTCAAGAGCATCTGAGTAGCAACAATACTGATCTTGCCATATTTCTGGCAGAGGCCGAGAATATTGCGTTGTACAACTGGCACAGCCTCAGGGCTTACTTCGACTGCGAGGTCACCACGAGCAACCATTACACCGTCAGAGACCTTAACAATTGCCTCGAGAGCTGCATCTTCGATAGCAGCCTGAGTTTCAATCTTGGCGATAATTTTGGCATCAGAGCCCTTTTCGACCAAGAGCTTGCGCAAGTTGATGATATCGTCAGCTGATTGTACGAAGCTCAATGCAACGTAGTCGATGTCTTGTGTTACACCGTAGTCGATATCACGAAGGTCTTTTTCGGTAAGAATGTCGCCACCAAAGTTGGTGTCAGGAAGGTTCATGCCCTTGCGCTTCAGCAAAAAGCCATCGTTGTCGATCTGCACGGTCAAAACACCTTCTGCAGAAATATCACCAACAATACCGCGCAAACGGCCGTCAAAGAGGTAGAGGCGTTCGCCAACTTTCATCTTTTGGCTCAGGTCGTACTGAATAGGAATAATACCGGTAGCTGCGTAATCGCTGCCGTATTTGAACTGCAATGCGTCGCCAGCCTTAACGTCAATTTGACCATCGAAGTCACCGAGGCGAATCTTTGGTCCCTGCAAGTCTTGGAGAACTGTTACAGGCTTACCATATTCAGCACTTGCCTGGCGAACCCACTCGATACGCTGGCCGTGCTCGGCGTGGTCACCGTGGCTAAAGTTAAGACGAAAACCGTTGGCACCGTTTTTCATCATGTTCAAAATGTGGTCGTAGCTATCACTAGCTGGACCAACGGTAGCAAGGATCTTCGTGCGCTTGAAAACACGTGAAGAAACGTTAGGGGCTTTATCTGTGTATGTCATTTTTATTCTCCAAGAATAGATTTGCTTTTGTTGGATATTATTATGCGCCTGGCATACACATAATGCAAACAGGCGCCTAAAAATCGGGGTTGAGGTTGCGGGGGTGTGTTTTGTAAAAATGGCGTTATGCCAAACACACCCTCGCGGGCAGAAATCTCGTTGATGAATCGCCTCAGGCGAGTCAGCTACGCGATAGTTCTACCACCCCTGTACTTCTTGAGCGTCAGCCCTTGCGACGCAGCTTGCGCGCGACGAGGACCACGACGATGACGCCGGCGGCGACCAGGCCCTTGTTGCGGTGCTTGCGCACCTTGGTGACGGCCAGCTGGCGCTGCTCGGGGTCCTTGGCGGTGTTGACGACGGCGGTGCCGGCGGTCTTGACCTTGGAACCCGCGCTGCGGACGGTGTCGCTGGTGGCGACCTTCTTGACCGCGGCGACAGTCGTGTCCTTGGCGGACGCGGCGTAGAGGCCGGCGGTAGAAGCGGCGGTCTTGACCTTGTCGAGCTTGCTCACGTCGGAAACCTCCGTGGTGTCGGTGCCCTCGGCGCCGTTGAGGATGTTGGCGGTCATGGTGACCTACCTACCTTTACATCGAAGTTACAGGAGCTGAGCATGTTCGCTCGATATTCTCAAACGAAAAATCCACCTAAAAGGTGCATACTCAACGATGTATTAAATACTATATGAGCTTAAAAATCAAATACATTAGCCAAAATGTAAAACCAAAAGTCCGCGTTAGGTATCTCGGGGAGAGATAACTATCTCTCTACTTAATACGTACGCGGACTATTCTGGGCAGTCAGCCGGTGTTTCCGGAGGCTATTACGCGGGGCTCATGCCTGGGTTCATACCCGCTTCAGGCCACACATAGGTGATGAGCTGCTTGCCTTTGGTGCTGAGCCTAATAAGAGAAGACTGGTACCTCGAGCGGCTAAAATAGATCAGCCCTTTGTGATGAAGCGCTTGGATAATATGCGCGAGCCGTTTCCGATCAAGGCGAAGATATTCAGAAAGTGTGTCCATGTCTTCCTCGCCGTTTTCGTTGACTTGTTGAAGCACTAGCGCGTAGTCTTCTGGTAATTCGATTGCATGCATTGTGTTGTTCCCCCTTTGCATTAGGTAACACTACAAGTGTCTCGCCTTATGCTTATAAATTGCTGGGGAAATGCAGAGATCTATTGCTTGTCAGGGAGAGATTCGACAGCAGCGTGAAACATAGCATTAGTTTTGCGCATAAAGCCGACGATAATCGCCAGTTCTTCGTCATTATATGAGTCAATAAGTTCGTTGAAAGATTGTTGCAGTGGATCGTACAGTTTGGTAACTTTTTTGCGTGCCTCTACATTATCGATACCACGCACCAAAACACGGCGACGGTCGTTGGGGTCGGCGTCACGCTGGACGAAACCACGTCGTTCGAGTCGGTCGATCATACCTGTCATGCCACCAGTAGTAATATGGCAGCGCTTAGCTAGCTCGCCTGCGGTAAACGGACCGTAATCCTGTATGAGGCTCGCGCATTCGAACTCGGCGGCGCTGAGGCCAACATGCTGTGCGATCGCGTGCACCATCAAGACATTGGTGTTGCCGTTATCCTGTACGGCTTTGTCGAGCTCAGAGATCATCGCCTCACGTTCGGGGCTATCGGATCGTGCTGTATCTAGTATCTTATGTTTTCTTGTTGACATATCTTCAGCAAACCTTTATCTTAGTATCTAAGATATTAAGTAACCTTAATTCTTGTATAGTTAGATAATAACCTAAAACAAAGGACAAATCAATGGAACACGCCGCCGCGCATAACGCGAGCAAGTTCACTGATAAGCAAAAGAAAATTGCTTTGCTTATTGTGGCCTTCGCATTCGTTATGGACCTGCTCGACTCAACTATTGTCAACGTCGCCATTCCTTCTATCCAGGCTAACCTGGGTGCAAGTTACGCCACAATTCAGTGGCTGGTGGCCGGCTACTCACTTACCTTTGCCCTCCTCCTTATTACTGGTGGACGCATGGGTGACGTGTTTGGCTACAAGAAGATCTTCCTCCTCGGTGTGGGTGGATTTACGATCGCTTCATTATTAACAGGTATCGCACCGAACCCAGCATTCCTGGTTGTCGCCCGTCTTGTTCAAGGTGGTATGGCCGCCCTCATGGTGCCGCAGGTGATGTCGCTAATGCAAGTGATGTTCAAACCGAGCGAACGCGCAGGCGTCATGGGCATGTTTGGTATGCTTGGTGGTTTGGCCGCCTCACTTGGACCTATCGTTGGTGGTTTGCTTATTAAGGCAAACATCTTCGGCTGGGACTGGCGCCCAATCTTCCTGATTAACCTTCCCGTTGGTATTTTCGCCCTCATCGCAGGTATGAAATTCCTTCCGGACGGCAAATCAGAACACCCATTACACATCGACATCAAGGGTACTTTCCTTGTTGTCATCGGATTGAGCTTGCTCGTATTCCCACTTATTGAAGGTCGTGACCTCGACTGGCCACTCTGGACAATTGCTATGCTGGCTGCATCAATTCCAGCGTTGATGTTCTTCGGTTGGTACGAGACACGCAAGCACAAACGAGACGCTTCGGCGCTTATCGTGCCGTCACTCTTCAAGATTCGTTCATTCGTCAGTGGTCTATCTCTGAACATTTTGATCGAATCTGTAATGATCGGCTACTTCCTAACCTTCCAGCTTGCAATGCAGGCAGGCCTTGGCTACAGCCCAATTAAATCTGCGCTTACTGGTGTTCCAACCGCTTTCGGTATGACCATTGGTTTTGCAGTACTTGGCAACAAGCTTATCCCTAAGTTTGGTCGCTACGTCATTAGCTTTGGTTCAACTGCTTTCGCAGCTGGCCTGGTATACGCAAGTTGGATTCTCAGCCACTATGGTTTGGCTGCACATCCATGGCAGTTCATTCCTGGCCTGTTTATCGTTGGCGTTGGTTTGTCACTTGTTATGGCTCCAATCTTCTCAGCTGCACTCCAAGACGTTGACCCAGGTCACGCCGGCTCAGCATCTGGCATTTTGAATGCCGTACAGCAAGTTGGTGCCGCTATCGGTATCGCCGTTATCGGTGTCATCTTCTTCGGTCAATTGAATCATGGCGCATACAAGAGCTTTGACGATGTGTCTCCTAAGCTTCGCAAGGATCTCACTGCATTGCACGTTCCCGCACAAGCTCAGAGCAGTATCATTGCTCAAACTCGTGAATGTTTCCACGACCGCAGTACTGCGGATGATCAAAACATTGTGCCAGAAAGCTGCAAGCAAGCCCAAGCAGCTGCGCCAACCACTGAAGCCGGCAAGGCTGCCGGTGAAGCAATTTCAGCAAGCGCCAAAAGCGCAAATGCTGCAAACTTTGCACACGGCTTCCGTTCTAGTGTCATCTACGTCATCTTGCTACTCGTTGTAGCATGTGGCCTCAGCATGACACTCCCCAAGAAGTTCCGCGTTGTCGAAGAAGGCGCTGTCTAAGCCCCGAACTCGTAACAACAAAAGAAGAGCACGTTCCCTACTGTGGACGTGCTCTTTTATATGAACGTATCTGTTGACTCGGCCAATCTAGACATACGGCTTATATATTGTATACTTATACAGTTCACCTCTAGAGGGTATCTACACTACGCGAAAACCGAAAGGCATCGCCACCAATGGCATATCGTACGTTTGACGTCGACTATCCCAATGGCGACATGGACTGCACTGTCCGCGTCCGCACACACGATGCAGATGACGTCAGATTTCTCAGCCTGAACGGTACGGCTATCGACTTCCCTGTCGAGCTCGAAGATGGTTGGAAAATCATCATCTTCGTTCAGGCCGCACCCCATAGCAGGGCAGCCGAAAGCACAGACCTCCCGTACATCACGGGCGTCACCGAGCTCGCACCCAAGGAGGAAGATACGCCCAGCGGCGTAGCCGTACGGCATATGCAGCGCATCCGCGCTGTCACGCGAGTTATGCCGATCTATCCGGAAGACAGTTCCGGCTGAGGTGAACATAGGGTCGCAGGTGTGATAGCCGAAGCGTTCTGCTTCAATTATCGCGCCTGCACCCTCCACCAAAACTACTTGTCTTTTACTTCAATAAATCTGCTTGGATCTGTGCGGTAGTATTCCGCCCACTTACTGCCTTCATCAGGGCTTACCGTTTCAACAAAGAGAGCTTTCTTAAAACCGCCGGCCTTTGCTTCGCGGTTTTTTTGTACGTCTGCGACTTCTTGCGAGGTAATTTCCAGAGAGGCCTTGAGGTCGTCGAGCACCTGCTGGACATCAGCAATTTCTTTGACCGCTTCCTGTCTGTTGTCTGCTGGAATTTCTTTGGCTTCTTCAATAATTTTTGCTATGAGCGCTGTCACGTGTTGCTCCGGGTCGAGTGTGTGATAAACAGGCCGCTGACCGGACTGCAGCTGGTCATCAACGATCTTGTCGCGAACGAGCTTGTTGAGAATAAATGTAGGCATAAGCCCATCCTAGCAGGTGTTCGTTGTTAGAGCTATTGTAAAACTGACAAGACATTGCCCGTTAAATGCTTGTGAATCGTGCAGCATATACCCTCCTGTTATGGAGTTGGCTATACGCCTGACGTCAAAAGGATTAGCGGGGTGCCCTTGAAAGCAGGACACCCCTAGGGTGCGACCGTTACCGAACGTATTTCATAAATGTCCGGTATGCGGGTAGCGCGCAGCTAAGACCGAACACGGCTATCGCGATATAGGCCGCGCCCACTGAGACATGATCGATGAGTGCCCCTACGAGCGGGCCAATCACTGCATACAGCAGCGATATGATGCTCGTCATCACCGACAGCTCAGTTGTTCGTGAACTGGGGTCATGGGGTAGTACTTCGTGCAGATAGCTTCTAATGATCACCCCGAGTAGGTTGATTGCGTACACGGAAACCAGCATGTATACCAGGACCGGCAACAGGCTCGTCGTCACGCCAGCGCAAAGCGCCAAGCTGGTGATGGCAATGATCGACCACAGCCAGATGCGCTCGTCATGTTGCTTCTTTTCGCCACGAACCTTGCGGTTTAGCAGCGTCAGGGAGGCGACGATCGCATACTGACAGAAGTAAATCACTCCGAAATACTTCGGCTCCACGCCAGCGACCTTCAGCCGCGGCTGAAAGATCCAGAACGCCACGAATGTGCAGCAGGAGACCGAAGCGTACAGCAGAATCGCGTAACGAACTGCCGGGCGATCTCGAAGCATCAGCTTGACGATATCCCGCAAGCTACGGCGTGTTGTGTGTATCTGTATCTGGTGTGTTGGCTTACGAAGCCCAAACCCCAGGCAGAGACAAACCAGCCATATGAAAGGCTGCACCATGAATGGCACACTAATGCCGCCCAAGTATACCGCCATGCCACCGCCCAGTGTTCCGACGCAAATCCCCCAGCTTCGGGCTCGACTTGCGGCGGATTCGTAGGCCTCGTATCGAGCGGCTCGCTCCTCGCCATCCTTGATGTATGCCACGCTCGCAGTTATGAGCGAGCTGCTCGAGTTTGACTGTGCCGAAACATACAACCCGGTTCCAATCAGCGCGAGCTGAAACTGCCAGAAGGTCGTACACAGCATAAAGCCGCTGCCCTGGGCGAGCTGCAGGAGATTGCCTGTAAAGATGACTCGCCGTACGCCGAACTTGTCGGCGAGGTAGCCGAAAGGCATGTCGCTCAGAACGAACACGACGTTCAACGTTGTCTGTAGCCAGAAAATCTGGGTCTGCGTTAGGCCATGAGCATCCGTGTAGTAGGTGTTCATTACCGACGAGCCGAGAAAGATCTGGCGCACGAAGTCTAGTGCTACGCAAACGCGTGTGTTTCGGCGCTCAATTTCCTCGTCCATCAGGTATGGACAACCTCTCTGTGAAAGTGCAAAGTCTTAGCCCTCTAGTTATACCACAGAGGTCTGCGCAGACGATGCTTGGTGCAAAATAGAACAAAATGAAAAGCACCTACAGGTATTGACCGGTCGGGTCGACACCTGTAGGTGTAATGCTTTTCAGAGCTCGGTGTCGAGCAGGGCCGTTACTTCTTGTAGATGAAGAAGTCCGGCTTGGGCGACTTCGACGCGTGCGGACCGATGCCAGTGGCACCGATGTCCCGGAACGAAGGTCCCACTGTGTTCCAGCGGACCTCCCTCACTCGGAACGTGGCAGCACCAGCCCTGTAGCTGTAGACGTACGCGAAGTGCGTACGGTGCGAAGTCCACACTGCCAGCGCGCCGGCCTTCGGCTTCGTACCGACCTTGTAGCCCCTGTTGAGGGCAGTCGACTTGAAGTTTTGGGTCCGCACATGGTCGAATTTGGTCCCAGTCCAGTGCTCCCACGCCCAGACGGCGTAGTCAGCGCACCAGCCCTTCGTGAGGGCTGCAGGGCTGTTGCCGCTGCTGTAGCCCGCGAAGGGATAGGACTTCGTGCTGTAGAACTGAGCGAGGGTCATGCTCTTGGCCTCGGCCAAGGGCGCAACCACGACGCCAGCCGTCAGCGTGAACACCAGTGCGGTGCCACCGACAGCCAGGCGTTGTTTTACTCGATTCACGAGTTCTCCAGAGGTTCGCGACAATGTCGCACCGAAAACTGTTTGCCACTGATGTGGCGAAAGCACAGTTGTACATTATACACCTATTATGTGTATGTCCAAGGAGCTATCATAAAATCTATGTATCGAGGGAGAACGTATAGTTCCCGGGCCAACATTCAGTCGGAACATATTCTTTGAAGTCGAGTTTTTTCTGGTATATTGCGGCTAGTGTCGGATTGTGCAATATTTCTTGTTCGGGATGAGAGCTGGTGCCCGCCTGGATATACACGAAACCACTCGCACCGCCATACGGGAATGTACTTGGCGGATTGGCATGCAATGTCAACGTGCAGACTTTGTTGTTGGGGTTATCGTCCCGCCCCTGTCTTTTATAGTGACCGCTGTATCTGTAGGTAACGATGTCTGTCATGGTGGAAAGATCGCTGGAGCTGAAGCCTCGCGCGTCAAAACCGCGCTCGTTGATAGCAGTCTGTGCGATAGGGCCGTCGAATAGTCGGCTGTTGCTACTGTGTGTTATCGCAGCATGGATCATGGGAGCTAGCGCAATAAGCGCCGCGAGGGCGCCAAAAATACCCGCGATAGCACCGACTTTCTCCCAGTTGAATGAAGCAGCTTTCATGGGCTCAGTATAACACTAGCGATAAAATGTCTCGTGATGCATGCTTCGCGTAACTTACGAAAAGCCCCTCCCCAAGGATGGATCTCACGGAGAATAGTTTTGAGTTTTCACAGAGCAATTTGAATTTTAAGTATTTTTATTATAAAATACTACTAATATGGCTGATCGGGAATCGATAATCAACCCCTTTGAACAAGAGGGGATACTCAACACATTTGACGAGATACAAGCTGAGTCATTCTTTGCTACGCCAGAACTGCGAAGCGCTTTTTTACGCGACCTTACGTTCGAAGACTATACGAATTTCCTAACACTTATCAATGAATCGTTTCAATTTGACGTAAGCGAGGTGCTTGACCCTACGAACACTAGTCAACATATGATCATAAGAAGCGATACAAACCAGGAGACGGGCAAGGTCCAAGATAAATGGCCGATATACATTGCACCAGGCCATGAACACAGGCCCTTACTACTTAATGAAGCGTTCACCGTCGCACAAGAGTTAGAAGATGTCGAACAGGCAGCTACGCTATTGGGGCTATCGCTAAGTATGGTTCATCCTTTTAATGATGGTAACGGCCGTACAAGTAGAATTTTGTATAGCCTACTGACGCATGGCTATGATGGATCAAGTGCAGATAGACAATATTTTACTGAGCTCAGTAGTCACGAAGGAAGAGAGATAGTCTACTTTTCCCAAGAAGCTGCTAATCTACCTGGTTTGTTCGTAGGACGCGAGCTACGAACAAAGCAACTTTACGATGAGCCAAAGCAGTTGATCGATTTGCAACCACGAAAAGGCGACAGTTGGAAGTGGAGAACACGAGAGTTCCTGCTTGGTAAAACAGGCGTTGACCTCATGCTTCAAGAAGGCTACTTTGGCTTACCACTACTCATGGAAAAAGTGAAAGAAGACGGCCGTCGGCTTCAAGACTGCAGCGCTGTCACAATAAGCGTATCAGGGCAAACAATACAAAGGCTTGACATAGGAGAAGTCTACGCACGACCCAAAGACATAGACCAGCGTGCAACCACAGCCAGACATACACAACTCAAGCTTGAATATATACGCACTGTCATTGATTGTTTTCGGCCAGAAACACCAGACCCACTAATCAGTTCCGACGAAATCACTCGTGTATACGCTTCGCCCACAAAGAATGCTTAGTACAGGACTGCAGCGTAGTCGATTCTTTTATAAACAAGAAAAAAGCCCCAAGCGTACGCTTGAGACTCTTTTCTTGGTGAACCTACCCGCCCAGTTTTGGAAGACCTTTTGGCCTAGTCTGGAATTATTGCATGACAACTTAATCATGTTGGGTGTGTCCGACCACGAACTAATGCTGGAGGGTGGCGCTAATGTTGGCGTGGCTTCGGCTCGTGCATATAGAGAAGGAATCTAGTAGCAGACGGATTCAACCCTATTTCTTAAGAGACACATTGAGTAGGGCTTTGGCGGTGGCATCTAATAGAAGCTCGAACTTGTTGTAGTCAGCCTTTGTGTCAACTAATGGATGAAAAAGCACCATAGCGATTTCGCGTTTTTCGTTGTCATAATATTTAATCTCCATTGCATCCCTTGTGAGAATCTCATGGTCTTCGTGCATTCGGACTATAAATCGTCCCATCTCTTTTTGTGACTCGACGTATTCGTCGCCAATCAGTATGCGAAACGCGTCCCATTTTTGCATGGCATCAACTTTAGCATTTACTTCAGTATCGCTTAGCTTAGCCTTTTTCTCTCTAATGACATTTGTATAACTAGCTTCTGACTCGTGCGCGACATAATTACGCTTTCGTTTTATCCACTTTATCCACTTATTCATTGTTAATTCTGAATATAGAGCATAAAGATCATCATTCTTTGTTTTTAACTGCTCCAAGAACTTTTCATGTTCTATGTTAGGACGAACGTCCTTCCCACTTATACTAAAGAGCTCAGTGAGTAATCTTCCAATGATGTCGAATGAGCCAGAAAATAAGAAGTAGAGGTTGCTAAGATGGTAATTAAGCTCAAATGAATAATCGTAAAAACTATCATAACCATAGGAGTCTTTAATCTTGTAGTTACGCTCAGCGTAATGCTTTCTTTGAACTAGAGACAGTATGGTTTCTTCACAATACCTTATTTGTATGGCTTTATGTTGCAGGGCTCGGACGAAACTCATGTGCGTATTCGTGTAACCTAGTTCTCTAGGTGCTACGTTATTCAGATTCCGAAGGTTATCTAGAAGCGGTTTAGTTTCGATATATTTCGAGAACCAAGTCGCGTTCCATACTGGCTGGTTAAAATCCCATGGTACATTCTTTCCTGTTACGTATGCTTCTATCTCGTTTTCAAGCTGTGCCGTAGTTTCAGCGTACTGGAACGGTTTACCAGTTTTGTAGAGATCGGCTATAAGTTTTAGATCATCGCTATAAATAAGGTCAATATTATTCGAGTGAGCATAACTCAGTATTGGATCTACACCCTTATTGAGATCGTCAAATACGCTGTATCTATACTTTTCTTGGTTAGAAGCAAGACTTTCAGTGTTCGCAACTCTTATCTCGATTTCAAAATCAGCACCTATGTCGCTAACATAGTGCTTTAATATCTCTAGTTTTTGCATTAAAGAGTACAAGTAGCTCTCATTAGTATCCAGCAGCATTACTCTAAAAATAGCATTAGGTGCAGGATGTATGTTTAACTCTGGGAAGGTCGTACCATTTATTGTTGGCATCACAACTCCTCTAGATTGGTATTATCGTTTGAATTCTTCGAAGCTCTCACGAGCTGTTTTGAAGATCAACTTCACAATGTTGTAGTGGGGGTCGTTCTTATCTTCATCGTGCAGATCTGTTATTTTTGATCGCATTCGCTGCGAGAGTTCTTATATGTATATTACATCTCAAAACGCTGCTGCTTGCAATTTCAACTCCTCTTAGGCATGCTTAAGAAAAGTAACGTGGTGGGCATGTGAGGGGGTAGCACGTGGCCAAAGAAAACGAACAGCTCGATACGCTTCTTAAAATTAAAGAGTTGCTAAAGCCTTTGGAAAATAAAGAACTGCTTAGCGCAAATGAAAAAGAAGTTTCTGAAATTGCGCTAGAAGAAAATAAAAAAGAACTAATCCAGCTTTCGCTAGTAGAATTACGGCGTGTATACGATGGCGTACTCAGTTCACTGGATGCCTTACGCACTAAAGCTCTTGCGCTTCTTGCTGCTGAGGTTGCGATTGTTGCATTTCTTTTCGCACCTACAGGAAGATCAGACACGGCATTCTTTGCATATGACACACCTGTTTATGGCGTTGTACTCTTTGGCCTAGGCCTATCGCTATTGTTCTCCTCGTTTGTACTTTTCTTAATTTCCATATCCTCAGTCAATGTTACCCACCCCCCTGACGAAAAAGATATTGTCGACATTTATGGACGTTTCCAAAATAGCCCTCTAAAATTTTTAGAGTATCTGAAATCAGAATATATGCGTGCTCTTTCGCAGTGTATCTCTAGAGTTAACCATCGCTCAAAAAGATTTACGTGGGGAGTGTACTCGTTTGCTATTGGCATAGCCCTACTTATCTTGGTAAAATATTGTAGCAACGTAATATGACGGGGGCGCAAACTATGACAAAACAATATGACTACACAACAGCCTAAATAGGTAGAGCCCCCGTAAGGGGCTCTTTTTATTGTGGTAGTGGTGCTGTAAATGGCGGTACACCTGTAAGTTCAGTGCCACATGTAGGGCAATTGGTCTCTTCGTTCGAAACCCCCACTTCGCACTGAGGACACCATTTAAGTTCTGCCATATTTAACTCCTTGTTATTTGGTAACCTTACTGTAGCTTTGTCAATAAGAGTTTAGCAAGTATATTTTTTGCAACAGACATGATTTCATCCCCGTAGCCGAATCTCAAACTCCCCTTCGTTTACAGAGAGGATTAAAATTAACAGGGGGTCAAAGTTTTGGTGACCGGCGTGGAGAATCCACCAGGTTGGCAGAACTATGCTCCCAGCATAGTTCCTACTATTCGTCGATTCTCTACTCAGCAATGACCAAAGAAAAACGCCCATCTTGCGATGAGCGCCTTTCTTTGGTGATCTCGCGGAGAATCGAACTCCGATTGCCGGGATGAAAACCCGGTGTCCTAACCGTTAGACGACGAGACCATTTTTGTGTTGGCATGACTGCCAATAACTGCTCTATTCTAACACATCTTTGTTAAAAAGAAAATCCCCTGTCTCTCGATAGAGGATTAAACTTAGAGCGGTCAGTCACGATCGTTACTCTTACGTTAACATACGGTGTGTATGATTACTACGGTTATCCACAGCTTTGTTGTAAAAACGTTGTCATGCGGTGATAGCCAGCACAGTAATTCAGCGCCCTATTGGGGTAAACTATACGGTACATGTCAGCCCCAAGTGGCAGCTTACTTCGTTGGAACAACCAGTTCTTTGGTCTTGGCAAAGGTAAAACCAAACATGCTCCCCTTGCCCTCTTGGCTCTTGAAGATAACGGCGCCGCCCTGGGCGATGATCACTTTCTTGGCCATAAACAAGCCGAGGCCCGTTCCATCAGGCCGCGCTCTTTTGGCATTATTGGCACGATAGAATTTAGAAAATAGGTGGTGTTGCTCGGATTTGGGTACGCCAATGCCATCGTCGATTACAGCTAGTTCGATAGACTGTTGCTTGTCGACAAGGCTAATCGTAATGTGGCCACCACTTGGCGTGTAATAAATAGCGTTGTCAATGAAGTTCATGATGACCTGGCGCGTTTTAGTTTCATCGAGCCTGAGCGTTGGGAAGTGCTCTGGCTTGTGATACGTCAGCTCAAGGTTGCGGCCCTTGGCAGTCTCTACGAGCTGCTTTACTTCCTCGGCAACCATGTTGGCAAGGTTTGTTGGTACCGGTTCAATCACAAACTTGCCAGTACGCAAACGTGAGACGTTGAGGAGGTCAGAGATAAGGTAGACCATACGCTGGGCGCTGATGAAGGATTGGTTGAGCAGCTTCTTTTGGAGCGGCGTGAGGTCGCCCGCGTCACCATCGAGCACCATACTGACATAGCCCTTTACGCTGGTAAGCGGCGTGCGCAACTGGTGTGACGCCATACTAATGAAGTCATCCTTGGTTTCATCGAGTTGGCGAAGCTTATCGTTAGTGCGGCGCAATTTGCGGGTCGCGTCATCAACTTTTTGTTGCAGCGTCGCGTTAAAAGTTTCGATTTCCTCGAAGCGCAAAGCGTTCTGAATAGCGATCACCAGCTCGTTGGCGATAGTTTCGATAATTGTAATGTCTTGCGTTGTATACGGGTTTCCGCTTTTCTTTGGTCCTAATATAAGGTGTCCCATATCACGGCCAGATGCGCTCAACTGCACGAGTACGGCAATGTCATTTTTCTCCAGTACTTTACGGAGATTTGCCTCATCATAGTCGAGTTCGTCGGTTGCAATGATCGAGGAATGGTTCTTGCTGCGGACCGATCGTGCGTGCGCTATCTTGATATCTTCACTACTAAATTTCTTGTTAGCGTTTCCCACTATGTGGCTTGGCCTGCCCTCCTGGTCTATAAGGGCAACTATAAAGAACTCGCACTTAAGGCTGTTGCTTACTGTTTCTACGACGCTGTTCAACAGCCTGTTAAGGTCGGCAGTTGTGACCAAGACTTTGTTCAAGCGGTTGAGCAACTCTTGCGGATCATAGGCATCGCGATAGAATAGTCGGTTGGTTAGCTTATCGAAGAATCTCTTGAGAACCGGAAAAACAAGCGCAGCAATAATCGCAAGCGTCACGTATAGCACACGTTCTAGCGGCGGGATGGTCTGCCCACCTGGCAAAATCAACGAGATGACAATACTCAATGCACCGTACAGAATGACAAGTGCCGACAGTACAAATATATAAGCAATGGAGCGCGCTACAACCAGACGCACATCAAAGAGACGGTGCTTCACAATCGCGTAGGTAATAAGCGCAATAAAGAACAGAAGTCCTATATATGAGACATTGCCGGCAAAAAGATTTATGGTCTCAGAGCTCGTAAGCTGGGGCACAATGAGATTGGCTGACATAAGAGCAACCGCCGCAATAGCCACCGCCCAAAGAATAATCATTAGCTGCGCGCGCGTAGAGTTACGGGCAACCCTCTTGGCGGTAATAAGATTGCCGATACTGGATAGTGCGATGATTGCTACTGCAGCCGTGTAAGGCACAAACATGTATCGATAGGTTATCGCAAGCTCACCGTCAACAAAGTGTGGGTGAGCAACAATGCCCGTTAATACAAGGAGGGAGAAAACTACCGCAAGCCCAAAGAAGACCATGCTGCTGGGCGTCTTAATGTTCTTCTTTTCCTTGGCTTGAACAAGCTGGCTATACGTAAAGCGCCAGAACGTATATACGAGTACTGGACCTAAGAAAAAGTCGGCGTACGTAAAATACAGTGCGTAACTATGTGTTTTGAAGTTCGCACCAATACAGTTTGCAATGACCCATATAGCCAAAAAGAATGTAAAGACGGCAAAGCTGCGATTAACATCAGCTTTGGTATTGCGCACATAGGTAAAGGAGCCTAGTCCCATCAAGGCCATTGCGATAAGTGCTACCCAGAAAGTCAGAATCATATCTACCTCTAAGTATATTGCAACATAACCGATTTGGGTAGTAGGGACTCCTTGGTCTATACGTCTTTTTGGGTGTTGCGCTTGATGCCGCTCAGCATTGCCTTACGCACTGCAACGGTAACCGCAAGGTCAGCTGCAGCAAAGCTGAGCATGCCGTACGACTCTGGAGGCAATTCGGCTATAATACCCGTCGAGATAATTGCGGCCGATCCTACAGCTCCTACGGTATTAACCCAGAAACCAGCTTTAAAAAGCTTGCTGTCATTGGCTTTTTCGCAGATGTCGGGCAAGCGTTCCTTGAGTTTGAGCGGGTTGCCAACTTTGGTACCGACAGCAGTTGCCATCATCGCCAGACCACCAACAAACATTGTCTCGCTGGTCGCGATACCAATGCCAACCATGGGGGCTGCATCGACAACTTCGTGGGTCACTTCACCGAGGGGATTGAGTGTGAGCGTGAGCGTTGCACTTGCGACGGCGGCGCCTAAGGCCAGTTTACCTTTGTGACGAGCTGCCCATTCACGGGCACGCTGCCAGCCATTGCGATGCTCATTGACATCGACAGCACTGAGAGCATTGAAGTCTGCGGCAGTTGGTTCGACAACATCAATACTGCGTTCATCTGTAGCAAGAAAATCTTGCTCGAGATTCGTGTCATCAACTGGAGCAGACTCAACCGGCAAGAGCGGCTGCCTTGCCAGTGCAAAATCTTCGTTATACATATTAGAATGCCTTGCTCATCAACCAGCGTGATTTGGCGACTGCCTGCACGGTCTTACCGACAACTTTGCGAGCGAAGAGGTTCTTTTGGAGTGACTCAGGAAGTGGGTTTTCAAAGATACCAACAGCACCAAAGTTCATCGATTGAGCATCATCATAAGCATCAGCTACCACGCGAGTAAATCTACAGCCGGCGCCATCGTAGATACGGATAAGACGATCGAGTGGCACTTCCTTGCCCTTTGAGTTGGTTTTCGTAGAGTGGAAGTAGCGCTCAGCAAGTTCCATCTGTTCATCCTTAGTAAGGTTTTCGTAGTCGCGACCAGATTCCTTACATTCGCGTTGTGCCCAAGCGCCAAGGCCTGGAAGACGACTTTCGAAGAATGCGCGCTTGCGGCCTCCCTCAATAAGCTTACCGATCTGGTTGGTAAAGAGCATGTTACGTGCTGCTTCACCCACACCCGGGAGCATACTGAGGCTTACAACGTAGACGTTCTCTCCGTCAGGGTCATACGTTGACTCTAACGTACCGTTATCGGTGGTCTTTTCCCAAGATTCAAAGTCTTCAGGAGTCTTGCTGGTTGGGCAGCAAGTCATAAAGCCAGCAATGATACCGTCTCGTTCAACGAGGCGCATCCAGTCGCCGCCGACCATGTCAAAGCGACCAGTAAACTTTTCGATAAGGTCAGCGCGCAATGCGTCACCCTTAAGTTCATAGTCCTTGTAAACATTGGCGAAAGCGATCATATCAACTTCTACCAATTGTGCGATATCCTCGCGTGTAACAGCACGTTCCTTCAGTTGGTGTTTCGTGATAACTGCTTCGTGAGTTGGCACGTAGTTCTTATCCACCAACTGTGGAGCTGGTGCTGTTTCAGCAATTTTGGGGGTAGGAAAAAGTTCGGTAGCCGTGCCTGTAGGAAGTAGCTGCAACGTGTCGGCTAGCGGTTTGATGCCATATGCTTCATTGATCGCATTGCGAGCTACTTCAAGGTCAACAACCTCAGCAAGAGTGTCGAGTGCTTCCTGATTGACCGTATTACGGAGAATAGCTTCGCTCAAGTGGTGGACAGTTGCGAGCTCCTCATTCTCTTCTTGAGGTAGTTGCGCTACCTCTTGTTCTGGTGAATGATTCTGCTCCATAACACCCCCACCTAACATAAATACATTGTCACTAAAACCTATTTCATATGCAGCCATTACGTAAGCCTCCAAAAATTCAACATATATATAGCCGGGGAAACAACACCACCCGGACGGGTGGTGGATTTTTCAACATTAATAAACTGGTTCGCGGCGACACACAAGTCACCACGTGCACTGTCGTCGTGCACAAAGTCTGAAGTTACTGCCAATTTTGGCAAACGTGTTACAACCAGTTCTGTATTCTTGCTTTTCACTCTCATTTACCACGGTGTCACCGTGATACTCCACTTATATAAACAAAAAACGACACCAGCGATTTGATTCGCTAGGTGCCGCTATAGTTTACTAATCTGCGATCTGACTAATTTCAGATACTGTTAGGTATAATACTACGAAAAGGTGTAATTGTCAATGATGATTTTTGCACAATACCCGTCTGGTGATATACGCATGTGATGTGTATGTACGATTTTATATCTGTTTTAGCTGTTTATACACCATAACGGCTATATATTTATATTAGAAATTGCTTAACTATGATACATTAGCTATACGCCATGCCATGTATGGTGTAAATAAGTCAATACTGCGTTCGTATCTGTTAATCGTGACATAAACGCATGTTTTGATGAGTGCCACAGCAGTATACCTTGCTATGCACTAGCGTAATATGCTACTACTTACAGTAGTTAGTTCTAACTAGAAAGCTCATAGGAATCAATGTCACCAACCAGTTTTAAGGCAGCAGTCATCGAGGACGACCCAGACTTGCAGTTCATCTACAAGCTGAAACTGGAACGTGAAGGTTTTATGGTCAAAACCGCCGCTAACGGTGAAGAAGGCCTCGAGATTGCCCAACAATTTCAACCACATATCATTTTACTGGACCTTATGATGCCGGTCATGAATGGCACAGAGATGCTCACGCGTCTCCGTGCCCAAACATGGGGTACAGAGGTTCGTGTTGTCGTGTTAACCAATATTAGTAAGGATGAAGCGCCGCAAGCGCTTCGTTTTTTACACGTGGACCGTTACATCGTAAAGGCGCACCACACACCGGCCCAAGTTATCGAAATAGTACGCGAGATACTTGGCAAACCATCGTACTGATGGTCTCGATAGAGAAAAGTGATACACTTATAATTACAGAAAAAGAGGGCAATATGACTAAAATAGCAATCATCGAAGACGACCAAGCAATCTCTCAGATGTACCGCATCAAATTTGAAGCGGAAGGATACGACGTTGAGACTGCCGAAAATGGCAAGCTCGGCTTTGAGCTTGCTGAGTCGATGCAGCCCAACATTATTCTCTTGGACCTTATGATGCCAGTGATGAACGGCGAAGAAATGCTCGCCAAGCTTCGCAAAACAGAATGGGGCAAGGATATGAAGGTGATTATCCTGACCAACCGCGGTGAGCAAGAAATCCCACCAGAGGTCAAAGAGCTCGGCGTGACAGCTCTCATTCTTAAGGCAGACATGACACCTCGTCAGGTTGCTGAACTTGTCAAAACCAAACTAAGCGAAAAATAAGGAGTACGTCTGTGCGGGTAGCAATTATTGGGTTTGCTTTGGAAGGTCAATCAGCACTGAGCTATTGGCAAAAACAGGGCGCGGACATCACTATCTGCGATCAGGACACTTCTAAGGAAATTCCGAACGGCATTAGCAGCCAACTCGGCGAAGGCTATCTTCACGACCTTGGCCGCTTTGACATCGTGATGCGCTCTGCGGGCATTAACCCAAACATTATTTTGGCCAAAAACCCAGGCATTGAAAGCAAAATCACCACTGTTATTGACGAGTTTCTGCGCGCCTGCCCTACCAAGAATGTTATCGGCATTACCGGCACCAAGGGCAAAGGTACAACCTCTACCCTGACAGCACAAATGCTCGAAGCTGCTGGCAAGGAAGTGTTCTTGGGCGGCAACATTGGCGTCTCGCCATTTGATTTCATCGACCAGCTTACCCCTGATTCTTGGGTTGTTCTGGAGCTTTCCAGCTTCCAACTCTACGATCTTAAGCACAGCCCGCATATTGCACTGTGCTTGATGATTGTTCCAGAACATCTCAACTGGCACAGCGATATGAATGATTATATCCGCGCCAAATCTCAGTTATTTGCGCACCAGACACCCGATGATACAGCCATTTACTTCGCTGAGAACCCCATCTCGCACCAGATCGCCAGCGCCAGTCCAGGCAAGAAAATTGCCTACTATGCCAAACCGGGTGCATATATCGA
This sequence comes from uncultured Candidatus Saccharibacteria bacterium, assembly GCA_964497565.1. Classification (GTDB taxonomy): domain Bacteria; phylum Patescibacteriota; class Saccharimonadia; order Saccharimonadales; family UBA4665; genus CAMLQK01. The sequence goes on from CAZCCP010000006.1 coordinate 30,557, forward strand.
TGGCACTAAGATCGTTATCGATAACCACGAGATCTGTGACGTATCTGAGCTGAAATTACTCGGTAAACACAACTGGCAAAATGTCTGCGCCGCGGCAACTGCTGTCTGGCAAGTTGTGCAGTCACCAGACGTCATTCGGAAGGTTGCAATTAGCTCTGCCGGATTGCCGCATCGCATCGAATTCGTTCGGGAGCTCGATGGCGTTAGCTACTATGATGATTCATTCGGCACCACACCAGAAACTGCCATCGTGGCGCTTGAAGCATTCGAACAACCCAAAGTTGTAATTCTCGGTGGTGGCGTTAAAGGGGTGACCTTTGACCATCTCATCGACGCGGTACTCAAAAATAACGTTCGTCACGTTATTGCCATCGGTACTACCGGCCCAGAAGTAACCCAAAAATTGCTTGAAAAAGGCTTTACCGATGTAACTGCTGGCGGCCAAACCATGCAAGAAATTGTCGGTGCAGCTCGCAGCTTTGCACAATCTGGCGACATCGTACTACTTTCGACCGGCTTCTCGAGCTTTGGTCTCTTTAGCGACTACAAAGACCGTGGTAACCAGTTCAAGCAAGTCGTCACCGACCTCCGCTAGCTAGATACCACGTACTATCTTTTTTGGCGGATCCATCTTTTTAAAGGAGTCTACGTAGGTGTCTAGCTCAGACATAGAGATAACATGACCTTTTTTGGTCGGGAATCTAGAGTCAATGGCTGCATTGCCTTTCGCAAACTTTATCTCGTAGACGCTAATTCTCCCATAGTCAAGCCAGTGGCATAGCCTATAACTCTGATTAAGTTTAGTGGCCCGTTGGGCACATGTAGGTGTTACGCTATTAATGTCAAAATCCTTCAGGCCTGTCGTCTCGGATTGTCCATTACTGCGATATTCGCCAACCGAATACACCCAGTCCTCTGTTCGAAAGTTTAATTCTGCGCTTACTGAATAGATCTCATCAGCCTCTTCAAATACGCTGATACGGGAGTCCGTTATATGGATTCCTTGAGGTAACTTTTGGGGCATGTAAAACTGGAAGCTCCATTTTGGGTCGGATAACGGATGGTCATATATCCATTTCTTCTGGTGTGATTTAAAGCCGCACCAAACGCCCAAACAAATTGCTATGATAGCAAACGCCCAAACAAGTATTTGATTTCTCGATTTTATCATTGCACTCATCTCCTAAAATTAAGAAACTATAGCTCATCTTCTGAGCGAACATGCACCAACCATGCTCGCATATTGCCGTAACCGGGCTCTTGCTGCAACCACATCTTGTGTAGCGCAGACCAGGTCCATCCTCTTTGACTATACGAGACCGCGCGGCTCCCATCTTCACTCCATCCAGAGACTAACGGATATTCTGAGTTATTACTAGCGAAACCTGTCACTAAATCTGCATGATGATTTGGTCGAGCAACTGCTCGGCTTTTTCGGGCTGTTCGCGCAAGCGAGGCGCAATCGAATGGTCGCAACCCGCAACTTCGATGAACTGCTTTCGTCCATCCGGCGCAGCGGCCATAATCATGTCAATAACTTCTTTAGGGATAGGGCTGTAGTAGGGCCGACCATCAATTTCAATGTGGCCAACTGAGCCGCCGGCTGGTTTGCCATAAGCTACGGGGTCGAGGCCATCGTATTCACCACAGATCAAAAGTACCTTGCCCGGAAACGAACGTAGCAGTTCAATTGTGTCATTGTTGCGATAGCTGTATGGCTGGCTGATGACAGATCTGAAGGGTTCGCCAAAATGTTTATCATAACTAGCTGCGTCATAAATACCGGGGTAAAACAATATGAGCTTCTCGATGTCGTCGGCGTGTTCCCTTAACAAGTTAAGGGCTGATGTTCCACCCATGCTATACCCAATGACAATCTTCTTGCGATCAGGGTTGAGATATTCAAAGAAAGCCGCAGCTTCACGTATATTATTGCCAAGCGACGTGTCCTCCGGCGCGACCCCACTCGCCACGCTATGGCCAGAGAGCGTCATGCTCAAAACGGAATAGCCCCGGTCGCGCAAACCAAGCGTAAACAGGTCATTCTTGGTGTAGTCGCCTTTGGCGCCGTGCATTGAGATAACCCATGGAGTTTCATGAGCCTGATTGTAGACAATGCGTGCCTCTGAGCTGTAATCACCGAAATCATGTGTAAGATACTGCGCGTTATCGGGCAGCTCATCAGAGAATAGTCCCTGTGATTTTGGCTGATCGTACATATCCATTACTTCCTTTCGAGTACTTTGACGAGTTGGCGAATGACGGCTTGCTCCGGCTGCATAACCTCAGCGCGACCTTTGGTCATTCCGCGAATCTTTTCTTCAATCCAGTGGTAATGGGTGCAGCCCAGCACAATGACATCGGCACCGCGCTCACACATGGCATTAACTTGGGCAGCGATATACACGTCGTTTACCTTGTTGTGCTCGATCATGTATGACCATTGGCTGCAGTCTGGTTCAATAATAGTTTTATCGCTCGCATACGTAGTTTTGAGCCACTGGTAGCGTTCGCTACTAAGAGTTGTGGGTGTCGCACATACTGCAATCACTCCAGTTTTGGTGTGTTCGGCAGCCGGTTTGACCATTGGTTCGATACCGATCAACGGCACAGGTATAATTTCTCGCAAACGCGCAATCAGTGTCGTCGTCACCGTATTGCAGGCGATAACAATCGCATCGCAGCCATCATGCACAAGCTTTTGCAAGATAGGCGTTACAAAACCCAGCAAAACTTCGGGCGTTTTGCCGCCATAGGGTACATGCTTGCGATCATTAACGTATATAACCTCGTGGTCTGGATAGGCACGTTCGATGGCATTCGCTACAGAGAGACCGCCAACACCTGAATCGAAGACTCCGATCTTGGCCATACGACAGGTTAGGCCTCGAGCTCTTGTGTTTCGGCTGCCCGCTTGGCGGCGCGAATCACATTGTCGAAGAGAGCGCAGACGGTCAGAGGACCAACGCCACCCTTGGTTGGCGTAATACTAAGGTCATCACGTTCGTATACTTCAGGGGCAACATCACCAACGGTCTTGCCTTCTTCACCAGCAACGCCAGCGTCAACAACAACTGCGCCTTGCTTTATCATGTTTGAGTACAAAATTGCAGGGCTGCCTGTCGCCGTAATAATAATGTCAGCTTCGCTCGTTACAGCCTTAAGGTCTTCGGTCGAACGATCGGCAACAGATACGTCAACGCCAGAGGCTTTAAGCATATGCTCCAGGGGTGCCCCCACGAGCTTACCGCGCCCGATGAGCAAGACTTTTTTGCCCCTAAAGTCCACGTTGTAGCCAGCCAACAGCCACAAAATAGCCATTGGTGTTGCTGGGTCAAACGCTGGCTTTGGACCCAAACCATCGACGTCCTTTTCTGGCGCCACAAGGCTAACGATAGCCTCGGTTTCCTCAGGTCGTTCCAGGGGTAGTTGCACGATAATGCCATGTACGCTTGGATCTTCGTTAAGCTGCTGGATCGTTGCTGCTGCCTCATCTTGGGCAACGCGATGAACGTCTACATCTACGAGAATATCAGCACCGTAGCGCTGTTTCATGCGCATGTAGACATTAATCACCGGGTGATCAATTGTCACGACAATAGCGAGCTTGGGTTGTATGTCCCACGCTTGGCGTAATGCGCGTACCTGAGACGACTGGCGCTCTTCAATATAACTGGCAAGTTCTTTGCCATTCAATAATTTCATGTCACAATTATACCAGATAATCAGATGGTGGGAGATAGCGGAGCGTAAATGTCAGTCGAAACCAATCTTCCGGAGATCGTAGAAGAGCAATTGCCGGATGAGCTCGATGAGCTTTTAATGCGGGCACGAGGGCTTGCGTGGCACGAAGACGCCAGATGTAGTACCGCCGAAGACAAGTCCGTCTTTTACCACGCTGAAGGTGAGCGTGGTGCCGATAAGATCAGCCGCGATGAAGCTGCCAGAGAAATCTGTCGCCTGTGTATCGTACGCTTCGAATGTATCGCCTCATCTGTTCAGAACCGCGAAACCTATGGGTTCTGGGGTGTCAGCGAAGATGAACGCTCCATAGCACTTCACCACGCAAAGAATGCCCAGCAGCGCCGACAGCTAACTGATCATGAAGCAAATCGACTAGCTTACGACCGACTTATTGAGACAATTGAGTAATTTTTGTCACGTGATTGGCTTGCAAAAACAGAGGTAATGGTGTACTATAGTTCTTGTCTACAGACTGTGGGCCACTAGCTCAGCTGGTTAGAGCGTCTGCCTCTTAAGCAGAATGTCCTGGGTTCGAGTCCCAGGTGGCCCTCCAAAAGAAAACATCCTTCCTCGCCGAAGGATGTTTTCTTTTGTTGAGCTAATCTGGGCGAGATGGAGAATGTGAAAGACCGCCAGTGGCGGTTTTTCTTCGCACAGAGAACGAGTCCCAGGTGGCCCTGCAGAGAGCCAAAAGAAACCATTCTTCCTCGCCGAGGAGTGTTTCTAGAGAGTGAATATATATTCTACGGGTTTATCAAATAGACTGGCAATTTTAAAGGCCAGTGGCAGACTGGGGTCATAGCGTCCAGTTTCGATAGCGTTAACTGTCTGTCGCGACACACCAAGCAGATCGCCAAGCTCAGCTTGGCTCCATTTTTGCTCCACGCGTAGTTGTCTGACTATATTGGTCACTAACGAGATCTGTATTCAATCATTTTTTGCAACATCGTCCACAATACGATACCTCCAATAAACAGTATCTGAAGTATGGGATTGAGGTTTATCTGCTTCAACGCATTCACCATTTCGGCTGTGAATAGTCCGAGTAAAATCGCCAAAAAAGTGATTGCGGCAGCCTTAAGCTGGACAAGCTGCTGTCGTTCGTCGGCACGGCGGTACGCTAAATATGAAGCGAGCAGTAGTGTTAGTACGCCAACAAAAGAAATGAGCGCCCAGATGATATCTCTAGCGCTAGGATTGTGAGAATCAACTTGTGGCGCAGAGCCTATCAGCAGAGCTATAAGTAATATCGCCCCGACTGCTATCCCGTCACGCAAATTAGTTTTGCGACGTTTAATTTCATTTGCGCTTTCCGGTAGATTTGTAAGTTTTTTATTCATATTTTGAGTGTAATTTTTGTCACTACATATGTCAAGTAAACTTTACATTATTATTTTTTATCGGACTCGAATGAGCAAAAATGAGGGGTAAACCCGCTGCCGCATGTGCGCTCTGTGATGCCTATACGGGAACGGGTTTATACTCAATTTGTAGCGGAAGCCAGAAGCCATAGCGACTGGTGTCGTGGACTACGGACTGCGACTGTTCGCTCAATGGCAAATAAATGCCCGGTTCTGTGTTTGAATCATCGTACGATGCCCACCGGCTTCGTTTTGAGACAAAGGGCGTAACGGAGCGTGGGGTGCCGACAATTGTTCGACCATCTTCAGTTACAACTAGGTCATCAAGGCTATGAATAATCGTAACATTGGGTGGTACCTCTCCCATTTGGCTCAACAACAGTGGGCCACGCTGCAGCCAAAAACCCTTGTATGCAGCCGTATCAGGGAAGCCATCGAAGGCTTTGGCCTTGTCGTCGATAAACGTTAAGGTTTGTGCGGCATATTTGGCTCGCCCTGGGGTTGCCAGATACATATCGAACGTCCCTGTATCGGATGAGCTCGGTGTGCGCAAACTCATGAGTGCTAAACTCTTATGCGGTGTATCGGTAAGTACAAAACCCATGGGATAACCGCTAGCTGCTAGCTTTAGCTTTTGCCACTCAAAGTTTGGGCCGTAGGTCATGATGATATGCGGCACATCAGCATGCTGCAAGCGACCCAGAAATCGGCGGGCATCAGGGTACAAAATATCACCTTCGGCGTTTGTGAAGCTGTAACACAGGCGATCATAGCCTTCCGTGGTCAAACTGTCCTTAAGAAAAGAGAGCGGTTCAAACGTTTTACCGTCGTCCTCAGTAGCTTGGCGCGCAGCATCGATATGCGCTACGTCCACACCTTCGGTCTCGGCGACGCGATACAAACGCTTCATATACTCAGCGTTATCGCTCAGCATACGATCAAAATCCAGCACCAATACTTCCGGAATAGCGAACTCGGGGGTACTGTCCCACTCAGGGCTTGTCACCAACGTTTCCATGCCTGTATTTATGCCGCACTGTGCCGAGATATGCAAGTCAATGCTTATTCCCAGCTCCACCAGAACGCCTTCGACCTAGGTGGAGCTGGTGCTCTATGTCATACTAAAGACATGACTGAAATCGATGGCTTTTTGCAGCACGTCCCCAAGGCTCAACGCCAGACACTCGAGCACATTCGCGATATTGTACGTCGTATGGTGCCAGATGCTGAGGAGCGTATTAGCTACGGCATACCCTCATTCAAGTACAAAAACCACTATATGATTGGGTTTGCTGCGTATAAAGACCATCTGAGCCTCTTTCCCTCTTCTGAGCCTATTGAATTCTTCAAGGATCAGCTCAAAGAGTTTACGACGTCGAAGGGAACCATCCAGTTTAGCGTTGATCATCCGCTGCCCGATACGCTCATCGAGGCAATTGTCCAGCATCGTCTTGATGCTATGAAATAACTAAAAAAGACCCGAGCTTGCGAGCTCGGGTCTTTTGCGAAAACGGTTCTACTAGAGCATTGCTGCCATTTTGTCGAAGGACTGATTCCATCCTTGTTCCATTTGGTCAGATGGTGCACCAGCTGCCATACCGACATGGGTGAGCGTCATCTTGGTTTTGCCGTCGTCAGTATCTTCAAAGACGATGGTCACACCAAGTTCGAGCGGGATATCACCAGGCATACCATAGTGGCTTGCCGGCACAACATTGCCCTTTTCATCAGCAAAGCTATCCGTGCAAACAATCTTTTCAAGAGGCACGATTTCTTTGTATGTACCGGTACTCCAGAAATCTACTTCTGCCATTCCTGGAGCAGGGGCACCTCGCATGCAATACAGGTACGAGCCGCCTACGCGGAGGTCTACTTTGATAGTTGGTGCCGTAAAGCCAGCTGGACCCCACCACTTCTTAAGTTCTTCGGGGTCGGTCCATGCCTGCCACACGCGTTCACGTGGTGCGTCAAAAATACGAGTGATAACAACTGTGTTGTCTGCCATACTATTGCTCCTTTGTTTCCTTTAAATACGCGTCCAACGAATCGAGACGATTCTCCCACAAGCTGCGATACGCCTCAAGGTAGTCTGCTGCTGGTGCTAGGCTGGCCGGTGCCAATTGCACAAACTGCTCTTTACCTTTTTTGTGCTTTACCACGAGCTTGGCTTTTTCCAGCACTTTAATATGCTTCGATATGGCCGCAAACGTTAGATCATAGAACTTTGCAATTTCACCAATAGTCAGGGAAGTACCAGACACTCGCTGCAAAATATCGCGACGTGTTGGGTCCGCTAGTGATGAAAAGACAGAATCTAGTGTTTGTGGATATTCAACCATATAGTTGAATATTACTGCACGGGCCTTTGTTTGTCAAATATACTACTGGCCTACTCCGTGCGCGCTAGTTCGATGAGACCAGTGAGAAGCTCGGCATATGTCATACCAGCATGCTGCATAAGCTGCGGATACATACTGATCCCCGTAAACCCTGGTAACGTGTTTATCTCGTTGAGGTATATCTTACCTACCGGGTCCAAAAAGAAGTCGATACGAGACAGACCTTCGCATTCCAAAGCCATGAAAGCTTTTTGAGCGTATGTGCGAATTTGCTGCGAGACATTCTCTGGAATATCAGCTGGAACTTTAACCTGTGAGACTGCTGCCTCATCATATTTTGCCTCAAAACTATAGAATTCTCGGTCAGGGATAATTTCACCCACCACGCTCACCATAGGGGTTTGGTTGTGACCAAATGCCGCAACCTCAAGTTCACGTGCCGTAATGCCGGCTTCGATAAGAACCTTGGAGTCATAGTCGAATGCCGTCTGCAGCGCAGCATGGAATTCATCTTCATTAGTTACTTTGCTGACACCAACAGATGATCCGAGCCGTGCCGGCTTCACAAAAAGTGTTGTTCCAAGTTCCTTTGATAGTTTAGTGTAATCAGGCACTGGCGATTCCTTGCCACACACGACAAACGGCACGATTGGAATGTCGTTATAGTCGAGTAGCTGCTTGGCTATACCTTTGTCGATGCACATGCTTGAGGAAGCGATGCCACAGCCCACAATTGGCACATGCAGCAGTTTCGCCAGACCCTGTACGGTGCCATCCTCGCCATGCTCACCATGCAAAACAGGGAACAACACGTCAATCCTATATCTTTGGCCTTCGCACTCCACAGCTGACTGGCCTAAGAGCGGCGTAAGTGCTCGTTTGTGCGTCGGCTTAATGGCGTCAGTGAGCCACCAGGCTCCGTGCACATCGATATAACACAAAAGAATATCGTAGACAGAGGCATCGAGTGCTTCATAGACATTCGTGGCCGATACAATTGATACTTCATGCTCTGGAGATTCACCGCCGTATGCAAGCAAAACGACTGGCTTGGATGGATGGATTTGCTGTTTCATATGTTCCAGTGTAGATCAGCGTGTTACGTCTGTAAAAAACGGACGACTCGGCGTACTTTATTACCCCTGTTCTTTATCTGTTCCATACATATCGTCCAATTCTATTAGACATTCATGCGTATACAGGTGCTATACTAGACACTATGGATAGAATACTCGTGCAATGCCTTATGCAGCTTGGCTGCTCCGACAAACATATCAAGTTTTATCGCGCCAATTTGGCGCTTGGTGCAGCAACGCTCAGCGAAATTATTAAAGCAGCCCATCTGCAACGATCAACAGCTTACCTTATTGCCAGCGAAATGGTCACCATGGGACTCGCCCAAGAAGATCACAAGGCGTATAAGAAGCTTTTCGTGGCAGCCGAGCCGGAAGTGCTTTTGCGTAAACTCGAAGCCAAGCATCGCAGCCTGGGCCGCAGCACAATTACGTTCAAAGAAGCATTGCCCGAGCTACAGGCAGCGCACCATGCCACCACAACTCGACCGAGCGTACGAACATTCGAAGATAAGACCGGTCTTCAGGCGGTCTGGAAAGATATTCTCGAGTCTAAGAGTGAGATTTTACTGTGGTCAAATCAAAGTAGTGAGGAACATATTTTTGATGCTGAGGCGCATGGTTCGTTCATTCGTGAACGCATCGCCAAGAACATTCCCATACGCGTGCTGGCAGTCAATAATGACCTTGGCCGAGAGCTACAGGCCAATGACAGTGGCAATCTCAGGCACACCAAACTACTCCCCGATTCAGTCCCTTTCACGAGCGAGACCTACATGTACGACGACAAGGTTGCGGTGCTCGATTTTGGCAAAAAAGTATTTGGCGTCATCACGCAAAATCAGCAGATTGCGGAGTCCCAGCGTGCAATTTTTGAGTACGTGTGGGCACAGCTCTCGTAAGTTGCCAGGACAGCTATAAGCATAGGCTTACATACCGTAAAAATATCACAGCGTGAGCTATTTGAGCCGTATATCGTTGGTATATGTTACGTTTACCGGAGAACGAAAAATCATTGTGGCGAGAAGCCTATTCGCCGCCCCTATATCCAACACTACGCGAAGACATCGAGGTTGACGTCGCCATTGTCGGCGCAGGTATTACCGGTTTGACTGCCGGACATATACTAAAGCAGGCTGGCATGCGTGTGGCGGTTATCGATAAAAGCTCAGTTGGCGGTGGTACAACGGGACGTACTACGGGCAAAGTTACGGCCCAACATAATCTTATTTACATGGAACTGCAAAAGCGCCACGGCAATAGTGTCGCTCGCTCGTATGCGCAAGCGAACTTAGCTGCGTTGGAACGCATCGCCAAAACCATCCAAAAAGAACATATTGATTGTGACTGGCAACGCGATGACGCCTATATATTCACAACCGACAAGCAGCAGGTTGCCGAGTTTAAGCACGAAGCCAGGGCCGCCGAAGCACTCGGTTTGCCTGCCAGCTTTGAGCCGTCAGCACCATTGCCCTTTGACGTCGAAGGTGCAGTTAAGTTCGCAAATCAGGGAAAGTTTCATGCTCAGAAATATCTCATGGGTTTGGCTCGCGCAATTGAGGGGGATGGTAGTTATATTTTTGAGAAAAGCACGATTACCAGTATTCATGATGGGCTGCGCTGTGTCGTCAAAGCTCGCACGGCAGCAGTACTCGCCAATCATGTCATTATCGCAACCAATGTGCCGACGTTCCCGCTCGCTGCACGTGGCGGCTATTGCCTCATGGAATTTCCAGTAGAATCGTATATAGTCGCGGGAAAATTGCCCAAAAAACAGTCCGGCATGTATATATCATCTGGTAAAAAGTATCGCTCAATTTTGCCAATTACCATCAACGACGAGCGCATGATACTTATTGGTGGCAATGCTCACCTCTCTGGCTTGCGTGGGAATAAAACCGCTCGATATCAACAGCTTGCGGATTATGCCGAAGAGCATTTTGGCGTTACGGAAATCACACATCGGTGGTCGGACCGGGATTACATCGCGTACGACGACATACCACTTGTAGGCAAGATGTACCCGTGGTCCAAAAATCTGTACGTTGCCACCGCTTTTCACAAATGGGGACTTACCAATGGCACCGCCGCAGCCATGATGCTTAGCGATGCAATTCTGGGAGTTGAAAACCCATGGGCACATGCCTTTGACAGTCAACGGCTAAAGCCAATCGCCTCGATTCCACATGCATTGACAAAGATTATTCGCAGCACGTAAGAGAGTCTTGAATAGGGTTACATATCCATTGAGGACATGTTGTGGGATGATGAACTGCCCGAGCTACAGGTAATCTTTTGTTCATCAGCGTATGAGATCATCGAGAGCACGATATGGTAGTGCGGCTCGCTGAATCCAGCATGGCCGGCGGCCTCGTACATGACATCAATGTGATCGTATTTCTGGCCGTGTAGCGCCAAGTCTAATGTCTTGTTGTTAGCGATGTTACTCTGCGCGAGCATGTACTCAATACCCGTTACTTTATTGTTCCATACATTATAGATGGGACCTTCAGGTATATTGCTCGGTAGCACATACTGAGTTCCCTCACCGACAGCGCATTGCGCAACCATAGTCGCATTTTGAGGGATCTTAAGGGCGGTCATCGCTGTGGCTGCGGCTTGATCGCTTTTACCGTTTTTGTACCCGCGGCTATTTCCAATTTTGTAGGTGGCGAATGCAGCAGCTGCCAATACCATGATAGCCAGCACTACGGCTATCATCACCATCAAAGGCTTACGGATCCGGGATTCCTTCGGAGGGACTGGCGCATGTGTTTCGGCAGGCAAAAGTGGCTCAGCCGGAGCTGGCGGCAAGATAGGTGCAGGAGGCACTGGGGAAGAAGGTTCTACCTTGGCTTCCATAGTTGTTTGAGAAGTAGGCGATTCGATAGATTCGGGCGCCTGGGGAGTGTCAAGAGTATCAGCTAGTGGAGCTTTGCTGTCGATATTTTCCGGAGTAATTGAGGGGATATCGCTATCCATATCAGGTACTACGGGTTTGTTGCTGTCTGGCTTAATAAGATCATCATTCATAGCTATCCACCTTTATATATGTACTAAACGTAACCGTGTTACCCACTGACTGTCAATATGCAGTTTACATGCAAGGGTTTGATCACTATAGTTTACCTATAATGCTTAAGCCCATAAAACTTGGCATCCGCCCTAAAATCTTGCTGCTGATTATGGCTGCAACTATTATTCCTTTGCTGTCGCTTAACCTCTTCTGGACCAACTCACAGCGCCAGTCTCTCGTTGATGATGTGCGTTCGCGTCAGGCGCTGCTTACCGAAAATAATGCGAGTGAAGTCAATAACTTTATCACTGAAAAAGTACGCACACTTATTATTCATTCGCAAAGTCCAAGCTTGCAGCAATTCAATACTGCTAAGACGCCGCTTGAGATTAGCACCCTGCTCTATCAGGATAAGGACCTCATGCGCGCCGCTCTCGTTAACCAAAGTGGCCAAGAAACTGTAGCGCTCACGAGTGACCTCAAAAATGCTTCTCTAAAAAACGTCAAGGATAGCGATGCCTTCAAAGTTGTCACCTATTACGCTGGCAACGACTATGTGAGCCCTATTAGTATGGATAGCGCCGGACATCCGACGATAACCATTGCTGTGCCACTCGTGCAGTTTACGACGCCACAGGAGCTCGGTACGTTATCTACTGCTGAGCCTGGGCTCGTACGTAACCCTCAGGACATTAGAGGAGCTCTGATTGCCCAGGTAAGCCTAGAGAACTTATGGAATTCGGTGCTCTCGTCTGCCAGCACTTCGAGCAAAGGGTACGCCTACGTCGTTGACGACAAGGGCATCGTCATTGCTCATCCAGACAGCTCATATGCCAACAGCCACAAAGACCTATCGTCCACACCGATTATCTCCCTCTTCAAGCAAAGTCTGGCGAGCTCGAGCTCAACGCCACACAGCCTGCAAGGAAAGTCTGAGAAAAATATCGAAGTCATGGCGACCTATCAAAAGATTTCTGCAACCGACTGGGGCGTCGTCTACGAGCAACCAATGAGTGCTATATATAAGAACGTTAACCACGTTTCCTACCTTGGCCTAGGCTTATCGGCAGCGGCAATTATCTTCATGGCCCTCCTGAGCCTTTGGCTGAGCCGCTTCATCAGCAAACCGATTCTCCAGATTGCACGTGTCGCTGAACGCATCGGTAAGGGTAATTTCACTGAACATATCACTATGAACCGCAGCGACGAAATTGGCGCCTTGAGCGATAGCGTTAACGCCATGGGCGCCAACCTACAATCGTTCATTGACCGTATCGATCACCAGCGACGACAACTGGAAGTTATCCTCAACAGCACGACTGACAGTATTCTCTTGCTTGATGCCAGTGGTGTGATTTTGATCGCCAACCAAGTAACTGCCGACCTTTGCGGGCGGCCCACCTTGCCAATTGGCGAAAACATTTCTACCCTCTTTACCTGGACACAAAACCAACGCCCTTACAATGTTGACTACAAGGCCGAGGGCACGAACACACACTACGATCTTCAGTACGTTAACAAAGATGGCGCGATTCACTTTGTAAACCTTATTGTCGTTAAGGCTGGGGAGCGCACGATTGTCACTGTCCATGACGAGACCAAAAGCCGCGAGCTTGAAGACATGAAGCTCGACTTCGTATCAATGGCTGCGCACGAACTGCGCACACCACTTTCAACTATTCGAGGCTACCTGGAGCTCATATCCTACAAGTCAACTGATACATCTGAGAATACCCAGCACTACATCAAGCAAGCACGTCGTAGTGCAGAAGAGTTAGCGTCACTCATCAGCAACCTGCTCGATGTTTCGCGCATTGAACGCGGCACACTCGTACTCACCATGGACAAACTCGACATTGCTGCAAGCATCAAACAATCTGTTCAGAATCTTCACTTTAATGCCGAGGGCAAACACACCACATTGAGCTACGAAGGTCCCGATGAGGGTAGTTACGTTGTGGCCGACGGCGTAGCCATCCGTGAAGTTACCGACAACCTTATAGATAATGCCATCAAATACACGCCAAACAATGGTCATGTTGCTGTTCGCCTCAGCGAGCAGGCTGACCGCTACACTATTTCCATAACAGATAATGGCGTCGGTATTCCTGCCAATGCGCTGCCGTATCTCTTTACCAAATTCTACCGCGTTCACGGCGGGCTTGAGAGTGGCAGCACGGGCACGGGCCTTGGATTGTTTATTTCAAAATCAATTATTGAGCGTCATGGCGGTACAATTACAGTAGAGTCTAAACACGGTGAGGGTTCAACGTTTACCGTGACCATTCCGAAATTTACTGAAGAGAAATTTGCCGAGACGCGCAAAGCAAAAGGAGCAGAAAATGTCAGCAGACGGCGTGGCTGGACTACAAAAAATATTGCTCGTTGAGGATGATCAGCTTATCCGCGAAATGTACCAATTGTTCTTGGCGGACAAAGGGTTCACTGTAGGAGTTGCTGGCGATGGCGACGAGGCACTTACTGTTGCTAAAACATTTCAGCCAGACCTCATCTTCCTCGATATCATGATGCCGAAACGAAATGGGCTTGAGGTGCTCGATATACTGCGCAAAGACCCTAGCTATGGCTGCACAAATTGCAAGATTGTCATGCTCACCAACCTGGGCGACGATACCATTGCCGAGCGCGTTCAGGACAAAATTGATGGGTATGCTATTAAGGCCGAGATTACACTGTCTGACCTCCTCCACATTATTGATTCATTTAAAGAGAGCTAGATTTTTTAGCGCTCGTTACATTTAAGCGATATACTTACATTGTGAATATTCTTAAAGCCCTCAACCTTGGCCTTGCATTCTTCCTAGAGCTCTTCATGTTAATCGCATTCGTCTGGGGCGGTTTCTCATTGCACGTCTCCACCGGTCTCAAAGTACTCATCGGCATTGGTGTGCCGCTTGTAGTAGTCGTAATCTGGGGCATGTACTTTGCTCCCAACAGTAACCATCGTCTAGCCACACCCTGGCTCCAGCTCGCAATTTTTGCACTCTACGGTATTGCAGCATTCGTCCTTGCCAGAGGCGCCAGCAAGCACGCTGCCATAACATTCCTGACGCTAGGGCTCGTCAATCTACTGCTCAGTATCATCTGGAAGCAGTAGTCTCTGAAGTTTTCCCCAAGAATCCAACCACCGCACCTTGCGACAACAGCCCCAGGGCAATATAGTTAATCAATAGTAACTATTATTATAAAGGACTCTTATGCTCCAAAAACTTGGAACTTTTATTACGAAATGGCGCTGGGTCGTCATTGCAGTTTGGATCGTAGCCGCCGGGCTCATCATCAACTTCTCGCCAAAACTGAGCGATGTCAGCTCAACTGACCAGTCGAGCTTCCTGCCGACTCACTATGAGTCAATTCAGGCACAGCAAATTTCTGAAAAATACTTCTCGACAAGTCGTGGCGCGACTGCGATGGTTGTCTTCAAGCGCGACGATGGCCAGGCCCTGACCAAGAACGACCAAGACAAAATCACACAAACGATGCACGCGATAGAGAGAGCCGACCTACCCAAAGTAACGAGTGCTGGCACCGATAAATCGCAGCTATCAGGCGATAAGAAGATGCAGCTCGGCGTCGTGCAATTCGACGGCACAGCTCAAGACGAAAAGGTTATCAATGCTGTCAAAAGCTTGCGTACCGAGTTGCACAGCCAACTTGATGGCAGTAGCCTGAAATCTGGTGTAACTGGCGACGTTGCCATTCAGCTCGACACAGAAGATTCTGCGAAGAACGCTGAAAAAATCGTGAGCATGGTGACTATCCTTCTCATTCTTATTCTGCCTGGATTCATTTTCCGTAGCCCTGTTGCTGCGATCCTGCCAGTTCTTGCAGTTAGCCTCGTGTTTAGTATTTCAAATGCATTGCTCGCACTTGCGGCTCAAACGTTTAACTTCAAGGTTGACGGCCAGCTCACGACGCTACTCATCGTTGTTCTGTTTGGCATCGGTACTGACTACATTCTGTTCCTGCTTTTCCGCTACCGTGAACGTTTGCGCAGTGGCGACCACAGCCGTGGCGCAGTAAGTTTTGCACTGTCGCGTGCCGGCGAACCGATCTTATCGGCCGCACTAGTTGTAACTGCAGCTTTTGCAGCTCTCTTTGCTGCATCACTCGGTTTCTTTAGTTCACTTGCTCCAGGATTGGTTATCTCTGTTATCGTCATGTTGCTCGCCGCGCTAACACTCGTGCCGGCACTGATCGCTATTGTCGGTGACAAGATTTTCTGGCCATCCAAAAAGTGGCAGCACGAGCCAGCTGAAGGCACAATCGCCAAGAAAGTTGGTGTGTTTGTTTCTCGGAAACCAGGCCGTGTAACTGTTGCCCTGACGCTCGTGCTCCTCGTGCTTGCTGCATTCGTCACGCAGTACAAAGGCACATTCGACACAATTAGCCAGCTGCCAGCCAAGGCTGAATCAACCGCAGCATACAAAGACCTGACTCACAGCTTTGCAGCTGGTGTAGCCAGCCCAACTCTCGTATATGTAAAGAGTGATGAGCGCCTTACTGATGCACAGCTCACAGCAATTCGCAGCAAACTGAGTGCTGTTCCCGGCGTATCATCAGTAAGCATGGCGCAAACCAGCAGCAACGACAAAGCTGCCCAAATTTCTGTGATTCTTAAAGACAGCCCAACATCCGACAAGGCAATGGAAACTGTTAAGGGTCCTATTCGTACTGCCGCACACAACACAGGCGTCAACAATGTCACCATCGTTGTTGGTGGCGAAACTGCAACCTATGTCGACCTCCAGGCCGCAGTCAATCGCGACCTGCGCGTGGTCTTCCCGCTCGCCGCAGTCCTCATCCTCGTCATTCTGGCCCTACTACTTCGCAGCCTTGTTGCGCCGTTCTATCTCCTCGGAACCGTCGGCCTCGGCTTTGTGGCCACATTGGGTGCCTGTGTGATTGCGTTTATCACACTTGGTGGCAATAGCGGACTAAACTTCATCTTCCCGATTTTCCTCTATGTCTTCGTCGTGGCAGTTGGCACCGACTACAACATTCTGATGATTACTCGATTGCGCGAAGAAGTTCGTACTGAGGGCAACAAGCCCGCACTAGCAGCCGAACGTGCAGTTGAACACAGCTCGGCAACACTAGCATCTGCAGGGCTCATCCTTGCCGGTACGTTCGTTTCCCTGACCTTCACCGGCCTCAGCATGCTGACCCAGATTGGCGTTGGCGTAGCACTTGGCATTAGCCTTGGCGCATTCGTCATCTCTATGCTCCTGATCCCAGCAATTTCTACATTGCTTGGCTATAAGGTGTGGTGGCCTGGACACCGTCCAACCAAAAAGTCTCAGTAAACTCACTATGAACATTGCAACAAAGCTGGCAGTACTGAGCGACCGTTTTGCAGTTTGCATGCTCAAGCGACCACAGATAGCCCATGAAGGCCTTAGCATCCTGGGCCTTCGGACGCTAGCATTAGTCCACTTTAGCGACCAGCCGCCGACTATGAAGCAGCTTGCCAGCCAGCTTGGCGTACGCCTGCCAAGCGCTAGTGTTATTGTCGATAAGCTGGAGCACGAAGGCTACGTTGAGCGGCACCACGAAGATTCAGACAAGCGCATTATCCGGGTGCATCTGACTGGGAAGTCTCAGAATTTTCTCAAGCACCACCGCGACCAACGTTTGAGCCTCATGACGAGTGCGCTCGATCAGCTCTCGCTACAAGAACAGCAGGCAGTCATACGTTTCTTTGAGAACTGTATCAAAATTGCCGAAAAACAAGATTAATTTGCGGCAAAGCACAACCTTTATCTATACTGTATAAAGATAAAAGGACATATCCATAATGGCTCGCTTACCACAACCTGGCGGTGATACTAACCAATGGGGCGACGTGCTCAATACATTTCTGCTTGTTGAGCACAATAACGATGGTAGCCTTAAGCTTCGCACAGACGGTACGTTTTATCAGAAGCCAGGCAGTGGTATCCCTGCAAGTGATCTTACCTCGAGTCTGCAAAACAGCATCGCCAACGCCGTCGCCAAAGGATCGCAAATTCTCTACAGTGCTGATTACGGCGTAACCGCTGACGGCACAACTGACGATGCGGCAAACTTGCAAACAGCGATTGGTGCTGCTGTAAGTACCGGGAAGATGCTCGTGTTGTCGCCGGGCACAATGATCGTTGGCACAACGCTCACTATCACCGACTCTGTAACAATTATTGGCAGTGGCCGCGAAGCGACCATCCTCAAAGCCAAAAATGGCCTTAACGCTGATGTCATCACATTCAACCCGGGCAGTGACGGTATTGTAGGCGCGCACTTGTCCGACTTCACCATTGATGGTAACTCTGCCAATATGACAAGTGGCAATGGCATTACCGCAGACGGCGCGGTTCAGTGTAGTTTTGAGCGCATTCATTTCACCAGCATCTACAACTGGGGACTTCAGCTTGGCCCACTCCCTAGCAGCGGCTTTGGCCATCATAACCGTGTTAGCGCATGTTTGTTCGACAACGCTGGCAGTAGTGCAGGTTTTGGCGGTGGCGTACGCACGACTTCGAGCGATGAAAACTGGTTTATCGCCAGCGACTTCGAGTTCCTTGGTGGGGCAACAGCGCCTGCAGGGTCCGGAAATCCTGTTATGTTCTATGACCAGGCAGGCCTGCAAACTATTATGGGATGCTGTTTCGTGTCTGGATCGCACAACTGTATCGGTGTCCGTGTCCAGAACACCAAAGGTACCAAGATCGTCAATTCAACCTTTGACGGCATCGGTGGCGACAGCGTGTTCATCGTAGCCAACAAGTGTGTCGTTAGCAACAATCTCTTCACCGGTATCGGCGATGCTGGCTCTACACCCATCTCTGGTATTCACCTAGAGTTCAATACGCACTACAACACTATTACCGGTAACTCACTCGAGACTTCAAACACTGCCGGCAAGACGCATAGCCTTATCCGCGAGGAAGGCATCGGTGGTGCTGGTGACAACGTCATTACTGGCAATACTCTGTCCCAAAACTCAGCCCCGACGATTACCATGCTCGAAACTGGTGGCGCTAATACTATTGTGCGCAACAACATCGGCTATGCCACTGAGGCAAACGGCACCGCGACGATTACGACAGCCGCAACAAGTGTCAACGTCACGCATGGCCTTGGCATGACGCCAGCGCTCGCCAATATCACCGTTACACCGAGTAACAATCTTGGCACTGCCACAAGATTCTGGGTTAGCAATGCAGGTGGTACGACATTTACGATTAACGTCGATGCTGCCCCCGGCGCTGGTACCGCGACATTCGTGTGGTCGGTTCGATCCTAATAAAATAAGCCCCTGGAAATCCGGGGGCTTATTTGTTTGCAAACGCTACACGGTTTAGTGCATAGCGATAGGCGTTGGAGTGCTACCATCTTGGTTAGCGTACTTAGCCAAGTGGTGCTTGTGCTGCTTGACAACAGTCGTTGCAACAAAGGCAGCCAGAAGGGCAAAGGCAAAACCGACATAGAAGGCATTCGTCCAACCACCAACAGTTGCCGTAACAATCTCGTTGGCAGATGGCATGTGGCCAAGCTTGCTCAGAACGTCAGTGGTGTGTGATGCAGCAACTCCAGAGAGAACTGCAAGACCCAACGCGCCACCAATCTGCTGCGAAGTGTTAAACAGACCAGAAGCAAGACCTGCTTCGTTGCCTGGAACACCTGAAGTAGCAGTAATTGTGGCTGTCACAAAGATTGCGCCCATACCAACAGCGACGAGCGACAAACCTGGGAGAATATTACCCACGTAGGTACCGTCAACTGGAAGGTGACCGAGCCAGAACAAACCGCCAGCGACAAACAATGGGGCGACCATCAGAATGCGCTTATAACCAATCTTGGCGACCTGTCCCGACATAACTGTCGCGACAATACCAATGATAAAGGTTACTGGCAGGAGGCTCACACCAGTCATAACTGGCGAGTAGTCCATAACTGTCTGGATGTAGAGTGATACAAAGAAGAACATCGACATCATGGCAGCCGTAATTGGCATCATGACGAGGTTAGCACCAGTAAGGTTGCGGATGCGGAAAATTGACAGTGGCATAAGCGGGTGCTTAACACGTGACTCGTTCCAGACAAATGCACCAAGTAATGCTATAACGGCTACGAACAAACTCAGTGTCGTACCGTTGGTCCAACCCCATTCAGGAGCCTTCGTAAGCGCAAACACCAAGGTCATAAGACCACCGGTTACCGTAATGGCGCCAGGAAGATCGAGGTCGTTGTGATCTGCTTCACTCTCGTGCAATGGAATAATGCGACGAGCGATAAGGATCACGAACAAACCAACAGGGATGTTTACAAAGAAGTTCCATTCCCAGCTTGTGTATTCAGTAAGAAGTCCGCCGAACACAACACCCGCTGCAGCACCACCGGCTGCAACTGCGCCCCAGATACCAAGGGCTTTGTTTCGGTCAGCGCCTTCCTTGAATGACGTCAGAACAATAGACAATGCTGCTGGTGACATCAAGGCCGCGAACAAACCTTGTAGACCACGAGCTATAATCATCATTGTGCTGTCTTGTGACAAGCCGACGAGTAGTGACATAGCAGTAAAACCGGCAACACCGATGATGAACATCTTGCGACGCCCGTAAAGGTCAGCTGCGCGACCACCGAGGAGCAAGAAACCGCCAAACGCAAGCGTATACGCAGTAATCACCCATTGCAGGTCACTGGCATTGAAGTCCAGCGCTTTTTGGATAGCCGGCAATGCAACGTTTACGATCGATGTATCGAGAACGACCATAAACTGCGCAAGCGCAAGCAATCCAAGCAAACCCCATTTAAAAGGTTGCTTCATATAAAATCCCTTTCAGTTATTAATTGATTTCATCAATGATTGTAAATCTAAATATTTGAGGTTGTCAAGTATTTGCTACATGACGTATAATAACTATGTTATGCAAGATAAGTACGAAGACCTCAACACGTTTTGGCTAACTTTCGAGCTCATGCTGCGGATGAAACCGCGATTTATTGAGTCGGCTGTTAAGCGCGGTCTTACGACGCAGCAATTGCACGTGCTTGGGTTTTTGAGTGATAACCGCCCTCACCCTATGAGCTGGATGGCTGCACTCTTGTCTTGCGATGCCTCCAACGTTACTGGTATCGTTGACCGATTGGTCGCCATGGACCTCGTTGAGCGCGTCGAGAACGAAAAAGATCGTCGCGTTAAAATGATTCAGCTCACCAAACACGGAGAAAAGATGCGCGCCGAAGTTATGGCTGAGCTGACACACGACAGCCAGGAGCGTATCGATAGCATGCTTACACGTGAGGAACAAAAAGTCTTCCGTGACATTGTCATCAAGCTACTCAAAACGACCGAAGCAGAAGCGCTTGAGGCCTGCCCTGTCGCCAAGATCTACGAAAAAATCAAAAGCCGCTCCTAGATAAGAGCGGCTTTTCTGGTAGCAAAGTAGGTGGGCTCTTGAGTGTATGCGTAAAAATGCCAGTGGCATCACATACACCCGAGAGCCGGACGGCTACCTCCTTAATTGAGAGCGGTTTGGACTATCGGCGAGGCCGACGTATCGGGAAGCGCTGCGCGAGATGCAGATCGTTGTCGTGTGATCCGCCAGGTGTGCGGTGCGATTGGTCGAGAACGACCTTCAGCTCGCCGCTGAGCTGCGGGTGAATGCCGAGGGTGTACATGAAGTGCACCACATCGACCTCCAGTCCCTTGAGCAACTCCAGCGGATCCAGTTCGAAGAGCGTTGAGCTCTCGTAGGTTGCCGTGACCGCCTGAGCGCGTACAGAACGCACGTCCAGGAAGTACGCCAGCCCGCAGGTAGCCTCAAGGCTGGGAACAAAAGACCGCTGCTGCTTGGTGATGCGGACGGTGACCGTCGCCGTACACATGCGTCCCAGCCTGCTGTCATACGGAATACGTACGATGGCATGGCCGGTAGCCTCGTAGATCGGCTTGATCGCGCTGGAAAGCACGAGGCGTGCTGCCTCCGAGTTGCAGAGCGTCAGACAGTTGTTCTCGATGCAGAGCTGCCAGTCGCCCGCCAGGCCCGGATCTTGCTGGATCCAGCCGTCGACCAGCTCATTGAGCCGTTGTACGGTGAACGCCTGCTCGGGCCGCAGTACCACGATGTCGTCGTTCATGCTGTTGGTGTCGATGAAGAGTACGTCTGGCACACTCTTGTCGAACTCCGCCTGAAGCACGCGCAGCGGGATCTCCAGGTTGTACAGAGCCTCCTGGTCAATCGGATGCTCGTCGTCATTCGGAAGTACGAAACACAGCCCAGACCTTCGGTCCCAGCTGACGCTCGCGCTGCCCTCCACGATGAGCACCTGCAGTGCCTGCAGCGTTGCGTTGATGCTGGCTGCCGTAAACGGCACCTCAGCAGGAACGCCAAGGACCAGTCTGTGCTGATCCCGGTTCGGCTGCTCAAGCAGTCCCTCTCCCCTGACGGTTGCCATGGGAATGTCCTCTCAATTGGTCCACGATGTGGAACGGTAGCTGACAAATATATTATACAATCAAAAAATAATAATCACAAAGGTGTGCTTCGGCTGGGTGGTGTTCGGTAAAGATGGTCGCTATGCAACCGATGAACACCACCCAACCCTGGCAACTACTACGACCTGGCGCTTACGGCTCCAGGGAGAAAACTCAACGCTCGCTGGCTGTCGATGTTGACTCGGAACTCTGTGACATCTGGGTGGTATCCCAGTGCCCGAGCGAAAGCCAGCGACTGCTGCCAGACGATGTTGTCAGTGACCAAGTCGGTCATCAGCCCGGTGTACGTAGTGCCCTGAGGCAAACCGATGAGCCGGGCGCGGGCAACTCCTTCAGCAGTCTGTTCGACGCCAACGATGTTGGGCACGAGTCGTGCTGCATCGAGGTCGAATGACAGGTCGATCCGATAGCCGGGCGTGCCGGTGACCGTGATCCAGATGCGCTCGATGAAGCCCTGGTCGAGCTCACATGTCACGTCGAGTTTGCAGTGCTTGTAGCGGGGACTGAAGCTGTACCGGAAGTCGCTCATAGACGAGCTGTCGCCGTCTCGCAAGGCGAGGTAGGGACGTGACATGTCGAACGACAGGTACTTGCTGCTGTGGCCCAGCTGCTCGAAGAGCGACTTAAAGCTCGCTGTTGTCACCGGCTGATCTGGTTCAAGGATCGCCAAGCACTCATCTCTGCCATATGGCTCACGGGCCGTCAGGAACAGGATGTCCTGCGTTGCTTCCGGCTTGTCATCGACTGCGAAGTCGAAGTCAAAGGCCTTGAGCTGGCGTCGAACGTCCTGCTCCTCGCGGAAGTAGTGACTGATCCGGAAGTGCAGAGCTGTACCGCCCACAACCGCGAGCTCAGACTTGGTGAGCACGCTGTCGATAGACGAGTCGCCAGCAAGGTGCTGCCGCAGTCGTTGGAGATCCCGGTACAGTGTACGGGTCGTAAAGACCTCCCTGGGGTCGATGTAGATGTAGAAGTGCGAGTGATCGTCGAAAGATGGCATCGACAATACGGGCCGGCGCTTTGGGCGCATTCTCTTCCCTCTCGTCGTGTAGTTGACGTGGGATATATTATGCAACAAATAAATAATAATTACAAAGGTGGTGCTGGCTCTTGGGGTACGTTATCTTTGCGATGGAAGTCCATCAGACAAACATACCCCAAGGGCCGTGTCAGCAGCCGAGCACATTGCTCAGCTTCGATCGCTCATCGGCGGTGGCTTGTAGAGCAGCTCATGGCTGTCATCGATCCTGATACGGAACTCCAGGTCACGCGGGTGGTAGCCCAGAGCTTTGGCGAACTTGACCGTGAACTTCCACACCTTAGCGGCGTTGACGAAGTCGGCCATGAAGCCCGGATAGGTCAGGAGCCAGGGTTGGCCCGCCAGACGTGCGGTGACGGCACTATGCTCCTCCACGACGTCCGCAGCGAAGTTGAGCGCTTTTGCGGCGTCCAGGTTGTAGCCAATCTGGCCCTCAGCGGCCCGAGTACCCTCGACATGCATGATGATGCGGTCGATGTAGTGGTTGCGGACAGTTGCCACGGCGTAGACGCGAGCCTGCTTGTAGCGAGGCTTGAGCACCCGGACTGCGTTCTCACCCAGGCGGTCGTGCCAGACCTGACAGACCCAGAGGTACGGCGCATCCGCCTTGATGTACCAGTCCTCGCCTTGGTCGTTGAGGCCAGCCAGGTAGGTGTTGATCGTCGTTACGCTCAGCGGCTGCTCGGGGTCGATTGCACCGCCACACTGGCCGGCAACGAAGAGAATCTCCGGAACTTCCGGCACGGCGTCCACTGCATACGTGAACTTGTATGCCATCAGTCGCTCGCGAAGCTCGTCGAGCTCGTCCGGGTTGCCGCCGAAGCGGAAACACAGACCCTTGTCGGAGCTGGTCTTCAATGCAACCCTGTTGAACTCGAACTCAGCGCGAAGCTTCTCCAGCTGAGCGATCACGCTATTCGGCGTGAACACCTCGTCCCGGTGCATGTGTACGAGCACCTCTCGGTGGCTGGTACTCACTTCGACAGCAGGCTGTCGGCTTTCAAAGTGCATGAACCTCTCCCTACTCGTTCGTGCGAAGTATAGCTGACAAGACTAATAATATAATGTTCTTCATACATTGGCAACGTAGCTACTCTATCGAAATGACACGAGTATCATCTTTAAGAACAGCTAGGTTGTGTGTTCGGGTCTCCTGGGGTTGTATGTTGATACCATACTGGCATCGCAACCCCGGGAGACCCTCGCAACTACATGTCATTCACCTCTTTCAGGCGCGGTCGGACAGGATGTCGAAGTGGTGACTCAGTTCGATGGTCTGGAGGGCGCTGCCGTAATCCAGCGTGATGCTGTACTTCGGCATGCCGACCACCGGGAAGATGTTCAGGGCCTTGGCCAGTTCGACGCTGAGGGCGTGGACTGCGAAGATGAACTTCCTCGGATCACCGAAGGTGAACAGCTCCGAACCGGCGGTTTCGACGTGAACCTGGTTGAACTGGTCAACCTCGACGTTTACGACGCCAGCGACGAGCTTCACGCGGCTGAGGTCGAACTCGTGCGGCTCGATCGGCGAAATGACGCGGATCATGTGGTGGACGGAGGCCAGTTGGTCTTCCTCGTTGTACCCGCAGGAGGCCGTGATGATGCCACAGTACGGGTACTTCGCGACCACACGGAGTGCCATGGCGCTGTAGTCGATGGCGGTGTCGCGCAGGTCCTCCTGGTCGTCCTCGTCCAGATCGTCGTCGTAGCCGCAGTCCTCGTCGTCGAGATGCTCCAGCAGGAACGCTCCCCAGCCGACTGATGCCGTCCAGTCTTCCCGCCGTTTAGCGAGCTTTCCGGTGAAGCGGTCGATCAAGTCGATGAACATGGCACCGGTGAGCACCTGTAGCGGCTCGATAACGAGCTGCGGGTACTTACTGGTGCAGTCCAGTGACAGGACTTCGAGAGCTTCGCTCGTGACTTTGCCATCAGCCCTGAGGGACGTCTTGATGTTGGCGGCTCGCTCGAGAACTTCTGGCGACGTTTCGTAGCCGAACCGTACGATCAGCCCGTTGTTCTCACCCGAATAACGGATGGACACGTCGTCCAGTTCCTCGTCGGTGAGCTCTTCGATTGTGGCGGTGACGCTGGCGGCCGTAAACGGCATGTCCAGCGGCATCAGGAATGCCGGGCAGCTTTCGTCGGTGACAAGCTTGCCGCCGAGATCTGCGATTGAGTACACTTCTTCTCCCATCGTCGTCCACTGAGGTGAAATGGTAGTTGACGTGCATATTATACAATATTCTACTGCAATTAAAAATGATCGTTTGCTTGCCCACCCAAAAAGCAGGTATTATAGGGGCATGACTACTGAACCAGAGATTTCCCAAACCACAAAAACAGCATCCCGGCTTACGAGTAAGTTAGCGTTTCTGCTCTACGGCTTACTGCTAGGCGTTGTTGTTATTCTGGGCATCCGCTTCTTTACCTACAATCCGGCACATACGCACTACCACGCCAACTTCCAGGTTTACATCAATGGCAAACGCGAACTGTTCAAAGACTCAACCTATTACGAAGACGTGGCCGCCTGCTCTGCCTACGACAACATTACGCCAGCCGAGCGCGCACATATGCATGATGAAGTTAACGACGTCATACACGTCCACGACCACGCCGTCACATGGGGTCAGTTCTTCGAAAATATCGGCTGGTTTGTTGGTGATGATTTCGTAAAAACCAAAGATGGCACGCTGTACGTAGCCAACGGCAACGAAAAACTACACATTATGTTAAACGGCCAAGATTACACAGACCTGACGCCTATCACCGATATGACTATTGGTGACCAGGACAAGCTACTCATAAGTTTTGGCGACCTTTCCGATTCGACTATCAAAACTGAGTACAACGGCATCAAAAATAATGCCAAGAAGAGCGATGAGACCAAAGATCCCGCCTCGTGTAGTGGCGATATCAAGCCTTCGACGACCGACCGCTTGAAGCATTTATTCTAGGTTAGGATCTCTCTTTTCTGTCTCTCGGACAGCTATCGTGCATGCTGCTGCCACCGCCAAAGATCCAGCTGCACCGTACGCAAAATCATAAACATCGCCCGTAGTGTCTTCCGCAAATATAGCCGAGAACTGTGGTTCGTGTGCCAAGGAAGTTTCGCTGACCATGTTCATGCCCAACCCAACGCCCATCACCATTCCGCCAACAGCTACAGCTTTGCGGAGCGGTAGGTTGCGTGGTGACTTTGCGACATCAATAGCGAGCGATGCCGCACTCGTAACTATGAGGCTATCGAAAAAATTATTGGCGTGAGCTACTACATCAAGTGGGCCTCCATCAGATATCCAGCCTTTGCTGCGTGCGTATTCAACACCGACAACGTTACCCAAAAAACCAATGACTGCAGCGGGCAGTGCGAAGCGAACCACCCTTAGTTTCTCTTTTATGCTCATGCCCCACTTATAGCAGCTTGGCTTGACGCTCGCAAATTGTTACCATGAGGGCATTACTTTAAGGGGGATCTCATGGAAAAATCGTTGCGACCAATTGTAGACCACATTAAAGAAAAAGCTCCCGCCTATGCGCTTGCCGTCGTTGTCGGTGTTGGCTCCCTAGCCCTTATGGGCGAAGGTGATGGCCAAAACCCAGGCAAAGTGACTCATGGCGACACTCCCGCTGTAGGCATACCGGTCCCGACCCCTGAGCCAATTGCGCCTCAAGAAATGAGCTTTGGCGAGTTTCGTGACCAGCAAATGCAACAACACGAACTACTAGAGGATCGTTAGCTCAACCTGTGCTAACATAAGAGGTATGCGACCAATCTGGACAGGATCAATTAGTTTCGGGCTCGTAAACATCCCCGTTAAGATGTTTAGCGGCGTTCACCCACATGAAGGCCTCGATCTGGATATGCTCCACAAAGAAGACCACGCACCAATCCGTTATGCGCGCATTTGCCGCAAAGATGGCAAAGAAATTGCATGGGACGACATCGTTAAGGGCTACGAGTACCAGGACGGCGACTATGCCGTGCTTACCGAGGCCGATTTTGACAAAGCAAACCCCAAGAAAACCCAAACTGTTGATATCCACCAGTTTGTCGATGACAGCGAAATCGACATTCGCTACCTCGAAAAGCCCTATTATCTCGAACCTATTAAGGGTGGCGAGAAAGCCTACGCACTCTTACGTGCTGCGCTCCAGAAGTCCAACAAGCTAGCACTCGCTCGCTTTGTCATTCACCAGAAGGAACACCTGGGCGTCATTAAGCCTGTTGGTCGGGCATTAGTGCTCAACCAAATGCGCTTTCCGACTGACCTTCGTGAGCCTACTTCATTAAAATTCCCGACCGATAGTGACCTTACCGAAAAAGAAATTGAAGTCGCCATGAAGCTCATCAAGCAAGAGACAAAGCACTTTATCCCTGAAGATTTCCATGATACCTATACCGAGGAACTTGAGGAAATTATCAAGGCAAAGACTAAGGGCAAAAAACCAGCCCATCACGATAAGGCACCCAAAGACACACCAGCCAGCGACCTCATGGAAGCGCTAAAGGCTAGTCTAAACCAGTCATAACGCTATGGGACTTGGCAAGTATTTCTCGAAACGACGCTTCGATAAAACGCCTGAACCAAAAGGTTCCGTTCGTAACCAGCACGGTAAACAACTCGCCTTCGTAATTCAGGAACATCATGCCTCCAGTTTGCATTATGATTTTCGGCTTGAACTCGATGGCGTACTCAAGAGCTGGGCCGTTCCTAAAGGCCCGAGTATGGACCCACATGTACGACATCTGGCCGTGCCTGTCGAAGATCACCCATACGAATATCGGAAGTTCGAGGGTGTTATTCCCGAGGGCCAGTACGGAGCCGGGAATGTTATTATCTGGGACCAAGGTACATACGAGCCACGGGCCGAAACAGACAACCCCGAAGCGACGTTGCGCAAGGAGCTTGAGGCCGGGCATCTGACGTTTATACTGCATGGCACAAAGCTCCATGGAGAATTCGCACTGATAAAAATGCATGGTCAAGACGAAGACGCATGGCTGCTTGTCAAAAAAACCGACGACTACGCTTCGGGCAAAGACATCACGCAAGAAACAGCGTCTGTTGTTAGTGGCAAAGCGGTCGATGATCTTGGTGCCCACAATAAGCTGCCAGACCTCTCGAGTTACCCCAAAGAGAAGCAGCCCTGGCACGTAAGACCTATGCTCTGCACACTCGTCGAAGAACCGTTCGACCGCGATAACTGGCTGTTTGAAATCAAGTGGGACGGCTACCGAGCAATCGCGAGCAAACACGGCGCTGCGCGCACGCTCTACTCGCGCAATAGTCTCGACTTTAGCGAAAAATTTGCACCAGTTTACGAAGCACTCAACGGCCTCGATCACGATGTCATCCTCGATGGCGAAGTTGTTGTTGTCGATCAAGAAGGTTCACCGCACTTTGAGTGGCTCCAGAGTTGGCGCAAAGCACCGCAAGGCTCACTCCACTACTATGTCTTTGATATTTTGTGGTGCGATGGACGCGACGTGCGCACAATGCCGCTCGTTAAGCGCAAGGCATTGCTCAAGGCTGTATTGCCCCAAAACTCACTACTTCGTTACAGCGATCATATTGAGACCAAAGGCGCAGCACTCTTTCATCAGATGCAAGAACGAGGGCTTGAAGGGATTGTCGCCAAACGGGCCGACAGCGAATATCGCGAGGCAAATCGTGGTGACGATTGGCTCAAGATCAAAACGCACCTGCGGCAAGAAGTCGTTATCGGTGGCTTTACCGAACCGCGAGGTAGTCGCGACTATTTGGGCGCCCTCATTGTGGGTGTCTACGACAAGGGCGAGCTTCGGTATGTTGGCCACTCAGGTGGTGGTATTCCCGACAATCAGCGCAAGCTGCTCCGTGCCAAGCTCGACAAACTGGAGCGCAAAACTTCGCCGTTCTCAACCGAGCCAAAACCCAACGCGCCTGTTCACTGGGTGAGGCCAGAGCTGGTGTGCGAAATGAACTTTGCTGAATGGACAAGCGACGGCTCGATGCGCCAACCGAAGTTCGTCGGTATGCGTGAAGACAAGAAGCCCGTTAACGTGAAGCGAGAGAGATCACGCGCGACCCCTTTGGATAAAAGTGGGTCAAGCGTAGTGCAGCCGGGCTCGCCAAAAGACGATCCGCGCGAAACGCACACTTTTAAGCAAAGGGAGAAGAAAGTGATTGAGCAAGAGTTTACACATCTGGACAAGGTGTTCTTCCCGAAACACAAGTACACAAAAGGTGACCTGATCCACTACTACGAAAGCGTGGGCGACTTTATGCTTCCGTATCTCAAAGATCGCCCTCACTCGCTCTTGCGGCAGCCAGGTGGCGTTACCGACCATGGATTCTTCCAGAAGAATATGGAGCATTTGCCAGATTGGGTCCCAGCAACTGATATTTATTCTGAGTCAAATAACGGCAATCTCCACTGGATTGTCGGTGGCTCAATCGAAACGCTTACCTACATGGTGCAACTTGGCTGTATTGAGATAAATCCGTGGAATTCGCGCATCCAGAACCTCGACAAACCAGATTGGCTCGTTATCGATCTGGACCCTGAGGGTGTAACGTTCGAGGACGTCATTACTGTAGCCAAAGCCACCCATGAAGTCTGTGACGAACTGCACATTGACGCCTTCCCTAAGACCTCTGGCAAAACTGGTATTCACGTCTATATTCCGCTCCATGCAAACTACAACTATGAACAAGCCAAAAATCTGGCACACTTACTCGCAATTGAGATTAATAAGCGGGTTCCAAAGCTCACGAGTTTAGAGCGCATGCCCGTGAAGCGGCAACATCGTATTTACCTTGATTATTTACAAAACCGCGAAGGCCAGACACTCGCCGCACCATATTCAGTCCGCCCGACACCAGATGCAAATGTCGCCACCCCGCTCCACTGGGACGAAGTAAAGAAAGGCTTGAAGCCAGAGAATTTCACCATCGCAAACATCCATAAACGACTGGCACGCACGGGTGATCTCTGGAAACCAGTTTTGGGCAAGGGTGTCGATATTGGTCGCATTATCGAGGAGCTCGAGAAGCGCGCCTAGACGCTTATGCTATAGTTGAGAGTACGCATGCAACTACAAACAATCGATCTCAAACTGATCAGCTGGCTCCGAAAGGCCTTTGTGCCGATGGCTCGCGTTGCAGTATTTATTGTCTACTTTTATTTTGGTATTCTGAAGCTTCTCGATTTGAGCCCAGCAAGCCCGCTCGCGGCATCGCTTACAGCCAAAACAATTGGTGCCGAGCATTTTCACGCAGCCTTTATACTTTTGGCAGTGTTTGAGTGCCTGATCGGCCTGCTCTTCTTGTTCCCACGCGCAACGCGTGTCGTCATACCGCTGCTGCTCGTCCACATGGCTATAGTTTGTGCACCACTTGTACTCATCCCAGATCAAGTCTGGTCTCGTATGTTTGTGCCGAACCTTGAAGGTCAATACATAATCAAAAACGTTGTAATTATCGCAGTAGCCATTGGCATCGCCTCACAAACGCCACCGCTTGCCAAGCCTACACATCGCTAACACCTCTCGTTCGCTAAGTGTGCCGATTATATAACCGCGTCCCCGTTATATTCTTACGTCCCTCATGTAAGCTATTTCCTAGTTGTACTTCTACCCGAGCCCTATACTACTAAATGCAAACTAACTGACTAAGGAGGGATGCGATATGGCAACTGGACAAGGACGAGGCTGGCATGGTGACTCAGCAGGTCATGCAGCTGCAGGTAGAATTGGCGGCCAGAAAAGCGGTGGAAATTTTGCTCGCGACCGCGTTAAGGCCAGTCGGGCCGGCAGCAATAGCGGTGGAAATTTTGCTCGCGACCGTAAGAAAGCAAGCACTGCTGGAAGAGTTGGCGGACAACGCTCAAGTCGCGTCACAGCCTAATAGTAAACGAGCAACGTATACCTATAAAAGAGACCGGATTATCCGGTCTCTTTTATGTAGTAGCCCCATAGCTAGCGAATACTGCTACGAGCGTCTAGTTCGGCGAATTCGTCATTGTCATGATTGGACATGATCGTTAGATACACCGATGCCAAGCCCGATACGACCATCAAGATACATGGCAGCGGGCTTCTGTCGAGCGTCATTGTTGCCGCCAGCAGCACGAGTACAAACGTGATCTCGTGCAAGTTGGCACGCACTGCAGCGCCCCACTGTATGTGCTGCCCTGTCTTGGGCGTTACGATAAATGTAGAGCTACCAAACAGCGACTTTGCACTTGCCCGAAGGCTTGTGTAAAACATTGAGCCATATAGCAGCGATGTCTGGAAAAGATATACCATAAGTGAATGGAACCGGCGCTTGCGGACGTAGTAGAAGAAGTCATTAAGCATCGGCGCCAGCAAGAAGAGCGCTGTCGGAACAACCATCCACATAGGATAAATGATCGAGTAGTCCAACATCGGCAACGCCACCACATTGATAATGAGATAGAACGAGAAGAAAACGGTTAATGGTAGGCTGTATGTAAACAATATGATGTCTAGTTTTTCGTACCATTTCATCGGTGAAGTAATGATAACACCGGTGAACTTTTTGATAAATTCCATGTTGCCCTGCGTCCACTTGGAATGTCGCTTCTTGAACGCCAAATAGTCCACGGGGTATTCTTCTTCACACATAATATCTGGCGCAAACACCACCAGGTAGCCGCAGTTGCGTGCTTTGATGCTCAAGCACAGATCCTCGGCAACCATGTGCGGAAAGCCACCAGCGGCCGTGTAGCACTCCTTGCTGACCATTGCACCGTGCCCTAGAAGTGACAAGAACCCATGATGGTCCTTAACAGCCTGGTATGTCCCCCAATGCGAATCGACGCCGATAGCATAGGTACGCATGAACTTGTTACGATTACGCGTTGCTATGTGATTTGCCTGGACAATGCCGGCGTTGTCGTACGCTGCAAAATAATCGAGTGCACGAGTGATAAAGTCCGCTGGGATAATTTCATCACTGTCCAAAATGACAAAGTAGTCGAACAAGCCTTTGCTCAAGAAATGGTTCAAGTTGCCAGCCTTGAAGCCTTCGTGTGTCTGGCGACGGATGATCGGCACGCCATGACGCGCCGAAAAGTCATTCACCTTTTTGATGTACTCGGGCTTCTGCGAATCGTCCAAAATAACGGTATAGCAGTTCTCGTAATCCTGCTGCATGCTCTTGAGCAAACTTGTTCCATCAAAGTCATTGCAGGTGCAGTACACCATAACCACGCGGGGCTGGTTATCAACCGAGCCAATACCGCGAGTTGGGGTTTTTAATAATTCTTTTTTGTGTCGGTAAAAATAAAATGTATAGACGAGGTCTTTGAGACCGTTAAGCCAAAAATATCCGACGAATGCCGTACTTACTACTACCAAGCCCGCGATGAGCGGGCCGGCACGGAAAGCTTCATCTATTTGCTTCATGAATGGCAAGAACGCCACCGCCAAAAGAGCAAACCAGCACAATAGAATCTGCACATAAAGCTTTCCGCTCTTACTCTTTGTGACACTAATAGGCGATCCTCCTTATGAATAACATGTTTCATGTTTGTCCAAGGTGGTTGTGCATGTCAAATTACGCAGCATATGCGTAGGACCAAAGTTTCAGCTAAAAATCTCACATGCGCATAACAGGGAGGCTGTTGTAGAAATAATTATCTCTATTTTGTTGTGGAATTACCTACATTAAGCGCCATTTTGAGCAAGAGCGAGTGGGCGAACGTGGTTGAGCAAATACAGCGATCCGGCTACTACGACGACGGGTTCTGGAGCTTCTAGGAGCGCCTTGAATGCTTGAGCTGGCTGCACTTCGGCAATGATCCGTGTCAATCCCAAATGCTTACCCTTCTGAATGATGTCACCGACTGGTACGCTCACGTGTGGCGCATCCTCGGGGCCACCGAACTGCGTTGCGATCAATGTAGTAGCAGCTTTGCCGCATAGGCTCAGACAGTCATCGAGGCGAGCATCCGCACCGGCACTCTCGATAAAACCAAGCAACATTGCGATTGGCTGTCCAGGGTACATGGCCTGCACGCTCTGCAGCAGTGCGTTCATTTTCTGGCCATTGTGCGCGCCATCCAAGATAACATGCTTGCCGCCGATCATCACTGTCTCCATACGACCCGGAATAAGAATTTTGGATGCCGACTGTACCATATCGTCAGTTAGTTTCCGGCCATCCTTTTCACATACATAGGCAACTGCTTGGCGCGCCAAGCTAAAGTTCCGCCTCTGGAAGAGCGGCAGATCAAGCTTGAGTATATCGTCCTCGGAATATATGTGCACCTCCGCCTGCTTGAGTCGTGATCGATCGTGAATTGCACCCAATACAGCACTGCCCTGGTCGTAGGTAAAGGCCACGTTGTGGCTCTGAATAATGCCGGCCTTTTGTGCAGCGATTTCGGGTATCGTATGGCCCAGAATGTGCATATGATCAAAACCAATGTCCGTAATAATGCACACTTTGTCTGGAGCAGTTAAGACGTTTGTCGTATCGAGCAAGCCGCCAACGCCCACTTCAACCACAGCGTGTGACGCGCCTAAGCGGGCAAATTCCCAGAGCGCAAAACCAAACATAATCTCAAAATACATCGGTCGCAAACCGCTGTCGACAATCAGCTGGAGAAATTCTTCGAAGTCTCGTGCAAACGTCTCTTCAGCCAAAGGTTGACCGTCAATCTGTACGCGATCATTCATCTCAATAGTGTGAGGCGATATCGTCAGGCCCACCCGGTAGCCTGCCCGCTTCAATAATGCAGCAGTGTAGTACGCCGTCGACGTTTTGCCTGACGTTCCGGCCACGTGAATAATCTTGAGTGATTCCTGGGGGCTGCCAAGGACGGCAAGGAGCTGGTGCATGCGCTCAATACTCTCTCCGGGCAGCATACTGCCTGACGGAAAATATGTGTCGAGCTTAGCTCGTACATCACTGAACGTACTCATTGTCATGCACGTATTGTATCGGATTTATGCGAGGTAACATACTCATTGAGGCCGCGTTCTCCGGCAGCCATCAAAAACCATATCCAGCAAAGATGTGCAGATTTGTGATACAATCCGCTCATGCACCATTCAAAATCTGACATATTTTGGAAATGCTGGCTCTGGGCAGCAATCTTCGGTAGTGTCCTTGCGGGATTCTACGCATTCGTTTCCAATATTGGACCTCGCTGGATCAACGGCGGCGATTTCTTCGCTATTATGATTGTTTTCGGAATTGTTGGCTCGTACTTTGGCGCTGGCCTCGTGGGTTGGCGCATTGCTGACAAATATTTCCACGCATATGAAAAAATCTTCATCAAGCGCTACATACGCTACTGTCTTATTACACTCGCCGTGCTCATCGCGATTAGTTATTCGCCACTGTCTATTCTTGGTCTGCTGTGGAGCTTTGCTGCACCGTTCTGCGTCTTGCAGGCGCTCAAAGAAAAGCTCTAGTTAGTTCGCAGGCGCAAGTAGCTTAATGTTGGCAAAAAATTCAGATACGAGCAGCTGATCCCAGGGCAAGAAAAGCGGCACGGGTAGCTCTCCAAATGTAATCCATTTTTGCGCAAGGCATTTGTCTGGCTCAACGATACGCGCCTCTCCGCTATCCCAATCACTCACCATCCAAATCGTGACGTAATGTTTGTCTTCAGCCTCAAAATAGTCATTCGTAACCGCGCCAAAGTGCACGTTCTTAATAGCTATTCCTGTTTCCTCCATAACTTCACGGCGTGCAGTATCCTCAAATGATTCGCCAAACTCGAGGTGGCCGCCCGGAACCGACCATGAGCCTGCTCCATGCGCACCCTGGCGCTGCTGTATCAGAAACTTCCCGTCCTTAAATACAAAAACGCCGACACCGACTCGAGCAGCTTTGCTAGAATTGTTCATACCCTAACTATACCAGCTGAACCAAAATCTGAGAGGTACGCTTTACATTTCATAGTACGCTTCAGCATATCCTAAGTTAAAGCATGGATAGTGTGCTTAAATATCATTATTATCTGGAGTAACTATGTTAGAACCCTATGAGCAAAAATCTCGAGTGAGACTCGTTACCACGGTTGTGGCAATTTTGGTTGTCGCTGGTGCCGTCTTGCTAGCCGATCACCTGAAATCACAGGGCGCAGGCTCAGGTTCAGTAGCTCAAACCGCAACCACAACCACAGACACTACTTCAACTGATTCTACAGCAGCGAATAGCGCAACATCAGGCTCCGGCGTCGCAAAGGACGGTACCTATAACGACTCCGAAAGTTACTCTGTGCCACACGGTAGTGAGCAAATTGAGGTAAGCGTTACGGTCAAAGATGGTGTTGTCACCGATGCTTCGGTCAAAAATAGCGCCAATGACTTCGACTCCGCACAATACCAGGAAGAGTTTACTGCAGGCTATAAAACCAAAGTAGTGGGCAAAAAGATCAGTGGCTTACAGATTAGCGTTATAGCTGGTGCGTCGGACACCACCCAGGGTTTCAATGATGCCCTCAGCCGAATCGCAGCAAAAGCTGAGGCCTAAGAGCAACATGCACACGAGGCGTACATCTTTTGATGCCATCGGCACACATTGGGAGCTTACTTTTTTTGAGTCAATCGACAGTCAGGTCTGGCTAGAATTACTCGCCGCCATCCATGCTCGCATCGACACGTTTGATAAAGCATATTCGCGCTTTCGCAAGGACTCACTGGTAACCAAAATGGCAAGCCAGGCCGGCACATTTGCTATGCCCGACGACTGGCTACCACTCATCTCACTCTACAAAAAGCTCTATGATGCAACCGATGGCAAGATAACGCCGCTCGTGGGCCAAACGATGTCTGATGCCGGGTACGACGCGCAGTACTCATTCCAGAAAAAGCAGCTACAGAGCCCTGCGAAATGGGAGGATACCCTAACCTATAGCCCACGTTCGCTCACGACGACACAGCCCCTGCTCCTCGATTTTGGCGCAGCTGGCAAAGGCTATCTCGTAGACATCGTCAGCAGCCTCATTGATGATGCGGGCATTGCCTCATATCTTATTAACGCTGGCGGTGATATGCTCCATCGTTCACACGACAAGAGTGCCATCGCAATTGGC
Source organism: uncultured Candidatus Saccharibacteria bacterium (assembly GCA_964497565.1). Taxonomy (GTDB): domain Bacteria; phylum Patescibacteriota; class Saccharimonadia; order Saccharimonadales; family UBA4665; genus CAMLQK01. Next base: position 66,686 of record CAZCCP010000006.1, read on the forward strand.
ATGGAGAACCCTACCGATACTTCCGAGGCTATCGGCATCCTTCAGTTGTCCAACAAAAGTCTTTGCGCTTCAGCTGGCAGCAAGCGAAAGTGGTCGGATGTCCATCACATCATTAATCCGATAACACTTACATCGCCGGATGATATCATTGCAACGTGGGTTATCGCCGACACCACGTTATTGGCCGATGGCCTAGCCAGCGCGCTCTTCTTTACGAGCCCGCAAGTGCTTGCGCGAACATGTACGTTTGGCTGCGCAGTCCTCGACAAAGACATGCAAATCTACCACACGGAGGACTTCCCTATCACTATTTTTAACGAGACATTCGTATGAAAAGCATCGATCGCATTCTCAACAGCATAACTATGTATCGCCTCGTTGTGTATGCACTCAGTCTGTATGCGGTGCTGGGCATCAGCTTCGCCTTTGCGGGACGTATCGCAGCAACGCCAACTGAGCTTATCATTTCACTCTTTCTATTGATTAGCTCTGCATATGCAACCGACCGTGGATTCGCGCGTCTTTTTGGCATTGCCACCAATATGGAATCTTCCCTGATTACTGCGATGATTTTATTCTTGATTGTCCATCCCGCAGATTCTATTTCCAGCGGTATAATTCTGGTGCTAGCAGGCGCTGTATCAAGCGCGTCAAAATTCCTCATAGCCTGGAACGGCAAACACATCTTTAACCCAGCAGCATTGGCCGCGGCATTCGTGAGCCTTGCTGGCCTACAAGCTACAACATGGTGGATCGGTAGCTCAGCATTTTGGCCTATAACGTTATTATGTGGACTCATAATTATCCGAAAGATTCGTCGCGCACCACTTTTTATAAGTTTTGCAGTCGTAGCCGTAACACTACAAGTGTTCCAATTTTTGGGCCCACAGCATGAGCTCTGGACAGATATGAAACACGCGCTTGTCGCTTCCCCGCTCATTTTCTTGGCAACAATCATGTTAACTGAGCCGGCTACTATGCCGCCGCGCCGCAACCAACAGATAATTTTCGGCGGTATCGTTGCCGTTTTCTACGTGTGTGCCTGGAAGCTTGGACCGCTGACAATTCATCCAGAAGTTGCGCTGCTTCTGGGCAACATTTTTGCGTACATTGTCTCACCAAAGTTTCGCGTTCGTTTGCAGCTCAAAGAAGTGCAAAAGATATCCGATCGTGTATATACTTACATTTTTCAGCCGGATCGTCGTTTCCCATTCTTACCAGGGCAATACATGGAGTGGACATTAGCGGGCGTGCCCTACGATAGTCGTGGCAATCGCCGAACCTTCACCATTGCTTCGTCACCGACAGAGCAAACAGTCCAGTTGGGGCTTAAGTTTTGCGAACCCGCCAGCACCTACAAGACTACGCTTGAGCAACTCAAGCCAGGAGCCGTCATCTATGCCAGCCAACTAGCAGGCAACTTCACGATGGGTGATGTCAAAAACCAGAAGCTCGTGTTTGTCGCAGGTGGCATAGGCATTACGCCGTTTCGCAGCATGGTCCGCTATCTACAGGACACCAATACCGTCGCAGATATTACACTCCTCTACGCGGTAAGCGACCCGGCTGAATTTGCCTATATGGATGTGTTCGGGAGCGCGACAGATGTTGGCGTCCGAACTGTCCCAATTGTCACAAAACCCACCGACGTACCAGGTGATTTTACCGTGGGCAAAGTCACCGCTGCATTGCTCCAGCAGGTTGTTCCAGACTTCCAGGAACGCACATTTTACATTTCCGGACCAGATACCATGGTTGACGGCGTCAAGCAGATGCTCAAACATCTACAGATAGATGCACGACATATTAAAACTGATCATTTTTCTGGCTATTAGCCGGTAGCCTTTTAGCCAAGCAACGTGCTAGGAGCGAATGCGATGCGCGATGGCCGTGGCGCTAATATCACCGCCTAGATACATATCGCCGTATGACTCTATGCCTTCCTCGAAAAACATAAACTCTGTATTGGGCAGGTTGCCCTGGTCTTTTTCAGCCAGAAGCTTGGGTATAGACGAAAGGTCGTCGCGCACGACGACAAAGTCGGGTTGCAGTGCCAAAATATTGTAACGGTGCCGCCGTGTCGGGCAATAGTCTGCATAGTCCAACTCCTCGCAGCACGCACAGCTCCCTTCACCGTGGCAAGTAACAAAGTCGGCCAGTGGAAAATACATGTCATTGTCTGCCATGGGCATCGTCTGCATCGCTACGCCGCGAGCCCTATTCCCCCACGACAATATTGGCTTGGGTGCACCACCCTTTTCGGGGTTACGAGACTTACCCTTTGCCAGTGCAGCATCAGTGTCTACAGAGATAATCATACGAATACTATGAGCAGCAGCAAGCTGTATTTCCTTGCGATCCGTAACAGTATTCGCTTCCTCGATGCCCAGCACTGCCATAGCCCCAAGGGTGCGGCACCGCGTTAATCCCAGCACATGGTTATTGTGCAGGTTATCGAACCCGCCCAGCCCATACACAACCTTCTTGTCTCGATCTCGCCAAGCAGCAACGGCACGTGCGGCCTGATTATATGAACAGTCATCGTAGTTTCCCATATCCGTGATGCGGCCCTCAAAACCACTCTCAATAATCTTTTGCGCAGGCGGCGCGTATATTTTTCCCTCTCGCATAGGTAGTATAGTACTCTGCCCTTACCTGTATGAGAAGAGCACACCGCTGTGACCGCCGGTCTAAGGATGGTACACCCGGCTGGATTCCATCTTGTTGCAGTGAAAGCTTCGCTGGAGCTTTCACTCACACTCCTCGAATCCAACCAAAGTTCTAAGAAAGAAAATACCCCAGCACATGCTGAGGTATTTTCTTTGGTACACCCGGCTGGATTCGAACCAGCGACCCCTTGGTTCGAAGCCA
>CAZCCP010000007.1:0-59973 GCA_964497565.1 uncultured Candidatus Saccharibacteria bacterium
CGACAGGTTTTTCTTCCAACAGAATCAAGTCCGACAGGCTTCTACTGCCCCGAGAAAGCAAGTCCCTCGACTACTTGTCGCTCTCGGCCTGGGAAACAGGTACCTGGCGAATCATCCACTTGCTCACGCTGCTGTAGCGATCAGCCGGGACATTCATGTAGTGCTCCTTGAGGCCAAAGAGTGGGCCACGCGTGATGTACAAAAATCGAGGTTGGTACATACCGAGTGCTGGCGCATCTGCCTGCCAAGCCTGCAGGAACGGACGATATTTAATTGCGCGCAATGTAGCATCCGTACGAGTACGACCTGCTTCGAGCGAAGCGTCTGCAATCTTTGATTTGTACTCAGAGAAATTCAGCTTGGTGCCGCTAAGACCGTCAATCTGGGTACTACTCCAGTAGGCGTATACATCGGGGTCGTTACCAATCGAGGTGCCATACAGCAAGGCGTCATAGCCGTGGAATGTGAGCGTACTCTGGAAATCGGTCATCGTCTGAAGCTGTACGTCAACATCGACGCCGATGTGTCGCCACTGGTCCTTGAGCTGGTTGGCAACTTTGGCATATTCAGTGGTGTCTTGGGCGTATAGCTTAAAGGTAAGTGGCATTTTGTCCTTGTAGCGAATGCCGTTGGCGCCGACTTTCCAGCCGTCAGCTTCGAGCGCAGCCGCTGCGGCAGTCCGGTCAAAGCTAGCCTGGGCAAGTAATGCGTCGTAGCCGAGCTGGCCCTGCAAGAATGGCTCATTTACGGCTTTTGTAGAATACCCAAGTGACTTGATAATTGCGGGAGTGTCCGCACCTTGTACGAGAGCTTTGCGAACCGCAGTATCTGCCAGAACGCCTTCTGTCGTGCGGAAGAATGTCATGACCGAAGCGGTCAGCGGCAAACCATAGCTATGAATGTTAGTATCTTTGCGCAAGTCCGCTGGAACCTCGTCGAGACCAGCCATGGCGTTGATATCCTGATGTCTAAACGCATCAACCATGTCATCCTGACTACGATATGAGTGGACAACAAAGCTACCGAGTTTTGCTTCGCCACTGTGGTATCCAGGGAATGGTTCTAGCGCAATGCGCTCTCGGCGATCGTCAGACGAATTGCCTGTTACCTCAATGGCACGCCACGCAAAAGGACCAGCGCCAACAGGCTTGGCCGTGTTAAATGACGCGGTACGCATTTCATTCATTGGAGTTGCGCCAAGTACGTGTTTTGGAATAATGCCGGTCGTCAATGAATAGGGGAACGAGCTAAACGGCTCTGGCAAGGTAAACGTAACGGTCGTATCGTTAACAGCAGCGACCTTGATGCCCTGCCAGCTTGCATTCAGTGGTGATTGCGCATCAGGGTTTTGGATAACACTAAACGTATAGGCAACGTCAGCCGCCGTCAGAGGCTCACCATCCTGCCACGTCAGGTGAGAACGCAAATGGACAGTATAAACCGTATCGTTAGCATTAACTTTCCATGGGCCATCTGCCAAATCACCCACGAGTTGGTTGCTGTCATCGTAGGTATAGAGACCAGCAAAAATAAGCCTCGATACAGATTGATCGACAGCGGAGGTTGCATACACAGGGTTAGCATTCGTAAATGATCCTACAACGCCCTCGTTGAGGATGCCGCCCGGGACAGGTTGCAGCGTCTGGTAGTATCCGCCAAGTGCGCGAATTTGGATAACCAACAGCGATCCAAGCAAGATGAGCAACGCCATCCAGACAACAACAAAACGACGCACCTCACGTAAATGTCCGAGACGCTTAAAAAAGTTTCGCTCTAGTTGTTCTTCTGTCTGTACACCGAGCTCTTCTACTTGACGTTTTCGCAATCGAAAGCGTCGGCGGACACGAAGTTTGAAGGCACGACTCACCATATGGCTCTTAGCCCTCCGTTTCGCTTAGGCGACTACAATTCCTAAAATCAGTGATCCTGAAAATACAATGGCAGTAATAATAGTAATCTGAAAAATGGTCTTATCAGTACCGCGACGTTCTGTGTGAACTTCGCCACCACCACCAAGACCAGCACCCAGGGATGCACCACGGGTCTGAATGAGGATAAGCAGTACCATTAGTAGCATTGACGCGATAGCAACATAGTTATAAATATTCATCGTTCTCGATTCTCCAAAATAGCCGTTACAAGATAGTTTACCAAGCCAATGATCATACCGGCAAGTACTGCCGCCCAGAAGTTATTGACTTCCAGGGGTGTGTACAGCTTGCTTACCAGGAAAACCATAAAGCCGTTGATAACGACCATGAATAGTCCAAGTGTGATCAAAATAGCCGGCAGCGAAAAGATTACAATAATTGGGCGAAGGATGGCGTTGATGATTGCCAGGAGAAATCCTGCCCAAACAATTACCCACATGCTACCACTGTAGCTAATGTGTGATCCGAGAAAGCCAGCGGCAATCCAGAGACCAAGGCTGCTCACCAGCCAACGCACTAAAAACCTATAAATAAAACTTTGGTTTTTCATTATCTGTCACCTATTGTACCACGGGTCGCCTGAGGTACTAGGGCAATCTTCGTGGTAATCGATCTGTTAGTATCTCGATGCCGTCCTGAGTAATCAGAACGTCGTCCTCTATGCGAATGCCAATTCCCTCTTCGGGGATGTAGATACCGGGCTCAACTGTAATAACCACTCCAGGCTCCAGAGGACGCTGATAGTCGCCAGCATCGTGTGTGTTGAGTCCTAGGAAATGTGAGGTTGCATGCGGGAAATAGGCGCGTACAGACTCCTCGTTGATCGTCTTGATGAGGCCCAACTCGCGGAGTTTCTCACCCATGTACGCAACAATCTGCTCCTCGAACTCCTGCATAAGTACGCCTGGCTTAAGCAGTGAGAATCCATATTCCTGGACAGCCAATACTGCCTCATGGACTGCGCGTTGACGACGAGTTGGTTCGCCCGAAATTACGGTGCGCGAGATATCCGCAGAGTACTGGCCATAGTCGGCGCCCACATCCAGAACAATGAGCTCATCGCTCGATAACGGGCCGTCATTCTGTACATTGTGCATTGTGCACGCGCGCTTACCGCTCGCTACAATTGGCGTAAAGGCGTGCCCGGCCAATCCACCGGCACCGCGTTTACGAAAACCCTGAGTAATGTCTGCTTCCAGCTCGTATTCAAACGCATATTTGCTCAGTTTGTTCGGTTTGGTCACGTCTTTGAGCGTATCAATAGTAATATCGATGGCTTTCCGTAGTGCTTCAAGCTCAGGTTCCTGTTTAACCATACGCATGCGAGCCAAATGCGAGCGAAGGTCTAACAGTTCGAGATCTTCATTGATACCCTTGAGCCGCTTAGCCAAAGCTGCACGGGCAGGATTCGTGTACATACCCCACACGTCTATATAGGCCGCAGGTGGTGCCAGCGTAGCCACGTGCTGTACGCGTTTAACGCGACTTTCGAGCTGCTTCCATCCTTCTTTGGTCTGGAAAATTGTCGTGATACCTGAGATGCGCGTAAGCTCGTCAGGGTCAACGCCACCATCAAAGATCTGCTGAACATCACTGATAGTTGGCACGATAAGGTAGTCGCGCCCTTTGTCCATGACCAAGATAATATCAGGGTCATTTATACCTGTTAGGTACCAGAAATTGGTGTCTTGCTGAAACGGATACGCCTCATCGCTTCCGCGTTGCAGAGAGCCATGTGCAGTTATAATTATTGGAGCAGTACCGGTAAAGAGCTGGCGCAATCGCTCACGATTGCCAGCAAAAAAGTCGCTTGTGAACATATATGTACAGTATCACGACCGTAGATTGCTACAAACTTTTTGCTTCGCTCGAATTAGTTGAGCGGGTCAACAGGGCAAGTCGCTGCACAAGTGTATCGTTTGGGTCTACCTTGGCTAAGGCACGTAAACCCAATTCAATAGCTAGCCTCGTTTTGTAACGCATTGACGCAGTATATTCTGCTGCCATTTGGCGGCTAGCCTCATCGCCCTGCGACAAGAGGCTTTCAGCAGTCATTGGCACCAGCTGATCAGTATCAAAACCGTTTCTGAGGAATAGGCCGTGCGCACGCTTCATGTGCGTTGCGCTCGTGATAAAGCCCACTGGGCCTGTAATGTTATTGTCATCAAGAGTTTGCCGTACATTTCGTGCACTTGATGATGTATCAAAGCAATAGTCCTCGATGTGAAACATAGCAGTTTTGTGAGCCGCGTCACTATAATGGTCTTTCGTAAAATCAACCATGGCAGCCGCCTCGGTCACACCTTCGCTGACCAGACCACCCGTAAAAATAACATGCTCCACACTATCGAGCTGTGCGGCAGCAACAGCAAAGCCACCGATGCGCATCTGCGTTTCAATCGTAAGCTCAGGAGATGGGCCACGTTCCCAGCCACCCGCAAGCACAATAAAGGAAGCTGGCATCGACGTTTCTTGTTCTAAAAAACCTAGTTCTGACATAATTATGCTATTTTACCACAAAATCAGGTTCTAGCCGATGGTTTCGGTAGCGCAGCAATGATCTGGTCGGCGCGTGCCTCACCAACCACGCCAACAATGTCAGCCCGGCTGGCCTGTCGAACGCCCTGGAGGCTACCAAACGTCTTGATAAGCTTCTTGCGAGTAACAGGCCCGACGCCAGGGATCTCGTCGAGTAAGCTGGCCGTCTGGCGTTTGCCCTTGAGCACTGAATGATAACTAACTGCAAAGCGGTGTGATTCGTCGCGCACGCGCTGCAGAAGCTTTACTACGTCAGAACTTTTCGGCAAAAGAATCATCAGAAAGTCTTCACTTTCGTTCACAAATGCGTTGTGCGTGTGCAGGGCAATTTTGGAGACATCTACTCGAGATTTTTCGATATGCACAACGATCTCTTCTTCACGCTTGGCAAGTCCAACCATCGGACGGTCGATGCCAAGCTCGTCACGAGCACGAATGGCCGCAGATACCTGCCCCTTACCACCGTCAATCAAAAACAAATCTGGTAGGCCCCACGCCTTAATATTTTTCTCACTACAGCGACGAGAAATTGCTTCGTGCATGTGCGCGAAGTCATCGTTACCAGGAATACGCATTTTGAACTTACGATAATTAGCTTTGTCAGGCATGCCATTCGTAAATACGACCATGCTTGCAACGTTATCCGTTCCTTGCATGTGGCTAATGTCGTAGCCTTCTATCCGGTGCGGCACTTTGGCAAGTCCAAGGATATCCGTCAAACCTTGCAGACCACGGTCTTTGCTAATATCAAGGAATTCTTTATCCGAAAAGACGATCTGCTTGCTAAGCGCACGCAATGCATAATATTGGTTGCGGTATTCAGCGGCTTTTTCAAAATCTTGTTTTTTGGCGGCCTTCTGCATGTCCGATTCAATACGCGCAACAACTTTTTCGCTCTCACCGCGCAAATATTGCATTAGCTTTCGTAGGTTGGCACGATAATCATTGAGGGACGTTTTGCCTTCTTCAATACCTGGACACAGGCCAAGGTGATATTGCAGGCACGCGCGCTTCGGCAACACGCCGGTATGAGTCGAGTATGGGAAAACACGGCGCAAGTACCTGAGTGCGCGCTTTACTTCACCGCCATTAAAAAATGGCCCGAAATACTGCGCTTTGTCGTCCATCGGTCGGTGCGTAAAGCTAATCGCCGGATGGGGATCATCATAATTAATACGCACAAAAATACTGCTCTTATCATCGCGTAGCAGGATGTTATAGCGCGGCATGTACCGGCGCACCATCTCAGCCTCAACGAACAGAGCGTCGAGCTCAGACTCGACCGTAATCCAGTCAGTATCGTAGATTTCAGCAATCAGTGCATCTGTTTTGGGATCGCGGCGACGGGACTTCTGGAAATATTGTCGCACCCGGTTCTTGAGTACTGCGGCTTTGCCGACATAGATAATCTGCCCGGCTTTATCCTTATGGAAGTAGATACCGGGTTGGTTTGGCAGGCCTTTTAGTTTGGCTTCGAGATCGCTTGTCACGATACGTATTATAAATCAAAAGCTTTGATAATGCGTTGCGCCGACTGCTCTGGCGACAACTCGGAAGTATCAAGCTCCAAACTTTCCACAAATGAGATTGGCTCGTCGAGACCACCCTTGGCAAATTTGCGCTCCAGTGATGCCTGGTCAGTTGGTTTATGGAGGAGCTTTCGTGATTCGTTACCGACACGATCGAGCAATAGCTGCTCTGGTGCATGCAGCCGTACAAAACAAACCGTACCGCCGGCAGCCGTCACCGCTGCCTGCACGCCTTGGACAAATCCGTCTGATTCGCCAGCAGTGTATGCAAGTGTTGTTATAAGATTGATGTCCGCTGCAGCGGCGCTCTTAATAATATCGAGCCGTAGTGCGTCTTTGAGGTCGGCAATCTGCTGTCGATTATCATCCGTCTTTTTGCCGAACAAAAGTCTAGCTACATCCACTGACACGTGGTTGTGAATGTTCCTGAAGCCAGTCTGACGAGCTAGCTCAGCACCGACCGTGTATTTTCCAACTGCGGGCGGCCCATACAAAAATATAAGTTTCATGGTCCAAGTATACCTCGCTTAGCTGAAGAAAACGCCCTATAAAAGCATCAAAACCATGTGAAATATATCACAGATTCTTATGCTTCATGCATGATAAAACAGATCACGCTATGCAAAATAATGAACCTATCCCAGTGGGTATGCATCCCCGCGAAATATATCATTATCAAGATCCGTCATTTGAGACAACTGTCAATCCACCAATTATTCGAGCGCGACGAGATGCAGAAGCAGTAGACGTCGAGGCTCTGCCGTCCGCCGAACAAACAGCTGGCAGACTTGCGCTTAACGACAGCTTAGCTGTCGAACCATTTGTCTATGATGACGAGCCGTTGCAAGCCATGCCTAGAGCACATTTGCGGCTGCTGTAGCCACAATATCAGCGCAACGCTCTGAGCAGGTGTCTTTATCTGTCTTGCAATTTTCGCACATCAGTACCAGCTGGTTGCAAGCTTTGTTGGCACAGTTTTCGTAGTTGCTTGTTTTGTCGCCGCAATGAATACATTCACCAATATCCTTGGCCTTGTCGCTAAATTTCACACCCATGCGGTCGTCAAAAACATAGAGCGAACCTTCCCAAAGACCTTCATCCGCATATTTTTCACCATATTTCACGATACCGCCATCCATTTGGTAGACCTCTTTGAAACCGCGGTTTTTCATAAGACTTGAGAGAATTTCACAGCGAATACCACCCGTGCAATAGGTGACAACTGGCTTGTCTTTGATGTCATCATATTTGTCGCTGTCCAGTTCCTTCAGGAAGTCCTTTGAAGTACGAACATCTGGCACGACAGCATTTTTGAATTTGCCGATCTGGGCTTCAAACACATTGCGGCCATCGAAGAAAATCACGTCCTCGCCACGCTCTTCCACAAGCTTGTGGACCTGTTCTGGCTTAAGGTGAATACCGCCGCCTACGACGCCTTTTTCATCAACTTTGAGTTCGTCGGCAGCACCAAAACTCACAATTTCATCGCGAACCTTAACGCTCAGCTTTGGAAAATGGTCACGTGCACCGTCTGACCATTTGAATGCCACGCCCTTAAACGGCTCGTAAGCTTTCGTGGCCTTAGCATAGGCCTTGAGATCATCAAGATCACCACCAACAGTGCCGTTGATACCGTGCTTAGAGATGAGAATACGCCCCTTAAGGTTGAGCTTCTCGCACAGCGTCTTCTGCCATAGCTTTACTGATTCCGGATCAGAAAGCGGTGCAAATTTGTAATATAGTAAAATCTTTTGCATTATTTGTCTATTTTAGCAAACCAATCCGTATTTGTCAGTAGCAATACACATATGATACACTGGGCTTGCATCGAATATATATCTAAAGGAAAGGACGATCTATATGTTATCAACAACTGAAATGCTTCCAGTGGTCGTCCGTGCCGACGGCACACTTTAGTACTCTTTTACAAGAAGCATACACGTAAGGCCTGCACGCCTTCACCCTGGAGCAATCGCGCGCCACTCACGACAACGCCAACTCCCTCCCTGTTCAAAATATCAAAACCGATAACAGCACGAAGGATCTGTTATGAATTCATCCCGAAAAACACTTCTATTATACTTGCGTGAAAACCTTAGTCACCCAGGGCTATTTGCTGGCACCTGCCTCAGTTGGTTAGCCGGCATGACACTACAGCGCTTGGTGCTCGCGATCATTGCGTCAAAAGCCCTCAATAAGCTCATCACAATTCATGATACACATGAAGTCAACTATTGGCATATTTTCACGCCCTACCTGGTGGCATTCTTGGCGGTTGCCTTGGTGGCACAGATTTTGATAGATATTGGCCTTATCGGCCTAACACGGCTCGAAACACGGGTTCGTCCCAGCCTACAGATGCGTGCATTCCGCTGGCTCAGCAGCCAAAGCATGTCATTTCACGCCAATACGTTTAGTGGTGCAATCGTAAACCAGGTCAATAAATTCACCGGTGCCTACGTCCAATTAACAGACGTATTTACGCTGATGTTCTTGCGAATGTTTACGAATGTCGTCATCGCTATTGTTGTCCTCTGCTTCTTCTCGGTCCCCATTGCGAGCGCCATGGCAGCTTGGACGGTCGTCTTTGTCTTCATAAACCTCAAGCTCGTCAAAAAGCGTATTCAGTATTCTAGGCGCGCTGCCGATGCAGATACATTGCTGACCGCTCACCTAGCAGATGCAATGGGTAACATTTCAGCCGTTAAGGCATTCGGCAACGAGGTTGATGAAGCTACCATCCACCACGGTCTCGCCTATGACCGGGCTTACAAAAAATACCAAGCCTGGATGGCCGCCATCAAAGGTGATGCGCTCCTCGGCATTATGATGAGCCTTCTACAATTTGGTGTCCTAGGCCTGTCCATCTACGCGGTCATGCACAATTCAATTACTATCGGCACACTGCTTTTGGTCCAAGTGTACGTAACGCAAATTGTTAGTGAGTTGTGGGGTCTTAGTAACATGTCGCGCACCATCGAACAAGCTATTACCGATGGTGAGGAGATGACCGAGGTCTTCGAGATCCAACCAGATGTCCAGGACAGTAAGACACCTCTTAAAGCTACCATTCACCAGGGTGCTATTGCGCTTACATCTGTCAACTTCACGCACGATGGCAACAACGATGCGCTCTTTCACAACTTCTCACTCAACATTCGTCCTGGTGAAAAGATCGGTCTGGTTGGTCACTCTGGCTCTGGCAAAACGACGCTTACCCGCTTACTTTTGCGCTTTTCTGACATTGACGGTGGCGCAATCACTATTGATGGTCAAGATATCACGGAGCTTGCACAGTCAGAGCTGCGTAAGCACATCGCCTACGTGCCGCAGGAGCCTGTGCTCTTCCATCGCAGCCTACGCGACAACATCGCCTACGCTCGCCCTGATGCATCATTAGAAGATATAGAGCGGGCGGCAAAGCTCGCACACGCCACCGAATTCATCAGCCAGCTTCCAGATGGTTATGAGACATTGGTTGGTGAGCGAGGGGTAAAACTGAGTGGTGGGCAACGGCAACGTATCGCGATTGCCCGCGCCATCCTCAAGGACGCGCCGATCTTGCTCCTCGACGAAGCAACCAGCGCGCTCGATAGCGAATCAGAAATCCTGATCCAAAAAGCACTTAACAAACTGATGAAAGGCCGTACGACCATTGTTATCGCACATCGCCTGAGCACCATTCAAAAGATGGACCGTATTGTCGTTATGGACAATGGCGAGATCATTGAGCAAGGTAGTCACGCCGAGCTCGTCGCTCAAGATGGCGCATATGCCAAGCTCTGGGGACACCAGTCCGGCGGCTTCATCGAAGAATAATCACAAACGAGAACTTCCATAGTAAAACAAAGGGAATTATATGAACCTCACAAAAGAAACCATTCGCCTCTATTGGCAACATGCCTGGCGATATCCTCGCCTCGTCATCGGACTGCTCATCTCTGTACCAATTACCGTATTAATTGGGCAATATTTGCCACCACTCATTCTTGCAAATGTCTTAAACCGACTCAGTCACCACGACTATCAGCCGCATCAGGTCTGGCAAAGTTTTGGTCCAGAGCTCGTTATCTACGCACTTTTCGTGCTCTTAGGTGGCGCAGTTATGTGGCGCATCGTCGACCATTTTGGCTGGAAGCTGGAAGCACACGTCCAGCAAGACCTCGCTCGTCGTATTTTCGGGCATTTGCTCTCTCAGAGCGCCAGCTTCCATGCCAACCACTTTGGTGGCTCCATGGTCTCGCAAACCAATAAAGTACTCGGCAGCTACATCCGCATAGCTGACACGACAGTCTACCAGGTTATACCGCTCCTTATGAGCTTGGTTTTTGCCTCGATCATTCTATCGCACAGAGCGCCACTTTTCGTAGCTGTCCTCGTGGCATTTGCGATTATCTACATCATTAGTGCGCTGTTCGTCACCAAGAATGTGCGCCGCTTGAGCGCTGATCAGGCTGCCGCTGAGAGCAAGCAGACTGGCTATCTTGCCGATAACGTCACTAACGTTATGGCCATCAAAAGTTTCTCTGGCAGCAGGTTTGAGAACAAGGCCTTTGCTCGCATTACCGAAACAACATATAACGGCACGCTCGCTGTCATGCGAGGACACGCCAAACAACAGGCATATTTCAGCAGTATGACCGGTGTAATCTCTGCCCTGTCATTAACCATTGCCGTTATTAGCGTCCTTGCGTTTAATGCGGATCTTGCGACCGTGTTCTTGATCCTAACCTACACGAGTAGCATCGTAAACCAGCTGTTCAGCTTCAGCAACAGTGCGCTGCGCAACTACAACCGTGCGCTGGGAGATGCCCGCGACATGGTAGAGGTCCTACACATTATTCCAGAGGTCCTCGACCCTGAAAAACCCGAAAAAGTTCGCATTAGTCACGGTGGTATCGAATTTAGCGATGTCGTATTTTCGCATGATGGGGCTGATGACGCGCTCTTCAATGGCCTATCCGTACACATTAAGCCCGGCGAAAAAATCGGCCTCGTGGGACACTCTGGTTCTGGTAAAACGACGCTTACTCGCTTACTTTTGCGCTTTTCTGACATTGACGATGGAGCTATTACCATTGATGGCCAGAACATTGCACACATTACGCAAGATGATTTGCGCAGCAAGATTGCGTATGTCCCGCAGGAGCCGCTTCTTTTTCACCGCACACTCCGTGAAAACATTGCCTATGGAGCACCTGGTGCTACGCAGGAGCAAATCCATGAAGCAGCACGCAAAGCTCATGCTGCCGACTTCATAGAGCAGCTCCCTGACGGCTATGAAACGCTCGTTGGTGAACGCGGCGTTAAATTGAGCGGTGGCCAGCGCCAGCGCATCGTTATCGCCCGGGCCATCCTCAAAGATGCTCCAATTCTCGTACTCGATGAAGCTACGAGCGCGCTCGACAGTGAGTCAGAGCTACTTATTCAGGCGGCGCTACAAGAGCTCATGAAGAAACGCACTGCAATCGTTATTGCGCATCGCCTGAGCACCATTCAAAAGATGGACCGTATTCTGGTACTTGAAAATGGTCAGATTATTGAGCAAGGCTCACATGCCGAACTCGTTGGCCAAAAAGGTGTCTACGCTCAGCTGTGGGCGCACCAATCTGGTGGATTTATCGAAGAATAGCCACGAGTACCTGGAAAATCAATTTCTCTAAATTGCCTTTCTTGTGCACTTGTGGGGGTCTTGCCGGTAGGGAGTCTGTATGTTTTTGTGACGCGATTGCGTCCATACAGCTCCCTACCGGCGCCCCTTTTCGTTGTTGATCAGATGTGCCACTTCTCCCGCGTCTCGTCCACGTAGTGGAGGTCCGCGAAGAGTAGCGTCTTCCCCTTGTTGAGCCATTCGGAGAACCGCTTGTCGGTGTTGCTGTCCGCGAAGACGAGGTCTCCGTCGGAGAACCGGCGCAAGCGCTCCTGCCGTCCGTTCTGGATGATCTTGAGCATGGAGTTGCCCACCTTCATCCGAATGATGGACTGCAGACCGTGCTGGTCGGAACGCACACGCGCGACGGTGCCGATGAAGTAGCCGTGCTCGATGAGCAGGGCCTTGAACATCTCGTCGATCTGCTTGGCGACCGTGCTGAGCATCTCGTACATCGGGTCCATCAAATGCGCGAGGTGAGAGTGAACCGCTCGATAAGCGGCCAGCGCCTCGGCGCCGTTGAAGGACAGTCGGTTGATGTAGTTCTTGAAGAACGTGAACCGCGTCTCCTGGTCTTGCTGGGACTCGTTGTAGTAGTCGAGGTGGAGCGTCGCTCGCACCAGGAACTCCAGCGAACCGGGCAGGCAGGCTTCGACGATGACCTTCTGCTGCGCCAGCGGCAACTTCAGGAGCATGTCGATGGACAGGCCCTTGAGCGTCGCCAGCCACGGCGCAGCCTGGTTGCGCAGCTTGATGACGTCCGCGAGGGACAGCATCTGGTGCGACGTCAGGCTGGACGTGTACGGCATGAAGTGCACCGCGTTCGTGTCCGGGCGAAGGGCCGCCAGGCACAGCTGCAGGTCGGGGTTGTCGTTCCGGCTCGACATGAACATGACCTCGGGGGCGCGGCAGATGCAGCGCTCCACAACGTCGTAGAACTTGCCGGGCGGCACCGCGCACCAGATGGCCGAGGTATCGGTCAACTCGTAGTACGGGTTCTCGTCCGCATCAACGTGCATGCGACTCGGAACCACGTGGCTGCCCGAACCATGCCGCAGGAAGCTCTCGGCGAATGGCCGGGACTCTTCCAGGGTGAAACGCCCGTCGTCGAGCTGGGCCATAATGGCCTCGTAGATGGTCTCTCGGGAGACACCACCGTAGCTCACGCCGGCCGTTCGGATCCAGGTGCAGTCGGGCATGGCATGCCGCGACGTGATGTCACGCACCAGCTGTTCCGTGAGGTTGGTGTCGAGCATGTCGAAGAGCTCACGGACGGTGATGACTGCCGTGATGGCGGGGTTGTCGACGCAGTCCAAGTACAGCTCGGTGAGCTGCATGGCCGACGCGACGGACTCGATGCCGTTCCGGTAGTACTTGATGAACTCGATGCCCACCGAGCGGACCTCGCCGTTCACCTCGTGGATGGCCATGATGGCCTCCTGGAGGTCACGAACGGTCAGTTCGTTGGCGTGGAGCTTGTCGGGCAGTTCGGAGTTCATCAGTCGGACCTGGTCGTTGGACGGGTAGGTCAGGTTGAGGTCGGTCGCGAAAGACATGTCAGTTCTCTTCTCTCCGAAAAAATCGGATTGCAGATGCACTTTCGTGGGGGTTGAGGGCTTTTGGGGGTCAATCTATAGAGCAAGCCATACAGATTGACCGCCAAAAGCTATCTGATACAAACGTAAAAGGGCTCATTGCGGCAAAACCATAATGATAGCCAATATAATACCATATTTCATAAATTAAATCAATACTCTTACCCCTGTTGGGTTGCTCTTGGACGAATTTTGTGACCGTGTGGTCATTCGCCCAAGAGACCCCTCAAATATCCCTCCTCGTGTTGCTACCTACGTGGGGTAGAACCTGGTAGACGACGAGTCGCTAGATGGGCGGAAAGCGACAAGGTAACCGGAGCCGGTTACCTCGACATTGTGATTGAAGTAACGAGCGCCTTCATGCTGTACAAACTGGCATGTGGCACCGTTCCCATCAACGTCGATTTCCGTGATCGCCTCGACGTAACCGTGGCAATGAAGTCCATCCAGGTACCAGTCAAGCACACGTTCGACATGCACCGTGTCATGTTGATCACGACACAAAACCTGGGCGTGTTCTCTGCACTCGCGGAGTCCCATCATCAGTACTTCCGGTGAGAAAGCGCTGAGATCAAGATCCGCTATCGGCATCGTCGCCAGTAGTAGGAAGAGTTCGAGGCTATTATGCCGTGCGACTCTCCCGCTCCAGAACGAGCGTGCATGCTCTGTTAGAGGCAATCGAAGATCACCAAACCAGATTTCGCCGTTGCCGCGTTCAACCCGCTCGAGGCCCACCAAGGCGATCTCGCAAATACGGTCAATCGTTGGCTGATCCAGACGAAACTTCAGTAGGCTGCATAGTGACCGATCGTGCCTGTCGAAGAACACGGTCGGGATTGCTACCGCTGCCGCTTCTAGGAGCCGTACGAGTTCAGCATCTTTGAGATGAGGCCATAGCCTTCGCCACTGCGTTTGTGCTCGGAAGTCGAACTCCAGCTTCTGCCACGCAACACTCGTCGGGCTATCCGCGTAGTGTTCGTACAGATCCCACATGAACAGTCCGCGTTCACGAGCCGACGCATTACTAAGCCGAAATACTGTGGAGAACGACGGCCAGGTCTGTCGGGGGTTACATTTCATAACCCGCTTTGCAAAGCTGATGCGCCTGTGCGGGCGGATGAGCTCAAGAAGCCTCGGCGAGCCCAGGATCTGCTTCGCATAGTCACTGTCTATGAAGCTGTTGAAGAACACCTCGGGGTCACCCAAGAGTTCAGGTATGGCCTGTTCCTTCTCCTTGATCCAGTCAATAGCCACGGTCTTATTCGGGAGCCAAGACTGCACAGGATGATAGGCGTGGTGAACGCTTCGCGCAATTTTCGCCCGAACGCGAGCCGCATCCGTATGTCACTACTGGTACGCGCAATACGCAGTAGGCTGTCTAGTTCTGCAGCGTAAGAGTCAAGCATGTCGTCGCCCCTTGAGGGTGTTGAGGTACAACATCACTTTTGTGACGTGTCGAAACATCATAGCATATCAAAAGAGCGGCCGAGGCCGCTCTTTAACGCAAGATATATCGTTTTTAAGACTTACTAGGATTGTGGCCCTGTTGCTTGTCTTCTTTTTCTTCCTTGCCACCTGGACGAATTTCATCCTTCTGAGTACCCTCTTCGGCAGTACTCTCGTGGTCAGCTGGAACATTTTCTTGGTCTTCGGCGTCTCCACCTGCAGCATCGTTCGCAGCGGCGAGTGCGCTTGGCTCAAAGACGTTTGCGATTTGCTGATTAGGATCAGACTTAATCTCTACCCCGGCAGGAACAACAAGATCCGCTACAGTAGCGTGGTTGCCAACTTCCTTCAGTTTTTCACCGTCAAATTCTAGGAAATCTGGCAGCTTATTAGCTGGAGCTTCAACTTCTACAGTAGTCACATTGTGAATTACCATAAGACCTGCGCGTTCTGCGGGAGTAGCGTCGTTTCCTTCATCCAATTTGATGCGAATCGGAACGTCAGTTGTTACTTTTTGATTAGCCTTAACTGCGTTGAACACGACATGCATAAACGAGTTGTAAATTGGGTCAAAGGTAACTGACTTAATAATTGCTGTGTACTTTTTGTCGCCCACGGTCAGTATGACTGGGTGGTGGCGACCAGCGTCTTTGTAGGCTTGGTGGACTGCTTGGTATTCACCCATAACGACGACGGAATCTTTACCGTGGTCATGGATAACTGCAGGAACTTTACCTGCCTTGCGTAGATTTTTGACTGTCTTACCTGTAATTTCACGTTTTTCGAGTGCGAGCGTCACTTCTTGCATATATCCTCCTAAGTTGTTTGCCCATCCCCTCTAGTATACACCGATCTGCCTGAACGACCGCTTGAGAGTAGCCAAACTACAGTGGACGAGCAACGTTTTTCCCTGTACGCTATGTGCATATGGACGTAACACACATTCTAGAAAGTGCTGGCGTTGCTGGTGGCCTTATTGCAATTGCACTCATTATCTTTGCAGAATCAGGCCTACTTATCGGATTCTTCCTTCCAGGTGACACCCTGCTGTTCCCTGCTGGCTTTTTTGCAGCTCAAGGCAAACTGCCATTGGCTGGCGTTCTGCTCGCAGCCTGGATTGGCTCAGTTTTAGGCAATGAAATTGGCTATATCATCGGTCAGAAAACAGGTCCGCGCGTCTTCCGCAAAAAAGATGGCATAATTTTCCGTAAGGAATACATCACGCAGGCCGAGACTTTCTATGAAAAGCACGGTGGTAAAGCAATTCTCTTGGCACGCTTCCTGCCTATTCTGCGCACCTTTGCCCCACTTGTTGCTGGTGTTGCCAACATGAACCGCAAGCGATTCTTCCTGTATAACCTCGTCGGAGGTGCTGCATGGGTAGCCAGCGTTGTTCTCTTGGGCTATTGGCTTGGGAGCAAGATTCCGAATATTGACCACTACATACTGCCAGCAATTGGAGTCGCTACCTTGTTTACCTTCGGTCCAACACTCCTTCATCTCCTGCGTGAGCCTCGCCTGCGTGCCTGGATGGGCGATCAGTGGCGACGCGTAACTACGCGGCTCAAACGCCGAGCGTAATTCCCCTTTAGCAGCCTGTGACCCTTGGATATAAGGGTCATTTTATTTTAGGGTTGCAAGTTATAGGACTTGTCTATACTATACGCACAACGATGTATGTTGCATGTATCGTATCAGATGCGGTGATTACAATTTCAGAACAGCTCGCCCTGCGAGTATTGACAGGTCCCATCGCTATGAAACGATATACTTTTAGTATTGACGATGCCACCGCCGAATGGTGGCAATACCATTTTGACGACGCCCTACTACGCAATGATGTTTCGTGGCGGACGTGGCGCATTGCACTACAGAAACAGCTCAGCCAGGAGCAGTTGAGTGGTGATGCGTGCGGAATATGCGGTAATCTCTTTCTGGGCCAGTCCCCACATGGAGAAGAATATCTTGGCGGATATCGTATATCTTTTTGTCTGGATTCATGCGAGTCGCCAATTCGAAAAGACATACAAAAAACCCTCGACATTATCGAGGGACTAGGTTAGGCAAACCGTACTCTAGTCTTTCTTACGAATTTCGCGATTTATAAGTTCACGAATAATCTCTGACTTGTTCTTGCCCGTTTCGTACGAGACACTACGCAAATAATTATAGATTGGACGATCGATAAACATATTAAATCGCAGGTCCTTGGTTGAGATAGTATTCTCTCGGATGAATTGAGTGACGATTTTATCAAGTTCTTGTTCGGTTTTGTACTCAGCCATCTTACTATCACGGCTCTTGTAGCCAGACACGAGATGTTTATTTAGGGGTGCGCGAGAAACGAGCAAAACCGGTTTTTTCTGCTGGAGCGCAGTGGCCGCCTGGAACCCTTGCGAAAAGGTGTAGTTAGTCACCTCGATAATGACAACATCCGCGCGGCTAATAGCGTCCAGCGTCTCTTGCATGATTGTCTGCCAGTCGACATCTTCCTGTTGAACTTTCTTAACTTCAACATTCTGATAGGTATCTTCAACCCAATCCTGGGCAAGCGTACCATCAGCATCTTTGATAGTTTTAACAATACGCCGGAAGTATGGGAGATCCTCTTTGATGTTTGTCGCACTGCCCGTGAGATGGATTATCATAACATCCAATTATAGCACGTTTACAATACACCGAAAATATTGGCCAATATACATAGCGGCTTGTATCCAAGTTTTTCTAATCTGTTGTTGACCCGTTACGAGGCCGCTCACCGTAGCTTATCAGCCCAAAACAGCTCAGGTTGTGGCCGTTCTTACGGCTGGTAGTTTTGCTTTTCGATTTCGTGTTCTACGAGATCACGAAGGATTTCTGCCTTGGTTTTACCGGTCTTGAATGCCGCCCAGCGCAGATAGTTGTAGATTTTGCGGTCGATAAAGAAGTTGAAACGCATGTCCTTTGACTGAATGTCGTTCTCGGCATAGAACTTCTGTAAGATGCCCTTGATTGTATCCTTGTCGTAGCGACCGTGTTGGACCCAACCATCTTCAACGCCAGAGATGAAGGCGTTGATGTCAGTTTCGTTGTGGCGCAAAAGCAATACAGGCTTCTTTTGCTGCACCGCAGCAGCGACCTGGTAGCCAATGGCAAAACTAGGATGGCTTGTCTCGGCAATTACGACGTCGGCCTTAGCGATACCTTCCATGTTCTCCTTATAGATAGAAGCCCAGTCGGCTTCGCCGCGCTTTTCTTCCTGTTCACGACTAAACGCCTTGTCGATCCAGTCGTCACAGCTGTAACCAATCTCTTGCATCGTATCCATGATAGTACGCAACGAATCGATATCATTGACAATACTTATCTGCGATGTAATAAAGTGGACCTTCATAATGCGAGTGCTCCTCGTGATAATTTTACTTATTATATCAGGTTATTTACTATTTATCGAGCATGAATTAAAATATGCTTTTCGCGGCAACCTGTAGTATAATACTCATCTTAAGCATATCATACACCCCAGGCTGCGCGGGTTTATTAAAAATTGTGCTAAGCTTGAACAAGAGTTCCACTTATATGAACGCCCACAAACAGCCGTCAATGGAAATAAAATTTAGTGATATCTATCAAAATCGAGGATGGTACAAAGGTTCTGGATCTGGTTCGTTGCCAGAGAATACAACCATGTACCGTGATTTGTTGCGCGAAATAATCACACAGGATGATATCAAACACGTCGTCGATCTGGGCTGTGGCGACTGGCAGTTCAGTAGCCTTCTCGACTGGAGCACAGTCATGTATACAGGCGTGGACGTCGTACCTTCTGTCATCAAAAAAGACGAGGAACTGTACGGCGCCAAAAATGTTAGCTTCATCTTGGCCGATATCTTTAAGTACGAGCTACCGCCAACCGACCTTATCATCGTCAAAGATGTACTTCAGCACTGGCCGAATGAACGTGTCCAAGCATTCTTGAAAACTGCTAAAAACTGGCGGTATATGCTCGTAACCAACACCGTGGAGAGTTATGACATTACCGATCCTGAGCACCCGATTCTCATTCCTGAGGAGTTAAATCACGACATTGAGCTCGGGGACGTACGGCCCATAGATCTCTCGATGCCACCGTTCAACGTCAAAACACAAGAAATATTGCGCTACGCATCAGTCAAGCGTCATCGCCCTGTTAAAGACATCAAGAGTGTCGTTCTCTTAACTGCCCCAACTGTATAGCCTATATATCTCGATCACGAATAGGTTAGAGCATGCTCTTGAGGAACTGACCGGTATAGCTGCCCTTAACCTTGGCAACTTGCTCTGGTGTGCCTTCGGCTACGACAAGACCACCGCCGGAACCACCTTCTGGACCCATATCGATAATCCAGTCAGCAGACTTTATGACGTCCAGGTTGTGCTCGATAACCACCATACTGTTACCTGTATCAACAAGTGCATGCAAGACGGTCAGAAGGCGGTCTACGTCGGCTATGTGCAAACCAGTAGTTGGCTCGTCGAGGATGTACAATGTACGGCCTGTTGGTCGGCGTGAAAGCTCACTGGCGAGCTTAATTCGTTGTGCTTCGCCACCAGAAAGCTGTGTGGCTGGCTGGCCGAGGCTGATATAGCCAAGCCCTACATCGACGAGTGTCTGGAGTTTGCGAGCGATGCTTGGCAGATTGGCAAAGAACTCGAGCGCCTGTTCGCAGGTCATCTGCAATACATCACTAATTGTTTTGTCTTTGTAGGTAATCTCGAGTGCTTCGCGATTGTAACGCTTGCCGTGACAAACTTCACACTGAACGTACACATCTGGTAGGAAGTGCATTTCAATCTTGATGATGCCATCACCAGCACAGTTTTCACAGCGACCGCCCTTGACGTTAAAGCTGAAACGGCCCGGACCGTAACCACGAAGTTTAGCTTCGGGTGTTTGAGCAAAAAGCTCACGGATTGGCGTAAAGAGGCCAGTATATGTTGCTGGGTTCGAGCGAGGGGTACGGCCAATCGGCGATTGGTCGATAATAATAGCTTTGTCGAGTTCCTTGATACCCTGAATGTCATCATGTTTGCCCGGAACAGTGTTGGCGCGCATAAGACGTGCCTGGAGTTCTTTGGCCAAAATGTCATTAATAAGACTTGATTTACCAGAGCCAGAGACACCGGAGACGACAACGAGCTCACCGAGTGGGATTTCGACATCTACGGCCTGCAAGTTGTTCTCGCGAGCACCAATAATCTTGAGAGATTTACCGTTGCCGGTGCGGCGCTTTTTGGGAACAGCAATCTTCATGCGGCCAGACAAGTATGCGCCCGTAATACTTTCGGGGCTCTTCTCGACCTCGGCTGGCGTACCAGCAGCCACAACATGACCACCATGAATACCAGCGCCTGGGCCAATATCAACCAGATAGTCAGCGGTACGAATCGTGTCCTCGTCGTGCTCTACGACAATAACAGTGTTGCCGAGCTCCTTGAGGTGCTTGAGCGTCTTGATGAGCCGATCGTTGTCGCGTTGGTGGAGGCCAATGCTTGGCTCGTCGAGTACATAGAGAACACCTTGCAAGCCTGATCCAATTAGGGTTGCAAAACGAATACGATGCGCTTCGCCACCAGAGAGTGTGGTTGCTGAGCGAAGAAGCGTCAGATAGTTGAGGCCAACGTCCTGCAGGAAGCCAAGACGTGCACAGACTTCCTTCAAAACGAGCTTGGCGATCTGCATATCTTTGCTGGAAAGTTCAAGCGCATCAAAGTATTCAATTGCATCATCAATTGACATCTGACAGATGTCCATAATGGAATGCGCAGCAATAGTAATCGCCAAAACTTCTGGCTTCAAACGTAAACCATGACATTTGTAGCATGGTTTTTCCTGCATAAAGCGCTCGATATCGTGACGGATGAAGTCGCTATCAGTCTCTTTGTGGCGACGCTCTAAGTTAGGAATGACACCCTCATAGGTTGTCTGGAATGTACGGCCGCCGCCGAGACTTACTTTGTACGTATCATTGCCGGTACCATACAAAATACGGTTCAAGTTTTCCTGTGACAGTTCCCCAGTTGGTACATGCAAACTAAACTTGTACTGTTCGGCTACAGCCTGCATTTTCTTCATGTACCAGGCGTCAGCGTTAACACGGTTAAATGGTCGAATAGCACCTTCGGCAATCGTCAGCCGACCATTAGGAATAACGAGCTCAGGGTCAACTTCAAGACGAGAGCCAAGGCCAGTACATACTGGGCATGCGCCTTGCGGTGAGTTAAAACTAAATGTTCGAGGTTCGAGCTCAGGGATTACAACGTCTGGATGATCGATGCAGGCGTACATGAGACTGTAGTGGTTCTCTTCGTTGCTGTCAGCATTGACAACGAGCGCCTTGCCTTCGGCAATCTCCAAGGCCTGCTCAACAGATTGCGCAAGGCGTGAACGACTTTCTTCATTGTTGACAAGACGGTCGATAACAACTTCGATGGTGTGTTTGTAGTTTTTGTCGAGCGTCGGGAACTCATCGAGTGCATACACGACACCGTCAACGCGAGCGCGAGCAAAACCGGCGCGCATATATTGTTCAGGGACGTGCTCAAACGCACCTTTCTTGGCGCTAATAACAGGAGCCAATACCATGAGGCGTGCATCAGCATCGTGGCCAGCAATTTGGTCAACGATATTCTGAGTCGTCTGACGCGTAACTGGCTTACCGCAAACCGGGCAATGAGGTACACCAATTCGGGCGAACAATAAACGCAAATAATCATAAATTTCGGTAACAGTAGCAACTGTGGAACGTGGATTGCGGCTGGTTGACTTCTGGTCAATAGAAATAGCTGGCGAAAGACCATCAATTTGGTCAACGTCTGGCTTTTCCATAATGCCCAAGAATTGGCGAGCATATGAGCTCAGAGACTCAACATAGCGGCGTTGACCTTCGGCGTAAATCGTGTCAAACGCCAAACTAGACTTGCCCGAACCGGATAAGCCTGTGATGACGACGAGTTGTTCGCGTGGCAGTTCAACATCAATATTTTTGAGGTTGTGTTCACGCGCACCTTTAACTATGATTTTCTCAGCCATAAAACAGATATAGTATACGCCAAAAATCGCTCTCTTACCAGTTACTCAGGCCAAACAACAGATTATGCGGTATACTATACCCATGGATAAGCTCTATCGTTGGTGGAAAAACATCCCTGTTGCAGTGCGTAAACCGCTCGTTTTTATGGTCGGGTTTGCGATTGTTGTAGCGGGTATTGCTATGCTGGCGCTGCCAGGACCAGGCTGGGCGGCAATTTTCTTAGGGTTTGCGGTCCTCGCCACCGAATTTGCCTTTGCTGAAAAGGTGCGCGACTGGCTCATTATCCAGCTTCACAGGGTACTCGATCCGCTTGAAGCCTGGTGGGCCAAAAAACGTGGCAAAACACCGCCGCATGCTCGTGCCAAATCGGCACCAAAAACTCCAAAATCACACCGAAAATAGGTGTGATTTTTTCTTGATTTTGCATTGCGCTAAAGCTTATAAATAATATATTTGACTCTACAGCAAAAATAAAGTTATTATAGGTTTAATTAGCTTATAAACAAATCAAAAACGGAGGTGGAAAAATGTCCGACTTTATCGTCTTGGGCCTCGTTCCTGGTACACATTTACAAATAACTTTCTTGGTATGGCTTTTGGCCGCCAGCACTATTAGTGGTGTCCTTATATTTCGTGCTGGCACTCGTGCCAAGCTTTTTCAGGCATGGATCATCGCCATTACTATCATGACCGAGACGCAACGACGTCAACAGCTCGACTACTAAAGTCTATTGTCCTTCAAATTCAGGCATGATGCTCTCAGCATAGAGCTTGAGTTCTTCGAGCAAATATTCCTGATGGCTCGTTAAGTCACCCTTACTCACGATATCTTGCAAACGCCCCAGATATTTGGCCATACGGCTGTGCTGACCGCCGCCGAGCAACTGTTGGTTGCAAAAGGCGTCCCACTGTTCACGTTCTTCACCCGACAGAGACTTGGGGTAATTGCGGGCTTTGTAGAGTGGCAAAAGCGCTTCAAGGCGCTTGTCGCTAAAATGCATGTTTAAGTCACCTAGCTCATCCGGCTTAGCAGCGCGCACGACACGCATCGACTGTTTATCCTGAGCGCCGAAGAAGCCATCGTAGAGCTGACCATCAACATGGCGATCCTCGCTCTTGAACGTTGCCTGCATCGCATCATCAAGAATTTCGGCTGCTTTGCAAAGTTTGTCCTCTAGATCTGGCATAGATTCCAGAATTTTGGCGTGCTTTTGGACCGTGTCCATGTCAATTTTGAGACGTTCCCGGCTTTTTTCATCAAGCACGCCTACGGGAGCTACAGCCGGACACTTGTTGTACTGCAATGTCTTTACCGGCAAGCGCTCTTCTGGGTTGTCTTTCTTCCACTTCCACGCTTCGGCAAGCTGTTCAGCAGACATGTCTTTGTACGTAGTAGGATCATGACGTAAGTCGAACACTAACATTCCTTGGCGCTTTGGATGCGGGCAAATCGGCATTACAACGGCTGTTTTCTCAAACTCACCCGGATATTGACCGCTCGCGTACACAAAAGGCTGCCCAGCCTCGACGACATCAGCAACTTTACGCTTATCGCGAAGTGTAAAAAGGTAGTCGAATAATTTCTGTTGTTTGTTGCGGATAAGACGCGCAACCTCGATGGTGGCGTAGACATCGCTCAAAGCATCATGTGCGTGTTCGTGCTCCAGCTTGTTTAGAGCCGTTATGAGCTCCAAACGGTTGGTAGGTTTACCGTCGGCGGTAAATGGCCACTCGATGCCCTCAGGGCGCAGCGCACGTGTCATACGGACGACATCAAGCAAGTCCCAGCGAGACCTATCGTCCTTCCACTGCCACTCATAGGCATCATAGAAGTTTCGGTAATGGAGGTTGCGCATGAATTCGTCATCAAAGCGCACCGTGTTGTAGCCAACAAAGATTGTACCTGGGGTGGCAATTTCATCAGTAAAATATCGCAGAAATTCGGCTTCAGTGAGGCCATCCATCTGCGTAGCCTGGGGTGTGATACCAGTCAGCAGCACAGCGTCTGGGTCTGGCAAGATATCTGGGCTCAGCTTGATAAACAAGTTTTCGGGCTCTGCGATAGGCTTGAGGTTGAGGTCAGTCCGCAACCCAGCGAACTGCATAATACGTGAATCACGGCTGTTGATGCCGCTGGTTTCGAGGTCATAAAAGAAAAAACTGGCAGATTGCATATCTACCAGTGTAGCACGCCGCCGTAACGAACGTCTCCTTAAATTCTAGAGATAGTTGCCAGTACCAGGCTGTTTTTCCCCGATCTTTACAGAGGCAAAAACGCGCGCGCTTGGCTCTTGACCACGCGCTCGAGCAATTGCTCTGGCAATCCAGTGAGGATGCACTACGTGAACTGATGCTGGGCGCTCTATGACATCATAGACATCATCACCGCCATCTTCGCGATCAACAATTTCACTCATAATACCGGTCACAGATATTGTGCGACGGCCAGTGCGGATAACACCCTCCGGGATAAAAGCATCATCTGCGCTTACATTCATAGGTTGTCCATCAAGAAGTTGGCTAGTTTCCTCAAGTGGAACACGGGTGTAAATACGTTCGTCGGTAATATGAAGTTGGTTTTCCATGGTACATATTATACCATAAGCGTCAAGATTCTACAACTTTGACAGCGGTCTAGTACTCGAGCTCGCCCTTGTTATCGATAAGGATACGATCACCGGCATTAATGCCCTGGCGGATAAGTTCGTGCATGATACCCATCTTTTTCATGATGTCACGCAAACGCTGAATGCCTGCCTCGTTCTCAAAGTCGGTGCGTGAAGCAAATTTCTCGATCTTGTGACCAGTAACCAAGAAGTAGCTGTCGAGCTTTTTAACTTTCCACGCTAGTTGTTCGTTGTTCTTGAGGGTAAGTATAGGAACACCGTTGACGGTTCCCTCTTCTTCGATTTCAGTTGCGATGCGCGTACGTTCACGTGATACGAGTGTGCTTGTTTCACGAAGTAATTCTGTGATTCCAGTGTGGGCCGGAGCTGAGATGGCAAAGATTTCCGTACCTTCAGGGACAACTGTACGAAGCTTGTTGATTTGGTCTTGGATAATATCTTCGTCGAGACCCTCAATTTTGGTAACCGCAACAATTTGCGGCTTGTTTGAGAGGTCAATCTTGTAGGCGGCAAGCTCAGCCTGGATAGTCTTGTAGGTTTCGATAATGTCTGACTGGTAGGCGTCAATAAGATGAAGCAACACTGCTGTGCGCTCTACATGACGGAGGAATTCGTCACCAAGGCCCTTGCCTTCGGCAGCGCCTTCAATAAGGCCAGGGATGTCTGCAACGAGAAGGTGCGTGTCCTTATCGACTGTCGCAACACCTAGGTTTGGCTTAAGCGTCGTAAATGGATAGTCTGCAATTTCTGGGGTGGCGTTGCTGACAACACTCAAGAATGTTGACTTACCAGCGTTTGGAAGGCCAACAAGACCAACGTCAGCAATCATTTTAAGTTCAAGCTTGGCCTGAACGACTTCACCAGGTTCGCCTCGTTCGGCGATCTTTGGGGTTTGACGAACAGAGCTAATAAAGTGGGCGTTGCCAAAACCGCCCTTACCACCATGCGCAATAACAGCACGTTGGCCATCTTCTACAAGGTCAGCGAGCAGTTCGCCCTCCAGGCTAACTACGGCAGTACCGACTGGTACGGCAATTTCGAGGTCAAGCCCGTTACGGCCGTGTTTGCGTGAAGCACCGCCATTGCCGCCTGGCTTAGCCTTAAGCTCACGCTGGAAACGGAAGTTAGCAAGAGTATTTTGGTTACGGCTGGCAACAAAAACGACGTCACCGCCATCACCACCGTCACCGCCATCTGGACCACCTCTATCTACATAGATTTCGTGGCGCCAGCTAACGATACCGTTGCCACCGTCACCGGCAGCAATTACAACTGATGCTTTATCAATAAAACTCATAATCTAGGTAGTAGTATACCTGAAATATCCTAAAACATGAAATCAGAAATCGTGCAAGAATCGTGCGTCTGTTCTAGCGATAAATGTAGTGTGGGAAGTATGAGGCCGAAACCCAGCCACTGTAGCCAACATGGTTGAAGCCCGCAAGACCGTTCATGTCACTATATTTGATCTGCGTACCGTCAGCTGAAACGGCTTCGACGTAGGCCACATGGCCTTCGCTACCGCGGTCAGTCTGAGCGACAGCGCCTTGGCGCGGAACACTGCTCACCGTCCAGCCACTAAGTGGTGCAAGATTGTCCCAAGTGTTGGCGTTGCCCCAGTTGCTAGGAACAGCGATACGGCTTGCGACATACCAAGTACAGAAGCCGCGATCGTAGCCGTTATAGCCATAGATCGCCGAACCACCAAATGAGTAGCCGTATGAGGATGAGACGGGCGCCGTGTATACAGGGGTTTTGACTTGGCCGTTAGGGATTACGATTTTTTCACCCGGGCGTAGACCAGCCACCTCGGCATCGTTAAAGGTAGTAATCTGATCAGCGTTAGCATTGTATTTTGCAGCCAAGCTCTGGGCAGTATCACCTGCTACGACTGTGTATACAACGCCATTCACAGGCGGAATTGCAAGATGCGCACCAACGGTAACAGTGTCACCAGTTAGGTTGTTTGACCAACGGATACTATCTGAGGTGACGTTAAACTTGGCAGCGATAGAGGTAACAGTGTCACCTTCTTTGGCAAGATAGTCCTGAATATCATTGCGGGTCTTGAGTGTTGTAGCCACAATCTGTGGCTTATCGACAACACTATAGCTAGCAGTAACTGCCATTTCGGCACTTACTGTTTCAGCTTGGTTTTTAACAGCCGTAGCCTCTGGGAGGTTTACGGCACGAGACAAATTAAGAGCAATATCAGCGGAAGAAAGTTGGTCAAGTGGGTTAGTGGCGGTACTGCTGATGGTTGCCAAAGAATTAGTTGTAGCATGTGTGCCGCTATTAGAGCCGTACACCGTAAAGCCGACAATGCCACCAAGCAATATGAAATTGCCAAGCAACAGTCCGTACCGTACTGTGCGACGCTGTTTAGCGATACTGCCTACACGCTTTTGCAAACGAGCAAATCGTGAGGCGCGACCACGCTGAGCACCGGCTGGCGTCTCAAGCGTTTGCGTAATTGAATGACTAATATGCGACTCCTGGCGTAATGCCATACATCAAAATAAGCACTTTCGTACTTCAACGATAAGTATAACAATCATAGCTATATTTTCAAGGTTTTCAGAGTTGTGACCCCTGTTATAAACATGTTATTGTGCGCACAATTTGTGGCAGTATTGGGCTATGAGAGCCTGGTGTTCTTCGAGTGTTCTAGAAAAGTGGACTGCTCCGTCATCACCAGCGACAAAGAAGACCCAATCGGTAGCCGATGGGTGCGCCACGGCCTGCAAGGACTGTTTGCTGACATTGCTGATGGGCGTCGGTGGCAAACCTTTGTGAAGCAATGTGTTGTAGGCAGAATCGTAGGTGGTCGATTTGGGCTGTCCAGCCAAGGTTGCTCCATAAAATGCCGTCACATCCGAACCAAGTGTCATATCTTGGTGTAGACGAGTCAGGAACACTTGAGCAACTTGCTGGCGATCAGTGGCGTTATTTGCCTCTTGCTCAACCATAGACGCCAGAACGATACCCTGATAGGTGCTAAGCCCCTGCTTAGCAAATGCTGAACGAATATCAGGGGTCAGCTGGTTCTGCATGGCAGTAAGTGATTGTGTCACGATATCTTTTGGCGTTGTATTGGCATCCTTTTGAAATGTATCAGGGAATAGGTAGCCCTCGAGGCTAGCGCCCGTAGGCTTGTCGACAAGCGCTGAGTTATCGGCATACTGAGCCGGGTCAAATGCGGTCTCAACAGATGATTTGCTGAATCCATCATTACTAAGGGCTGTTTTAATCTGGTCAATGCGCTGACCTGGCAAAATCGTAACCTGATTAGTGGCAATTTTGCCGTGCGTTAGCTGAGAAACAATCTGAGCTACTGTCTGACTCGGTGCAAAGGCGTAGGTGCCGGCCTGAAGGTCGGAACGCACTTGTTTGCTGCTCACGTACAGCTTAAATGCCCAGGAGCTACGGATAAGACCATCTTTTTCGAGCTGACTGGCGATACTGTCAAGTGAAGCCCCCTGCGCAACCGTAACCAGCTGCGTGTTCTGGCTCATGCTAACTGGCCTGAGCTTTTCGTAATAAACTTGGCGGACCAGGACTGTTGTACCGATAATGCAAACAAGTAGGAACACAAGGACAAAGGTCAGGCGCCTTGGCCATCGATGTTTTGGCTGCTGAGTACTGTATTTCATAGCTTAGATAATTCCCTGTTCTTGCAAAAAATCTTCCAGGATATAGGTGGCCGCCAACGCGTCAATGTCGCCTTTGGCAAATGGTTTTTTGCGAGCCTTAAGTTCTTCTTCGGCCTTATTAGATGTTAACGCCTCATCCTGAAAATGAACCGGAATATCAGTGTGTTCCTGCAATTTTTGAACAAAATCCTTCACGCTGCGAGTTTGGTCTGTTTCCTGGCTCTGTAAATTTCGTGGAAAGCCGACTACCAAAGTGCCGGCATCTTCTTGCTTGATGAGGCCAAGAATCGTCTCGTTGACAGTAGCATCATTGATGATAGTTGTCAGAGGAGCGGCGATCTTTGCTATTGTACTTGCACGCGCGACGCCGATACGCTGAGCACCGACGTCTAGAGCGAGAACAGTGCTGCCGTTAATTGCTGGCATTTGCTTTCGTCTGCGGCTTATCGATAGTAATGCTGATTTTGCTGGTGCTACTTGGTGTTGAGCTAACCCAGAAAGGACTATAGCTAACAGTGACATCTGTCACACCTGGATTGTTTTTGATGATTTGCTTGGTGTCGGCAGATTTTTTACCAGCGACTTGTTTGCGAAGCGTATCAATTTTGAGATCTGGACCGGCTACTGCCGTTACGCGCATCGCAACATTACCGTTATCAGCATTCTGAGCTGTGAATTGAGCACTACCTAAACCGTAGTCGGTGATTGTCTGCTTTTGAGTGTCAATCTGTTCGCCAACTGCGTTAGCGATAAGCTTCTTAAGGTCTGCCTGCTTGGCACCGAGCATGGTATAGGTTACATTCTCGGTAACTGTAACGTTGGCAACTTCGGCTCCGGCGCTAGCGCTTGTTGTCACATTAGGCGCACTTGCAGTAAATGTTGCGGGCACTGGGTAGAGCCCCATATTCGTGAGTTGATTCTGGAGCTGTTGCTTGATAGCGGCAGTATCCTGAGCCGCAATCTTCTGTTTAGCCGCATCAATATCTGATTGTTG
The DNA here is from genome assembly GCA_964497565.1 of uncultured Candidatus Saccharibacteria bacterium. Classification (GTDB taxonomy): domain Bacteria; phylum Patescibacteriota; class Saccharimonadia; order Saccharimonadales; family UBA4665; genus CAMLQK01. The sequence goes on from CAZCCP010000007.1 coordinate 29,016, forward strand.
TAAGATTTTAGTAATTTGGTCTGTACCGCCAGCTGTTGAACCAGAAGCGCTCACATCGGGACGGCCAGCAACGCTGAAGTCAGCGGTTGATCCTATGTTTGAAGCAGCACCGGCAACTTGAGCGATGATATCTGTGGGGCCCATGGCCTGATACGCCAAACAGCTACCCTTGCCGCTGCCGAGCGGGCTAAACATTGTGGTTTCTTGCGTAATGAACGTTTTGCCATTGATGCTTACTGCGCTGCCCACCGGGACGCTCGTTGGTTGTCCAAGGTTAGGCGCACATTCCTTGGCGGTCATTGTAACTTGTCCACTCGCCTTCTGGCCGTCATTGCGCTGACCAGAAGCATCAGCTTGACCGGTAAGTGTCTTCTGTGTTTGCTGCGATTGAGCAGGTACAACACCACCATCCGCGCTAACGCTCTTAGCTGAAGCACTCAATGTAAGGCTAATGTTGGCATCGACTGCTGTGCTATTGGTTTTTACGAGAATACTTGCACGAGGCATAACCTTGAAGCAAATAACCCACAAAAAGATGATGAGCGCCAAACCGCCGCCGCCGATTATGAGCCACAAACGGAACTTGTTGAAATTAGGGATAGCGAGCTTCCTGTTTTTCTTGCCTTTAGGGGCATTCTTGCCAGCAGCAGCTGCGGATCCAGCACCACCAACTACAGCGCCCGCACCAGTTGTAGGAATAGCACGCATGATTGGATTTTTGTCGGTGGATCCGTTGTCGAGATTAATTGTATCATCGAGACTAGAAGGTGACAGTGAGCCACGCGCTAGGTCGCCGACGGCAGCAGATTTGTCGAGATTGGGCTTAACGGCTTTCACGTCAGGCTCATCAAGATTAATTGACTCCTCGAAATCGTCAGGCAATTCCGCAATGGCGGATGGCACATGAGGCACCTCTGGTTTGCTTTGGAGGTTTTTAGCAACATACATGCCAACGTTGGCCGCCAACGGCATGAGGCCAGTCTCGCCCGTAATAAGAACAAGGTGTTTACTTGTTTCATCTGCGCTGCGCTTGAGGAGCTTCATGTTAACAATGCTCTGCAACGTTGTAGCACGTTTTGGCAGAACCAAGGCTAAAATTTTGCTCTGTGAGCTTCGTACCTTATCAATAATGGTCGTAATTTCGTCATCTACATCGATATAGATGACATCTTTTGCGGGTATACTGCTCATGTTTTAAGCATCCTATCAAGTTTTTCGCGAATTGAGCCAGATTGGCTGACACTACCGCCGCCTGTCGAGAACTGTAATGTATCGAGACCGACGCGGAGCAGACCCATGGCAGTGATAAACGTATGGTCGTTTACCTGGCCAGTTTTGTCAACGATGCCGACCACCTGGTCTGGGTGAATGTGGTGCACAATTGGCTTGCGTGTAAATGGCAGCTGCGTGTACCAATCGGTCTGTTCAAGCTTGTCCATAAGAATGTCGAGGCTTGATCCACCACCACACAGCAAAACATTGTGAGGTAAGTGATCCAGCTTGGTAAATTCGCTGAGTGCAACGTCGATACCACTCATCCACACATCAAGTGTCTTATTGAGGGCGCCTTCAACTGCTGCAACTTTGTGCTGTGGAACACGGTTTTCAGCCAAACCAACCTTCAGCTGCTCAGCCTGATCAAATTCAACATTGAGTTCGCGTTCGATAGAGCGGGTGTATGCACGACCACCGATACCAAACATCTTGGTACCCTGGACTCCACCGTCGTTGATAACAGCGATATCAGTTGTACCACCACCGATGTCCATAAGAATGGCGCTCATGCTAGCGCTGGTGTCGTCGCCAATAACAGATCGAGATACTGCGAAAGGTTCAGCGGCAACAGCCAGGAGGTCAAGGTCGAGTTGCTGAGCGGTACGCTCGAGAGCACCGATGTGAATAAGTGGTGCAAAAGCCGTGTAGAGCTGCACCACGACGTCCTTGCCTTGGAAACCAACTGGGCTCGTAACTTTGTAGCCATCAATTTCGATGCCTACAAGCGCGCTGTTAACCAAGCGAATTTCGACGTCCTTGCCGCCCAATTCCCATACCAACTGCTGTTTTGCTTTGGCCTGAGCGCGCTCCTGAACAAGCTTAATAATGCGCTCAACCTCTGGAAGATCCAGTGCTTTTTCAGCGTCTTTGCGCGTAACGCGGACGGTTGTGGTCATGCCTTTAACGAGTTCGCCGGCAATACCAATAACAGCCGTGCGGGCGCTAACGCCTGCTTGCTGCTCGGCTTGAGCAAGTGCTTTATCACAGTTTTCGACAACACGAGCAATATCAGCTATAGCTCCGGCCTGCATGTCACTGAGCGCCTGGTGCTTGCGTCCAACGCCAATGATTTCGATGCCATCGGGCATCACTTTACCAATAAGCGCCTTAACGTATTCCGTACCAATATCAAGGCCCACTATATATTGGTCCTCTGAGCCTTGGCCTCGTTGACCGACTTTAGAGTTTACTTCTGCGGCCTTATCTGCCACTTTGGTGGCCATTGATTGGCCGAAATTTTTGACTTTATTAAGATCAAGCATAATCGTAATTCATTATAGCATGCACCTACGTGCGCTAGGAATTAGTTTGTAGAATACTCGTTCAACCTTAAGAACAAGTGGAAAACTCCTGCAGATATTTGAAGGTTCTTATTGGAGTACGGCTTTAATACGGCGGATGCCAGCGCTTGAAGCTTCTTCTTTGAGAATCTTAAAACGCTTACCATCTTCGGCAAGTTGACCGGTGTGATCTGCATGAGGACCGCCACAAATCTCAAAGCTAAAGCGATCGTCGCCCTCACCCATCTGGTAGATTTTTACGGTCTCGCCATAACGGTCGCCAAACGCACCGAGTGCACCCATAGCAAGTGCGTCCTTGGTCGGATATTCTTTCCAGAAAATTGGCAGATCCTTGGCAATTTGCTCATTAACCATATCTTCGACTTGTTTGATTTGCTCAGATGTCATCTTGGAATCATGGCTAAAGTCAAAACGCAGGCGTTCTTCGGTGATGTTTGAACCGCGTTGGATAACGTGGTCGCCAAGTACGTGGCGAAGTGACTGGTACATGAGGTGCGTTGCAGTGTGGTATTTCTTGTGCTGCAATGTTTGGCCGCCCAAACCGCCCTTAAACACGCCCTTTGCTGCGCCCTGAGAGCGCTGACGCTGCTCGGTCATCTTGGCGTCAAATACGGTCTTCCAGTCGTCAGCCAATGTCGCACCGTCGTGCATGGCAATAACTTCTTCGGAAAGTTCTACCGGATAGCCGTATGTGTCGTACAGGGTAAAGACGAAGTCGCCGGGAACAATAACGTCGATGTCGCCAGCCTGGTTGCGCGTGACATATTTGTTGAGTTCAGCAAGGCCCTTGCGAAGCGTCTGACGAAAAACTTTTTCTTCTTTTACGAGCACCGCAATAACAGTGTCGCGCTTAGCGGCAACTTCAGGGAAATCTTCGTGATAGAGATCGGCAATAGTAGGAATGACTTGTTCGAGGAAGTTCTGTTCGATGCCAAGGTTGAATGATCGCATAATGGCGCGGCGCATCAGGCGGCGCATGACGTAGCCCTGCTCTTTGTTGCTCGGTACAATACCGTCAACAGCCAGGAAGGTTGCTGCGCGCAAATGGTCAGCAATGATTCGCATTGCGTTAGTGTTACTGTCGTATGTTTTGCCAGAAATTGCTTCAAGCTTCTGGATAATTGGCCACATAAGGCTAATCTTAAACGCGTCCGGCTCATCCATAACTGCGGCAGCGATGCGCTCGAGGCCTGAACCCTGGTCGATGTTTGGCTTTTCGAGTGGCACAAACTTACCTTCGGCTTCTTTGCGATACGCCATAAAGACATTGTTGCCAATTTCCATGAAGCGACCGCAGTCACAGTTGGGGTGGCAGTACTCACCATATTCGGTGTTGTGAGGTGTACCAAAGTCGTAGAACATTTCACTATCGGGACCGCATGGGTCTCCAACTGGCGTGTTCTCGGGGTTACCGTTACGGCTCCACCAGTTTTTGCTGCCATCGTAGTAGAAAATGCGCTCACCCTCGCTGATGCCGCGTTTGTAACCATCTTCTTCGGAACCAATATCAGCAGTGCCAGAGCTCAAGCCCTTAGCTTCAAAAAGCTTCTGCCATAATTCGGCGGCTTCAGTGTCCTTAGGAATGTCATATTCGGGTGCACCGATGAAGCATGTGATATACAGCTTGCTTGGATCAAGCCCCACGACATCAGTCAGAAATTCGAACATCCATGGCACTTGTTCTGCCTTGAAGTAGTCGCCCAAGCTCCAGTTGCCAAGCATCTCGAAGAATGTTGTGTGACGATTGTCACCAACTTCTTCAATATCTTGCGCGCGCAAACAAGTTTGGCTATCGACAATGCGCGTACCTTCTGGGTGTTCTTCGCCAAGGAGATAGGGAATTATCGGCTGCATGCCAGAGCCAGTAAAAAGTGTCGTTGGGTCGTTTTGAGGGACCAACAACGCACGTGGGATTACCGCGTGACCACGTTGTTTAAAGAAATCGAGATAAGCAGTGCGGATTTGTTGTGCATTCATGCCATCTATTGTAACAGAGGTGCATAAATTATAAAACTGGTGCATATTTGACAACTACACATCGTATGTGTATTGTTAACTTTATCCGTCTCCAAGCGAGAAAGTTCATTGCCATGGGAACTCTGTTAGTGATCGGCGCTGTCGTCGCGTTTTACTGGCTTGCGCGTCCGCGCAACGTCTACGTGAACCGCCAGGGCCAGCAGAACAACGGCCAGGACGCACCCAACGGGAGTCAGGACCAGAGCCAGAACGACCAGCAGTCGCCGCAGACCTTCACCCAGGAAGGTCGCTACCGGCTCTTCAGCCGTGAGCAGCACCACTTCACCGTCCTGCCGCCCATGCAGCAGCAGCGTCAAAACGTGAGCATCGGTCTCGTCCTCGCTGTCGCGTTCATCGGTCTCCTCGCCTTTCTGGGCTACCTGCTCATCCGCGGCTGACGCCCCCACTCGCTAGCACCACCCGAAGAATAGCCCTCTTCCGAGCAACAGAACATCGCCGACGGTGTCTTCGAACTCATTTTGTATGAGCCTCGCTCTGGCCTTCCGCTAGAGTTTTCGAAGACAACGTCGTGCGAGACACTCTGAATACTGACCTTTGGTCACCTTTTCACCCTGCCTCACACGACGTTTTTACCCCTCCATAGTAGCCCACGCAGCAATTGACACATTGCTGCTTTTTTGTTATAAATAGCGCACGTTCGTCGGAACTAGATGAACAGAGAAGTTCATAGTAGATCAAGAGTTACGCACCCGCGTAGTTCTTTACTCCACAGGAGGTAGATCCAATTGAGAAGACTCGGTATCGCTGTTCTTGTCATCGTTGCGCTCAGCTATCTCACGCAGGGAGACAACTGGGACAACCTCGGCCAGATCGTTCGTGGCACGCTCAACCTGCTGCCATCCTTCTCCATCAGCAACTAGTTCACCGAATCATCCCCTCTGGCCAAAAGTGGCTGGGTGCGCATCGATGATGCATACCAGACCCCGGAGGGAACCAGTCGTGCACATAGAATTTAGAGACATGTAGGTCGAGAGATCCGCACACCAAGCCTTATGTACCCTTATCCCAATAAGCTTTCCCTACATCCCCCTCAACCCTTCTATACCGCACGACTTTTCTATTTTCCAGAAACGTAACCAGTATGATTTTCACATTTCGTACGGTACTATATCTTTCACCAAGTGCGGAGGATATATGGCGGAACAAGTCATCACAGACGAAATACTAATCCATGAGCGTGAACCCGAAGAGGATCAGCACCTCATGCGGCGCTGGGCTGGGCGCGCAGGTCTTGTACTTGCTGGTGGACTCCTCGGCGCAAGTGCAGGTCTTGGCTATGCCATCGATACACCGACAGAAACTCACGTTGGCGGTCTCGATGCCAGTGTTGAGATTATGCACGGCAGCATGAACCAGGTTGATATGGCGGTTGGTTCTATCAATATCCCGAGTGACATCCATATTGCTGGTCAAGATTTATCGGCACGCATTGCCATTCACGGCGTCAGTGAAGACGGCGAAGCAACAACGTTCAATAATGATACGTTAAGCAGCTTTTTACAGTTATTTAGCGACCCCGAGCACGACGTCGCAACGGTTCGGAGCACTGTTATCACACGGCTCTGGGAGTTGCCTCTCTATACTGGCCTTGGAGTAATGGGCGCAGAAGTGCTAGCTATGAGTGGCGCGGCAGTGGCGCGTCGACGCATGAGTGAAGAACGTCGCGAGGCATTTTCACGGGCATTTCACGCTACCCCCAAAACTAAACTTATTGCTGGCGCAACTGCCACCGCGCTGGCCTTTGGTGGTGTGGCAAGCTACAGCATCAACGCACTACCCGCAGCGCCACGTGCCAGTGGTACGCCAGACAAAATCTTTGATGGCACAGCGCTTGCTGGCGCCGAATTGAGCGGGCTCATCAAGCCAATTATCGACAACGCCGCTCCCGCTATCGAGAAATATATCACCGATAACAATACTTTTTATGACGCTGCGAATCAAAGTGTACGCTCAGAATTTGCCAGTGCCATCGGCGAAGTGTCTCATGACGAAAATGAACAGTACATCGTTGTCGCATCAGACCGGCACTGTAATGTTGGTATGGACCGCGTCATCGCAGAAGTGGCCAAGCTCTACGGCGCCGATACCTATGTGAGCGCTGGTGACGACAATATGAGCGGCACTGTCTCTATTGAGTCAGCCTGCACCGGTGGGCTCGCCGAACGCCTAAAGGCACTCAAGGTAAAACCGGTCGTCGCACCCGGCAACCACGACTCCGAGCAGACGATCAAAAATGAAACCAATCAGGGCTACACTGTGCTCGAGCACGACCGCGTCGTGACCGTAAACGGCATAACATTTATTGGTGATGCCGACCCACGCCGCAGCGCGTTTGGGCATCCGTTAACCCCGGGTGGCGAAGAGGGTGACAAAGTCATCGCTAAAGAAGGTCAGGACCTTGCTGATGCTGCCAAAAATAGCAAAACGAGCATCGATATTGGTGTTGTACACGAACCAGATGCTTCCCAGGCGTTGATTGATAGCGGTCTGGCTCGATTTGTCATCCGTGGCCACACCCACTCCAAAAAAGGTCCATATGCCGAGGTGGCCCATAATGGCAACACAACATACTACCTCACCGAAGGCACATCTGGTGGCGCTAAAGAGAATTCACTCACCCTTGGGCCGCTCAAAGCGCCAGCAACACTCAGCGTCTACCGGTTTAACACCGAAACTAAAGCATTCCAGTACTCAAATATTACGGTTAATCCAGATACAACAGCCGTTATTACACCGTTCGCAGATATGCCAGCGGCGCCAGTTGCTGCACACCCGCATCAAACTGATATAGCCGCCAAAAAACCTAAAAGCTAGTAGACAATACCGCCGCCAACAACACGATCACCTTCGTAGATGACTGCTGACTGGCCGGGGGTAATTGCGCGGACTTCTTCATCGAGGCCCAAAATAAGCTGGTCGTCCCTGTAGGTCAGGCTCGTGACCTTAACGAGTGGTGCGCGGTAGCGCGTGCGGACAGTATATGTGCCGCCCTCTTTTGGTGCATCATTGATCCAATGTAGGCTCGTAAGCTGTAGTTCCTGTTTCCAGAGTCGGTCATCCTGAAGATCGGTCGTAACATACACTTCGTTCTTGTCCATACTCTTGCCAACGACGTAGTATGGCAAGCCACCACCAACGTTAAGACCGTGGCGTTGACCGATGGTGTAGAATAAGGCACCCTCATGCTCGCCCAAGTTATGACCGTATTGGTCGATAATTGCACCTGGCTCGGTTGTTACGAATTGCTGCAAAAATTCCTTGATGCCGACTTTGCCAACGAAACAAATTCCTTGGCTATCTTTTTTCTCAGCAGTTGCGAGGCCAAGCTTTTTAGCCATCTCACGGATCTGGGGCTTTTCGTATTCGCCAATGGGCATCAGCGAATGAGCAAGCGCGTCGGAGGTTACACGGTACAGGAAGTAGCTCTGGTCTTTGTTGGCGTCCACACCAGTTAGGAGCTGGCCATCAATACTGCGGGCGTAGTGTCCGGTAGCTATCATGTCAGCGCCATCTTCCAGGGCCGCGTTCAAGAAGAGCTTAAACTTCACCTCTTGGTTACACATAATGTCTGGGTTTGGTGTTATTCCGGCTTTGTAGCCATCGAGCATGTAGCCCACGACTTTGTCACGATACTCTTTCTCGAAGTCATACATTTTGAACGGAATACCAAGCTGCACAGCAACGCGCTTTGCGTCTTGGTAATCTTCTTTCCATGGACAGTCAAAGCCAGGGAGATCCTGGCTCCAGTTTTTCATGTAGACACCCGTTACATCGTAGCCTTGCTCCTTAAGAAGCGCAGCCGTAACAGAGCTGTCCACACCGCCGCTCATACCAACAAATACTTTTTTAGCCATATCCAGTGTATTTTAGCAAATTTTGGCGCTATACGCCATATAGTGCTCTCTTAATATTCAATGTTTTCGAGGTGCTTGCGGAGTGACGCCAGCTGGGACTTGCGGCCAAGCCAGAAACCTATCGCGATCAGCGGCACCAAAATAGCTGCAGGCAGCCACACGATCTTTGTATTGGTAATAACCGACGGCTTGTTGGAGCTACTCGTACTCGAGCTCGTTACAGCCCCATTCGCTGTCGCTACGACCTGTAAGTAGGCCGTCAGGCCGTTTTTGTCTGTGGCCTTAATGATAACCGTGTACGTTCCGGCGTTATCATAGACATGCTTGATATTGAACGAGCCCGGGAACTCGAGGCTCATAAGGTCAGTGGCTTTGTTGTCGCCCCAGTCAATGCTGATTGCGTACGGGCCGGTGCCACCATTAAGCATGATTGGCCATGTCAGCTCATCACCAGGGTTAGCACCACGACGGGCATAGTCGCTCGTGAGGTACATCAGGCCAGATCCGCTCGTGTTGAATTGTTCGTCTTTGAACGTGATACTTACGACGTTAGAATCTGGGCTTGCCTGATCCAGCGCGTCGTACTGGCGAGCCACAAGGTCATTGCGGCCGCTGAACAAATCAATCTTGATTGAGTAGCTGCCGCCCGAGCACACAACTGAGCCCATAAAGACATTGTTGTCGAAGATCTTTATAAGCAAGCCTGAGGTACACAGTCCTGCAGCCGTAACCGGCAAGGTTGTAAAGGTCTGGCCATTGGTTGGTGTGGTAATTGTTGGCGCCGTCTTGGGCGGCGCACTACCAATAGAGCCCGATAGACCCGTTGAATTAGTTTGCGGGTTGGTGACAGCATGCGCCTGAGCTACGGGCATGACAACGCCCAAAACACTCACTATAAGTGCTAGCGACAGCAACAATGCCCTTAGACGAGTTTTCACGCGGTTCATTTCCCTCTACTTTAGCGTGGAATGGCAAGCATAAGCAATATCTACCTGCGTATAAAAAATGCGCCACCCCTGTTAGGTGACGCATCTTATTTTTGCATGTCCTGGCGACTGCTATTTCTTGCTGGTTGCCTTCTGGACAACACGTCGGTTGTAGCTCTTGATCATACGTGGAAGTACAAAGATCGCGAACAGGATGACGAGGAGTACGACACCAATTACGATCATAACTGGTACAGGTACGATGTAGAAGGTTTTGCTTGCCGTAAGCAATTCGCCCTTAGTGCCGTATCCGAGGTTAGCCTCAAGTGTGTATTTGCCGAATGACCCGACATTTCTGCTAACATCGAACTCAAATTTACGAATACTGTCTGGAAGCACGTTGCCGCGTGGAGACGTATTGTTGATCTCGTAGCTAGCGAGTGTTTTACCCGACTTCTTGAGAAGCACCTTACCAAATGGTTGGACCTGGATATTACCCGTGTTGTTGATACGGACCGCGCCAAACAAGTGCTTGCCGTCAGTAAAGAACGAGCCAGCGACTTCCTTGTTGGTCTTAGGGTCTACTTTGCGAACGTCAAGGCTGGCCATATTAGCCTGCTCTTTGAGATCACCAGGCACTGTTACGAGCACGAGTGATCCAACACTTGCAGATAAGCTCAGCATCTTGTTACTGTCACTACTTGCTGGCTCAAACCTGACAGCACCGAAGTAACCGCCGGCGTCAGCACCCTTAGGAATGGAAATAGTCACCTTAACATCGTGCTGTTCGTTCGGCTTAACGCTGAAATCGCCAACTGGAGTAACATACTTCTTGAGGCTACGAATAGGAGCTGACTTATTCTCGTCTAAGATGATGTTTGGTGTGCCAGACTCATCCTTGCCAGCTACAAAGTCGTTCACAATTGCATGAAGCTTTATGTCAGCATTCGTGATGTTCTGCACATAGACATCAATTGTCTTGGTTTCACCAGGGCTAATCGCCATGTCAGTACGAACTGGTGAAATCTTGAGCGCATTACCGCTGCCCGCTAACGTTGATGTTTTGGTGGTGGTAGTTGCCGCACTTGCATTGATAGCACCAGTTGCGAGAATCACAACTGCGCCCAGAATGGTTCCAAGAGAGGCAATAAACTTGCGTCGCATCTCCACTATCCCTTCCATTTAAGTTCTTATGGTTAATGTTAGCATAAATTCGCTAGAAATTGGCCAAACAGACGAATGTCACCGTTGTAGAATAGACACCCGGTGCCTGGTCCTTGGCAACGTTTACTAGGTAGCTAATCGTATATTTCTTGTAATCCTGGGCCTGCGTGGCTGTGGCTACGTTCTCGCCAGGCGTAAATCTGAATCGGTTAACCTGGTTGTAATTATTCGTGGGGGTGCCTGTACCGGGACCATTCGGATCGGCACCAATTTTGGGCGTCGTATTGGCGCGCAGGTTAATGCCAAATTGGCTGACCCCTACCTTAGACGCCTCGCCCTGCATTGCCGGAATAACATTGTTACCAGAGGTGATAGTAATGCCGTTAGCGTATATGGCGTAGCCGCTACCGGCATTCGTTGCCGCTGCTATTTGCGACTGCGCGTCACTGGTGGCTGCAGAGCTAAACTGCCCGAAATCTATATCAGAGCCATCGGCCGTGCCACAATCAAAGCCTGATATGCTAATGCCGCCACAAAATGTTAAATAAGGTGGCACTTCGGTACTCACGCTGAAACCTGGGTTGATCGGGAACGCCATAGCGCCAAAGTCGATTGGTACACCAGATGCAGTGGAGTTTGCATAGGTAAAGACCTTCAGGTAATACGAGCCTTCATACGTTGGGTTCGTAATGGAGTCAATTGTAAAATTGATAGGAGTTGATGAAACAGTTAGCGGCACACCTTGGCTCACAATAAAGTCGTTGACCGTTGAACTGCCAGACTTCATAAATCCTGCAGTTCCAGATTGACTTATAATATTGGCGTTGAGCAGATCGAGACCATAAGGGGCGACGCAAGCATCTTCAATGAGCGCTGAGTTGGAGCAAAACTGAAATTCCATAGAGCCTACAAGGCCAGTCGTGCCAGGTGAGAATGTTATGGAGTATGTTGTATTGTGGTTACCACCAGTGCTATCGCTAAGTTTGAGGCTTCTAGATGTTATTTGCGCTGCACTAGCGTGTTGCATGCCAAATGGCCCCGCCCAAAAGAGAAGCGAGACCATTATCAAACAAATCGTAATTATACGTATGCGCGTTACGAGCAATACACCCCACTGCGCCATACGTTTGGCCTAGAAGGAGCCAGTAGCGATTAATTGTTCTGTTGCTGTGTAGATACCGGCAGGAGTAGTGTTGCCTGCTGTCGCGCCAAAGGTTACAGTCGTGACCGAGCTGTTAACTGGTCCGGAAAGCTGGGCAATAATGTCTCCGAACGTACCAGTTACACCAGCAGTATACATACCGAAGGTGGTCGTACCGTTACCGCCATAGGCGGCCGAACCCACAGGTACAGTAACGTTGGTTCCGAGAGTACCACTTGGTACGGCAAGACCAAATGCTGCAGCGCCAGCTGTTATTGTCGATGGAGATGATGCCGCCGACGCACTGTTGACGGATGGAATGCTGTTAGCGCCACTCTTTAGGTAATCACCCTTCCATCTGATATTCGCACCACTTTGCGCATTTGTGGATATTGAGAATAGAGCGTTACCCGTGTTAACGGCTGAAGCATCCAAGATGTTATTAGCACCATGACCAATTGTCATGCTTGGGTCATCACCACAAGTTGTCTTATAGACACAGAATGCCAAGCTTTCCATGACGCGAGCGGTAATGTTAATAGGCGTAGCCGTACTAAGCGCGATTCCACCGTAGTCAACCATGCCGGCAAAGGTTGATGCACGTGTCGTGGTGCTGACTGTGTAGTTTGCCATGTTCGCACTCGTGTCAAAGGTGACGATACGAGCATAGAAAGAATGGTTCGCAGTTGTCGGGTTAGTGACAGTTGTAATGGTAAAGTCTACCGGCGTAGCCGTACTGAGGCTTTGAGGGGTTGTATTTGAGAGCTTAAGCACCTGGCCGGAGTTTGCTGAGGCAGCAGTCCAACCGCTACCCATACCACCGTTAGCCGTAATAGCAGGGCTACCGCTAACAGTAAAGCCAGTCGGAACAGTACAAGATGTGTCTCCGATGATAGGGTCGTTGTCACAGAAGTCGACAACGATACCGCCAACGGTTGTTGTAGTGCCAGGGCTGAAAACAACTTGGTAGCTCAGGCCACTTGCGCCTGCGGTTGAGCTACTCATTTTGATGCTGCGAGTTGTTACCTGGGCCGCGCTTGCGCGACCAGCTAATCCAGGGACCAAAGCAGCGACAGCTAATGCGAGCGCAGCAAACCCGTATATAGCCCTCCGTGCACTGTGGTTTTTGATTTTCATCGGATGATCTCCTATTGATAGTTTTTATTTATATATAGTCGTATGGCGTCATAATATCACGCTTATGTATACTGCACAATAGGAGTATCCGAGTACTTATCCCCAACTAACTAGTAGTCAGTTGCCTTGACAAGGTAGTTGTTATTGCTTGGGTTAGAAAATCCCAGGTTGTCTGAATTAGATATATAAATAACCTTGGACCCATCAAAAGTTATAGAGGATGAACCACTGTCATGATTGCCAAGATCTGAAGACGAGTTCATGGATATCGTTTTCGTCGAGCTTGTCTGCCTGTCCCTAATGAATATTTGATATGATTTTGATGATCCTGTCACTCCATTATTCACATACGCTGAGAAAACCGCGTAGCGGCCATCTGCGCTCATACTCGGACTTTGGTTGTTGAAACCCGCATTATCAACTTGACTGCCGGCATTATCCTTGGATACCAGCTCTGTCGTATCATTGGCTACATCATAGAGGAATACACCAGGAGTACTAGCTGTGCCACCGCTAATTAAATTGGTAGCTGATGAGTTGAACATGACATAATTACCGTCACAGGATATCTGCGGATTTGTACTCATCCCGTTCCCGTCTAACGTCAAGCTCTTGATCGTATGACCATTGACGGTATCCACTAGGTATATATCATAGGTACTATTCGTGTCGCCACTAACGAGATTAGTAGCAGCCGATGCAAACACTGCAAAGCGGCCATCACAGCTCGTTTTTGCATACTGGCTAGTTGAATCAGCGTCAACACTGCTGGCATTCGAGGAGACTAGTGTCGTGGTGTTCGAGGATCTGTCCTTCATATAGACTTTCGACCAAGAATCAGTAGAAGATCCACCGATAACTGCAGCGTCGTAATAGACAAATCGGCCGTCTTCGCTCAGATCATCAGGAAAAATCGTACGAGTCTCGTTATTTGTATAGTGATAGTATGCAGCGCTAACAAGCTCAGTAGCCCCAGTCTTCATGTCGTGTAAATACACGCCGCCAGTGTACCCGCTCACTCCAGATATATCAGCGAGATTGGTCGCTGTAGATTGAAAGAGCACGTATCTGCCATTGTCTGTAATTGTCGGCGTATTACTGTAGTCGTTTGCTTGTGTGCCAGCCGATGAGACACTCACACGAGTTGTCATATTGTTTAGCGTATCGCGCACAAAAATATCATTCTTACCATTTGTGTCTCCACTAACGGCATCACTCTTGCTTGATGCAAAAACGATATAGCGGCCGTTAGGGGTCATAGCATAGTCAGTTGTTGCATTAGTTTGATCGCCGCTCGATAACGGCAAAAGGCTATTAGTCAGAGCGTTTGAAGCCCCTGGGTTAACAAACGCCAAAACCACCACGAGCGCAGCAGTCAGCCGTACAGTGATGTTTAATATTCTTTTCATGGAGCCCACCTGTATTACGTATCTACAGCCTACTACGCAGGCACGCTAAAAAGCTATGTGATAATAATCACATAGAAAAGCAAGCAATTTAAAGACTTTTTAATATGTTGAGGTGGCTACGAGAACATGGTGAAAGTCGTATTGGCCAGCAGCCGTAACGTTCGAGATATTATAAAGATATGAAACGGTATAGTCGGTCTCACCTGTACTCTTGGTTGACTGGGCGATAGTGTCGCCTTTGACGTATTTGAAGAGGCCGCATGTATTGTAGCCGCTTGCAATTGTACCGAAGCTATAGGTGTTATCAGGGATCTGGATTGGGTTAGCACCAAATGTCGTAGGCGCACCGCAGGCTGTCGTGTTGGCCACGAGGTTGATACCAAATTGTTCTGTTCCAGGGCTAGAAGCTGCGGGGGTAGATAGTGCATGGAGTATAGGCGATGTCGGCAGCGTATTTGTTGGTGGATCGGAGACCGTCTGCACAACATAGCCACCGGCCAAATAGGTCTTTACGCTAAACGTACCAGTAGCCACAGATGCGTTACCCGTAGAAAGCACACCCAAATCCGTGCTACCGGCTGTTACTTTAAATTCAATATATGGTGTGCGGTCGGTATTAAAGCCACCTTGCGCCTGATAGTTGGCGCTCGAGGTGTTGCCTACGCCAAGCTCACCGGCAGACTGCTTGGAGCAATAGCTTGTCGAACAGGCGTTTAGCTCGCCACCGCTCCCAAAGAATACTTCGTTCACTTGGTAGTTCGTGGAGGAAGATTGCTGAGCGCTCGCCAAAGGACATGCCACCATAACAAATACAGCAATCAACCCGAGCAACTGTCCAAAGCGCCTTTTCATACCTTTTATTGTGCATTACTCACGAAATAAACTCAAATCGTTTACGCTTTGTGCCTGAGTCTTGTATTATAAACATAAGTAAATAACACAATATGAATCCATCTGCATTGCAATCTGACCCAGATAACGATGTGAATTCCCTAGAGGGAAACGATACAGTTATCGAGCAAGGTGCTCCAAGCACCCCTGTTCAGAACGTACCAAGCGGCCTAGTACAGCCACCTGCAACTATGCAGCCGCTCAGCGATGGACCAGTTCACCAACAACCTGTGGCCCCAGGGTCGCCGCAGCAGAAGGGCCCTAACTTTTTCAAGCGCCTCTGGAAGCGCATGAACGTCTACCTGCTGTTGTTCGCACTCATTATGTTGATTGCGGTCGGCGTGGTCGTCGTCCTTACCGTCAAGGACCGCCAGGACGCCAACGTCCAGAACACCATCAACACACAGGGTCTATCCGAGTCTACGCTTAAACAGTTAGCCAACAGCGAAGCGACCATTGGTAGCTCGTCACAAATCCTAAACATTGAGTCCAACGCTATTTTTGCAGGGTCAATCCTTGTCAAGAAAGACCTTGAGGTTGCTGGCAACATCAAAATGAATGGCGCCTTGGCTTTGCCGGGCATCACCGTATCTGGCACCAGCACCCTAAACCAAGTCCAGGCTACTACCCTTAACCTAACCGGGGCAGCAACAGTAAGTGGCATCCTAACCGCTCGCAATGGTTTGAGTGTGACGGGTAATGGTAGCTTCACTGGCAACGTTTCTGCCACGCAGGTGACGACTGGCTCACTACAGCTCAATGGCGATCTTATTCTGACCCATCACATTACTGGTGGTGGCGCTATTCCAGGCCTGAGCCGCGGCCTTGCGCTCGGCTCTGGCGGCACAGCATCAGTTAGTGGCTCTGATACTTCAGGCTCCATTACGCTCAACACTGGTAGCTCACCCGGTGCCGGCTGCTTTGTGACTATCAACTTCACCAAGGCTTTCAATGGCGCGCCACACGTTTCCGTAACGCCAATTGGCGCAGCTGCTGGTGGTATGGGTTACTATGTCAACCGTTCCAGTAGCAGTTTCAGCGTTTGTACTACATCTCCAGCACCTGCTGGCCAAACCTTCGGCTTCGACTACATCATCCTCAACTAAGGCGCTAGCCCAATCGGAAACAAGACCGTAGTCGGCTTGCTCGTAGAGCAAACGGTCACTGCGTGTTTTGGGAGCGATTGGGCTAGTATCCAGTATTTAGACGTCGAGGAAAACGGTAACGCGATCGGCTTTGACGTGCATCAGGCCGCCAGAAATACGGATCTTTTGTTCGATGCCGCGCACAGGTACAATCTGCATTTCGCCAGCATCCAACAGCGTCAGAAAGTTATGGTGATGTGCCAAGATATCAAATGGACCAGTCGCATTCACAGCTGAAATGCTGTAACCATCCTCGTCAAAATACGTCTTAAATGGCGAATACACCTTGATGTGCATCGTTGGCTGAGCATTTTTATCCGGTTTGGGCTGCTTATCCTCAGGGGTTTCGATCAATTCACCAGTAGAAGCGTCGGTACGTTTTGCCATAGTGCGCCTAGACGATTATTTCTTCGACGCCCTTCAGCATCTGATCACGACTAACAAATTCACCTTTTTTGCCATTCATTTCTTCCATCACGAACATATCCTGTGAGAAATACTCGATAAGCTTTTTGGCCTTAGCGTAGTTAGTGCGGTCGGCGGGCGACAACTCGTTTTCACCGATGATCGCAATGATCGATTTTAGGGATTCATAGCTTTGCAAAAGTGCTTGGACCTGAACACTGAGCACGTAGTGGCGTTCGCCAACAACCTCGGGCGTCAACAATGACGAAGTCGTATTAAGAAGGTCAACAGCTGGGCGGATACCCTGCTCTGCCACGGCACGACTCAATACAATAACCGAGTCTAGCTCGTGCTGAATCATTTGCACCGCTGGGTCACTCATATCGTCGGCTGGCACATAAATCGTCTGCACGGCGGTAATAGAGCCTTTGTCAGTTGAACTCAAGCGGTCCTGCAATACTTTGACGTCAGAGAAAATTGTCGGCTCATAGCCGCCCTCAGACGGCACTTGGCCAATCATGGTCGCTACTTCGTTGCGCGCTTGCACATAACGGTACATATTGTCAGCAAAGAACAGGATGTCTTTGTTCTGTTCGTCGCGAAAATATTCTGCCAGCGTCACTGCACTGAGGGCGATCAAAGAGCGGCGAACCGGGTTTTCATTCATCTGTCCAAAGAACATGCAGGTGTTCTTGAGAAGATCGCGGCCCTTGAGTGTCATGTACAATTCGTGGCCTTCGCGGATGCGCTCACCAATACCCGTGAAGAAGCTGAGGCCGGAGCCACTTTGTGCAACATTGTGGATTAACTCCATCGTGAGCACGGTCTTACCAACACCGGCACCACCGACAATACCAATCTTGCGACCTTTCACGAATGGCGCAAAGAAGTCGATTACCTTGATGCCTGTTTCCAGAATAGAAGGTGCGGTCGCCTTGAAGTTGTTACCACGGGCTGGGGCACGGAAAATAGTACGATGTTGCATGTTTGTGTCGTCGACAGGTGGCATGCCATCGAGCGGTGCGCCGATTGCATCGACCACGCGACCAATCATGGCATCGCCCACCGGAATTTCGATACTCTTCTGCGTACGCGAAACGTGCATGCCTTTTTGCAACGACATATCAGATTGGATATTCAAACAAAGCGCAATATTGCCGGGCTGCAAACTGTCGACGAGCAATGGCGTCTTGGTCTCGTCGACAACAATAATTTCGTGGATGTCTGGCAAGTTGTCATCAAATAAGACAGTTACCAACAGGTCTTTTACTGATCGGATTATGCCTTGGTTCATGCTGATTTCGTCGTCCTTAGCCCGTTAATAATTTCTTTCAGTCGTTCGTCCTGGATGCGCCGTTTGGTTCGGTTATATTTGGTATTAAGGTCACGGTACCATTCGTCTGATTTGTCGTTAGCCATACTCATTGCGCGGAAACGGCTCGCGTACTGCGCGAGTTTGGAGTCCAGGATAACCTGGCTAAGCGCAATATCCATCATTGATCGCTCTAGGTGCGCCATGACGTCCAGCGAGGACGGTTCAAAGATATAGGTATCTTCGCTAATTGTCTCGTCGGCTTTGCCGGCGTGCTTTCCCTTTTCCTGAACCTCATGATTTAGCTCAATACGCTTAACGTCTTGAACCATCAGCGACACGTATGTCTGGTAAAACACTGTCGTACTTTTGTATCGACGCACTTCACGAATAAGAGGCTGCACGTTGATATTCTTGTCACGCGTTGGCAGCGTAAAGTATTTCTTGAACGTCACATTTTGTTGAATCAGCTGCATGGCGCCATGGTGGCCAACCACGATGATATCCTGTTTCTCGGGGTCAAACTGTGTGAGCATCCAGGAAATAAGCTTCTGGTCAATGTCACCGCTGAAGCCACCCTCTGCCGTAATAACAATGAAAAGTTGCTTGTCGATCGCTCGTTCGTGCTGAGCACGGCCAAAGCGGAAAAGATTATCAACGCGAATCTGGCTATACATCTGCCACAATTCATCGAAGAACTGCTGGGACTGGAGCACCTGGTTCTTGGTCTGAGAAATACGCATGCTCGCCAAGCCCTCGAAGACGCTCGTGAGGTTCACGATAGTACCCATTGCAGTACGCTGCAGGCCTACTTCTTGTAAGCGGCTCATTTCTTGAGCTCCAGGCTTGACTTAACCTTGAGCGCATCGCGTGCGGCCTCAAAGTCTTTATCCTCTTTGACCGTAGCAGCTGCCTCAACGACATTTTTCTTGAGCAGCTCAACACTAATAGACTCGCCCTCTTGCATGTTCAGAATAATATCGAGCATCAAGGTCTGTGCCACGAAACCGTAGCGTTCCCCCGGAATCTGGTTGAGCATCTTGTAGAGCATTTCACCGCGTGCCAAATCCTGGCGAGCGCCGACAGCAAGCTCGGAGCCGAAGTGTGCAAATTCTTGAGCCTGCGCGTACGTTGTGAGTGCCTTGAACATCTGTCCGCCCAACGCCTTCTGGCGAGCTGTCTGTCCGCGACCACCAACACGAGACACACTAAGCCCCACGCTCACAGCTGGGCGCATCGTGTCACGAAAGACATTCATGTCAAGAATCCACTGACCATCAGTGATGGACATTACGTTGGTCGGCAAGTATGCTGTAATGTCGCCGCTCGCCGCAAAAACCAACGGAATACTGGTGAGCGTTTTGTGGTTGCGCTCCAACTTGCCGGCGCGCTCCAGTAAGCTCGAATGTACGTAGAACATGTCACCTGGGTACGAATCGCGTCCCGGGCTCATGCCAGACAACAGGGCAATTTCACGGTATGTGTGGGCGTGGGCTGTCAGATCGTCATAAACAATCATGGTGTCTTGGTCAGCCTGCTGCCAGAGGAATTCAGCCATAGCACAGCCAACATATGGCGCTAGGTAGCTCATAATGAGCGAGTCGGACATAGTCGACACAATAACAATAGCTTTCTTGAGCGCGTCATTGGCTTCAAGGCGAGTCAAAAGCGTGTCCACATCACTACGACGCTTTGCAATGAGCACATAGATCACCACGATATCGGTATCTTTTTGGTTAAGCGCCAGCTGGGTTGCAAGCGTAGTCTTACCAGATTTACCATCACCAAGCATAGCCATACGCTGACCACGCATTAGTGGGAAGAGTGTGTCGATAACAGTAAGCCCGGTTTCCAGCTGCGTATCTAGTTCCTCGCGCTCGTACAAAAGTGGCGCCGGATTAAATACCGGCCAAACTGCATCGGCCGCAATCGGACCTTTACCGTCTAGGGGTTCGCCAGTGACAGATACAACTCGTCCGATAAAGTCTTTGCCGACCTTGGTTACAAGTTTATCGTGTTGTACGACAACCGTTGTGCCAACCCGCATGCTTTCGATGCCAAGATGCAGTACGATGACATGGTCTTCAAATATATGGTGTACGTACCCCTTGCTGCCGTCTTCAAACAAAACCAGTGCATGAAGCGTGACAGGCTGCATGCCTTTGATGCGTACGAGGAAGCGGTCAACCGCGATAACTTCACCAACTGGCTTACCGGCGGCAACAAGCTGGTCAAAATGCTTGTTATCACTCATGCCGCCACCTTTTCTGGTGTCGGGGCTGTCTCTGCGGCTACCGGAGTAGCAGACGTGTTGCCTTGCATCGCTTGGAGCAACAGATCATGCTTCTCGGCAAAATGACGTCGCAGACTTAAGTCAAATACCTTGTTGGTCGTACGCACAACACAACCCGCGGCAATATTTGGCTGCAAACCAATATCCAAGAGTGTAGATGGATGAATATTGATACGGAGCCAACTGACAATTTTAGCGGTGAATGCTGAGGACGGATCCGCCGCAAAGCTTATGTGAATCGTTGGAGATTTCTCTAAGACATCAGCGATAAAACCGGCAATTGCAGTCCGGTGAGCGCCCTTAAGCAAATCGAGGTGGTTCTCGTTAGCTAGCGCGTCGAGCATGCGACTCACGCGTGGCATCTCAAACTTTGTTTGGCGACGAACGGCCATAGCACGCAAAAATTCATCCAGCGTTTCGAGCTCTCGCTGTAAACGACGGATTTCAACCTTGCCAAAGACAAGTGTTGGCAAGACCATTTTTGGCTGATCAAGCGCCACTTTCAATATCCTCCACAATAGCCTGCTTGTTGACCTCAAGCTCGCCCAAAATATACTCTAGCTGATCGTTAAGGTCGATCTGGTTACCAATTGCGCCCAAAACATAGTGGTTAACCACTTGTGCCATATTGTCCTCGAACAATTTGATACGGCGCAGCTTCTCCTCAGAGATCTCTTTCTCAAGCTGGTCGCCCATGGCCTGACGTTGCTCATCAATCGCAGTTTTTGTTTTTTCAATAGACTCTACAGCAAGCTGCTTGGCATCACCAATAGCGTTTTCGTAGTTCGAGAACGCCTCCTTAAGCTCACGCGTAATCTCTTGCTTCATGTAGTCGTTCAGCTGAGATGTCGTCAAGCGCAGATCCTGTTGTAGGAACATAGCGTTCTCGCCCAAAATCTTCTCAAAGTGCAAGCGCCCACGGTTGCGAAGCTCTTCACGAAACTCTTCGTTAAAGATGTGGTCGACATCCTCTTCTGCGGCAGCCTGTGCAGATTCGCTCAGGTTGGTCATGCGGCCAAGGCCGCTACCCTTACTAATCTTGACGGCAATATAAATAAACGCCGAACCTGCCGATAGAATGAACCCGAGGATTAGTACCAGCCACCAAATTGTCATTACAATGTTCCCACCTCGCGCTTCAAAACTTAAGCGTTATATCCTTAGTAATAAATATACCGCAATCAGACCAATTATGAAAATAATCAACGCAATTAACACAATCTGTAAAAGGTTACGCATGATCGAGCGTTTGGCGAGCGGGTTGCGCCCAATGGCAGTCATACTGGTTCGCACACCCGAATACAGCAATATGCCGGCAATCACCACCGATAAAATCAATACGATAAGGCTGGCGTAAATACGTGCAGCGCCAACAGGCTTATCAGTAACAAGCTGCGCCGCACGAGCCAAGAACAGTGGCACGCCGGCCTCTGCCACTACCGGATGGTAGGCAGGATTGTGCGCCACATTAATATTTACAGGGATGCGACCAATCGCAACGTCAGTTTTGCCCGCTGAGCCGCTTAACGTTGCGCTACTAATGGCACTACTTTTGCCGTCAAAGCCAGAAACAGCCTTACCGAGGATAGCCTCACGACTCTTATCGGCTTTCATGCCAACACCATCAATTGCAGAAATTGCGATCGTATCACCTGCCTTAATCACACCGTTCTGAGTACTTACGAGTACGTTGTACTGGCCGTATGTTGCGACATATACCTGCTGCTCGTTGGCGCTATTGGACAGCGCCACTGGGGCATCACTTGGGCTAACAATGACGCCAAGCATGTCAGTTTCGGTATCTTGAGCAAGTGGCTGTACGCGAGTCGCATCGTGTGGCTTAAGCTGCACGATAAGCCCTGGCTGCAGTGAGGCGTCAGAAAGATAGCCCTGCGTTACGTCTTGTGCTACCGCTTTGGCGACAAACACGACAAACAGCACCAAACCAACCACAATGAAGGTGTATTCGATAAACCGTTTACGCTTGAACATTACCCCAAGTATACACGAAATCCTGGGCTATCGTCAGCATCTTATTGTGCTATTTACACTAATGACACAAGTGCCGCGACTGCTGCACGGATTGCAGCCTCGTCCGTCTGGCGGCCCATCGTAAAACGCAGGCTGCTCTGGGCCTCAAGGTCACTCAAGCCCATAGCCCGCAACACATGGGATGGCTCTTCGCTACTAGCACTACAGGCAGAACCGGCAGCACACAAAATACCAGCTTCATCCAAAGCCATCAAAATGCGTTCGTTGTCTTGGCCTGCAATCGTAATATGCACATTATTAGGCAGTCGTTGCTTCTGTGATCCATTGACCACAATATTCGGAATCTTCTCTTTGAGAAGCGTGAGGAATAGACGCTGCAAATCCTGCAGTCGTTTCACTTCTTCATGACGTTTTTCTTGAGCGAGCTGCAGTGCGCGTGCAAGTCCAACACTTCCTGCAACGTTCTCGGTTCCGCTCCGCAGGCCACGTTCTTGACCACCGCCCAAAATCTGCGGCATCAAACGCGCCTTGGCGTTAACATACAAAGCCCCAGATTGCTTAGGGCCATATATCTTACCGCCGTTAACAGAAATAAAATCAACCTTCAGACGTGCGGCATGCAAATCGAAATAATTCGCTGCCTGCGCCGCATCAGTGTGAAAATATAATGGCAATGCGATGCCACGCTTGCGGCGATCCTGCTTAATCTCTTCGATTATCTGGCCAATGACATGAATAGGCTGCACAGTACCTACTTCGTTGTTGGCGTACATAATGCTCACGAGTGCTGTCGTATCATCAATCTGTGTACGCAGTGCTTCGAGGTCAATGAGGCCTTTTGGCGTTACCGGCGCTTCACGACATTCATATTGATGGGCTGGAGCTAGCACCGATTCGTGCTCTATGCTGCTGACTACAATTGAGCTGCCGGGAAACTGCTGCATAACACCGTTGACTACGAGGTTGTTAGCTTCGGTCGTACCAGCGGTGAAGATAATCTCACTTGGACGAGCACCAAACCAGTGCGCCACCTGCGCGCGAGCTGCTTCAAGCTCTTTTTTGACACCAACTGACGCCAAGTAGGTTGCTGAAGGGTTGTAGAATTTCTCTGTAAAATATGGCTGCATAGCCTTAAGAACCGACTCGTCCATCGGTGTTGCGGCAGCATAATCCAGGTATATCATATTCTTCATAATAGCATCCCTTCAACGGCATAGGAGCTTTTGACCGAGTGCTCTTAAAATCGTTGTCGGCTTGACGGAGTCAAACGGTTACGGCGATTTTGAGATACGGTCAAAAGCCCTACGCTTAGGCGGCGAGGTTGTAGAGCGCGGTATCAACCTGTTGGTTGTAGAGTGAAACAGCTTGGTAGAAGCGCTTGGCTTCATCGTAGCCGATATACTGGTATGGGCGCTTGTCCTGAGCTTTCAAAATGCCATTAGGGCGAACATCGTACCGAGTCGTAACGGCGTGGGGTGAGCCAGCTTGGTCAGTCCACTCTTCGTGCCATACCCAAGTATTTTCGTCCAAGCAGAAAAACTCGCGACGTCCACCAGTGGTTATCGGGCCGAACAATTCGCCACCAACCTTGGCTTCCTGACGGATAAGGTTGCGGTATTCTTCAACGCGAGAATCACTTTGGCTTGTGTTACTACCAATAGTGCTAAGCAGTTTGAGTAAATTCATCTTGAACTCCTGCGTTAGTTTCTACTGGGTTCTGGTTCATTGCTGGTTCGGGAGCCATCTGAGCAGTAATGCCAAAAGACATGCCTGGGAATTGGCGCTGTAATGCAGCTTGCGCGTTGTCCGCAGCGGCGTATCGTACGGCGCGACGAGCAACATAAGGCTCGGGTGCGCCTGGCTGCTGGATAGATTCTCGACCAGTATTGTTTGCAAAAAGATTCATACTACCTCGCTAAATCAAAGAGCATATGCGCGTTTGTCGTGGTGGCGTCAGCTAGTATTTCTAGTGATTCGTCCCGCAAGTCCGCTAAAAATTCAGCGGTAACTCGCACATGCTTAGGCTCACAAATAGTACCACGATAAGGCGCTGGTGTCAAGTAGGGCGCATCTGTTTCAAGGACAAGCTTCTCGAGAGGAACAGCCTTTGCGGCGGCGAGTTGCTCCGGATCTTTCGTGAACGTCATGATGCCATTGAGACCCACATACAGGCCCCGCGCCAAGATTTGCTCCAGGTCTTTCCTGTCTGATGAAAAGCTATGGATAACGCCCTTGAGCCCCTCGTATTCATCAAAAATGGGCCAAAAGTCGTCAAATGCGTCCCGTACATGGAAAATAAGCGCCAGATTGTGCTTCTGGGCCAAATCAAGCTGAAAACGCAAGATTTTCTCCTGAGCTTCTCGCGGTGAGTGCTCATAATAGTAGTCCAGACCGCACTCACCCACCGCCTTCACCTTTTCGTCGGCAGCAAGCTTAGCAAACGCTTCTAGGAGCGCAGGATTATCAAGATGGGTCTGGGCTTCGTGCGGATGAATACCAATACTTGCCCAGACGTTATCATGTTGTGCGGCAGTCTGCACTGCTCGCTCGCTATCTTCAAAGCTACAGCCAACGCACATCAAATGGGCCACACCAGACTTACGAGCCTCCTCAATAAGAACGCTCGGGTCAGGGCTGCCAATTTTGGCCCACTTCTCGTGTGTTAGATCTTTGGATTCAGAAGTAACATTCGATTCTTGAATGTGGCAATGTGTGTCAAACAACTGCATAGCAACCTACTTAGTAGTCGTGAATACTTCCTGTTTAGGGAATAACGTGCCCTCAATGGGGCGAACAATACCTTCGATAAAGACGTCTTTGATCTTGTCGGAAGTCTCGGGCAGGAATGGCTTTAGGAGTTCGGCAATTTCGAGTAAGCAGCTTGCCTGGTAGGCCAAAACCTCACGCAGGTGGTCTTCATCGCCGGTTTTGGCGATCATCCATGGCTTTTCTTCGTCAATGTATTGGTTGAGGCCACGGACCTGATCCCAGATAAGATCGAGGGCCTTGTCAAAGCGGCAGTCTTCAATTGCCTGCGCGATTGGCTGACTGTCATGTGATGCTTCTGGAATTTCGCCAATAACACCGTTTTGGTATTTGGTAACCATCGCGGCGCTGCGCTGAACAGCGTTACCAAGTTCGTTGGCAAGCTCGTTGTTGTAGGACTTGTCGAAGAGTTCCCATGAGAAATCGCCGTCGTTGTAGCTTGGCACATGACGCAGGAAATAATAACGAAACGCATCGGTACCATATTTGCCGATAATTTCCTGTGGTGCAACAACGTTGCCAATAGATTTGCTCATTTTCTCGCCATTCATAGTAATAAAACCATGGACGTAGAGCTGCTTTGGCAAGGGGAGGTTGAGGCTCATGAGCATAGCAGGCCATATCGCTGCGTGAAAACGCAAGATGTCCTTACCAACGACCTGTATGTTGGCGGGCCAATACTTCTTGAAATCGTCATGTTCGGGGTAGCCGAGCACGGTGATATAGTTCATGAGCGCTTCAAACCAAACGTACATAACCTGATTGGCGTCGCCAGGTACTGGAATACCCCATTCGAGCTTATCTTTAGGACGAGAAATGCTGATGTCCTCTAAGCCTTCTCGAAGCACAAACAAAATCTCATTCTTGCGTGATTCCGGCACAACCTGAAACTCATCTGCTTCAATTGCTTTTAATATAGGCGCAGTATAGTTGCTCAACTTGAAGAAATAGTTATCTTCTTCGAGCTTTTGATATGCCTGTGGATGTTCGGGGTTCATGCGGGCTGGGTCAGCCTTGGTTTCGGGCACAAACTCTTCTTCTTTGACGTCATACCAACCGGTATATGTCGATTTATAAATGTCGTGCTCGAGCGCTTTCCATATAAGCTGTGCGCGTTGTTCGTGGGGCTTGTCGGTCGTGCGAATAAATCGGTCGTTGCTAATATTAAGCTGCTTGGCAAGATCACGGAACTTGGCGCTCATGTTGTCAACGAGTTGCTGGGGTGTTAAGCCGAGTGTTTCTGCTTTTTCGGCAATTTTACTACCGTGTTCGTCAGCTCCAGTGCTGAAAATGGTGGGTTTTCCCTGCAAACGTGCGGCGCGTGCCAGCACGTCGGCTTGTACAAATTCGAGTGCGTGGCCAAGATGCGGCTCGCCATTCATGTACGGAATAGAGGTTGTCACAAAATAATTCATATCTACAGTCTACCTGTTTCTCGGAAATGTTACATTACTAAAGATTTTTGAAAGAGAAAAGTATGCCCCACTAGGGCATCATGCGCATCAAAACTGGCTGCATGGACTTGGTCATATACTTAGTATATCAGAGGTCTGAGGCTTTTCGTAGACTTTAGCGGTGAACATGGGGGTACAAGCAAGCAGACGGTCATCAGGACGCGAGACGGGGCGTGAGCCACATGTGTCTCGCGTCCTGCGCCGTAACCGAGCGTTCCAGCTCTTAGGCCGGTAGACGGCGAAGAGACTTGGGGTAGCACCTCCTGAGCGTTGTTTCGAGAGTGTCGATCGCGTACGTGTTTCGTACCAGGTCGCGACCGCCGCAGGACTCGGGAATCAGGTGAGGATTATCTGCCAGGTGCCAGCGCACGTCAGACAGAAACTCAGAGCAGCGCACGCACAGGACAATGAAATCATCATCGCCAGTAAGCACCCTTGCGGATTCCAGCTCTTGCCCGTCGTTCAGAGCCTGGATGGCATCGACGGAGCCAAAGTGAGACTGCATGAGGCTTCGAAGCTCAGCGGTGAAAAACCAGGAACCCCGCAGCCCTGCGAAGTCACCGAAAGGGCCGTTGGGACGCAGCAACATGACTGCCATCCGTGCCACCTGCAGGAGCTCCTCATCTGTGCGGATGTCGCGGACACGTGCCACAGCCGGTCCACGGCCCTTGTTGAGGCCATGCCTACGTAGACACATCCGTGTCGCAACGATCACAGAGACGACGAGTGTCGATACTGCAAGGCTGACGGCCAGTGTACCTAGAAGTGCCATTGCGCGCTCCTCGCTTGCTTGCTTGTAGGTGCGTCGAAAACCAGATGGTTTTTCAAAACCATCTTACAATAGCATAGTTTGTTGCTCCTTTTCGCTGTCTACAGCTCGTCGGCATAACTTGTGAACATTGTTCACCATTCATGGAAGGAGAGAAACAGACAGAACAATACAGATACACGGAGGAAAAGAGCGAAGCCACATGGGCACGCAACATTTTTCCGAGTACTTCTGTACTCTTCTCTCTGTTCCTCTACCTTCATCAGGGAGGTTGGTGCATTCGTGCAGTGGATCGACTAGGTTGGAGGCGTCTCCAGGTTGGGGTTAGCGGTTGGACAGCTCGGCGGGGTAGAACTCCTTGTGGAGGTCGATGAGCGCGCCGATCTGGGTCTGGCTGGGGATGAAGACGAGGGGGATCTGGTTGGCTTCGAGGCTCGTCATGTCGTGCGCGGCAGTGACCAGGTGGTTCAGGAAGTCGGCGTGCTTGATGCACAACACGATGAAGCCACGGTCCTGGGCCAGCATGCCGACAAGGCGGTCGTACTCGGTCTCGGTCAGGGTGATGTTGCGGCTCATCTGGCGCGGCTGCCACTGGTGGCGGCAGTTGATCGGGCCGGCGATGACGAGCGAGCGCGTCTGGTAGGCGCGGTGTGCGATCTCGGTGAGGTCACCGGGCCGCAGCGTGCGGTTGAGGCGGACGAACGTTCCCCTGGGGTCGAAGTTGAGGACGTGGAGCACGAAGTCGGTGATCGAGAGCCGGGTGGTCTCGTCGATCTCGGTGAGGTCGAAGTTGGTGATGTCGCGCTGGAACAGCGGGCCGTTGGCCAGGATCTCCGGCGGGACGCGAAGCTGCAAGGTTGCCGGGTTGGGCGACTGCTGCTTGTCCTTGATCTGGCCGAAGCGCCTGCGCAGGGCACGGAACACGATGTTCGGGCTCTGGTTGTACAGGTTCTTCATGCTGCCCGGGGCCACGTAGACCTTGGGGTTGCGGTAGCGGCGGACCTCGACAGTGATGACCGTCGCGATTGCGATAGCCGTGACGAAACCGACGACGAAGAGTTCGATGACCGTTTGACGATCCATCGTTTCCATCTTGCACCTTCTTGTGCTAGGATCTCACTTGGAATGCTCTCAGAGAGAGTTGTGTAATCTGTACACAAAAGTGAGGGCATAAACCCGTGATATACATGAGCTCATGTCTCTCACTTTTGCGTTCTGTCTATTTCAAGGTGCTTTTGGAACTCCACCTCTAGAGGGGGTTCAACAAAGCCATATAATTATACCACATAAGTCAAATATACACAAGCGTGTTAGATCAATTTCTCCCCCGTTAGAGCCATGGTTCCTAGAGAGGAACTGTTACGTCTGTGCCACCATGAACGCCCAAGGTGTCAAGGTGGAGGCTGGCATGAGACACTTCGGGCGTACTGCCCGCAGTAGTGCTGGGGATGGCTGTTTTGGTAGTTTTTCGTACTGTATCTGTCGATCTTGTAGCCTGTATCGCTGCCGTCGAACCCCTCACAGAGGATGGCTGGCTCACCTGGACGTGAGAAGATACGGGTGAAAGCTGGTTTGAGGCAGAGACAGGCTCCCGGGTGACACTATCTTGAGCAACCGCCCGAGTAGCTGGCTCTTGAATACTGCTCGTTTGCTGCGGCTTATCAACAGGCATAATATGTGCATCGATACTGTGGTGGACTGCCAAACCACAGGCCGTAATCACTGCTACCCCACCCACTGTCATAACAGTTATAAGAAATTGACGTGAATGTTGCACGGGCCTAAAGAGTGAGCCAGGAGCAAAATTGCGAGTGAGCTTCTTGGGTCTAAACAAAGTGAGCAGCCTTTATTTACTAGTTCTGCTGTAAGTATAAATCACCCGTTTGCAAAAGTATATGCTGCTTGTGGTTAGCTCCGTTGGACGGAGCTATGCTTCCCAAACATAGTTCCTCATATTCGTTCGGGTCCCTGGCTCAACTCAAGAACTAAAAAGAACCAACAAGAAGTTGGTTCTTTTTAGTTGGTGGGCGAGGAGGGACTCGAACCCTCAAGACCGTAAAGTCAGCGGATTTTAAGTCCACCGCGTATACCAATTCCGCCACTCGCCCATCGGATCTACTAGGGCATTGTATCAAATGTACCCCAGTAGATCTAGCTTATTTTAGTGGTCTGGCCAAGCTGTAAAGCCAATTGGCGCGTGGTCGTCAAGCGTTGGCGCCGTGACGGTCGTGGGGAAACTGTATTCGATGAAACGCTGGCTCCATGAAGTTGTAACTTGTGGTTTGCCAAATTTATCGAACGACGGTGTTGACCCGATGGTTGAGTAAACCGGCAGTTGGGTTGCGAGATCGACGTAGTACACCATGTGAGCCCCTTCCCCGCTTGATCCAAAGAATGTATACGGATGTTTGTTGGCGTCCATACCGGTTGCTTGGAAAGCGCTCATGAAACGCTGAACACCCCAGTAAATGTCGCCGCCCTGCTTCTGCGGAACCACATTGGCGTCAACCTTAAGGTATTGTTTGCCACCGTTGGCGGCCAAAGCAACGCTATTGACCTTGATGACACCAGATTGTTGGAGTTTACTCATAAATGCATCGGCCTGCTTGTCGTCCAAACCACCAGTGTTCAAGCCGTCGTTGATGTGCATCATAACAGTGCTGAGGGCGCAGTCGGTGCTATCACTTGCAGCTTGCCACGTTGGCGTTGTCGTCAACTTGCTGTCATTGAAGTTGTACTGCTTATCGCCGAGACAACGCGTTTGGAATACGCCAAGGTTACTGTAGGAATTCTCGCTATATGCGTAGTTTTTGGTCTTGTAGTCGATGGTCGTGTTGTAGAACGTATATTGGTCGGTGCGTTTGCCATCTTGGGCAGGAGTGTAGAATACGTCCCATTTAGTGCTTACGATCGGTTGCTTAGCGGCCGCCTTGAGTGCGGTGTAGAACGTGGCGTTTTTATCGAGTTTAGCAACTTGTGCATCCGTAACAGTGCCCTTAGAGAGTTGCGTAATAGCATCCGCATTGTAGGCGACGTGTGCTGCGGCCTGCTGTGTTTTCTTCTGGTTAGCGTCATTCGAGGTCTTGGTCAGGAAAACAAGTCCAATAATCAGCGCCGGGATTACAACCGCTGCGGCAATAACCAACCACATAATGAGCCGCTGCTTCTTATCTGCTGCACTGTAGCTACCAAGTTGGTCACGGCTCGCCAGTGGCGGCAGCTCTGCCATTGGGCCACCAAACTGTTGTGGTGTACCAAATGGTTGCGTTGATGTGGATTGTGGCTGCTGCGGGGTTTGCTGTGGCGCGTGCTGAGTATTTCCCCAAAGTGGCTGATGCTGCTGAGGTCCTGGTGGAATTGGCGGCGTCGGATATTGCTGTGGGGCTGGTGGATTTTGGTGCTCGGGCTGTTGCGGAACAGGTGTCGGTTGCCATACGGGCGCAGGCTGAGGCATGCCTACAGGCTGCTGGGGTTGACTGTTGGTAGGTTGTTCAGGAGCCTCTGGCTCATATGGCCGTGGCGTCCAGGGTTGGTTGTTTGGATCCATATATCCTTCGATCTTGTCGCTAGTTACATCCAATTATAACAAAAAAGCCCATCCTTTGGGGGATGAACTAGCAATTTTAACTAATTTTGGAGGCACCAACCGGATTCGAACCGGTGTACAAGGTTTTGCAGACCTCTGCG
>CAZCCP010000008.1:0-59472 GCA_964497565.1 uncultured Candidatus Saccharibacteria bacterium
CAAAACAACTCCTAAAAGTTAATGGTGATTCACGCTCACTACTTCAAAATACATATGACCGTGCCCGTCGCTTAACCGACAAAGTATACGTTGTTCCCGAGGCGAGCCACGTAGATATTGCTCGTGAGCAACTTTCTGACTTATCCGACGAACAGATTATCGTTGAGCCCGCACGTCGCGGTACAGCTCACTGTATTGTCCAAGCGCTGGACTACATCAGTAAACGTCATGACAACGATGAACCTGTAGCATTCGTACACTCAGATCACTACATCCGTGATGTAAAAGGCTTTGTGCAGAGCTTTAAGGTAGCCGCGCAAACTTCAGCTGACCAGAGACGCATCGTCCTTGTTGGCGTTGAGCCAGATGAACCTGCAACAGGTTTTGGCTATATTCAAAAGGACACGTTGCTCGAAGGTAGTCAGTTTGTGTACAACGTTGACTCATTCAAGGAAAAGCCAGATTTTGCAACTGCTAAGAAGTACTTACGCAGCGGTAACTACCTCTGGAACTGCGGCTACTTTGTTGGTTCGGTGAACACGTTTAAGGCCACAATGCAGGCTGACGCACCGGAGCTTCTTGCTAACTACGAAAAACTCCAAGCTGCAACCCCTGAGAACTATGAAGAAACGTATCTTTCCTTTGCTAGTATCGCAATTGACTATGCGTTGATCGAGAAGGCTCGCAACTTGCTTGTTGTGCCTGCAAGCTTTGACTGGATGGACCTCGGTTCATTCGGTGATATGTACAAAGCTGCTGAACATGATGATGATGGCAACAACGTCCAAGGTCTTGTAGAGATCGAAGAAGTTGAAAACTCTTTCGTCAAGAATCAGGAAGACAAGCCAGTTGTTGTTATCGGTCTCGATAATGTGGTTGTTGTTAACACACCCGATGGTATACTTGTTGCACGCAAAGATCTGAGCCAAAAAGTTGGCGATGTCAGTAAGCGTTTCAAAAAGGAGAACTAAACGAGATGTCTACAAAGAAATTGATTGCATTTGACCTTGATGACACGTTGGCAGTGAGCAAGGCGCCCATAAGTGACCGCATGGGCGAACTCCTCGTGCAGCTGCTCGATAAATATGACGTTTGTATTATCTCAGGCGGTAAGTTTGAGCAATTCAAGAAACAGGTTGTCGACCGTTTGGAGGCAAATCCATTGCAGCTTCGTCGACTACACCTCATGCCTACCTGTGGTACCCGTTATTACCGTTATGACGAGACTACTGCCGAATGGCCAACTGTTTACGCAGAGGATCTATCTCCTTCAGAAAAGAAGGCCGTTGTTGATGTGACCGAAAAATTCGCACGCCAAATGGACTTATGGCCAGAGAAGCCTTACGGTGAAGTAATTGAAGATCGTGAAAGCCAGATTTCTATCTCTATGATGGGACAACAGGCACCAGTAGAGGTTAAGCACGCATGGGCAGAAAAGAACTCAGAGCGTCGTCTTGAGCTGCGTGCGGCAATCGCTACGGAGTTACCGGATTTTGAGGTTCGCGCCGGCGGTACGACCACTATTGACATTACTAAGATTGGTATCGACAAAGCTTATGGCATGAAGAAGCTTATCGACATGCTCGACCTCAGCAAGGAAGAAATCCTCTTCTTGGGTGACAAACTTGACGAAGGCGGCAACGACTATCCTGTTAAGGCTATGGGTATTGACTGTCTCGATGTAGATCGCTGGGAAGACACTGCTCGTGTTCTCGAAGGCATCCTCTACGTTTCCTAGCCTAAGGCTTGAAATTGTAAAAGCGCTCGGCATTCCCGGGCGCTTTTACGTTTTAGCGAAGAGCCAATTATTTACTTTCCCTATAACACACCTATGCCAGGGAATATCTCACAGCGTGCCCTCAGGCTAATTTGGGATACTGGACCCTGTTACTTAAGCGAGGTGCTATGTCAGACAACCAATCAATTGCCACAGAACAACTTCGGGCGACACCCGAAGCAGAGGATTTTGCCCACAAATATACCGAAGAAGGTAGCGGAAAAGTTGGCTCACGCCTCATTGATAATTATTTTGCTGCCGTTGAAGAACTATTTGATCTTTCGGAGCTTGCGTTGCGGCCTGGATTTGCGGCCGTAGAGATTGGCTGTGGCGAAGGTTTTTCGACGAAGCGCATTGATTCATTTTTGCCCGCCCAAGGCATGCTAAAAGCATCGGAATACGTTGAGGCCATGATACCCAGGGCTCAGGCTAACAACCCAGACATACCTATCTTGCACGAGAGCGCCTACGAACTTAAGCACGAAGATGAAAGTCTAGACGCAGTTTTCTTGCTTGAGGTTCTCGAACATCTCGACTACCCAGCGCAAGCGCTCGACGAGATCGCTCGTGTATTGAAGCCTGATGGCTACCTGATTTTGGGTGTGCCTCGTGAACCGCTATGGTGCATGCTCAACATGGCTCGCGGCAAATATTTGGCTCACTTTGGCAATACCCCAGGGCATTTAAATCACTGGAGTCAAGCTAGCCTGAAGGCATATATAGAGGATTGTTTTGGGCCGGTAGCCGCTGTACGAGCGCCATTACCATGGACGCTCGTACTCGTACAGAAGCGTGCTAAGTAGCTAATTCGAGCAGCTATGCTTGGCCACAGACTGTTCGCAGTAGCACAGGGACGTATGCGTCCAGGTGTCCTGTATGCTCCGCAATGAATGCCTCAACAGCTTCTGGTGTGTTATCGACATAGAAGAGTTGCTCGAATTCGATCTCTTCGTTCTTTTCGGCAAGCTCGGCTACAAAATTGTCGTAATTGTTGGAAAATTGTTCACTGGTGAGCTCTATGCTGAGTTCGTAAATAACGGTGATCATATCATGGGGGCCACCTGTCTTAATATATGCAGGCCTGTAGCTCGTGACGTGTGCACCCAACGGGTCGAATCCAAGCTCTTCGCGTACCTCATGAGTGGTGCTGTAATCGAGATCTATCATGTCGCCACGAATATCTCCACGATCGATACTACCGCCGCTACAACATATGTCACCAGCACGAGCTGTATTCTTGCCCATCTCACCAAGAATGAATTTGTTGTCGCTCGTGATCACCAAGCAGGCTGAGTGGAACACACGGTGAATAACCTCATCCGAGTCGCTACCATATAAGCTGTAGAGGCAGTTTGCAAATTTGGTAGCAGCCATTTGTACTTCAATGGCCTCAGGTGTTTCCTCAAGAGAGGTGAGCGTAAATGCATCACCATTAAAAAGGTGCGAGTTTTCAGCCAGGCGTTTTTGCCAATAAGCTTCGATGCTGGCAGTGATTTCTGGTGAGAAAGTAACCTGCTTATCTGAATAACGAATATGGATTGGTTTGGTTAGCGGCGCGAGTGTAATTGGTTTGTCGGACATACGTTACTCTACGGTTACTGACTTGGCCAAGTTGCGTGGTCGGTCAACATTGTAACCCTTTTCGCAGGCAACATAGTACGAGAACAGTTGCATGACGAGCGCAATGAGCTGCGGCGCAGTTTGCTCGAGGGTTTTTGGAATGTAAATGACGTCATCAACAAGTTTCTTGATATGGGTGTTGCCTTCGGTAGCGATAGCAACAACGCGGCCTTTACGAGCGCGGATTTCCTCAATGTTTGAGTACGTCTTCTCGAGGAGTGGCGAGTCGGTTGCAATCGCAAATGTGGGGAAGTTTTCATCGATCATGGCCAGCGGGCCGTGTTTCATTTCGCCAGCAGCATAGCCTTCCGCGTGAATGTATGAAACTTCCTTAAGCTTGAGCGCACCCTCGAGCGCACAGGGGAAGCCCAATCCACGTCCAATATAGAGGAAGTCACGTTCGCCAGCATACTTTTTGGCAATCTTTTTGATAGCGTTTGCCTGCGTCAGTACGGCTTCGGCTTTTTCTGGCAAATCGGCGAGCTCGCGTAAAACGGGCGTGAAATGTTTGGTAGCCACACGAGCGAGGTCGAGCGCGATCAATGTCAAAATGGTTACTTGTGACACGAAAGCCTTTGTAGAGGCTACTGCTTGCTCAGGGCCAGCATGACAGTACACTCCAGCATCAGTGAGTCGAGCGATGCTTGATCCCACGCTGTTCACGACACCGAGCCGCAAAATTCCGTAATCTTCAACTTTTTTAAGCGCAGCAATTGTGTCCGCGGTTTCGCCTGACTGCGAGATTGCTAATACGGCAGTGCGTTGTGTTAGTGGCTCATCGCGATATTTAAACTCGCTGGCAAGCTGTACTTCCACCGGAATGCCGGCGACTTGTTCTATGAGATATTCGCCGACGAGGCCAGCGTAGTATGATGTGCCACAGGCCACGATAATAATACGATCGATCTCCTTGAGGCGCTCCTCGACGTCCTGTAGGCCACCGAGTTTGACGGTATTAGTCTCGACTCGTACTCGTCCACGAATTGCGGAACGTAACGTGTCGGGCACTTCGTGCATCTCTTTGAGCATGAAGTGTTCAAAATCGCCGCGGCCGACGTGTTCAGGGCCCTGTTCGAGTACTTCTGCCTTGCGCGTAATCGTCTTTGCATGACGTACGTTCTTAATATCATAGCCTTTCGTATTTACGATGACCATTTCATGATCTTCGAGATATACGACCTGGCGCAGGTGCTCGACGATAGCCGCAGGGTCTGAGGCCACAATAAATTCGCCATCACCAACACCAAGGACGAGCGGGCTCGACAAACGAGCCGCAAAAAGCGTGCCTGGTTCAGCGGTAGTAATAGCAGCAATTGCATAGGCGCCTTGCAGATCTTGCAGGGTTTTTTCGAATGCCCGAGCGAATGTTTTTGCAGCTTTGAGATGGAAGTCAATGAGGTGGGGGATAACCTCTGTATCGGTTTGTGACACAAATGTGTAGCCCTTTTCGGTCAGCATGTCGCGGAGTTCTGGTGCGTTCTCGATAATGCCATTGTGTACGACAAAGATAGATTTATCAGTATTGAAATGGGGATGCGCATTTTTAACGTTTGGCAGACCGTGTGTTGCCCATCGAGTGTGCCCAATCGCCAAAGCGATGCCATCTTTTGGCAGTGGCTCATCTGCCTCTTGCAGGTTTTTAACCTGACCAACTTGCTTGATGACGTGCGCCTGCTTTTCTGGGTCGATATATGCAATACCGGCGGAGTCATACCCGCGATATTCCAATGTCTGTAAACCGCCGATAACCGCTTCAATGCCGTTATCTTTGTTGCCGATGTAACCTACAATACCGCACATAATACCCTCCTATGGAAAATTAATGCATCGTGGTGGAAATAAACTTCGTAAGCTGAGCACGAAACTGCTCAGGGGAGAATGTGGTGGCTGTTTTGGCGATAGCCTTGTGATCAAATACATGGTTGGGAAAATCTTTGAGTGCTGCAATAAGACTCTCTACAGTCTGTTCCTCAAAGAAAATTCCTGTTTTACCGTCGATGACGTAGTCGAGTGCACCGCCAGCTTTGAACGCGATAACTGGGGTCCCTGCAGCGAGCGCCTCGACAGCGACAACACCGAAATCATCAAAGCATGGCCACAGAAATGCTTCAGCAGAACGGAAGTACTCTGACATTTGTTCGTCAGTCACATTTTCCGGGAAGGTAACGGTAGGGCCAGCCAGTTTGACGAGATTCTCATGCTCTGGGCCACGACCAATGACGGTCAGCGGCAGCTTCAGACGATTGCAGGCTTCAATAGCCAGTGCGAATTTCTTTTGTGGAACTTGGCGACTCGCAATGACAAAACCGCGGCGTGGCAACTCTTTGCCCTTGAAACGATCAATATCAACAGGCGGGAAGATAACGGTTGAATCCCGATCGTAATATTTCTTGATATCCGCTTGGATATGCGAAGAGTTTGCGATGAAATAATCTGGGCGTTTACTGGCTTTGAGGTCCCAGCGGCGAAGTGGCCCAACAAGCAATTTGAGGCCAAGGCGAGCGAGCCAATTGAACGAACCAAAGCCCGGTTCACGCATATACAGATCATAGTGGCGCCAATAGTAGTGCGTTGGTGTATGGCAGTAGCACACATGTGTAACGCCTTCTGGTGTACGAACGCCTTTTGCTTCACCATTGCCAGAGCTGCTGATAACGAGATCGTAGCCTGAGAGATCAAGGTGGGTGAACCACCAAATACGTAACAGTCCTACGTATTTGCGAAGTGGCCCAAAAGGCCATTTTTGCAAGAACCCAGTAACGACTTTGTTGTCGAGGCGTTCACGCCATTCGTCAGAACAATACGAAGTATAGATTGGGGCATCGGGAAACAGCGCATGCAACTCGGCAATGACACGTTCTGCGCCACCACCATACAGCCAATCATGGACAATCGCAACACGTAGTTTTTTCGGGGTGGCCATTATTTTGCTCCTTGACGAGCGAGCACTGAGCGAAGTGTTTTGGTAAGAATGACGATATCGAGCCACAAGCTCCAGTTCTGCACATAGTAGAGGTCGAGTTTTCGACGTTCTTCGAAGCTAATATCACGACGGCCGGAAACTTGTGCAAGACCAGTAATGCCTGATTTGACACTGAGAATGGTGTGACGCTTTTTGTAGGTCGCAAGCTCCTCTGGAATAAGCGCACGCGGCCCCACGAGGCTAATGTCGCCCTTTATAACGTTGAAAAGCTGTGGCACTTCGTCGAGGCTGGTAGCACGGAGGAAGCGGCCGATGGCGGTTATGCGAGGATCGCGACCAGGCAGCTGATCGCCGTTTTCACGGTAGATTTTGACCAGCTCTGGTCGGCCCATCTTTACGAATGCTTCTTCAGGATGCAGGCCATTGTAGGTAGCGTTCATAGTTCGGAACTTGAATACTTTAAACTCACGATCAAAGCGAGTAAGACGTGTTTGGCGGAAGAATACCGCGCCACCATCCGAGAACTTTATGAAAAGCGCAATGATGACCATAAAAGGTGAAGCGATGGCGAGCATGATACCACCGATGAACAGGTCAACGAGGCGTTTCAGGATGCGTCCCCAGCCAAACAGTGCTGTCTGGCGAACGACGATCACAGGCAGGGATGAACGGAACAATTCGACTTCAATATTGCCCACAAACAGCTCGGTGTTGCCCGGCACGAATCGTAAATTAACATGTTGCTGTTGTGCATACGCTAGAATTTCAGCGTTTTTAGCTTCGTTGGTGAATAGCTCAGTTTGGATAATGCCGTGCAGGCCCTTGGGATCGCTTTGGGTAAATTCCTTGAATGTCGTGAAAGTTGGGATCGATTTGCCATGTATGCCACCCTTGCTACTGACGATAGCAGCAATTTCGTATCCGCTCCGATTGTTGTTCAGCAGTGATTGTATGATTTCGCTTGTCACCGCAGTGTTGCCAATGATAACGACGCGGGTGAGGCCAACATGGTACTTAAAGAGTGTTGTACGGACGTAACGCAGCAGGTTTCGGTAAATAATGAGCAGCAAGAATGCGATGGTGAAGCCATAGATTGGCACGAGTCGTGCTGGGAATATAGGGGTTTTGGATACGAAGTTCCAGAAGACCAAGAAGAGCAAACCGATAAAGGAGCCAACGAGCACGCGACCAAACTCCACAAAACGCTTTTCGTAGATACTGTTGTTGTAGAGGCCAAGCCATGCAAAGATCAGGATCCAAAAGGGTAGCACCGTGAGGAAAATTCCAAGATAGGGCAGTGCGTGGATGGGCTCGATAAGTGGACGAGGGTCAAGTTTAACACGAAGGATGTATGCTGCAACGAAGGCGGCGACAAGCGCTAGGAAATCACCTACGATCAGACAAGCGTTATAGATCAGTGAGGCATTGTTTTTCATGTGATAAATCGATTGTATCATTGAAAGCGTAACTTTACACCGTGAACGGTGTTGTTATATCTGTTACGTTTACTCAGATGAAACAGATAAAGTCGTTTAATACTATTTTAATGATTCTCATTGAATTTGTGACCACCTAACTGTATGATGCTGGCAACACAATTGTACGGTGGAAGGGGACATTGCTGTGCGCTTAGTAATAACAGCGTGGGCAAAATCATCTAAATACACTAATAAATGGTGGAAATGGTAAAAAGCAATGTTTAAAAAGAAGAATAACTTTTGGGAATTATTAGCTGCTGAAGTCGCAATGAAGATTCAGGATTTACTAGAGCCAGGCGTGGACTATCCTCCATATGAGTATTATGCCGAGGCTACATCAGTTGTAGACAAAATAGCGAAAAAGACTGACATAAATGTTCTTGATATAAGTAAAATCATCGCGGAAACTCTCACACACAGCCTAGAATTTACCTATGAAGTAGACGATTTCCATGATATCGCAGTGTTTACCTACGACAGATGGAAACACATAAAAAAATATGTTTAATTCGATCGGGAGAACCTCCCAGGCCTCGGCCGCTTCGCCAGCGTAGACCCTGTAGAAGGTGGAGTAGAGAACAACTACGTGTATCCACCGGATCCGGTGAATGACTTTGATTTGGATGGAAATTTTACATTCACAACTAAATGGAAGATCGCAGCCGCAGTTGGTGCAACCGCTGTCGGTGTAGGTGCGGCGTGTTACTTTAGCGCTGGTTTAGGTTGTGGGGCGGCGGTTGCGAGAGGAGCGTCATGGGCTGGGCGTGCAGCAATAAAGGTGCCGGCAAAAAATATCTCACAGAAATTAACCATGGAAACAGTGAGGGCAAACCCTAAAATAGGTCGTGAGATAATGAAGGGAGCCATTAAA
This sequence comes from uncultured Candidatus Saccharibacteria bacterium, assembly GCA_964497565.1. Taxonomy (GTDB): domain Bacteria; phylum Patescibacteriota; class Saccharimonadia; order Saccharimonadales; family UBA4665; genus CAMLQK01. Next base: position 8,670 of record CAZCCP010000008.1, read on the forward strand.
GATAATTCGTACAAACGTATTCTGGGCTGGCGCAAAATGCAGTATACTCATCAGCCACTTACGGCCAAAGGGAGTAAAGTTACTGTCCACTACTTTTATAATATCTTTACTAAAAGTGCCCGACAGCTTAAGGTAAAATAAAGGATAATTTCATGATCGTAAAATGCATAACAAATGATGCGAGAAATCTAAATAAGCGACTGGCGAAGCTCGCATTTACGCAAGATGAGCAAGGTATGCTTGATCTTACGCAGTCTAGATCGTACAAAGTGTACGGGGTACGAAAGAATAAGTTTGGCCAGTTCTATCTTATTTTGACTGACAGTGTGCACCTGCAAACACCATGGTGGATGCCAGCTGCCCTTTTTGAAATAGAGTCTGGCAATACTCCTAAAAGCTGGGTAAAGCATAGCTATGGGTTTCTTTCACGAAGTTGGACGTTAGCTCATCCTTCTTATTTTGACGCTGAACTCGAGATTGAGGACGGGACGACTGAAGGTATTCTAATTTTTGATAGAATTAAAGCAAACGTCGATTCATCTAGTGACTAAAATCTGAAGAGAAGACTTTGCCCATGCTATGCGAAAGTTGAAAAATACCTCCAGCTCCCTGGTGACGTCCTCCTCACCATCCGCCCTGCCCAAACAGGAGCAGCTAACAAACTCTTTAGCTTGCCAAACATCCATGGCGACACCATGACAACAGCTGACGCTACTGGCGTAGTCATTGCCAACTTCTCCTACGACCCCTTCGGCAACAAGGTAGGCGTTAGCTTACCTTCCAACACAGGCAATGCTGCAACATTCGCCTGGGTAGGTCAACACGAAAAGTTCTCTGAACCAACCTTCACAATTGCTCCAACCCAAATGGGAGCAAGAGTCTATCTCCCAGGCCTCGGCCGCTTCGCCAGCGTAGACCCTGTAGAAGGTGGAGTAGAGAACAACTACGTGTATCCACCGGATCCGGTGAATGACTTTGATTTGGATGGAAATATTAGCTGGAAGAAAGTAGGCATTGGAGCAGGTGTAGCCATTGGCCTTGGCGCAGCATGCTACTTCGGAGGTTGCGCAGCAGCGGCCGGAAGTACCGCTGTGAGAGTCGGTGTGGTTGCTGCAGCGAGAGGAGCGAGCTGGGCTGCAAAATCCGTATCGCGAGTATATAATGCAATTGGAAAGAAATACTATAACTCTCAGGTTTTTGGGCGAAAAAGTATTTTGTATGGCACTAAGAGACTTGGTGCAAAAATATCCGGAAAGCTCAACAACAACAATTTTATTCGAGTGGGATGGAATGTTCACCAAGGCAATAAGGTTCTTAGGGTCGCGATTGGCCCCAATTCATGGAAATGGAGACCGCACATAGATCTGATAAAAGGAAGGTTTTAACCAATGGAACAAAATATTAAAAGACTAGAATCAATTGCGCAGGCAGCAGGCCTATCTGTTAGCCGCACAGAGATTGTTAGAGACCAAAATATTTTTGAAATGATTTTGAAAAACAGTGAAATTGATCTACACATTCTATTTATTGAAGAAGACGGTATGCAATATGCATACGATATTTCTTCCGGTTTACTGCCTCGCGAGCTTTATCCTGATTCTCCGAAGGCCCCTATATCGATTCAGGATCGCAATAATGAAATTCTTAATAATATAGAGAGTATCCTAAAGCGACAGTTCACCTTTTATAAGAAGCCATCCTTCTTGAATTCTCGTAAGGGCTATTTCGAAATGCCAATTGACGGCCAACGCATAAAAATTATTCAGAAGAATAATTACTTTGGTCTTCCTGTAGAGAACTAGCCCTAGCAGCGCACCACACCAACCTTCACAATTGCTCCAACCCAAATGGGAGCAAGAGTCTATCTCCCAGGCCTCGGCCGCTTCGCCAGCGTAGACCCTGTAGAAGGTGGAGTAGAGAACAACTATATGTTATCTCGCTCCAGCATGTCCGCCACGTCGGCCTGCTGTCAAAAATACAAGATTAGAGCTATACTCATACTATAAGGACGGTACTATGAGCATAGAACAAGTACGACCCACAAAGAAACAACGCGAATTGCTTGCGTTTATTGAATCTTTTATAGCTGAACACGGCTATAGCCCGAGTTATCGAGAGATCATGACAGGGCTCAACTACACATCAGTAGCAACGGTGGCGCTGCATGTGAACAGTCTTATCAAAAGAGGCCACCTCCTGAGGCGTGACGGTAAGGCGCGATCGCTTGAGGTTGCTCATTCGACGGTCAAAATCACGCCCTCTTATCCTGACGAAGTAGCGCCGAGTGACGAAAAGTGGCTGGTTGATAAAGTCGACCACTTATTCAACGAGCATGAAACCGCCCAGGAGCTAGCTCAAGCCTCGGTTGACCAATTGCGAACGCTTTTGAGTGCACTTAAAACGCTCGGTTTTGACGGCGCTGCTCAGAGTTTTGTCCCCCGCCTCGCAACCATCGAAGAACGAGTCCAAGAAGAGCCCCAAGACAGACTACAATAAGCGTTTTGTAGCTAAAATAACACCACACATATAGCGCATTTTAGTGATACACTAGCACTAGTTAACAATCCAACCTTACGTGATGAGAAGTACGTGAAATTCGTACACTGTGCCGCAACGGTAAGCCTATTCTCTAGAAAAGAGAAGCCCGAGTGAGTGAATTCATTTCACCACCCGGAGCGATGAGAAAAACCTTTGGTTTGTCTCATTACAGCGAGTCCGAGTACATCACGATGAGGCTATCCCGAGCAGGAACCAAGGTGCCGCCTCAACAGAGACGGGACCGTATTTGAGACACCTGCTTGGACTAACAAAAAGTGGGTGTTTTTTATATGAGGGGAGCAGTAGGGATTCTGGAGCAGCCAGTCGATTATTCGACCGCTGCTGACGTTGTAGCTGCCCCTGATCTTGATCACGAATTCCTGGTTCGCAAGCGACATGAGCAATGGCTTGGCGCGCTGAGCCTTGAGCAAACAGTCGAAGTAGAGCAAGCACCGGAGCCATCCGAGAAAATAACACTCGTAGACCTTATCGAAAAAGCAAAAGGCGGAGACCCTGAAGCCTTGTCAGCCGTTCAGGCGAACGCTCACACAACGGTTATCGAGACACTTCTCAAAACGGGTAACATTATGCGCATCGCGGCTCAGGTTGACGCGCACGGTAATCTACAGCAGCACAATCATACCTACGACGCCATTCACCGTAATTCCTGGCTTGCCGTGAGGGATCACTCGGAACATGCCCGCTTGTGCGCAGAAACAGAGGCTCTTAACTGGCAGCGAACCGAAGCTGCTATTGAGACCGGTGCACTGGAAGACAACTGGTTCGTGATTTTCTCAACACCATCCGATACGCAGTCGATAGCTACCCTCAAAAAACGCGGCTATTTTGTGCACACCATGTCCTCTGTATTCCAGGCTACTACGGTCGAAAATGGTGCTGTCAAAACTGAGTCTGCTTTTGTCGCTGGTATGGACGAGGTTGCTGAGAATCCTGATATCTCAAATGAGGAGAATAACGCACGCATTGCCGCAGGGGCGCGTGACCGCTATGACCTTACTGCGATTCGTCGTATATATATGGACTTTGGTGTTGCTGGCGCCGAACTTATGAGTACTGAGGACCTTTTGGCGACGCCACTACTTATTCCTAAGGCTCTTATGCCGCACGGTGTGGCGAGCATAGTGGAGCTCTATGACGCCTATGTGGGCGGTGACGTGTTCTTTGGCGTGAACCAGCCAAAGCAAGCGTACGAGACCTATGCGGATGTTTGTGAGCAGCGTGCTGAGAAATATCGTGATATCACTGACAAAGTCGTCCACGATTTGCTGAAGACGAGTACTCTTACTCCAGCGCAGGCGATTTCTAAAATGTATAAGCTCGTACAGCGACATACGCTTGAGCGTGCCTATCGCGATGATTCTATCGATGCCGGTGTGTTTGGCGCCAAAGCAGAGAAGATTATCTACCAGGCCCGCGCTGCGTACGATAATGGGGACCAGCTGCAATTTATGCTCCTCGCTGCAGTAGGCCATGAAGTTGCTGTGACAACGGCATGTGGTGGAGGCGCGGGCGGTGAGGAGAACGCATCAACTGACAAGAGCCTTGATAAAAGTGAGAAAGCTAGCGAGCTTACTGGCGTAGAGCTTAACGAACAGTCGACATGGTCCTGGAAGCAAGGTATTTGCCGCGTAGAGTCATGTCCAACTCGCCCAGGCAAAACAAAAGTTGGGCCATGCGATGTCTGTCGTCGTTGCCAGACAATCTTTGATAAGGGTGCTGACCCAACTAAATTCAAATCTTCCAAAGCCAAACAGCGTCAAAAAGTTGGCGATGCAGCAATCAACGGTGCACCTAAACCAGCAGAGGAGTCACCCACAGTAGAAGTAATGGAGAAGAAAGTAGAAGAGGCCGAGTTGACACTAGCGGCGTAAATATTTGACAAGCATAAGCACAGTGCGGTAAAGTATTTGCTATGTCTGCAGGATAGAGACCCTGCAATGCGAGAGACAAACAAAAAATTAAAAAACAAAGACAGGTAAGCGTGCCACGTTTGTGGTCTCGTTTGCTGTGGAGGTATCATGCCGGTCAAAATCAAGATTATCAACACGCGACCTGCGCGCGTTGATGTTGTTGTGAACCGTCCCGAGTGGCGCGAATACATCCAATACTAACCTGAGAGACTAGTGTTGGAGAGGTGTAAAAGTCGTTTGGATGTTCCAAGAGCACACATATAAAATAAGCCCGTGAGAAGCGGGCTTATTTTTATTTTGAATAGAAGCTATTGCTTGTTGGTGCTGGTAGCTTTTTTGGCGATCTCAGCGTCGAGCAATTTCTTGAATGTTGCAACATCAGCCTTGGTGTCGATACGCTTGCCATCGAGGAAGAATGTAGGCGTTTGAGTGGCTGCGCCAGTCTTGTTGAAGGCATTGATATCAGCATTGATAGTGCCGTTAACTTTGCTGCCGGCGTAATCACTCTTGAACTGCGTTACATTAAGGCCAAGTTGTGTAGCGTAGTCGTTGAAGAATTGCGTTGGGCTGCTTGCGGTAGACCAGCTGCTCTGGTTGTCATAGAGGAGGTCGTGCATTTCCCAGAACTTGTTTTGGAGAGAGGCAGCTTCAGCCGCACGTGCACCGGCAAACGCGTTCGGGTGAATCTGCGTTAATGGTAAGTTGCGGAACTGGAACTTGATATCGTCTTTGTAGTCGGCTACAACTTGTTTGACGACTGGGTAATATTCTCCACAGGCAGGACATTGGTAATCACCATATTCTAGAAGTGTCACGTTCTTGGAATTGCTGCCAGTTGTGTGGTTTGATGCGCTTCCACCACTCGTTTTATCTTTGTTAGAAAAGGCGATAATACCTCCAAAGACGAGGATAATAGCGACAATGACTCCCCAAAAACGTTTGTCCATTTTGAAAAACACTCCTAATTGATGTTTCCAGTATACAACGAATAGCGCATTTGGTATGCGCTTTGTTTTGAAAAACGTCCAGTCAATCGTAAGATGTACATATGATTAGTTTTCTTGTTGCGCTTGCATTAGCCGGCCTTGCACTTCTGGCAGTTGCGCTGCGTAAAACCTATGCAATTGTTCCCCCCAAAGAGTTAAAGCGTCAGGCACGGGCAGGCGATGCGCTGGCAAAAGTGCTGTATAGAGCAGTAGCTTACGGCGCTAGCCTATCCTTATTATTATGGGTGATTATTGTGCTGTGTACGGCCGCCAGTTTTGTGATTATGTCGCAGGTTGTACCGCCATTTTTGGCCTTTGTGCTCGAAGTGCTTATTATTGGCTACGGTTTCGCCTGGATGCCTACCGGCGAAGTGACGCAGATTGGTGTGCGCCTAGTTGTTTGGACAACTCCTGTTGTTGCGTGGCTGCTTGCTCATTTGCAGCCTGTGTTTGGCCGTATTTCTATCTACGTTCAGTCGCATCGTCCAGTTCTAGTGCACACCGGTCTATATGAGCGTGAAGATCTTTTGGCATTACTCGAGAAGCAAAAAGATCAGCCAGATAGTCGCTTTTCTAACGATGAGCTATCACTGGTGGCTCACGCCTTGACCTATAGCCAGAAGCTTGTGAGCGACATCATGATTCCACGTCGTGCTGTACGCCTCGTAAGGTCAGATGAGGCTATCGGTCCAATCATGATGACCGACTTACACGACAGCGGCCATTCTCGCTTCCCAGTATACGAGGGCGACAACGAGGATCAGGTTGTCGGTACGCTCTTCCTCCGCGACCTCGTGAACGCACGAAAAGGTGGCCACGTAAAAAGCATCATGAAGACGAATGTCTATTATGTGCACGAAGATTTCAGCCTCGAGCAAGTGCTGCACGCATTCCTGACGACCAAGCATCACATGTTCATTGTCGTAAACAACTTCGAGGAATTTGTCGGTATTTTGACAATCGAAGATGTGCTGGAGCAGGTTATCGGTCACAAGATTGTCGACGAATTTGACCGCTACGATGACGTGCGTGCCGTTGCTCATCTGCAGGCTACTAAAGATCACCAGAAACACCAGAAGGCCAACGACGAAGTCCACGGCAAGGCAGCCGCGCCCGAAAAGCCAGCTGAACCGAAGGCCTAGCAATGTTGCAACAGGGGTGATATACTGTGGCTAACATGATTCACACGCAATCAAATATGAATTCACGGGTCTAAGCGACGCCACTTGTCTGGCGAGCGCCGCTTGTTCATGACCCGCGACCCAGCCGACAACCAACAACAATTAGGAGAAAAACATGCGAATTTTAAGTAAAGAAATCGCCAGCCACATTGGCGAAAACGTTCTTGTTGAAGGCTGGTTGCACAAAAAGCGCCTCCTCGGTGGTCTCACATTTATCAACATCCGCGATCGTGGCGGTTTGGTACAGATTGTTATCAAAGATAAAGACGAAGTCGAAAAGCTTCGTGGTTTGCAGATTGGTACCGTATTGCGCGTTACCGGTAACGCCGTTGAAGAAGAGCGCGCACCGGGTGGCGCTGAGCTTCATGACGCTGTGCTGGAAGTGCTCGTGCCAGTCACCGATGAACCACCAATCGAGATCGACAAGCCGATCCCTCACAAGCCAGAAAACCTCGACACCCTTTTTGAGTATCGAGTACTGAACATCCGTAACCTGAACGAGCAGAAGATCTTCAAGATCCGTGCGAGCCTGACCCGCTACATCCGCGACTATCTCTACCAGAACGAATTTATTGAAATTGACACACCAAAGCTTCTGGCCGAGCCAACTGAAGGTGGTGCTGAAGTTTTCAAGCTCGACTACTTCGGTAAGACTGCAACATTGGCGCAAAGCCCACAGTTCTACAAGCAGATCATGGTTGGCGCATTTGAACGTGTGTTCGAGATCAACCACAGCTACCGAGCTGAGCCAAGCGCCACGACTCGTCACCTTACCGAGCTGACGATGCTCGATATTGAGATGGGCTTTGTCAAAGACCACGCCGAAGTACTTGATACCGTTGCCGACATGACCCAAGAGGTCCTAAAGCGTGTTTACGATGAGCACGGTGCTGATCTCAAGAACCTCAACGCTCCTGAATTGAAGCTTCCCGAAGATGGTAAAATTCCACGCTTCACCATTACCGAAATCCACGAAATGTACACCAAGGCAAACAAGACTGATACAACTGACGAAAAGGACTTAACTCCTGACGAAGAACGTTGGATCGCTGACTACGCACGCAAGCAGCTCGGCACCGACCTTGTGTACGCTGTCGATTTCCCAGCCGTTGCTGGCAAGTTCTACCACAAATTCAAGGACGACGGCACTGTTGCCTGGGGCGACCTCTTGTTCCGTGGCCTCGAGATTGCTACTGTTCCGCTTCGCGAGAACAACTACGAAAAGATGATCGAGCAAATGACCAACGCCGGCCTTGACGTCAGCCATGAAGGCTTTAAGTACTACCTGCAAGCCTTCAAGTACGGCCTTCCACAACATGGTGGCTGCGGCTTTGGTATTGACCGCTTGGTTCAGAAAACCATCGGCCTTGGTAACGTCAAGGAAGCAACGCTCTTCCCACGCGACATCAACCGCCTAACGCCATAAGCGTATAGACACATGTACGTACGTCCGATATACTCGGTCGTAATATGATCAGAAATCCAGCATGACAATGCACGACACGGAAGCTTGGTCACATCATCCCCTAGAACTTTTAGTCTCTAGGGGATTTTTGTTTGTATATAAAAAGGAGAAACACTATGAAACAACTCGAACACGTACTATCTGCGCGTCAGTACGACCCGGATCGATTGGCTAAACTATTCAATGAAACAGATGAAATGCGGGCTGCGTTGGCATCGCGTGCGTCCAAGCGGGAGTTGGCTGCACGCCACTCGGGCATGGTGGTTGCAACGCTCTTTTATGAGCCATCGACACGCACGCGCCTGAGTTTTGAGTCGGCGGCCCAGCGCCTCGGCGCAGGTGTGATTAGTACCGAAAATGCTCGTGAGTTCTCTTCGGCAGCCAAGGGTGAAAGGATTGAAGACACCATCCGAACGGTTGATAAATATGCTGAACTTATTGTGCTACGGCATCATGAGACGGGCGCTGCAGAGCGTGCCGCAGCAGTTAGCCGAGTCCCTATTATTAACGCAGGAGATGGTAAGGGTGAGCATCCGACGCAGGCATTGCTCGATACGAGGACGATCCAGAGTCATGCTGGCAGGCTGGAAGACCTCCATGTTGTTATCGGGGGTGATTTGGCCCATGGGCGTACTGCGCGATCGCTTGCACAAATGTTGAGCATGTATGAAAATAACGGCCTGACATTCGTAACCACGCCAGGTCTGGGTATGGGTGATGATATCAAAGATCATTTACGCCAGCAGAGAACTGATTTTACAGAGACAGATGACATGTTTGAGGCGCTAAAAACTGCCGATGTTGTGTACTGGACGCGTTTGCAAAAGGAACGCATCGAAGACCCAAACTTGCGTGCTGAATTCACGATTGGCCAGGCAGCTCTCCAGACTATGAAACAGGATTCGATCATCATGCACCCGTTACCACGTGTCGGCGAAATTGAGCACTCGGTAGATAGCGACCCGCGCGCAATTTACTTTGACCAAGTTGAACATGGGCTGCACACGCGAATGGCGTTGACCGACGAACTGCTTTACCTATCGGACTAGCTACATGGGCTTGTTATCAAGTGAATACCAGAGATACCAGCAGGCAATGCTCTCAAAGGGATGCCAACCGTGCTGCTCGGCAATATCTGTAACTTCTTTGGGCGAGGGCGCATGATCGAGATTGTATAGATTCCGCATGGCGTTACGAATACCCAGGTCGCCAACTGCAAGTACATCGGTTCGACCCATACAGAACATCAAAAACATATGAACTGTCCATTCGCCGATGCCTTTGACGTCGGTCAGCTTTTGGATAATTGCTTCGTTCGTTAGGGTGTCGATGTCTTCGAAATGAATGCGGCCATCAACAATATGTTGTGCCAGGTCTTGAATATACGTGGCTTTAGCTCTGCTGAGGCCGGCTGTTCGTAGTTCGTCTACAGATTTCGCAAGGATGGCGTGTGGCTCCGGAAATGTACCATCGAACAGATCGCGAAAACGCTGTTTGATGGTTGCAGCAGCCTTAACGCTGAGCTGTTGACCAATGATAGAATCGCCGAGCGCACGATAGTAATCACGATGCGGCTCTATGCCACATAGCCCAGCTCGATCTATAACGGGAGCAAGTAAGGCGTCATGTTTTTTGAGATGCTCGATAGCTTTGCGTTTGATTGTGTCGGTCATTATGAGTGTTTGGGGCATAGCTCTAGTATAACTTGCTTGGAAGAAGCTAAAATGTAGCTATTTGCGCATGCTAATTTCTGATAGACTTGCACTAGATAAAGGATAAGCGCTATGCCCAATAAAAAACCAGCTGCTTCTGGGAACGAGAAGCCACCATCAAACCCTGGTGACACACCAGAACTTAAGCCAGAAACTCTCGATGAACTTATGAAAGAACAAGGTGATTCAGATGCCAAAACGTCCGAGAAACCTGTAAAAGAATCAACTCCCGAGCCAGCAGACCCCACGGCGACAACAACGTCAGATGAACCCGCTGAGGGTACCGTTGAAGCTGAAGACGCTTCAGAAGAAGATGCTTTCAAGACGCCCGACGAAGTAGTTGCCGATGACGCCGACCTACCAGAAGAGTCAGGCGAGACCGAGCGTCCCCAGCCACAAGCCGTTGTTTCATCGCACCTAAACAAGTGGGGACGACTTAAGAATTGGTGCAGCCGTCACAAAGTCGTTACGACACTCCTGAGCCTGCTTATTCTGCTTGGCGCGTTAGCCGGCATTCCGTGGACTCGTTATGCAATCGGTGGCTTATTCCTCAAACAGACAATCTCAATTGAAGTCATGGATAGCCAAACACACAAAGCTGTTACGAGCGCCACTGTTAGTGCAAAGAATGTAACCATCAAAACCAATAACAAAGGTTTGGCAAATCTCAAGCTGCCAATTGGTAAGGCTGACGTAAAGATCGAGAAAATCTATTACAAAACCGTACATGTTAGTGCGGTGGCGCCGGTCCTGAAGCCAAAAAAACATGTCATGGTCAACTTGCAGGCAACAGGTCGTCAGGTGCCAATCGTAGTCATAAACTCGCTGAGTGGTAAGCCTGTTGAAAACGCTGTTGTTATGGCGGCTAATACAGAGGTTAAGACCGGCAAAGACGGTCACGCGACAATGGTTCTTCCCACAACAAGTCCAAGTAGCAAGGCCATGATTCACGCAACAGGCTACAATGATGCTGAAGCGACCATCCAGGTAACGGGCCAGACCCTCGCAATAAATACAATTCGATTAACGCCGAGTGGCACAACATACTTCCTCTCAAATCAGTCAGGCAGAATTGACGTCGTTAAGACCAATCTTGATGGCAGCAATCGCAAGGTAGTCATGGCTGGCACAGGCAAAGAAGACGCCCGAAACACAGTTCTGCTTGCCTCACGTGACTGGAAATATCTAGCGCTGTTGTCGAAGCGTGACGGTGGTGACTATGCCAAACTTTTCTTGATCGATACAAGCACCGATAAAGTAACAACTATGGATGAGGGCCAGGCTAACTTTAGCCTTGTCGGTTGGCATAGCCACACGTTTGTTTATGAAGTTACTCGTGTCAAACAAAACAACTGGCAAGATGGCTTTGAGGCGGCTAAGAGCTACGATGCCCAAGCCGGCAAACTCGTCACAATCGACCAAACGCAGGCCTCGGGATCTTCTAATTTCAACCGTGCCTACCAGTCATTCAGCAACTTCTATATCACTGACGCAGGCGTTGTATATAGCGTGACATGGGATGCGGTGCCCAGCCAAAGTTTGCTTGCAGGCAAAGCTAACGCCATTCGTCTGAGCACGGTAGACGGCAAGTCCAAAAAAGACGTCAAGACCTTCGACCCCGTGCATTACGGATATATGCAAGCTACTCTGTACGAGCCGCAAGGTATTTACTACGCTGTTTATAATAATGACGCCAATCAGTACAGCTTCTACGAATACGAGAACCAATCCGTAAAAACACTTACTAATTACACACAAGCAGATTACGATAACCAGACATACGTAACGTACCTGTACTCTCCAAGCGGTAACCATACACTATGGTCTGAACTACGCGACGGTAAGAATACGATTCTCATTGGTGACAAAGACGGCAAGAACGGTTCCCAGGTTCTTAAGGATAGTGATTACACAGTATACGGTTGGTACACAGAAGACTACATATTGCTCTCCAAGAACTCAAGTGAGCTGTATAGCATGCCAGCTGCTGGTGGCACCCCGCACAAGATTTCCAACTACTACAAACCAGATGTCAACTTCCGTGGCTACGGCTATGGCTACGGTGGCCTCTAGTATAACAACGTAGAAAATTGCTAAAATAAATCCATATGGTATTCAAGCACTCTCAGATCAACAGTGACAGTCCGCTCACTGAGCCGACGTCCGCACCGCTACTTCCTAAGGAGTTGGCGGAAAAGCTAGCTGAGCACACCAAGGAGGGCGGCGCTCTGGCTAGCCGCAAGCAGCCCAAAAAGGCCTCAAAGACTTCTGAGAAAAAAACCGAACAAGTAGATGATGTTATCGAAGATGCTAAGACCGATGAAGCAGTTGACGACATCCTTAAGACTGAAAGCGATACGGTTCTCGAGGATGCCGATGAAGAAAGTGCAACAGCAGAGGAGCCAGAAAAACCAAAGCGCAAAGGCTTTTGGCACCGCCCGTGGCTACGCAATACAGTCTTGTTCCTCGTTTTTGCGGGTATTGCAGCAGCAGCTACTATCCCTGTCTCCCGCTACTACATTCTCAACAAAGCTGGCGTACGTAGCCGCATGTCACTGCGCGTAATCGACCAAGGCACACAGCTCCCGCTCAAAAACGTACACGTTCACCTGGATGGTCAAGCGGCAACAACCGACAGCAAAGGTATCGCCACCATCTCCGACGTCGTACTTGGTCCACATAAGCTGAGCATTGAGCGCATTGCTTTCTCATCCGTAAATCAGAACGTAACGATTGGCTGGGGAAGTAACCCGCTTGGTGACTTCACACTTGATCCGACGGGAGTCAAATATATCATTAAACCTGTTGATTACGTGAGTGGTCAGCCGATTACGAGCGCCCAGGCAACGAGCGGCGATGCTGCGGCAAATGCCGACAGCAAAGGAGTGATCACGCTGACACTGAACAGCACCGATAGCTCGACTATCCCCGTAGATGTCTCGGGTGAAAACTATCGTACCGAGCACATCGTTATATCGGCAGATACGAGCAAATCAACCCCTGTTACGTTAGTCTCTTCAACCAAATCTGTCTATGTGAGCAAGCAAGGTGGCACGTATAATGTTATGAACTCGTACGTCGATGGTACTGGCGCAAGCGTGTTGCTAAAAGGCACAGGTAGCGAGACGAACAATATGAGCTTAGCCGTTGACGCCAGCAATAAACGCGCTGCGTTTGTCTCTACGCGTGACGGCACGCGCAATAGTGACGGTGATCTGTTGAGTGCGTTGGCTCTTATCGATACAAATGACGGAACAACGACTATCATTGACCATGCTGAGCATATTCAGCTGGTGGACTGGATCGGCACCACAATTGTCTTTCAGGAAACCACCAGTGGCAACGCCGGTAACAAATATCGCATCGTTGGGTATGACTACGTAAGCGGCAAACGTTACGAACTGGGCAATGCTAGCCAATTTAACAGTGTGGTTAGTATGGGCGGCATGATCTTCTACGCTGTCTCTAGTAGCGATCCATCTGCACAAGCAGTGCTCTACAAAGTACGTCCGGACGGCAGCGGACGCCAAACAGTTCTCGACCAAGAAGTCTGGTCAGCTTTCCACGTGTCGTACGACACACTCGATCTGCAAACGCCAGACGGATGGTATAGCGTGACGGGCGGAGGCTCCGCGGCCCGGATTACCGCACCTTCGAGCTATCCAAACTATACGTACATAGAGAGTGGCACCGGCAAGAGTGCTTGGATTGATCAGAGTACGCTTTATATCCATGATGAAGGCACCGGCAAAGACACCAAGCTCGCCGCGCAGAGTGGCCTCTCATATCCAGTCCGATGGATATCTAGCACGCTCCTCGAATATCGCGTTGCATCAGCGGGTGTAACGGCAGATTACATTGTTGCGACCAACGGCGGAGCACCAAAGAAAATAGCTGACGTCACGAGCACCTACGCGTATAATAATTAGTAATGACACCAGACGTACGGAGATGTGAGGACGCGGTGTGGGCGTACTATGAGAAGCATGGCAGACACGATTTGCCATGGCGTTTGCAGGACAGCAAAGGCTCGTTTAATCCATATTTTATTATGGTCTCCGAAATCATGCTGCAGCAGACCCAAGTAGGGCGAGTCATCCCTAAATACGAGCAATTTCTAGCGCGCTTTCCAGATGTGCAGAGCCTGGCTGCGGCACCATTGGCCGATGTGCTTGTCGCATGGAGTGGGCTGGGCTACAATCGTCGTGCGAAGTTTCTTTGGCAAGCAGCCCGAATGGTTGTTGATGATTTTGCAGGCACGTTCCCAGAGACAGTCGGTGAGCTCGTAAAACTTCCAGGCATCGGCATTAATACGGCAGGTGCAATTGCTGCGTACGCTTTTGACAGGCCCGTGACATTTATCGAGACCAATGTACGTACGGTGCTTATCCACCATTTCTTTGCAGATCAAGACGACATTACCGACAAGCAGTTGCTCCCGCTCCTGCAGCAAATAATGGATAACATTGTGGCTGATGCTATTCCAGAGCGCAGTTCGCGAACGTGGCACTGGGCGTTGATGGACTACGGCACCTATCTGAAGCAAACTGTTGGTAACATGAACCGACAGAGTAAGACATATGCCAAACAATCGACCTTTAATGGGTCAAAGCGACAGATACGTGGCCAGGTACTTCGATTGCTTAGTGAAGGTGCCCAGACGCTTGATGCACTACAAAAAAACGTTGCAGACGATAGGCTTGACGCGGTTTTACGCGATCTCATCCAGGAAGAATTTATAACCTACAAGGACGAGCGTTACCATTTAGGCTCGGCATGATACAATTTGAGTAAGATATGGAACAAACGACGCCTACACCACCAAAACCTGTGATGGATATCGCACGGCCAAAGCCAACACCTCAGCCGCCAGCCACACCTACGCCACCCGCTGCAGCTCATGCGGCCGCACCTCAGCCATCAGCTGCGCCGGCTCCCGTTGTCCAGAAGCACCCAGAGGCACCTGCAAAACCACAATCACTCGCAGTCCATAAAGCGCCCGAAGAAGATAAAGCGGATAAGCCTTCTGGGGCTGCTGAGCAAAAGCAGACAGAGGCACCTGTGCCGGAAGTAGCGCCCGAAGAAGAGCACCCTGTATCACAGGTCTCGTCAGAGCCTCACGCCCCTGTCGGTGTTATTGTCGTTACTGTATTGGCAATGACCTTACTAGCTGCGCTCGCGACAATGATTTACTTCGATACACAAAAATAATCGGAACGTAATTATGCAAGTTTTTCACTCATTACATGATCCTGAGCTAGTGAGCTGCCTCAAGATGGGCGGTGTTGGTGTGCTGCCGACGGATACGCTCTATGGTCTTGTGGCTCGCATCGCCAACCCAGACGCAGTTGAGCGTCTGTATGCCTTAAAGCACCGAGATAAGAAGCCCGGCACCACTATTGCAGCAAGTGTTGACCAATTGCAGGACCTTGGCCTCGAGCCAGAATTGCTCGATCAGATTCGCGGCTACTGGCCCGCTCCACTTAGTATCGTGCTGCCGCTCGGACCTAACTTGCAGCATTTGCATCAAGGCGTTGGCGAGAGTCCTTTTCGCGTTGTTGCCGATGAACGGCTACGGAGTTTACTCGAGCAGACCGGACCACTTGTCACGAGCAGCGCAAATCAACCAGGCGAACCGCCGGCACAAACCCTCCAGGAAGCCCAGGCATATTTTGGCGACCATATTGATTTTTACGTAGATGGCGGTGATATCGGTGACCGTCCACCATCAACCATCGCTCGCCTGACAGATAAGGGATTAGAAGTACTGCGTCAGGGGGCAGCTGATATAAGTAAAAGGAATACCAATGACATTTGATGAATACCAAACACAGGCACTAACAACTGCCGTCCACCACGCTAACCCAGAGATGGATAAAACTATTTTTGCCATGGGTGTAGCCGGTGAAGCCGGTGAAGTGATTGAAAAATGGAAGAAAATTGTTGCATACCGCGAAGGCAAGATTACTGAAGAAGACTTGCAGGAAATCAGCAAAGAACTTGGCGATGTCATCTGGTATATTGCAGTTTTTGCCCATGAACTTGGCTTGTCATTTGGTGATATTGCACAAATGAATGCTGATAAACTTGCGAGCCGAAAAGCCCGAAATGTTATCAAAGGGCAGGGAGACAATCGTTAGCCAGGACCAGCCGCAACGGCTCTAGACATCGCGATAGATTGAAATTTAGTCAAAATTATGATTATATAGTGGGTGATTTAAACCTATGGAACAACCATTGAGACGTAACCAGTTTGATATGAACGAATCCCTTGCCGGTGATGCCGGTAAGCTAGATGGTCATAGCGATGTGCCGCGTAAGGCTGGCCACATACTTTTGCATGAGTCTCCTCACGGTGGTGAGATTTCTTTGCATCAAAGCGGTGGTGAGCAGCAAGATCCAGCCACGCAGGTAGCTCGTACAGAGGTACCAGCTTGGTACAACGTCAAATTTAATGCCATGGACCAAGTTGTCGAGCAGCAATACGGCCAGGCATTCCAACAAGAGCAGAAGCCTGAGCAAGTGGGCGACCAGGGCGCGAGTGCCGCACTTGCGGCCGTCCGCACAGCCGCTGCTCAGCCACTCGTACCTGCTGTATCTACGGACACAACTACACCTGCGCACGCCGCGGTGGTTGCACCAGTTCCACAAGTTTCTGACACATCGTTGACGGCAGCCAATCCTATATATAACGCCATGGCGCATCCGATCCAGGCTGCCCAGCCACAGCCTATTGATCAACCCCAGACGACACCAATGCCGGCACTGCCAGTCGATATCCCTGCACAACAACTTCCCGTACCAGGGCCTCTATCGGAGCAGCCTACTCAGCCTGATTACTTTACGCAATACCAACAACCAACACAACAGTTTGCTGTGCCAGAACAGCCAGCGAGCCAGCAGGCTATGAATGCACCCGTTGCTCTAGCCGATCCTGCACATCAGCAATTATCACAGTCGCCTATGGGTGGTCAGCCGACATATTTCCAGACGCCACAACCAACAACTACCATGTCGGGTGCGGTAAACCCATCTTTTGCACAGCCAATGCAGCCAGCACTGCCAACTGCACCACAATACGCCGAGCCTCGATTGCCAGAGGGGACGCCCAAGCGCGTAGACCCACAGCACCTCCTGCCTGCTGCCAAGAAGCACGCTGCTAAATACCTACAGAACCCTTGGGTTTGGCTTGCTGTCGGCCTGCTTTTGATTTTCTACTTCGTTCGATCGATCTAGGGTTTTGCTACAAAACGAGCGCGAAGCCATTCGTCGAGGCTATTGCCGCCGCCACCAGCCATACCAACAACCATATCACCCATATCGAGGTGTTTTTTGATTGTTTCAGCGAGGCTATCATCACGCTCACGTGGTTGAGCAACACTTGGGTCACTCAGGTGGGTCACGAGTTCAGCAGGTGTGAGAACTGGTTGGTTAGGGTCTTCGCGGGCAAGATAGCTCGGGATCCAATAGACTTTCTCGGCACCGTCAAAACAGTCCTGATACACATCCATCATAAAGTGCTGACGTCGATTTGTAAGCGGCTCGTACACCACGACTAACTTCTGATTGTGTGCTTGAGCGTATTCGAGGGCAGCACTCATGGCACCGCGAATTTTCTCGGGTGTGTGAGCATAATCGCTAAACAAATTTGGTGCAATCAGTTCCATGCGACGTTGCAGACCGGGGAACGCATTCATGTGTGTGATGAGATCGGTAATTGGTACTTTTGTAGCACGATGCACTGTCTGAATTGCCAACCACGCATCAAGACGGTTGTATTTGCCGAGCAGGGTTAACTTCTCGATGTGTGGATTATCAGTTTGCTCAATGTGCAAGTGGTCATCGCCGACGCTTTCGCCATCAAGCAGGCTCAAATATTCTGCATCTTCTTGCCAGAGAACGGTGTGCTTACTCTGTGAAATAAATTCAACAAATGCCTGCTGATAATCTTCGCGAGTAGGGAAGATCTCGTGATGGTCCCAGGTAACGCCAGTTATCAGACTATAGTGTGGTTGGAATGCCAAGAAATTGCGATCAAATTCGTCACATTCGTAGGCAAAAAACTCAGAACCTTCGACATATTGACCCATCTCACCAAAGCTAATTTTGGCACCAACTGAATAGCTCAGTGGAATGCTGAGCTCTTTGAAAAGCCAAATAACCATGGCAGTCGTGGTGGTTTTGCCGTGCGTGCCAGCAATGGCGAGCATCTTGAGATTTTTGGCCTCGATAATGTGATTGAGCAACTCGTCTCGTTTGCTCATGTGAATGGCCTGTTCGCGACAAAATTCTAGCTCAGGAGCGTTCGGGTTCTCGATAATGACTGCTGATGAATACACGTACCAATCGATTGGTTGCTTGGCGTGAGCGATAGCGATAGCATCGCGATCTTGGCCGATGTGGATGTCGGTAACGCCGTGTTTCTTGAGATACTCGATGTATTGTGAGTCTTGTTTGTCAGAGCCGGATACGGTGAAACCAGCCTGTTTAGCAATAAGGGCGAGTGGTCCAATGGCTGTGCCGCCAATGCCGGAGAAGAAGATATGCATGTACACAGTGTAGCATGTCCAAACTGTGGTACACTGTAAAAAGCTTTAGGGTAAACACGTACTTCATGAATAAAAAATACTGGCATCATATTTGGACAACCTATATACGTCCGGTGCGGATATGGTATCTCATTGCACTGACCGTTATGAGCGGTCTTATTTGCGTTGCTGCACTCCGCAGTAACAACCAACACATGGGTCGCTTGCGTGAAGCAGTCTATGTGGCAGACAAAAACGATACTGACGTAGTCGGTGCTCTCCAGAATTTGCAGCAGTATGTTGGCGCACACATGAATACCAATCTTGCATCGGGAAACACCTCAGTCTATCCGCCAATCCAGCTCAAGTACACCTATCAGCGCCTGCAGGACGCCGCCCAAGCCAAGGCTGCTACGTCAAACACAGAGCTGTATTCACAAGCTCAGCAATATTGTGAGCAGAATGGTCCTGGTGGATTTTCGGGCAGCAACCGTATTTCCTGCATTGAGCAATATGTGACAAGCCATGGTGGTGTTGCCGCCCAGAAAACTCCTGACAGCATGTATAAGTTTGATTTCGTATCACCAACATGGTCAGCGGACTTTGCTGGTTGGATGCTAGTCGTGACTATCTTGTTCGCAATACTGCTCGTTGCCCGTATCATCCTCGGCTGGCTCCTCAAGCGCCTCTCCAAATAGACCTATTCTACATATTCAGAAGCAGTAACCGCATCTCCTCGTGCTCTTCAGGCATATCACCCTTGGCTTCACCCATAATTCGGTTCCATTGCTTGCGGGTCACCCGGTATGCTTGAATAGCATACCGTGCGCGTTCCGATGCAATTGCACGAATTGATGGGCTGCGCCATGAGATACCCTGCCATGACTCAGGAGCATTTGACCGAGTGCTCTTAAAATCGTTGTCGGCTTGACGGAGTCAAACGGTTACGGCGATTTTGAGATACGGTCAAAGCGACTATGGCGATAGAGCAATGCCTGAAGAGCGCACTGGTTGTCGCTTCTAGGTATGCGAAAAGCAGGAGAAATAAAATAGCCCCGGAAATCCGAGGCTATTTTCAGGAGAAGCGAAGTGCTATTGCTTCTTGGTCGTGTCAGTGGCTGTAGTGCCAGTTGACGTAGCGGAGGTGTCGCCGACAGCACTCTGGGTACTAGACGATGTGCTGCTGCTCTGTGATGAGCTGCCAGTTGTGGTGGTACACTTCTGACCGCTTGGGTTTTGTTTGACCCATTCGTTGATAGTTTTTACTACCTGACCATCGTCCTTCAGGTTTTCCCAGAATGTAACCTGGTCGCGGTTAATGACCATCTGGTCGTAGGGACCGTGTAGCTCACACCCGAGCTTTACGAGCGTAAAGTTATTAGACGAAGTCTTGGAAGTGTCGGTTGAAGTGCTGCCACTGCTTTGGTTTTGTGAGTTCAGATAGAACACATTGTGCAAGTTGAAGTACTTGCTGTTCATGTTCGTAACTTTACCGAAATATACCTGACCATTGTTCAGGAATACAGCCTGATATTTGTCGTCCGCAATGTACTTAGCCTCGTTAGGGTTGCTGCTACGGAATAGCATTACCAACGACAAAGCTAAAATAGTAATCGAAAATAGTAATACAACGTTTGCAACACGCAACCAACCTGGAACACGATTCCAGTGGAATCCATGCTTAAAGCTGTTGCCGTTCCCGCCATTAGTATCGTGGTTCTGAGGTGCAACAGGTGCGTGCTGAGGAGCTGGTGCTCCTGGGGTAGTAGCCGTGCGACCTGGCTGCTGACTCTGACCGTTACGGTTCATAAAATCCATTTCATTCTCCCGCCCATTTTATGAGTGATTATGCCTCCAAGTGTAATACATAAGCGGCATGACATGCAACCACCCCAGGGAAAAACTGTTGACAAAAGAAAAATGCCCGCGTTATGGTAGGGGTACCATTACTAATCCATAAGAGAGGGAAAATCTAGAAATGGCATACAAGCACACAAACTCCAAGGGCGTAACATACTACCTGAACTCGAAGAAGGTTGTCCTCCGCGGTGGTAAAGAACAGACTATTTACTACTTCAGCAAGGACGAGCGTCCAGAAGCTACCGATTTGCCAGCAGGCTACTCTGTTAACGAAAACCCACGCAACGGTTTCTTGACAGTCAAGCGCGACAAATAATCCTTTTTGTCAAAAACACCTTGGTGCCTAACCGTTCCCGAGGTGTTTTTATGTTTTTTCCTCTCTCGCTCTCTTCTCTGATCTGCTATAGTGGT
Source organism: uncultured Candidatus Saccharibacteria bacterium (assembly GCA_964497565.1). GTDB lineage: Bacteria > Patescibacteriota > Saccharimonadia > Saccharimonadales > UBA4665 > CAMLQK01. The sequence continues at coordinate 29,282 of CAZCCP010000008.1, forward strand.
TTGTATGCAAGAACCAATACTCAAAGTTAAGAATCTACAAAAGTCATACAGCGACAAAAAAGTTGTTGATGGCATTAGCTTCGAGGTGAAGAAGGGTGAAGTCTTCGGTATCCTCGGTCCAAACGGTGCTGGTAAGACCACAACGCTCGAGATGATCGAAGCGCTCCGTCCTATCGACGGCGGTACCGTGACCATCGACGGTGTTGATGTGTCCAAAAACCCTTACGAAATCCGTGCAATGATCGGTGTACAGCCACAGAGCCCGGCGTTTCAAGACAAGACTAAGCTCGTAGAGCTCATTGAAATGTTCGCATCTGCTTACGGCGAAAAAGTTGACCCAAAGAAATTTCTCGATGATGTACAGCTTGGCGAAAAGGCACAGAGCTATGTGGAAAACCTCAGCGGCGGCCAAAAACAACGCTTTAGCATTGCAGCGGCACTGGTTCACAATCCTAAAGTCTTTTTCATGGACGAACCTACAACCGGCCTCGACCCTCAAGCCCGTCGCCATCTCTGGGAACTCGTCGAAGAGGTCCGCGATCGTGGCATCAGCGTTATCCTAACCACACACTACATGGATGAAGCGGAAGTACTCTGTGACCGTATTGCGGTTATGGACAACGGCAAAATCATCGCCCTTGATACTCCAAAGAACCTCATCAAGGATCTCCTTGGTCGTGGTTTCAGCAAACCCCAAAAAGTCGAACAGGCAAACCTCGAAGACGTATTTATTGATCTAACCGGTAAGGAATTACGAGGTTAAAACCATGCAACGTAAACTCTATACAGTTACAACTTTTGTCAAAATTAACACTCGCCGTTTTTTCCGCGACAAGACAGCAATCTTTTTCACGATTCTTTTCCCGTTGATCTTCTTGTTCGTCTTTGGCGGTATCTTCGGCAAAGATTCTGGCACATCTTTCAAGGTTGCCATTATTAACGAGTCCAACTCAACGTTTGCTAAACAGTTTGTTAGCCAGACGAAACACAACAAATTGTTTGATATCAACAGCGACGTCAAGACAATTGATGCAGCTAACGACAAAATGTCCCACAGCCAACTTGATGCCGCAATTGTGTTGCCAAAAGACTTCGGTACCTCCAAGAAGGGCGATAAATTCCCATCTGGCCAGGCTCAAGTTATTTACACCCAAAACAACCAACAGGCTGGAAGCGCGTTGGCCTCAGTCCTCGACGCTGAGTTCAAGGGTATCAACAGCAAATTCGTCCATACCGAAACGCCATTCACTGTAACTTCCAAGCAAACCAACACCCACAGCCTGTCGTCATTCGACTACACATTTGCCGGTCTTTTGGGCTTCTCAATCATGGGTATTGGTATCTTTGGCCCGATCAACGTGTTCCCAGAGCTCAAAAAGCAAGGTATCTTGCGCCGTTTGCACACCACACCACTTCGCGTTTGGCAGTACTTCTTGGCTACTATGGTTTCGCAGTTGGTTATCGGCCTGCTTACCATGGCAGTCCAGTTCGCAGTAGCGATCAGTGTATTCCACCTCAAGCTTGTCGGTGACGTCTTCTCGCTAGCGGCCTTCCTATCCCTGGGCATCATTATGATCTTGGGTATTGGTTTGGCTATCGGTGGTTGGGCTAAGAACGAGCGCCAAGCTGCACCACTCGCCAACATTATTGTCTTCCCAATGATGTTCCTGAGCGGTACGTTCTTCCCTCGTTTCCTGATGCCGGAGTGGCTTCAGCACATTACGAACTTCATCCCACTGTCACCAGTTATTGATGGTGTGCGTCTGATCGCCACAGAAGGCAAGTCACTTATTGAGGTTGGCCCACAGCTCGCGCTTGTAGCGATCTGGGCTGTAATCATTTACGCAGTCGCCTTCCGATCATTCCGTTGGGAATAAACCCCCCAAACGTTATCAAAAGTGCTACAATATAGGTGAAGATTTAGTAGCTTCTAAGGCTTCACCAAACCAGCAACTTGGTTACATTAGTAGAAATAGCAAAGAGTCACGACGTCCGTGACTCTTTTTGCTCAAAATATGGGGTATAGTGTAGAGGTACATATGAAGTTAGCACACATTAGAACACTTGCCGAAGAGTATGCTCGGCAGTTCAACCCAGACGCTGTTGCGCCGTTTCCGCATCAGCGCATAGATGATGAATTCTCGGATCTCGAGATTTATTTTGCTGAGCTCGAAGACGAGGATGTTTCGGGCGCGACGCTGTATAAGGATGAGAAATTTATCATTCTTATTAATATCAAGAATCATCCGACGCGCCAGCATTTTACGCTTGGTCATGAGCTCGGCCACTACTTCCTGCACAAAGATATTTTACGCCGGGAAAAGGGTATTATGGACGGGGAAGACGTCCTCGATGGCAATGTTCTGTTTCGCCTCGATAATGCTACAACTCAGCAGATAGAAACAGAAGCTAACGCGTTTGCAGCCAGCTTGCTTATGCCATCAAATCTGGTGTACAAAGCGTGGGCTGCTACGGGCAGCATCCAAAAGACAGCTAAGATTTTTAAAGTTTCAGTAGTTGCTATGAGTATTCGCTTGGCAGAGCTGGGATTGGTGAGCGGATAGCCTATGACCGAAAAGAAGCTGCACCCTATTGAATCGACGCGCTTGTATCAGTCACTGCCTGAACTTACGAGCCGCCCTATTGTGACACCCATGATTGGCGCGCCTACTTCGCGCACTGTTGATATCAACGAAGAAATTGCCCGTGCCGAGAAGATCAAAAACGATGACGCCGAGCAGGACATCGCGCTCAAGCGTAACACCTGGTACCGCTTATTCCGTTTCTTGAGTATCGAGACCGCACTCGTGTTTGTTCTGGCCTTTTTCCAGGGGATCCACTGGCCTTGGAGCTTCCACCTGGAAGACTGGAGCTTTAAGCTCGTTATCACGGCCACCATCGGCCAGATTACCACCATGCTGTACGTTGCCGTACGCTACCTGTTCCCAAGTTCCACCCGTCGCGACTAAGCCGGGTCAAGAATTTGTTAAAATCAATCTAAATGTGTCATAATATAGGGTAATGGAACGAGAATTCCCACAATTGATGTATCCGATCCCACTCGAAGCGACACCGTTAGACGCTGACGAGCTTAGCGAGGTGGATACACTTGTCGAGCAAGGTGTTATTACCCAAGACGAAGCTGACGCACTCTTGCACCCGACAAGTGCTCAAATCCTCCAAGAAGATCTCGCCAGTCTCGGTATCTTGGACGACTTTGTTCGCCTGATGGATACCGAACAAGCAGAATAATATGAATATGCTCGAACAACTACCACGACCATTTTTTGTGTTGGCGCCTATGGATGACGTCACCGACACTGTATTCCGCCAGGTAATTGCAGAAACTGCAAAACCTGACCTCTTTTTCACGGAGTTTGTGAACGTTGATGGCCTGCAGAGCCCGGGCCGCCCACACCTCATGAAGAAAATTCTCAAAACTGACGATGAGCATCCACTAGTAGCTCAGATCTGGGGAAAAGATCCGGAGAAATACTACAAAACCGCTCAAGAACTGGTTGAGATGGGCTTTGACGCGATTGACATCAACATGGGCTGTCCGGCTAAGCCAGTTATCAAGAACGGCTGTTGCTCGGCGCTTATTGAAAACCGCCCCTTAGCGCTCGAGATTATCAAAGCAACACAAGAAGGCGCTGCCGGCCGAGTTCCGGTTAGCGTAAAAACGCGGCTCGGCTTCCGAACGGTTGACCTTACGTGGCACGAGCTATTGCTTAAGCAAAACTTAGCGATGCTAACGTTGCACGGCCGCACACAGCGTGAAATGAGCGCCGTACCAGCCCACTGGGATCTCATTGGTGAAGTCCGTAAGCTGCGTGATGAAATCGCGCCACAGACCCTTATGGTTGGCAACGGCGATGTTATGAGCCGCGAAGAGGGCCTCAAGCTTGCCGAGCAGTATAAGCTCGACGGTATTATGATTGGCCGTGGCATCTTCCAAGACCCATACGCGTTTGCCGAAAAGAGCCCGTGGCTGGACTTTACGCGTGAACAGCGTATCGAGTTATTCGCAAAGCACGTAACACTTTTCCAACAAACTTGGACAGCGAAGGACCGCGCTATTGTAACGCTCAACAAGTTCTGCAAGGTTTATATCAACCACTTTGACGGCGCTAAAGAGCTCCGCGAACAGCTCATGAATGCCGGCTCAACTGAAGAGCTACTGAACATTCTCGAGCTAGCTCGCCGATCATAGGATATAATAGGCTTATGATTAAAGCCGAACACCTTAGCAAACGGTACCGCAAGAAGGTAGCCGTTGACGATATTTCGTTCAATGTAGAAACTGGAAAAGTAACGGGCTTCTTGGGGCCAAATGGCGCAGGTAAGTCAACAACCATGCGTCTAATGCTCGGTCTCGATAATGGCCAGGGTCATACGACCTTCGACGACAAAAAGCTCCATGAATATACGCGGCCATCTCAGGCTGTGGGCATTTTGCTTGAGGCAAAGGCTTTCCATCCAACACGTACCGCACACAACCACTTGAGTGTCTTGGCTGCAGCTGGCGGTATTTCGACTGCTCGCGTTGACGAAGTCCTCGATATTGTGGGCCTGAGCGACGTTGCCAAGAAGCGCCCCGGCAAATTTAGCCTCGGCATGAGCCAACGCCTTGGCATCGCGGCTGCTATTTTGGGTGAGCCTAAATACCTGATGCTCGATGAGCCAGCCAACGGCCTTGACCCAGAAGGTATTGCATGGCTTCGTGAGTTTATCAAAGACTACGCTTCCAAGGGCAATGCCGTATTCGTATCAAGCCACTTGCTAAGCGAAATGTCACAAATGGCTGACAATATTGTTGTTATCGGCAAGGGTAAGCTTATCGCAAGCACCTCGATGAGCCAGCTCATTAGCGGCAGCTCACACTCGGGTGTCTTTGTCCGCGCCAATAATGTTTCCGATCTAAAACACTCACTCGACCAAGCACACCTCAAATACACTGACGGTAATGGCGGCTTAACCGTCCAGGGTGCTAAAACTGACGACATCGGTAAGCTGGCTTACAGTGCTGGCATCACGATTCTCGAGCTCGCTAACCACGCGGCATCACTCGAGGACGCTTTCCTAGAGCTGACAGCTGGTGCGCAAGAATACCAATCGCACAGCCCAAAGAAAGGAGACCAGTAATGTTTCCGGCTATCAAATCAGAGTTACGTAAACTCTTTACCATTCGTTCAACCTATATCGTGAGCATTGTTGCCATGCTCCTTGCAGCGTTTTTCTCATTCTATATTGAGGGACTACGCGGTGCTGACAATATGCTGCAACCAGCTAAGCTTCAAAACGAAATACTGAGCTGCCTGAGCGTCTTGGCGCTGTTTGGTTCAATCGTTGCGACATTGCTGATTACGCATGAATACCGCTACAGCACCATCATGTACACCCTTACAAGCTCCAACAGCCGTACGAAGGTGCTTTTAGCCAAAGTTATAGCTCTTACGGGATATGTCGTGCTCTTTACGATAATCGGTGTCGCTGTATCTGTCGGATCCATGTACTTTGGATTGGCAGTCAAACACATTACGCTTGTTCCACAGCACGTTGCCTGGGGTGATCTTATCTGGCGAACTATGTTCTTCTCTTGGGCTTACGGCATTGCCGGTTTAATCCTCGGGCTGCTCATGCGCCAGGTTGTTGGTGCAATCGTAGCAATCTTTATGTTCCCAAGCACCATCGAGCCGCTCCTAGGACTTTTGCTCAAGGACAACGCTAAATACTTGCCATTTACGGCGCTTAATCACGTTGTTGATACAAGCAATGGACCTGCAAGTTCAGGTGCACTTACGGCTGGAAAATCTGCGGCAGTTTTCGGTGTCTACCTCCTGGTAGGCTGGGTCGTTGCCTGGATTCTCTTCCTGCGACGCGACGCTAACTAGCTTCTTCTAACCACGAGAGGTTGCATGCACTATGCGAGTGCTGAGATATATCCTATGAAATTACCTACTCAAACAATGCATAAAAATATTCGCAAGTTATACTTGTTGAATTTGCTGGTGGGCATCGTATTCTGGTATCCAATTGAGAAATTATACCTCAAGGATCTCGGGGCTGGCCCGTTCGGCATTAGTGTTAGCGCGCTGATATTCCTACTCACCGTCATTATTTTTGATGTACCATCAGGTGTACTGGCTGATAAATGGAAGCGCAAATACACACTGCTGCTGGCTATTGCTTGCTTCATCATTTCTTGCATCATGGGCGGCATGAGCCATACTTGGGTGCAATATTTGCCCATGAATGTCCTGCTGGGCGGTTTTGTAGTCCTAACCAGTGGAACGTTCCAGGCAATTATGTACGATAGTCTCAGCGATACTGGACACCAGAAAGAATACGACAAACATCAGGGAAGAGCCTACGCGTTATTCTTGGCTGGATTAGGATTTAGCTCACTTGCGGGCGGCTATCTGGCAGACTGGTTTGGCCTGGCAAACACATATTTTATAAGCGCTGCATGTATGGCTCCGGCGGTGCTTGTAGGGTTAACTCTTGTTGAGCCCAGGTCTCACAAACAAGTATCTGATAGCAAGCTCAAGGAGCACATACAGCGAAGCGCGAAATTGCTTTTGGGCCAGCGCCTCTTGCTGCAGCTTGCACTACTTGTGTCGGCTATGGGCGTGCTCCGAGGCGCATATACCGAGTATTCTGGCCTACTGTTCGTCGTGCTAGGGATGACCGCAATCCCTTTGGGCTACGCCGGCGCTGCCAAGTGGCTCATCAGCTCGCTCGGTCAGCTTGTTGCACCCAAAATTGGTCGTAAAGTTCTCGAGTATGCACCTCTGTTCTTCGTCACTTTTCTTATCTTTAGCCTTATTCATAATAAATGGGGGCTTATCTTTTTCTTCATGTCCGGTTTTATGTATTCGGTTATCGCGAACCAGGCAGAGGCAGCAGTGCAGGACAATAGCCCAAGTGAGATTAGAGCTACGACGCTATCTCTACTTAGTTTCAGCAGTAATGTCCTACTGGTGCCACTTGGTTTGTTGTTTGGTTGGATTGCTCAGGTATCGAATATATTTAATGCGTACCTGATGATAGCCATTATTGGGCTTCTCTATTTAACCGTCTGGTTGTTTAAGGGGCGTGCAATTTTTCGTCCACTGTATACCGAGGTTGCCGCAACGCATTACATATCTTCAACTGAGGAAGAGCTAACCAAAGGCTAACCCAGGATTTGCATACACAAAAGCCCTCGGAAAACCGGGGGCTTTTTAAGATTCGGGTAGGAGCGGCGAGCAGCAGGGAAAAATAGATTTGCTGCTCGCCGGATGGCGGAGCCTTAGTACTCACGAATGTGAGTGGCTTCGCCATCTAGCTCCCGTGTTGTGTTACGCCTCGAGCGCCGGGGTCGTGTCGACCTGGTAGGCCGGGAAGGGCCTGGAGGGCTCTGTCTCGCCGCCCTTGATGGAGGTGTAGAAGTCCAGGGCGTCCCTGCGCGTCGCGGCGCTGACCACCAGGCGGTACCACGTGACGCCGTCATCGTCGATGACAGTGTCGGTCATGGCGTTGGTCATCGCGTAGTCGTCGTAGTAGCCCGCGGGGCAGATCGGCTCCAGGGCAGTCTCGATGACCACCACCTTGAGGGTGTGCTTGTACTCGCGGGTGTCGAGCGGGGCGCCGTCCTGCATGATGTAGAGGCCGTCGCTGTCACTGTGGTAACCAGACGGGCCATCAGCCAGCTCGATTGCCAGCGCGCGCCCAAAGGTGCGCTTGAGGTAGGTCTTGGTCGTGACGGTGCCCATGATGGGATCCCTTCAGGGTAGACGATGGAATCTCAGGCCGTAACACACGGAGAGATAAGGATAATTATATAATTTTTATCTGTTTTTAGCAATAGAAGCGAGCGTCGACATTGATGTGCACACCATGCACTTGCTGGTGGTTAGGGTCAATTGAACTCACGAATTGGAGGTCATCAACCAGAACAAAAGCACGATCTGGATTATCTTGGTGGAGCTTGTCGAGGACAACAAGCTTTTCGTCGAACCAGTTCCAATGCATTTCTGGGCCTGGAGTAAACTCTGGGTCAATAATGTGCGGTACTGCCTCGAGTTGCATGTCGACGTCACCCCACTGCTTGAGGTCTTGCGCCTGAGTATCGGCAACAATTTCACCATCGCGGGAACTAACAACAAACTGCGAGTCAAAGGCATCACCCAGAGGTGCAGTGTATGTGCGTTCTTGCGCTTCTGTATCGAGGTATGACTGACCACGGCTTGATAGGAGGCCGTAGCTAACACGGTCGTCACTGGCTTCGGCAATGGCCTGGGCTACTGGTGCAAGGGCAGGGCGTGTAACTGTGTGGTACGTTTCATCTGGCTTGGTTTTTAGCTTGCCGATAGTTTCGTCGACGTCAAAAAGGACAGTAACAGCACCAGAATGTCGCTCCAGCATCGTGGATACGCCACCCAAGACTTTGCGTGCGAAAGCCAGCTCACGAGCTGTGAATTCTGCGCGATCTTCGAGGTCTTCGGTTTCGTCATACTCACGGTATTTATAACGTTCAGCCATGCCGGCTTCCCAGAATGCGTGACTAGCAGCTTCGATAGCGGCCTGAAGGTCATCTTCTAGCTCAAATTCCTCAGCGTTGCTCGGTAAAAACTCCATAAGATATCTCGATTAATTAATGTATATTTTACCATAAAATACATTACTTTACAATGTTTTTCTTGAGGTGGGGCGGGTGGCTGGACTTGTTTCTGGCGGAGGCAAAAGCTTCGCCGGAGCTTTTGCTCATTTTTCGTCAAGTCCACCAACTTCCGAGACCAAAGAAAAGAGGCCACGAAGTGTGACCTCTTTTCTTTGGTGGGGGCAGCTGGACTTGAACCAGCGACCAATCGGTTATGAGCCGACTGCTCTAACCACTGAGCTATGCCCCCTCGATAATGAGACAAACCAGAGGTTTTTCTCATCGCGCCGGGTGGCGAAATGAATTCGCCCTCTCGGGCTGCTCTTTCCGCGTTCCAAGGAACGGTGGTTAACAGAGATGAGTATAGCAGGTTTTGGCGGAAAGTTATATAATCGAAGTAAGCATATGCAAGAAAAACTAAAAATATACCAAGATAAAATTGAAGCTTATGCCGACCAGCTCCACGACGTGCGCGTGATCGGCCTATTATCGTTTGCCCTGATGATCTTGCTCATTAGCTGGAGCGGTGTTAAAGCTATCGATACTAACTACCGTTTACAGAAGCAAATTTCGCAATTGGAACAGCAGAATGCAGTTTCGCAGCTCTCCAATAACAATCTCAAGCTGCAAAACCAATATTTTAATACCGATCAATATTTGGAGCTCGCAGCTCGGCAAAATTTTGGTTTAGCAAGGCCTGGCGAGACATTACTAACGGTGCCGACATCTGTTGCCTTGGCACATGTCACCGATGTTAAAAACCCAGAAGACGTCCAAACAACGCAAACCAAAGCCAAACAGCCAGCCTACCAGCGTCACTTCCAATCTTGGATGAACTTCTTCTTACACCGTCAGCAGCTCTCTGATGAATAAGCACAGGGCTTGACAGGGGTAGGATAGTTTTATACAATAATACAGTTCTTTAGAGAACAGATGACGCGGGATGGAGCAGCGGCAGCTCGCGTGGCTCATAACCACGAGGTCCCAGGTTCGAGTCCTGGTCCCGCAACCAAGAAAAAACGATCACTCCGGTGGTCGTTTTTTCTTGGTCTCGTGTTCAAGGGGCTCGAATGAATATATGAGAAAACTTCCGGCGAAAGTTTTCTCTGCACACAGTATCGAGTCCTGACGATTCCTCCATGTAGAGAGGCAACGAGTCTTGATCCCGTCTGGCCTTTTCTGCTAGATAGCCTCGGTGCGACTTCTTGCCATAAAGGCAACGGTGTAGGGCAATAAAAGCAGCCATATACTGCAAAGCGTAATGTAGTAGTCCTGAGACCAGTTGCCCTTTGTGCTTGGTGCGAGCGCCTGTACGAGGCTGAGCGCCCCAAACACTACATATCCTGCAAGAAGTGCTATTAGCACGATGTTTTTGCGTTCACTCAGCCATGATACGAAAAGAGCAAAGAATAGGAATAAAGAAGCTAGAATGCTAAAGACTCCATGGAATAAAAGGTAATGATCTTGTGTGAAATTTGGGCATACCATAAGATTCGGCACGCAATGCTCGGGCAAGAGCGCATCTACTATCGTTCCGATTGCAAAATACGCTGTGCAAGATAGGCCTAGGGCGATAATTCTCCTCGTATGACTATGCTTGTATGCTTTCCAAAGCAAGACACAGGCAATTATAACAAACAGACTACTGGCAACATCGGCAAGTACGAATACCCAATTGTAGGGTTGGTTAACTGCTTCGAGACCGCTAGCTAGACTCGCATGAGCGACTTCGGGATTGAGCAGGTAGCCGAGTGGCCAACTGCTATAGAGCAACGCTGCCGCTAGACACAGCACTTTGACTGCTTTTTGTTTCGTTTGGTGCATCAGGTTTTATTCTACCAGAAGATGCTATCGTTGTAAGAAAAGTGTTGTTTGTAGCGATTACAACACCCTAGCTCATCTGTTAAAACTTATACTACTAGTTATACACATGGTTATTTCTTACAACAATCTACCAAAGACTATGTGTGCCGTTGCGTTTTTCAGGTCCGCCAAGCCAAAAATCAATGGTGGAGCCTTGCTGGCTGCCATGTGTTGAGCCGTCATGAATAATGTTCTCGGTCGGAGCGATATACGCAACTCCAGGCTTAAGCAACAGCCAAAGACAGCGCAGTGGAGGCACTTCACCTGCAAGCGCATGCGAAGCATATCTTCGAACGTCACCCGTAGCCGGTGCGTAGGTCGCTGGCAAATTCATATGCTCGGCAATGTCAAAGATGTTCACAGAGCCGAGCAGCAGGAAGCGAGGCCCCGGACCTCTATTGAACCCAATGCGTCGTTCACTTTGCGCGCGAGTTTCAATCGGCCGGTCTTCCTTGCTGTCTATATGTAGGCCAGGTCGCAAGTTATGATTCTCGGTGTTAGCTGTGGTGGTAAGCTGGTTCGGCTCACAAACAGTCGGTACCAATAGCTCAGCTCGCTTAAGGATATGGTCCCGCAAATCGGATGTTGGCCGTACAATCTCAATCAGGCCGCTTGTTGGAGTACTGTCTGTCGCTAGAAACGGCTGTAATTCTTGGCAAGTTGGTCGATGTAGCTCTGTCTGCGGCACGATAGCACCTTGTTCGTACTCAACTGCATCCGCAAACGCTATCTCCGATATAAGTGTTTGAGCCAATACAGCATCAACGGAATTGTAGGCAACGCCTGTATATTCTGAATACATAATGATTAAAAAGGGGCGTGACACTGATGCCACGCTCTGATGTTATCGCTAGGTTGGTATTACGCTGCAGAGAGTCGGCTCTGGAATGCAGCAGGAAGAGCGTAGGCTGAGCTGTTGAAGGCCGCCGTTGGTGCTAATGTACTTTGTGGTGGTACGTATTCACCAGCATTGAGATCAACGTGTACTAGTGGCTCGAGCGCGACAGTACCGATGTATGGTGCTGCTATATCAAAATCGGCTTCGTCAAAGAAATCTTCGAGTTCTACTGGTGAACCCTGTAGTGTGTTAAACGACATAAAACCCCCGCCCTTAAATTATATGTATAGCAATAAGTGAGATGCTATATAGTTATTGTATGTCAGAATTTGCTCCAGACAAGCCAATTTTCCCAGAAGAGCTAGAGCCGCATGTACCGCCAGTGAGCGAGGCTATCCTTAAGGTCCATAGCCGCTGCAACTTGGACTGCGATTATTGTTATGTCTACAACCTCGGTGATGATAGCTGGCGAGAACAGCCGAAGCTTATGTCCGACGAAACGGTCGACAAGTTTGGTGAGCGTCTGGCGGAATACTTTGGCGATAGTCCGCCGCTGAGTTTTGAAATAGTATTTCATGGAGGTGAGCCATTATTAGCACCACCGGAGTTTTTTGACCGTACCACGAGCGTGCTCAGGCAGGCTGTTGGCAACAAGACAATGCTGCAGTTTGCGATGCAGACAAACGGCACGTTGCTTACGGATGAATACCTTAAGGTGTTCCGTAAACGCCGTGTGCAACTAGGAGTGAGCCTTGACGGGCCACCCGAGGCTAACTTGCATCGCCTCAACCGTGGTGGCAAAGAAACCCAGGCTGAGACGGTTGCTGGTATTGAGCGAATGACCACGGACCCCCGCTACCGGCATTTATTTCAGGGCATCCTTAGCGTGGTGGACATTCGCAATGATCCACTTGAGACCTACCGATATCTTAGAGATCTCCAACCGCCTGCTATTGATTTTCTTTTGCCTCATGGCAACTGGCAGGAACCGCCTTATGGGCTCGAAACGCTGGCTGGGCGTATGAAGCGGCCGTATGCCAAATGGTTTAAGCCCATCCTTGATGAATGGTTCCCAGGCGAAACTCTCAGGATGCGTATTCGGACCTTTGACTCGATGATTCACCTCCTGGCTGGCGGCAAGAGCAACGTAGAGAGTCTTGGCGGAGCGGGGGAGGCAAGCCTGGTAGTTGTCGAAACTGATGGCTCCTATGAGCTTGTTGATACGCTCAAATCTACCCCGGGTCGCGTGTCAAAAACTGGCAAAAACGTCTATCGTCACAGCATCCAAGAGGCCAATGAATATATGGCGCGCCGAAGCAAGCAACTTGGTACGACTGTTTTGGCGACCGAATGTCAGGCATGCCCTATCAAAGATAAGTGTGGCGGTGGGTACGCGCCGCACCGTTACAGCAAGGAAAACGGGTTTGATAATCGCTCAATTTACTGTTTTGATCTTGCAGATATGATTAGTTCCGTGCATGGTGCCCTCAGCAAGGAAACGCTTGCTCGGCGTATGCTGGCAACAACAGAAGGACAGAATCTCCGAGAATATCCACACTATCCTGAGCGTACATATGATTTACTGGTGCAGAAGCATGGGCTTACTAGACTAGCGTGACATATCTGATACGTCAGCATAGTCGGTGGCGATAACGTCGTATGGCAAATCGATATCGCCCCTGAGCGGGATTCGCAAGAGCGTTCGGTGCGACCTGGTGGTTACAAACTGGCCAATTTCATGCTCAACAGACGTGAACGCCCCGTCACCGCTGACACATTCTATATAACCAGTAAAAGGCTGCTCGATGCAGGCATTGATGAGCTCTGGCCGAGCGTGAGGCCGAGCGTGCGCCTCCTCGAATTCATAGAGTGGCTGGCTGAATGACTTATGTGCGTCATACCCCCATCCAAAGTTTGTAGAGTCTAAGCTAGTAATAGGTTTGCAGCGATCGATGCGCTGCTGGCGATCGTTGATATCTCCAAAAAGACCACACATAAGGGCGATATCGGCATTCGTGCCTGCCTGCAACAGATAACTGCCATCTGGTGCGTATTGTTTATCTTCTCGGGCATTCAGGTCACGATAGCGATGTTGTCGTGCTGCAACGGGGTAATGCCTGATTTTTGGCACTACAGTACCAATAAGTAGATAGCCGGCCATGACTGCCAAGCGCGCAACGTGTCGGGCGTCCTGACTGCCTTGTTCAATATCGGCAATGAGCTCTTTGAGCTCTTGGGTGTCTTCGCGGTCAATAGGAATATCTCGCGAAAAAGTATGTCTGATGGCAACTCGTTTCATGTAGGTATTCTACGGATGCGCAGGGAACTAGGCAACAAAAAAGACCCCGCTAGAGCGAGGTCTTTTAGCATCCAAGCACTATTTACATGCTTTTTGTTGCGATCAAGCTACTGGAGAAAGCTCGCTCGGGAACATCAACAAAGCTGTTGAATGTTGGTGCGACGCCTGATTGTGGCGGAAGAACGCTGCCAGTAAAAGCTTGTACATCTTCCATGCTTAGTGCAGTAGCACCAAGGAAACTGCCAAGCTCTGCATCGATATCAAGCTCAAAAAGCTCATCAAAACTTTCGGCTTCAAGAGTCCTCTCTACTAGTAATTCTGACATATCTCACCCCCTATTAAACGTTAGCGTAATGGTATAATTATTGTATGCCAGAAACCGTAGCAGACCAAACCTATTTTCCCGTCGAGCTAGAGAATGAGCCATTGCCATATATCAATGAGGCCGTCCTCAAAGTCCATAGTCGGTGCAACCTGGACTGTGACTACTGCTATGTGTACAACCTGGGGAACGAATCGTGGCGTGAACAACCAAAAATCATGACGTCGCAAACAGTGGACACATTTGGCGACAGACTCTCTGATTATCTTGATCGTGGCGAAGACCGCCCGATTAGTTTCCAGGTTACATATCACGGAGGTGAGCCGCTATTAGCGCCACCGGAGTTTTTTGAAGATACGACAAGAACATTGCGTGACGCAGTTGGTAGCAAGACACTATTGCAATTTGTGGTCCAAACAAATGGCACGTTGCTTACGGATGAATACCTCAAGGTGTTTCGCAAGAATGCCATCAGGGTAGGGGTGAGTCTTGACGGTTCGCAAGAGGGCAATGATCGCCACCGCCTGGACAGGAGGGGTAAGTCGTCCTACGAAGCGACTATTGCCGGTATCAGGCGTATGGAAGACTATCGCTACAGAGGGCTCTTTTCGGGTATTCTGGCGGTAGTCGACATCGAAAATGACCCTGTCGAGACCTATAAAACGCTTCGTGAATTTGAGCCGCCCGCGCTTGATTTTCTTTTGCCTCATGGCAATTGGCAGACGTTACCTCCCGGGCTTGAGACTCCTCAGGACCGGCGCGCTACGCCGTATGCGGACTGGCTGGGCAAGGTCTTTGATGTCTGGTTTCCAGATGACGCAAAGCATTTGCGCATAAGGAGCTTCGACTCTGTTATGTATCTTTGGTCGGGTGGTAGGAGCAAAGTTGAAAGTATCGGTGACGGTGGCTCCCAAGCAGGCCTGGTAGTTGTCGAAACTGATGGCTCCTATGAGCTTGTTGATACGCTCAAATCTACCCCTGGTAACCCTGCCAAAACAGGCCTCAACATCTACCGTAATAGTCTCCAGGAGGCTAATGAGTACATGGTTCGCAAGAGCAAGCAGCTTGGTGCGACAGTGCTCTCTACGACATGCCAGCAATGTCCAGTTCTCAAACAATGCGGAGGAGGCTATGCTCCACACCGATATAGCGAAGAAAATGGCTTCGACAACCCATCCGTTTTCTGTCAGGACCTAGCACGCTCTGCAATGCACGTTCGTGGACGTATCATGGAAGAAGCTTTCATGGTGAAACACGGTAATTTTGTTGAACCAATTCCGACTGACATTGCACTCTAGACGCCGGATAGCTATAAATTAATCTCATCCATATCATCATAGTTTGTTGGAATGATGTCGAGTGGTAGATCAAGATGGCTGGAGATTGGTATGCGTACGATGGTGCGCCGTGGTTTTGGGCCAATATACTGGCCGACGTCGTAGCCAATGTGCTGGAAACTCTCGTCATCGTAGACACAATCAACGAAACCCGTGAGCGGTACTTTTGCGACTGCAGCGTTGATGAGTTCGGGCCGAGCATGCGTGTGGACCATGCCACCTTCGTCATCAAAGATATCACCCGAGGCATATGCTGCCTCTGTCTTATGTTGGTCGATGCCCCACCCAAAATTAGCAACGCTGTGTCCTGTAAATGGTGCGCAACGCTGTGCGCGCTCGCGTCGACTGTTCATGTTCCCAAAGAGGGCAGCCATAATGGCGACATCAGTATTTTTGCTAGCATGAAGCATCTTTGCGTGCCCCATGGTTTCGGGTATTTGCTTTACCTTATTTTCGTCTCGCAAGTCTATGTAGTGATGTTCCGATACCACGACAGGATAGTGAGTTGCCTTTGGAACGGTGCCGCCGACGAGGAGCATGCCGGCATAGACTGCCATGCGTGCAACGTGCCGGGCGGAAAATTCTCCTTGCGCAACGCCTTCAGCGCATTCTTTGAGATATTGAATATCTGGACGGGACGTACGAATTATTTCGCGCTCGACTGTAGCCATGAGGCTATCATACACACTCCACACCACAACTGCCAGGCTCTTTATAGGGGTCAGCAAAAGCTGTGGAAAACTCCTGAAACTTTTATCCAAAAGCGTGTTGCGCAGGTTAGCATAAGAACGATATTATTAAGGTAAGTGAAGGACTAACGCCACGTTGACAAAAGCATAAGAATTATGTATAATTATGGGTGTTAGTGATCACAAACAAAAACCACCAAAACTAAACAAAAACTCATAAACAAAGGGCACCATTATGACAGTACACACGAAAAGCGGATTAGATTTCGAATTTTCGGCAACTACAAATCAAGACATCTTGAAGCTTGACAGCATCTTGCGAAAGAGCTGATACAAGTCACCTAATATTCATATATTGTAAGGGCTAAAAAAGGACCCGGGGCAACTATTCGACCCGGGTCTTTTTTATGTGCCAATAACAAGGGCAGGGTGCCTAAACTCAGGCAACCTTTTTGTATTCTTTGATGGCTTGCTCTATTGGCGCATCGCACACGAGCTGACCATTTTTGAGTACTAACCCGCGTTCACAGAAACTCTTCGCAGAGTCGAGGGAATGAGTCACGAGGAGCACGGTCACGTGGTCCTTTTTGCGAACCGCTTCGATTTTTTGACGGCACTTCTCCTGGAACTTCATGTCGCCAACGCTCAAGGCCTCGTCAATTACCAGAATATCTGGGTTGATGTTGACGTTGATCGAGAAGCCAAGGCGAGCTTTCATACCGCTGGAGTACGTACGCACCGGCTGGTCAATGTACTCTTCGAGTTCGGCGAAGTTGATGATGGTCTGCTCGAGCAAGATAACTTGTTTCTTATTGAGGCCCATCAGGCTGCCCTTAAGATGAATGTTCTCACGACCGGTGCAATCCAGCTCGAAACCAGCTGTAAGCTCAAGAAGAGCGCTTACGCGGCCGTTTACGATGACATCACCGCTCGTCTGAAAGGCGACCCCTGTAATCAGCTTGAGCATCGTTGACTTACCGGCACCATTACGGCCCAAGATTGCAACTGACTCACCTTGCTCAATCGTAAAGCTAAGATCATCGTTGGCGAGCTTTTTGCGTGGCTTAATGAAGCTAAAGAGCAGGCCAAGCACACGACGGAGGTCAGAAGGATAGAGCTTGTAAACTTTTGTTACATTTTTGAATTCAATTGCTATAGGTTTTTTGTCTATCATAATAGGTCCGCCAATTCCTTGCGTGAACGCTTATAAGTTATAACTGCCAGAATACAGAGGAAGGCAAATTCGCCCAAGAAAATATACAGTTGTTTGGGTTCCTGCCAGAACCACTTATCGTAAAGGATCGCGTTGCGATAGCCCTCCACGAAGAACGTGATCGGGTTAAACATGAGCGCGCTTTTAACCCACTCAATGGACATAAAGTGCACATTCCACAAAACACCTGATATCCAGAAGAGGATACGCACAGTCGCCTTAACGGCATTCTCGAAGTCTTTGCTGATAACTGCAAGCGGTGCCGCAAAGAGCGCCCACGCGGTAAAGAAGAGGAACATTAACAGCATATAGAGCGGCAGCTGCAGCCAAGTCATGTTGAAGCCTTCTCCCCAAAAGCCGATGTAAATGAGCACCGAGCTAATGAGAAACAGATGGACATACAATCGCGACATACTAACGAATGTTGGGATTACTGAAACTGGGAATTTCATCTTGGTCACGAGATACTTGTAGGCACGGATTGATGAAGTTCCACGGTTGAGCAAGTCGGACATGAAGAGCCAGGTAATGAGTCCTACCATCAGCCAAGACAAGTGTGAAACGTGGCCGGGCATACTGTCGGCACGAAGGCCAGCATGCAGCACAAACCAATATACAAAGAGCAGCATGGATGGCTGGATAAACGTCCAGAGCCAGCCAAGAACTGAGCCATGATGAGCTTTTTTGAGCTCAAGCCGTGCAAGTGTGAAAAGTTGCTGTCGGTATTCGCGATGTTCTCGTAAAATCATATGCATCCTTCCTACGCCGTAGCCTTACTAGTTTTTGGTCTTTGCTTCGCATTACTGCGTCGTCGCTTCGCTGGTTTCTGTGCGTGTGGTTTCTGCTTTTCCTGTTTTTCGGAAGGCTCAGGTGTCTGCTCTAAGAACTCGAGCCGAACACGTTGATCGCGTAGTGGTTTGACCTTAGGACTGTCTTTCAGCTCATTGCTCATTGCAACAATATCAACACGGTGCTTTTTGAGGTCACTTATCTGTTGCTCCCAGCTTTCCTGGGGTACAACGAGGTCTACGTGCTTGAGGGATTCGAGCATGAATTTACGGGTTTCGTAATCTTGCTGTGCCTTCTTGCCCTTTGTCTCGCTGAAGGCGTTGGTAGATAGGCCAACGACCAGGTAGTCACCGAGTGCACGTGCGCGCTCGAGCAGTTTAACGTGGCCATGCTGGATGCGGTCAAAAGTGCCGTAGGTCATGACAGTGGTGCGTTTCTTGCCTTGAGCTCGCTTAGCGAGTAGGCCGTCGTCAGTAAGGCATTTGATAACACGCTCTGTGTTCTGGTCGTCCTTAAAGTTCACGATGTAGTTAAATCGATCAATGTACTTTTGTGGCTGGGCGCTGTTGTATCGCTCGCGCACCATCGCAGTGATATCTTCTTCGGAGTTAGCAATGTCACCGAAAATGTTATCCTCGTTGATCATCAGATGGCCGCCATAGTGCTTCATGCACAAATCTTTGTCTTTCCACCAGAATATGACGTTAGCTCCACGGAAGAATGCGTCACACGAAACGGACGAATAGTCGGTAATCAACAGGTCGGTTTCGCGTAAAACCTCATCGTATGAATTGAACGGCTTAATAAATGGTGCCAGATCAGACTGCTGTAGTTCACGGAGAAATAGTGGGTGCGGCAAAATGTGTACGTTGGGAAGCAAGTCAGTTGGGATAGCCGACATAATGCTCGTGAGCATTTTGTAGTAACCAGTTTTTGCAGGTGCCGTACGAACTAAGTTGTACTCCCATGGACGCCAGGTTGGCATGATGACGATACGATTGGCATCGTCGTTGCGGAATGTGCGGTCAAACTTTGGTAGACCAGTGATGTAGAGGTCTTCACGATCGTAATTGCCGTCGTTGATAAAGTGATCCGCTTCGGCGACCGAGCTCGTAACAATGCGAGTGAACGGCGGGGTACCACCTTGACCTTTGCGTGCATCGGCACGAGCATTTGATGCGAGAGAGACCATGTACATGACGCCGTGTTGTAAGAATACGTAGCGCAGGCGCTTGCTACTAATCTTGCGCACCGCATGTTTATTAGCAACGCGTAAGTCGAGTGCATGTGCTGGTCGCTCGGTGCCAATAAACGTGCGTGCAATAAAGAAGCAGAGATAGTGTTTGAGTGTGTGCTTAATGAGCACTCGGTCCTGATATTTTGGTGCAATGTTGGCACCGTGTGTACTTTTGCGGTCGATGACGAAGAACACGTTCTTGTATCCGCGATCAATCAAACCTTCGTACAGGGTTGCCGCACTTTCTTCATACTTCATCGATTCTTTTTCGTAAATCAGAATAGGATTGCGCCAACGGAATGGCAACGAGAGCCAGTAGGCTAGCGTTACTTTGCGGTTGTTCTTGCGGTAATCACTGTCAATGGTGCGGCGATGTGTGATGTATGCCTTATTGGCGACAGACTGGCGCAGATAGACGGTACTACCTGTATCTTCCAAGATCTTCATCGCGCGAACCTTGCCGCGACCACGAATGCCCGGGAGGAATGAGAACCAGATCTGGCGCACGAAGCCTTCGCCCTGCTTGTCGAGGAAAACTGCAGAGACACGGTTGTGGATGTTGCTGTCCTCGAGGTCTACATACGGAATGCAAACAGTAAATAGACGGAAATAGAGGGGGAACCAAGCATGGGCACGAATACGAGAAGTTTTGTAGACGTTACCTTTTACATAGGTCCATAAATCACCTGAGTTGCGAATTTTGCGTTTGGTGTCAATGAGAAGCCACACGCCGAATATGCGCAGGCCTTTCTTGCTGGCGTATGAGCCAAAGATTGTACTGCGGAACTTGATTAGCTTGGTGAAGGCATCAGAAATTGTAAAGTTTTTGAGTGATTTGATCTTCATGACAATGCTCCCTGTTCGGTTAGTGGTTGATTTTGAGTCTTGGTCCTATGTGCGCTGTGCGCTTGCGATCTGTTGAATACGATAGTGCGCAGCCGTTCTGTGGCTTTGCCGTCGTCTAGGTAGGTGTACTTCTGGGTGAAATCGGCATATTTGTTTTGATATTTTTGTTGATAGGGTTTGAGTGTTTTGAGAATCTCGGCCAACCTCGTTTGCGAGTCGGTTATCTCGCCCGGGAGCTCTCCTATATCGATATAAAACCCTCTGAGGTTTTGTTCGTAATGCAGCCGATCGTACATATAGAAGACCATCGGTTTGCCTAGATTTGCATAGTCGAACATGACGCTTGAGTAATCGGTAACCAATACGTCGCTGACCAGATACAAATCATTGATGTCATCAACATCAGAAACGTCATAGACAAAGCCCTGGTGACTCGTGAAGTCGAAATCGTTAGCGATGAGATAATGAGCTCGGAAAATAACAATGTAGTGGTCGCCGATTGCGTCCTGCAGCTTGTTGAAGTCGAGTTCGTTTTGGTGCGTGTAGCCACCTTTGAGTGTGTCGTGCTGATCGTCGCGCCATGTTGGTGCGTAGAGTAATATTTTCTTGTCAGCTGGTAGCCCAAGATTCTTCTTGAGCGTCTGTATAGTGTCTGCACTTGGACGATACAGCGCATCATTGCGTGGGTAACCGATCTCTAGGATGCGACCTTCACGGTACATTTTATTAATGCCAAAGGCCGTGACAAATTTCTCTGTAGCGAAGCGGGAAGGAGATACGAGATAGTCATAGCGTTTGGTATCAATCAAGTTTTTGCGAATGAAATCTTGTCTGGAATTCATGACATTTTTAGTATTTTCAACGATGTCAGCACGGAGTCGCTTAAGAGGCGTACCATGCCAGCACTGAATCATTACCTGGCTCTTGCGCTTGATAATACGCAGCGGCAACATAATGTTCACGACCCAGTATTCTGCTTGTGAAAATGCAGCGTAATATTCACGAGTACGAATTTCGACAAGTGTTGTTCGTGGGTTTTCGCCAAGCTGCTTATATTTTTGCTTGTCAGATACGACCCAAACAAAGTGGTAATCAGCGAATTGCGGGTCATGGAGCATAGACTCATAGAGCGCTTTTGGAGAACATGTGTAGCGACCACTGTATGCCTGAAAAATAACAGTATTTTTCTGGATTGATTGGTGTGCAATGCGAGACCAGAGCACCCGGTTACGCAATCGAACATAGTGATAGCGTAAAATGCGCATCAGTGGGTAATGCTTGGAGATAGCTATGAGAAGCTTTCTCATGACACAACTCCTGCGAGCTCCAGAATTGCCTTTGTACTCGTACCATCTTGTTTGGTTACGTAGCGATCAGCAAAATCCTTAACAAGTTGAGGATCATAACGATCTGCTGCAATTGCAGCAGTCAGATCTTGGATCTGACTGCTCTGGAGGCCTGGAAGTTGCGCAATGTTATCAATCGCTAGCCCACGCTTCTTGATATAGCGATCCTTGTCGAATAGCCAGAAGAAAAGCGGCTTGCCCAATAGCGCAGCTTCAAACACTGCGGCAGAGAAGTCGGTAATAACGTAGTCCGCAATAGGCAGTAGCTCAAGTAGTGAGAAGTTCTGGTCTACGATGACTCCAGTTTGGTCCGTGGCCAGTAGGGTCTTATCACGAGGATGTTGCTTGATAATAAGCGTATAGCGTGACAAATCAACGGCGTTAATGAGCTCGTCATATGGTACGGTGTGTCGCTTGCGAAATGTTGGAGCGTAGAGAATCACTTGTTTATCTGTTGCGATGGCATATTTCCGGCGCACTGCGTGTATGTTTTGTGCGTTTGTTGCTGGGTTGAGTAGGTAATCGACTCGAGGCATACCAATCGTTTTGATTTGATCCTCGCGCACATTAAAAGCCTTGGAGTATGTAGCGATTGTCGCAGCCGAGCCTGCTGTCACGTAGGTATAGTTTCGGTGCATTTTCATAAGCCTGGCGATTTCAGCAGAACTGCCTTCAGGTTTGCCAATTGCAAGATGGCCGAACATCTTGACCGCGCCTAGCGCATGCCAAATCTGAATGACTACGAGTGATTTGTGGTGGTGCAGAACGCTCACCGATATAACGTAACTTTCGACAATACATGCTTCAGCGGTAGCCAAGTGATACATCTCTTGGAGGATCGCAAAGATGTGCTTAAGGCGACTATCCATGTGGTGGTTGAGGGTGATAACCAACAGGGACGGATCCGCTTGAGAAGCCTGTTTTTGGATCTCGATAAAATCGATTGAGGAGGTATTTTGAAGACGACTAATTAGCACTAATTTATGCTGCTGTGGTAGCAGCTTAAGCAGCGCATAAATAATAAAAGCCCCGCCCTTTAGGAGCGAGACACCCAGATGTCGCATCTTCATCGTGAGTATATATTACTATATTACCTCTGTTTAGTCAAGGCACCAGACAATGTTTTGACTATTTTGCTAGTGCTTGTTGCATGGTTGCTTGGAGCTGACTGTAGTCGTTGAGGCCAGCAGAAGGCAATACAATGCTCTGGCTGCCATGCATACCAGTGGTTACAACAGGGTTCGTGTTGCTGTGCAAGGGGATAGAGACAATTGACTTGTTGCCGATGCCACGGAGCGCCTCAAGTGCGCTTTGCAGTTCGGAAGTAGGGATGTCGGTAGTGATGTTATCTCCAAGCGAGTTTGCCAGGTTCATGACGGTGAGCGGATTAGCGAGTGTGCCTGTTGAGAGAGCCTTTTTCTGGATAGCCTGAACGATAAGCTGCTGGTTGATTTCGCGATCGAAGTTGCTCTCGGGCAAGCCGTAGCCACCCTTTGCATTACGGGCGCGAGAAAGGTAGAGGGCGTGCTCGCCATCTAGATGTACGAGTCCATTTGGATATTTAAGGTTGTAGCAGGTATAGGGGCCGTTGGGGCAATGCTTGTCGAAGCTGCGGTCTAGAATGCCGCGTGGATCGTTGCTTTTGATTGTTACATCAACACCGCCAAGGGCATTAACGCTATCACGAACGAACGTATAGTCGACTTTGGCATAGTACTGAATCTGGATGCCGAGAATGTCACCTACCTTGTTTTTAAATGCTTCGCTCGCTTTTTGTTCGTCTTTGCCATTATTGCGAAGTGCGCATTGGTATACGGCATTGATTTTACCTTCGGTGCCGTTTGAGCATGACATGCCATATTGCACCCACAAATCGCGAGGCACGCTCACGGTGTGTGCTACCTTGGTCTTATTGTTGACGCTGAGCACCATGATGGAATCAGCAAGCAACGCTCCGCCATGTCCTGGATCATCACTCGAATTACCGAAGATAAGCATGCTTGTTACGCCGCTCTGATCCTGCTTGAGTGGATCGTGCTTGGTGAGTGCTGCAAACGTGCCGCCCTTGAACGTTTTGTGAACATCACTATTGATGCGCGCAAATACAATTGCCGCTGCTATGGCGATTACAGCAACAACAATACTGACCGCGAGTAAGATTTTCTTCTTGCGTGAAAATGAGGCAACTTTTTGGCGGATGTCGGTTAACTTCTTTGGTATATGCATAATTAACAACATAAAAACATTAATATGCATTCGTGTCAACCATCCAGACACGTTGAATGCCATAAAGCTGTAAAAACTTTTACAGTGCGGATAGCCAAACGCGGTACAATTAGAAGCAAGTATTAAGCACGTTATTGAAGGGACACTATGGATCTACAAACCACGTTCTACGTTATTGGCATAATCTTCATGAGCCTCATGACCTTAATCATCTTGGCGCTGGTTGTAGCGGTCTTTGCCATCAAGGCCAAGATCAATGCAATCCAAGAGCGTATCGAAGAAAGACTTCATACATTTACGGAGGTGGCTGAAATGGGTGAGAACCTCGTCCACAAAGCCCAAGACATGATGGGTCGCCACAAAAAGTAGCTATAGCCACCCATGTCCATCTCACATTTCATCGACCGTATCGACCACTTTCAGCAACGACACCCGAGCGTAGGTTTGCCCTACGCGATTATTAAGAAGTTTGGCGATGATGATGGCGGTTACCAAGCTGCACTTATTACGTATTATGGATTTTTGTCAATATTCCCGTTGCTTCTTGTAGTTCTGACGGTCATACAGATTGTCTTTCATAACAACGTTGACGTCCGACACCAAGTTTCGCAGAGCATTGGGCACTTCCTGCCTGGCATTAGTAGTGCCCTTGAGAATAATGTGCATACTATGAGCAAGAGCGGCATTGGCTTAGCGATTGGTTTGCTCATAACTATATATGGTACGCGTGGTGTTGCTGATGTATTGCGCCATGCTGTTAACGATATTTGGCAAGTGCCTCGCATGCGCCGAACCGGCTTCCCAAAGGGTTTGCTCCAGAGCTTCCTTATTATGATTGCGGCCGCATTTGGCTTTGCGGCAACACTCGCCGTCTCAAGTTTTAGTGCAACGCTAGGGCACGCATTTTGGGTAAAACTGCTCGCTAACGTTATAGGTTTCTTTGTCCTCTTCGGGGTACTGTTGTTCGCATTTCGTACAGCAACCTCGAGAAAGGTTCCACTGCAAGACATGTTTGTTGGCACATCCTTCGCAGCCGCAATCATGCAGCTTCTCTTAACATTCGGTAGCCTGCTTGTCGCCCATCAGCTCAAGAATCTTGACGTGTTATACGGCACGTTCGCTATTGTGCTTGGTATGCTCTTCTGGATCTATCTGCTAGCGCAAGTTATTGTGTATGCAATTGAGATTGATAGTGTCCGACACCTCAAGTTGTATCCCCGTGCCATCCAAAACGATAAGCCGACGCCTCAAGATCTGCATGCCTATGAGCTCTACGCCCATGTTGACCGTTATATTCCTAAAGAAGAGGTGGATGTACGGTTTAAATAGAACTATCACTGTACTTTTAAAAAGTACGTGGTACGGTATGTATTATGACAGCCTCTCGACTACTTATCCTGGGTGCGCTTAGAACTATCCAACCAGCTCATGGTTATCAAGTTCGCCAGGAATTAGAACGTTGGGAGGCGGATAAGTGGGCTAACATTGCATATGGCTCAATTTATCACGCGCTAAACGCTATGGCGCTCGAGGGTTTGCTCGAGATGTACGAATCACCTGATCGCAAAGGTGGCACAACTAAGAAAGTTTACGTGCTAACATCTGATGGCGAAAAAGAATATCGACACCTACTTAGCGAATACTGGTGGGAGCCGAAAGTCATGTACGACCCATTCCAGATTGCGCTGACATTTAGACAGGACCTTGAGCCACAAGAGATGGTGGGCGCACTACAGATGCGCATAGGAGTTGTAGAGGAGACCATTGAGCACTTACGCGCGCGGCAAGCGCTATCGCCTCCGTATCTTGCGGCTAATCTTGAGCTTATTATTGAACAGATGGATGTATTTGTGGCTTGGGCAAATCGCCAAATAAAAGCAGAGAAGTTCTGAACTCCCCATGTATACAAATTTTAGTACCTTGGAGGACTAGGCAGGAATCTCATTCAATCTACCGAGCATCTTGGGTAAATCATGGCTCATGTAATGTGAGCCTACGGCAAGCATCGTACCGAATATCCTGATATCGGTTGCCTCATCCCCATGGTCTTGATACCAAAATGTGGCATCAACTCGAGCGTTATAGTATTCGAGTGTTGAGGGTTGAAACCGTTCGCCAATGAAGCTATCGGGGCCGAATATACCGGGCCGCATCGATACGTAGGCTTGGTACCAGGCGTAGAAGCGTTCTTCCTGGCCAGCCGCACTCATAGTTTTGTACATGTGTTCAATCTCCGCTGGTTGTTGCGGTCGAGGCCCGATGATGGACATCTCCTTGGGGTTTTCCGGGTCTTGGCTGACATGCACGACCTGCACAAGCTCATCAAAGGCCAACCTTCTGACGATCTGCGCCATGACCGATAGCTTCTTGGGTGAAAGGAGGGGCTCGTTGAGCGAATCCATCGTCTGCACCTTAATCATTGGGAATAGCCGACCACCAAGACCAATGCGCTCTTGCGTAAAAATCTGAGTCGGCTCCAGGATTTGCAAGGTATTGTGTGTAATCCAAAGAGCAAGCACGCGAGTTTCTCGTGCCAAATTAGCATCGAGAACTCTCTTTTCATATGAATTATGCCAGTCTTTTCCGGCTGGTCTCACCTCTTGCAGCATACCTATGTATTGTAGGTAGGTTGTTTGCGGTTTGGATATTGTAATTTAGTACATTTCGTCGTGTTTTTCGTTCAGGAAACGAGTCCACTGACGTACAAGACGCAAGATAGTCTTGAGCGGTAGCTCGATAGCCATGTCGAGGAAGAACGCAACGATATTAACACGGGCGTACTTGCGTGAGAGCCACTGACCAACGGTAATGAACGGTAAGTAAAAGAAATCGCGCAGAACACTCAGGAGCCCTTGCTGCTTGGCCATGAGTTCCATCTCACGAATCATACGGCTCAAACGGAAACCAAGGAAACTGGCGGTTGAGAGGAAGACAAAGAAGATAACTGCTTGAATCGGGTTGAAGTGCAAGAGCGAAAGCAGGTAGAGCGTGATAGCAAATGGCACAAAGAAGAAGCCGGTATAGAGTAGCTTGGCACCTGCGGAAATTGTTTTGTTACTTACTGTAAGGGTTGGCGCTGGCATCGTTTCTGACGGATAGAGGACGCCACCCATATAATTACGAAGTGATTGCGCGTTGCTGGCCGCTGGTGGACGAAGACCAAGCTTGAGACCTGCCATATAGAGCGGTGGTACGAGGAGGTTGATGCCGAGCGGCAAGAAAGCGACGCTACCAACAAAAATGAGGTCGTACGGTACTTCAACACCCACACCAATGATAATTTTGGTGATAAAGATGAAAGCAATACTCTTGAGAATACCCTTGTTGAGGCGTCGTCCAACGTCTTTGTAGTCACTCAGGGCCGCGCGTTCGTAGGCGCTCAGGAACTGGTCCTGGTCGTTCAGTAGCTGGATCAGGCCTTCCTGTTGGGTCTCGACGAGGCTCTTTAGTACGCGAATCGGTGCGCCATAGCGGCTGACACTACGTTCGAGGTTGATCGTGAGGTGTGCCGTAAATAACGTGTCTACCTGCTGGTTGAACGTAATGAATGCCGCCATTTGCGTTGGTGTTTGCTGGAACATACCCATGAGATCATGGCGTACGAGAGCAATATCGGATTTAAGGAGCGCTTTATGGGCGGCAATATAGAGAC
Organism: uncultured Candidatus Saccharibacteria bacterium; assembly: GCA_964497565.1. Lineage (GTDB taxonomy): Bacteria > Patescibacteriota > Saccharimonadia > Saccharimonadales > UBA4665 > CAMLQK01. The sequence continues at coordinate 56,583 of CAZCCP010000008.1, forward strand.
TGAGTTCGTAATTGCTCGCATCTTCTTGCTGCTTGATGAAGCTGTCACGAGGTAGAGCTTGCAGATAATGGTTGTAGGCAAATGTCGCCAGAGCATTGAGGTGATAATGCGGGTTTAGGAGTTCTTCTGTGCTAACAGAGAGAATATCGAGAATCCATTCAGTAGCTTTCTCTCGGGAGATGTTAGCGTCGCGAAGCTGCCAGTAGACATTCATCCAGCTATCGGTGAGTTGGTTCAGCTGGTTGCTGACATGTGCGCCGAACGTATTGTTCTGAAGGTAGCCTGCTTGTGTAAGCTCGACGATGAGCTCTTCCCCAATGTTGCCGATGCCACGTCGTGAGTTGAATGATACAGAACGGTTGTAGTAGCGGCGGATGGCGCGCTGCAAGAGCAAATGCTCCTCGGTATATTCAGCGGCGTTGCGGAGTTGTTCGTAGCCACTCGTGATGGCCTTGCCGAGGCCTGGAACTTGGATGCGGGCACCAGCTCCGTTATGGGTAACTGCAGTTTTGTTATGGTTGAGGGCAACTTCCAATTGCTGCTGCAGAACCTGCAACAATGAAGGCGCCGATTGATTCGGTGACATATATACCACTTAGTATATAACGTTACTGCTCATTGCCAAAGTTGAGCGAGCCACCCTTAAGGAGAGCGAAGGCTTTGCGTAGCGCCACTATCTCCGGATCATCGTCACGCTTGTTCTCGGTGTAGACACGTTCGAGCTCGCTTTCGGCGAACCAGCCGTATGTTGAGTGATCCTCAGGGTTGATTGCGATTTGCTCGATTGGGTCAATAAAGGTGGCAAAATAGATGATCTCAGCAGAGTGAGAGCCCTTGATGTGATTGGTGTAATCAAAGGCAACAAAAGGGTCTCCAACCTCGATTCGCATGCCAAGCTCCTCGTGGATCTCACGTTTTAGACCTTCGACAATATTTTCGCCAAAGTCGATGTGCCCGCCCGGAATTTCGTAGACACCCGGCAGAAACTTCTTGGTATCTGCTCGTTTTGGTAAGAAAACCTTAATTTCACCATCAAAAGTGTGATGAATAAGCGCACAAGCGGTAATAACTTGCTGGCCGTGGGCGGCGACTTCGCTATCGTGGGAGATTTTGTTCATGTGCGTATGATACCAGATGTTACTTCTGGATAATAACAGTCGTGCCAATGGAGGCCCAGCTGTAGAGCCACTCGGCAGTTGCGAGTGGCAGTTCCACGCATCCATGCGAGCCTTTATCGGAGTATGGATCGATGTTTCCGAAGTCGCCATCGGCGCGCCAGGTAGCGTCGTGGAAGCCGTAGGTACCATATTGATTGTGCAGGAACGGCATCCAATAGGAGACGTAATCATTCCAGCTACCTGTGCTGTCGGAACCTTTTAGGTAGAGGTTCGTTTGCTTGCCATATATATGGTACGTGCCGGTAGGCGTGAGGTCGGCGGCGATATTTTCCATACCCGTGACGACCGGAGAGTCATATACCGAGCTTGTTTGCTCGCAGCCCCAGAGATGACGCTTGCTGATACTAATAATAACGGCTTTGTCTATGGTATTACTCGAACACGGTCCGGCGCTAGCCAAAGCTTTGGCTGTGGTCTGGGGCGTATGTGTTGTCGCTAGCGGCTGTGCGCTTTTGTTAGAAACCAGGGAGAGGCCGGGTTCGTGGCTGGCGCTTCCAGATGCATGTGCGCTCTGGTGAAATGTGTGCCAGCTAAGAAGACCTAGACCTACTATGGCAATAGTGGCAATGCCGAGGCTCGCCCGGATACTAGTAAATCGCGCCGATAGTGCTTTATATCGCATGATTATAGTATGCGTCGTGTCTGTAAATATGCGCAAATTTGTCGCAATTTGGGCAGCATTTGCAATGCTCACCGTACTGCAACACGCATGGATCGAAGAGGCCGCTACTGCGCAAACCTTTTATGGTTTTGAGCTGTCCATTACAATAGTACCTAGGCCCCCGAAAATCTTCTTGTAAATGCAGGGAATAAGGCTTAAGCTTAAATTAATTTCAAAAATACAACATATATGGCTGCAATAATATCACTCGATAACGTTACCAAAACATATCATCTTGGCGATGAGGTTTTGAATGCGCTCGATGCCGTGAGCTTCTCTGTTAATGCTGGCGAATTTATCGCTATCACTGGTCCATCTGGCTCTGGTAAATCGACGCTGGCCAATATTATTGGTGGTCTTGATCGCCCTACAGCTGGCACTGTAGTGGTTGATGGCAACGATCTATCACACGTTCGTGATCGCAAGCTATCCGACTACCGCAATCATCATATTGGGTTCGTTTTCCAATCATTTAACCTGCAAGGTTCGCAAACGGCTTTGGAAAATGTCATGCTGCCACTAGTTTTTGCCCGAATTAAACAGAGAGAGCGCAAAGCTCGCGCCATTGAATGTCTGAAGGCAGTTGGCTTGGGCGATCGTCTCAAGCACAAACCTGCTCAGCTATCTGGTGGCCAGCGTCAACGAGTTGCTATTGCGCGCGCTCTTGCCGTAAAGCCCAGCATCATCATCGCCGACGAGCCAACTGGCAACCTCGACAGTGCCCGTGGCGAAGAGATTATGAAACTACTCAAAGACCTCAACAAAGAGGGTATCACGCTCATTGTTATTACCCACGACATGGCTATTGCTCGTCAGGCCAGCCGCGTCGTCCAGATTAAAGACGGCCATGTTGCGGAGCGAGGATAGCTATGCGATTTATCGACTACATCACGATTGCTTTGCGTAATATTTGGCGCCAGAAGCTACGCAGCAGCCTGACTATCTTTGCGGTTGTCATTGGCGCAACGAGCGTCACTATTATGCTCGCGCTGGTGTTTAGTCTGAAGGGCTTTAAGACGAGCCAATTCGAGCAGAACGGTGTATTCCAGCA
>CAZCCP010000009.1:0-50632 GCA_964497565.1 uncultured Candidatus Saccharibacteria bacterium
TGATAGTGATTCCTTCTTCTTGTAATTAAAATTAGTTAGCTTTAGCTTCAACACCGTCAAGTAATGCGTGCAAGTTGCCCGAAAGCGCGTTGGTAACGTCGTTGACTGGTGATTGGAGGGTAGCAATAACTTGAGCAATAAGCTGCTCTTTGCTTGGCAATGTTGCCAATGCCTGAACTTCTTCTGCACCAATGAATGTACCTTGGGCAGTGAAAGCGCCAACGAATTCAATCGTTGGGTTCTTTTTAGCGAAGTTCGCCAGTACCTGTGCAGGTGCAACTTCGTCTTCGCTGTTAAAAGCGTAGAGGAGCTGACCATTCAAGGCGCTGGTGTCAGCGTCTTTCAAGTTGTCGTTTTGTTGCACGGCCTTGATGACCAGGCGGTTTTTGACAACGCGAAGTTGCGTGCCATTTTCGCGAGCTTCACGGCGAAGTTGTTGGATGGCCTTAACCGTAGTGCCCTTGTAGGCTGCTACGACGGTCATCTTTGAACTTGTGAGAAGTTCTGCAACGTCAGAGACAACTTGATTCTTCTGGTCTTTGGTTAAAGCCATAAGATTGTCCCTTCTTTTACTATTGAATTGTACAGACAATGTCTGTGATTTTCTTTGACCACGTTGTTAACGAACTGATCCAAGAACTAAAAAAGTCTTTGGTTCTCGCATTACCAAAGACTCGGACAGAAAACAAAAATGTTTGTTTCATTGGCCTCGGTAGCTTCTTATAATCTTTCGATCGCTACTGTCTTCGGTGAATGTTAGGTGCAATTATATCTGTTGTAGCCTGTAAAGTCAATAACTTTTCTTGGGGTGAGGGGCGTGCGTACGAATAGTACGTAGAGGCCCCGGTGGCTCATTCCCCCATGTTCTCCTCAGGAGACTCCAGCCGAGGGCTGACGAAGTGGTCAAATGCCCAGTTGGTCGTGAAGTTCAGGACATTGATCGTCACAATGGCCAGCGCAATCGTGGCAACGGCGTCCTGTGTAGTCGGCTCGAGTACGAGCGCCAGCAAGATTGCCGTGATGCCGTTCTGCTGGCCAAGCGCTAACTGGCATGTATCGCGAAGCGAAAATACCGAGGGCTGCCCGCTGAACCGTGCGGCTGCGCCGAGGACGCACCAGGTCGCGGCACCTTGTGAACAGAATGTCACGACGCCAAGCAGTATTCCACCGCTGAAGTTGTGACTATCTGCCAGCAGGATGCCGAGTAGGAACGTCGCGGAGTACAGCGTTGCTGCGAGGATTCTCCCGACGAGCTTCTCGTTCGCCGTCCATGCCGGTCGATACGCCCAGCCGACCCATGCCGGGAGGCTGAACAATCGCGTCGGTGCACCTATGACAAGCGACATCGTGACGGCCGTGTTCTTGGTCGCCTCATGGCCATGAGCCTTGCGCAGTGAGCTGGCAATGGTAAAGCCAGACTTTTGCCGCCATGCGGTCAGTCCAACGAGTAGTAGCACTGCCGCCAGGGGCAGCAGGTCAACCAGCATATCTTGCCAGCTGGTCTTTACTGTTGTGGCCTGTCCGTGGGAGATATAGCCTGCGACACCCATTGCTACAGGCGTCAAGATGGTCGTCATCGGATCGTCGGTCGCAGCCCAGGCGTTGAGCACTGTTCGCGTTCTGTCGTTGAGACGGTCTTTGCCACTCATCGCCGCTACTGATAGCGGGTCGATTTGCGTAACCGCCATTGCTAGCACGGCAAAGCGCCAATCGCGAGTGATGGCAAGCATACACCCTGCGATGATGCAGTACTTGAGTAGTACACCGAGGGTGATGGCAATGGCAATGACTCGCCAGTGCTCCTTTGCCTCGTCCTTGTCGATGCCGCATACGGCAAAGTACAGACCGACACAGAGTAGACTGCTCGCTATGAGCATGTAGAGCCATGAGTGCTCCAGCCCTCGCCAACCAAAAATGCTGGCGACGCTGATGCCCAAGACGGCGACACACGTCAAAGCTGTGAGCCGTCGTAACTGCACGGCGTGGTTGCTATTCACGGTACCTCTCTTTTCGTCCTAGTGGGAATTGCCCGCCACTAGTATAACAGGTTAGATGCGGGCGACTTTATTGAGGTAATCGAGGAGGACTTCCTGGTACTGCTCGTAGCCTTTTGCATCGAGCCATTCATTGGCTCCATGTCGGTCACCAGCGTACGGTTCGCTGACGATGCAGGGCACGCCAACAGGTGTAAAGAAGCGTGCGTCACTGCCGCCGAACGCGACGATACCTTGCGGCGTTGTGCCGACAATGTCGATAACACTTTGCTTGTAGGGTGCAATCATTGGGTGCTCGAGATCGTTAATACAGGGGTCGCCGTAGACGACAGTTTCGACAGTCGCGCCATATTTGGCACAGACACCTGAAACCATAGTTTTGATAAGCGTAAACGCCTCTTTGCTCACAAAACGAATATCGAGGTCAGCCGTGGCGCTGGCTGCTACTTGGTTGGGAGCATTTCCGCCATTGATCATACCAATATTGAGTGTATCCATAGTGCGTGTTTCGTTGTTGAACGTCTGGCGGATAGCATGCAGCATGTCGAGCAATTTCTCGTTGGCACTATCGCCCTCCCAGGGGCGAGAACCGTGTGCTGCCTTACCTTCAACAGTGATTTTGCACCACCACAACCCTTTGGCTAGTGTTTCGATCTCCCAGTTCTCTGCTCCGTCTGGCAAGATACAAACGCCGGGGCGATAACCCTCGTCTACCAAGCGAGCAACGCCGTCGTAGCCACCGCTTTCTTCATCAATGGTGAGCATAATACCGAGGTCATAGTGTTTGAGGTCGTGTTGCAACGTGTCGATGATGCGCATATACCCGGCAATTGCGAACTTCATATCTGCGACACCACGACCATAGAGTTTGTCGTTTTTGTGTTGCAACGTAAACTGATCATCTTCGCCTGGTATGACGTCAAGATGGGCGCCAAGCATGACTTTGGGTGTTTTTGAGCCTTTGACGGTCGTCGCGACCAGTGCACCTTTGCCGTTAAAGTCAAAACGCTGGATATACATACCTCTGTCCGCGAAGAAGTCTTCTAGGTACGCGAGTGAGGCGTTGTTGGCAGCAACGTCGGTCGTAATCGTGCGATGGCCGATAAGAGTTGCTAGATAAGGATCAATTTTGTCGTTATACATAAGTTTTCCGTAAAATAAACCGCCTACGCACGGCGGCTGTACTATTCATCGTAACTATAGCATTGTTTGGGACGGGCTTCCAGAAAAAAGCATGAGCACTTGACACTGGTACCCAAAAGTCGTAATACTGGAAGGCATGCAACGCAATTTCCGCAAGCACACGATTGTAATGAGCCTCATTGGTCTCATTTTTGTCATGCCTGCCAAGGATTTGAGCGTCGCGTAAATATAACCCAAAATATCAAGCAACTATACGCAACCGAGCTCAAATCCACCGAGCTCGGTTTTTTAGTAGCAAGGAGAAACCATATGATTCTACAAACACAAACCAAGCACCTTGTCCGCCGCATGACAACTCACGCACCACACACTTCGGACGGAGGACCTAATAATGGCTAAAGTTGGCGAATTCAACAGTACCCTCGCAGAAGCTCTGCGCGTATTAGACAAGCCAGATCGCTCTGGCACCCCAGAATTACGCAAGGCTTTGGCACTCGTCCATGGTTCGGGCGTGTTTCGCCCAGGCGATCTCGAAACCCGCTTTGCTGGGTCTACACACTTTAGCGTTCACCCAGAGACTGGCAAGCTCATGCTAACCGATGTGGCCCGTACGCAACCTCAAGAATCTTGGGTCGCGGTCGCCGGAATTGCGAGCGCGAAGCATATCCGAGAAGATGACGTCGTGCTCAATAGCGCGCTACAGCCGTGGCATGTTGTTGGCACCAAAAAGCGGAGCTCGAGCGGTTCGGCTGGTATGGTGCGAAGCGCAGAAAACCCCAGACAGAAGGTCGCGGCAATGGTCGCCTCCCCTGTCATTCGACGATCGACGCTGGCTACTGTTGAGCACACCAAACGCGGACGTGACCCATTCGATAGCTACGGCAACGCCGCGCAATCACTCCAGGTGACGGCCGTCCAGAAAGAGCTGACGATGGCCGGACAATTTCGTGACGATCTGGAAGTTCGCGATACCGACAGAGTGTATGAAGTCCAAGGGACAGAGGACGGCGCGTTCGTCCGCATGACACAGCTGCTTGGCAGTTACGCACGTAAGCTTTCTATCCAGAATGATGAGCGTCGCGACAGAGTTGCAACCGTCCAGTCAGTGCTTGTGACGCGCCAGACACTCTTTGCTACCAATCCTGAGTGGGGTGACTTACTCTTTGACGCAGATGATCTGGAGGCCGAAGGATTTGTCCCACTGAGTAGCGATACGACACAGGAAGTTACCTCGTTTGTTGACGCTGGCGACGACATTGTTGTGCCGCTTTCGAGTAGTCTGCATGCCACACAAGACTGGCGTGTGATTAATCGCGAGATGTATTAGCGCTACATTACTTTGAGGCGTCGTGGTCGAGTTGACCAAGCTTAAACTGACTGTAGCGTTCCGCTGCAAGTCGGGTGAGCTCTGGATCCTCGCCCATGCCGACGAACTTCATATTTTCGGCAAGCATCGGGTGTATCTCGGCGAGCTTGGCGTGCATTTGCTGCACGAGCTTGCGGTAGCCAGGATGGCCTTGTGGGCTGGTGCGAAGCTCGTGCAGGTGGAACGCTTCGCGAGCATTGTAGGTTACCTTCCAGCGCATACGATGGCCAAGCAATGTTGCATACTGCGCTTCTTGGGCAAAGCCTGCTGCCTGCAGGATACTGTGCAGCTTGAGGCTAAGATCAAAGCAGTTTTCGAACATATCGGCAAGGCCTGCATCTTCGACGAGCTTTGGCACCTCGTAGCCATAGCGTGGCGTCAGCTCTTGCCACTCGAGGTCGTCAACCATGCGATGGCGCTGCAAGTCGCGGAAAATGCCATAGTCGCACACAAGATCCCAACTGTAGTGGGCTTTTTCGAGTGCACGGCCAGGTCGGTGGCGTCGGTTGAGGCGTTCACCCATGTACGCCTCGAAGACGTCAGCCTTTTTGGCATATGGCCAGGTGCTGACTGCGTCACGAATTTCGCGTAGCGGTAGCGTGCTGTGTTCGTACAACATGTCTGGAATAAGGTCGAATTCGTTGCGTGGCCAAACATCGGTCAGCTGGACTGGCTCGCTTTCGGCTGCCAAAGTGCCAGGTAGATATTCGTGAGCTAATTGTGCGACGTTGTGCTTTGTGGCCGCCCGATACACAATTGCTGCGCCGCCGCGATCGGCCTTGTCGGCACGTTCAAAGAAAGATGGCATAATTTTGCGAACCTCGGCTAGCAGCTTTTCTCCGGTGTTGCGAGCCTCTGGCAAATCTTCACTCATGAGGTGCATGATCAGGCTTTCGAGTGCCTGTGCTGAGCCGTAAATACCGACGGTCGACATTGTCGCCACTGGCAAAATAGGTCGGATCGCATCACAAGCCTGAGCGCGAATGGCATTGCGCCACGCGCCGTCACGTTCATCGGCCGGTGTTGTGTCCTGGGCCTGGAGGTATTCGGTGAGTGTTTTTGCCATTTCCGAATAGCTATCAAAAATAGTGCTGAGGATCTTGTTGTACTGTTTTTTGATGTCTTTAGGAAAATGGTCAGGTGTAAAGAACTTGTAGCGGCCCTTTTCATCCTTTTGGTCAAAGTAAATATAGCGAGTCGATTGCTCGAGATATGCAGCAAGGCGGCCCCACTCAAGGAGTTTGGTGAGCAGGTTGCTGGCGCCCTCCACGACCACGTGCACACCAGCAAGTTGTTGAACTGAATCATCGCCATATGCGGTAATGACGCGCTTGAGGAGCTTTTCATCGCGACCTTCTTTGCCAGCGAACTCGTCCAAGATAGTAACGCGCATGTCGTCACCACGGCGGCTGAGTCGCGCCATAGCGGCGGCGATAGTCATTGGGCTGAGCTTGTCGTTAAAGGCATATACGTTGCCGTCAGCATTGGTGACAATTTCCTCGAGAAACGCGTGACCTTGGTCAGTAATCTCATAGCGGCCATTTTTGGTTTGGCGCACGTAGGGGTCGCTCACGATGGTGGCATCGACCGCTGGCTTGGTGCGAGCAGCTGCAATCTTTTGGGTACTCATTTCGAGCTGTGGCGGCGGTGGAAGTAGCGGACTGATGCGTTGCCATAATAATTCTTGCACGGATTCAATGTTGAGTAGCTCACCGTTGCGAACACAGTCAACACGTGAGAAATCCTGAGGGAACAACTCGCACATTTCATCGTACACAGTAACAGCACGCTGCAAGTGACTCAGATCGGCCTCATGAATATCGCGCTTTTTGTCCGTATAGCTGCGTGCTTCTTTTTGGTCAACGAGTTGCTGAGCAGTTTCGGCGGGGACACGGAGCACAAAGCTGACGTCTGGGCGCGGTACGCGGAGCATCTCGAACTCTAAGTTGTCGAGCCAGATGAAATAACCGCGACGCTCTTCGGCGTGCTGGAATTTGGTGCCCTGGTGTGCCATATTGGAGCCAACAAATCGATTGGCGAGTACGACCTTGCCAGCGTCGAGAGCAGCTCGGATGTCGTTGCCGGACTCAAAGCGGTCGAGGGCGTAGAAGAGTGAGCCGGTATATGGACCGACTTGATCGGCTGTGCCGTATTTGCCGTTGAGATATTCTCGAACGAAATAGCTGGATGGCTTGTCGTATTGAGGGAAATCAAATGTTGCAACGTCGTAGCCCGCTTCAGTTAGGCGATCAGCAAGCAGCTGAAATTGTGTACCCTTGCCAGATCCATCGGTTCCCTCGATGACGATGAATGTTCCCTTGTGACGCTCCATAATCCCTCCGCCTTTAAGTGTGCTGGTGCCCACCTGCAGCAGTTTTCTGAATCAATTTAGCCACAAAACGCGGCGTTATGCAATTAAATGTCGAACTGACGACCGACAATATTGTCGGGATCTGCCTTGTTGAAGAGCTTTTCGCTATCTTCCAAAAGGTAGACTGTGTTGATGCCCTTGTCGAGCATACCGCCCCAACATGGCTCACAGCACCACCAGTGGCCCCAGAGATAGATCTCAGCACCGTCGAGCTGCTCGTCTGTTACGCCATGTTCTACGGCATCGGCGATAGCCGACGGCTCGCCGTGGTTGGCTGGGCTACAGCCTTCACAGAGGTCGTAGCCTTGACCGCTCGGTACACCAAGCTTTACGCGCTCACAAACATTAGTCTCGTGGTAGGTACTGCCGTTGGCGCCACGGCCAATGACAATCCCGTCCTTAACAATAATGCTGGCATTAGGCATGGCTTTATCGAGTGAAGCTTTTTCGGCATAGGCACGAGCTTCTGCCATAAACTCATTATCTATATCAACGTAGAGGATAGTTCCTTCCTCTGGCATGTATGGATATTCGATATTCTTAGTCATAGGTAATCCTTCGTTATGCAAATTACATCTCCCTTTGCTGGCAATTTTAGTGCACGTTGCATATAATCACAACCAAATGGCACGATTTGACGAGATATACCAATCTATGTTGCAGCAAATCATGCGCGAGGGGGTACGTGAGGTTAACCAGCGCACAGGGCATGAAGTTGCTGCCGTTCCGGGATTAACATTCTCGATGGATTTGGAGCGTGACGGCTTTCCGCTACTGACGCTTCGCAAAATTCCAACCAAGATCTTTATTGCCGAGCAAATCTGGTTTATCTCAGGTGCCCGCAAGCCAGATGACTTCTTGCGCGAATACACCAAAATCTGGGATGATTTTACGAATCCTGGTGATGTTGTGACCGTTGCCTATGGGTATCGCTGGCGAAAACACTTCGGCCGCGACCAGCTCCAAAAGCTCGTTGACTTGCTTACCAAGGATCAATCATCACGCCACGGCGTTGTTGTTACCTGGGACCCAGCCAACGATGGCTTGGGCGGTGTCAGCAAAGGTAACGTCCCTTGCCCGTACACATTTACGGTCAATATTATCGGTGGTCGCCTCAACATGATGAATGTGGTGCGCTCTAACGATATGATTCTGGGGTTCCCGCATGATGTTGCAGGTTTTGCGCTATTGCAGCTAATCTTGGCCCAAAAGCTCGGTGTTCGCCCGGGTGTCTACTCGCACATTATCGCTAACGCCCATGTCTACGATATTCATTACCCGGCGGCTACGACAATGATCGAGCGCCTCACCGACCACGAACCAGTCACAGTCACGCTTCCTGATGTAAGCTATGATAGAGCCGAGAAAAAGGATCGTGATCTTGTTGAGGAGATCAATACAATACTCAAGAACCAATATAAACCTGATGACGCAATTAAAGGACTAAGGATCGTTTTATGATACAAACATCGATTGTCGCAACAGTTTCAGCAGACGGCTTTATTGCTCGCGACCACAACGAGCTGGCCGATTGGAGTAGCAAGGCCGACAAGAAACTTTTTGTCGAACTCACCAAACGTTCTGGCGTCATGATTATGGGCTCTGCAACCTACAAGACCATTGGTCGGGCTTTGCCCGGTCGGCGCAACATCGTGTACACCCGTGGTGTCATTGACCAGGAAGGCATCGAAACAACCTCCGAAACGCCAGCAGCATTGCTTGAACGCCTCGAGCAAGAAGGCTGCACGGAAGTATCTATCTGTGGTGGTGCCACTATCTACGACATGTTTCTGCGCGCAGGCTTGGTCTCGGATTTGTATCTAACCATTTCACCACTCTTATTCGGCACAGGCGTGTCGTTCCTCACTAGCACATTGGATGTGCAGCTAGTCCTCAAAGAATCACGGCTACTCGACGAGAACTCCATGCTCTTGCACTACGAGGTAGTAAAGTAATGTCTGTTCTCACAAAAACCGATATCCTGGCCTACATCGATGAGAAAAAAATTGGCTTCAAGCCAGTACTAGACCAGTTCCAGCTACAGGCTCACTCTGTTGACTTGCGTCTGGGCTTTACGTTTTTGATCCCTAAATCATGGCATATCACCAAGGCTGGTCGCGAGCCGCTCCACATGGATTATTATTCTGCCGAACGTCCGGAGTATTTTGATATCGTTGAGCTTGAACAGGGTCAGTTTTTTGATCTCTTGCCGGGTGAACATATACTGGTCTCGTCACTCGAAACAATCTCTATACCAGAAGATCTGATGGCTGTTATGTACCCACGCTCCAGTACCAATCGTAAGGGCATCTCGGTGGATCTTACTGGCATTATCGACAGTGGCTATGAAGGCCAGCTTGTCATCCCGATCCGCAACAATACCAACTCTCAGACTGTGCGTTTGTATCCTGGTGAACGTTTTTGCCAAGTAGTCTTCGAGCGCCTCGGCGACACGGTTGAACCGCGCAAAAGTCGGTATCATCGTCGTGACATTATTGATGGTGTCGACGTTGATAGCCTTGCACAAGAACGCCAGGTCGAGATTGATCTCATCATGTCAGGTGATATCAAAAAGCTCAAGGCCGATCACCCGATTAACGGATAGCCGCATCTGTCCTAACGAAGCATCATATTGTATAGTAAGTGACGTCGTATGAAATACACGCCAGCACTAACGCACACACGATCATTACTCATTGCTCGTCTCGTAGCTTACATTGTAGCTTTGAATGGTTTGGTTATGATTGTCTCGCCGATTATTTTGACGCTAGTACAACATCCTGGTGTACATATCAAAGTGTCGGCAATGTTCTTTTTTGATGCTCAATTAGTGGCAGCACTCGGGCTATTGTATCTGAGCGTGCTGCTATACAGAGGCAAGCGCACGGCTTGGCTTTTCACGCTGTCTGCGTACGCCTTCATCTTCATACTGAGCGTCAGCCGGTTTATCGATCTCGCGATGCACCACGAGCATATCCGTGGCGATGTACTCACCAATAGTATTGTGCCGGCTGTTTTAGTCGCAGCACTTCTGCTGTCGCGACACGCATTTACGGTAAAAAGTGACATTGCGAGCTTTGCTTTGTCGCTCCGCATTACGGTACTCGTTATGGCAGCAACCTGTATGTACGGTGTCACAGGTTTTATTCTGCTGGACCAACATGACTTTCACAAGGAAATTCCCGTTACAGAGGCGATTCATCGCACGATCGATCAGTTTGACCTTACGACAAATAGTAGCCTCATACCTCACACGCATCGAGCACAGGCATTCATGGACTCATTATCACTCCTGAGTACGGCATCTGTTATCTATGCTTTTGTATCTTTATTCCAACCGCTTAAGAGCCGTTTTACAGATCAATCACGTCAACGAGAGACTGTCGAAGCACTGTTGCGGTCACACCCGGCAAGCAGCGAGGACTTTTTTAAGTTGTGGCCACACGACAAGCTGTACTTTTTCAACGCTACGCGTGCATCAGGCGTAGCTTATGGCACTCACAAAGGCATAGCGCTCACTGTTGGTGACCCTTTTGGTGACCCGAAATCGTTTGATAGTACGCTCGACGAGTTTGAGCTGTTCTGTCAGACCAATGACTGGTCGCCGGCATTCGTGCACACAGAGCCGAAGCACATCGAGCTCTACAAGACGCACGGCTTTGCTCTGCAGAAAATTGGCGAAGAAGCTGTTGTGACTATCAAAGATTTTCTTGCTACAGAGGCCCACAATAAGTACTTCCGCCAAATACACAATCGTTTTACCAAACAAGGCTATAGTGTCGAAATTATGCAGCCTCCACACAGCGAGGCGTTGTTGCGACGACTATCTTATGTGTCGGATGATTGGCTCAGTCGGCCGGGCCGCAAAGAACGTCACTTCATGATGGGCTATTTCAGCCCCGAGTACATGCAACAGGCGCCTGTTGTGGTGTTGCGCGACGATGCGGGCACCATACAGGGTTTTATCAACCAGATCCCAACTTTCGACAAGCAAGAAGCTAGCTTTGATATGCTGCGCCAGAGTAAAGACGCGCTTGGTAACAGCGCGGACTTCATGCTGCTCGCGTTTATCAGCCACTTGGACAAGCAAGGCTTCACACGACTTAATTTAGGGCTCTGTCCGCTTGCAGGTCTTGCTAGCAACGACGAAGCTAACTCCGTAACCAATAATGCACTTCGTTTTTTGTATGCCAATGGCGATCGCTTCTACTCCTTTAACGGATTGCAACGATTCAAAGGCAAATATAACCCAGATTGGCAAAGCCGGTATATCGCCTATCGTGGCGGTATTCGTGGCTTCACAAGAGTGCTGAGTGCACTTAACCGCTCAATGAAAATGCGCTAAGCAGCGGCTAGCTTTTCGGCCAGCATATGGTCCACCATCTGGAACGACTCCAGCGGTGTCGCTGCGTGGACGCTCTTTGCGTCAGGTGCAAATTCTGATGGGTAGAGTGGCTGGTAGGTTACAACGTCGGTGTACGGAAGCTGCCCAACTTCACGCCGGAATGACGAAAGGTGGTGCGACAGATCGTCAACATGGACAACTGGCACGGATTTTTCAGCCGGCGCCTCAAAGTCCTGCATGCAGCTATCAATCAGGATTCGTGCTGCAATACCCTTGTTCATCGTGCCCGTATTGTCATGATTTCGAGGGAATACAATGCCGTCGAAGCAGCCCAGCATGCGCTCACCAAGATATTTGACTGTTGCAGCCTCGCAGCCTGGCAACGTAGATGTGTTGGCAAAGACGTATGCACCTTTTTCGCGCCAATCCCGCACCATTTCAGCCATTTGGTCGAGTCCCTGCATGGGTTGCACGAGGTCGTTGTTCATGAGAGCTGTGACGTATCGAATAACATCACCACTCCCCTTGACAATATCCATACCGACACCATAGCCGTGAATATTGTCGATGGGCGTGTCGAACGGACGCTCGAGTGCCCAGAGGCTCGCACACGTGTGGCGTACTACTTCACACAAATCGAGCGACACAAATGCCGTTGGTCGTTCTGCCGGAGTATACATGACGCCAAGGAGATCACGGGTCAGCGCTGGAATAGCTTCTTGCCCTGAGTAAGCATGCCACGCCTCTTGCAACTCGTCAGACGCCATAACAGGATACTCTCGGTCTATACTGCCCTCGGGGAGCGTGATCAATGCTTCTGTCATTTTTCAAGTATATGATATTGCAGCAGCAATGCAAACGACAAAGCCTTACGCAAACGAACCATTGATGTCTACCTTAGGTATGAGTGGCGTGTCGTGCATTCTATGGAAGGAGAATGATCTCTCGATGCGATCCTTGTCTGGCGCGTCTGGCTGGTCGTTGCTCTCAAACGCCACGCCACATCTATAAAGGTACGACAAGGTGGGCTCAATGAATGCCATGCCACCAAAATGGCCGAATTCCTCATGAATTACTGATATTGATCCCGGGATCATGCTGCGCAGCTTTTCGGTATGGCTCGTATCAACGAATGGATCTTGCCTGCCATGTAGCAGAATCGTTGGACAGCGTATTGCTCCTATGTCAAAGCCCCACCCTTCGGGATTATTGACCGCTAGCGTATCTTCGAGCCAGCCGGCACCTCCGCGCTTCAAGCCTTCACGATGGCTTCTCGACACAAGCGCTTGCAGTGCATCGCCTTGCGGAATCACAGCTCTGTCTACTTCCGGGAGGTCGGGTGCGATCATCTCGTAAATTGCCCTACTATTCTCATTCGAATCTCTGGCATGTTGCTCAAACTGCTCTGCAAGTATAGTCGGATCCTGTAGAGCCAGAGTATGTTTTTGCTGGTTCACCGCAGTCATATTTATAGTCCATTCTGGCAGTTCAGTACGTGGCGCTAATCCAGCCATGCAAACCATTCCGGAGATACGCTCTGGCATCAAGGCAGCACAGCCGAGGGCATGAGGAACACCGCCAGATCGTGCAAGCAGGCCAAACTTCTCGATTCCAAGTGTATCGGCAAGTTGGCGTACGTCGTCGGCAGTATCAGCAACAATCCTCCCTTCATTACTGTCCGATTCGCCGTAGCCTGGTCTATCAAAACTAATAATTTTCACGCCATGTAAAAACAGAATAAAATTACGCGGAATTGGATTGTACCGGCTGCCTGGGCTGCCGTGAAAGTCAAAGATAGCGTATTCACTGTGGCCACTTTGGTTGAACGCCAGGCGGCGCCCATCTTCAAGCAGCACAGAATCGATAGATTGCCTCTCAGCGCTAACACCCTCATGGGAGGAGTATGATATAGCTTGTTCGTTCATATTGTCTTATGAGTATACCAAAACAGCCGCATCGATGTGACGCGGCTGTTTGAGGGCGAACCCTGGGGGCTTATCTAGGCTTCGTTGATATCAACAACGATAGATGGACCCATGGTTGTAGCCATGTGAATAGCCTTGAAGTAAGTGCCCTTTACAGAGTTTGGCTTGTTGCTACGAATGCTTGCAAGAACCGCGCGAGCGTTTTCTTCAAGCTTAGCAGCGCCGAAGCTTACCTTACCGATAGCGATGTGTACGATACCGGTGCTGTCAACGCGGTATTCAACACGACCAGCTTTAGCTTCAGTTACAGCCTTAGCTACATCAGTAGTTACAGTACCGCTCTTTGGGTTTGGCATAAGACCGCGTGGGCCAAGTGCGCGAGCGTACTTACCAAGCTTAGCCATGTTAGCAGGAGTTGCAATCAAGATGTCGAAGTTCATCTGGCCCTTGTCGAGCTGCTTGGTGATTTCTTCAACACCAGAGATGTCAGCGCCTTCAACTTTTTCGTCAGAAAATACTGCAACAGTAATTTTCTTACCAGTACCTGCAGGCAAAACGAGGTTGTCGCGGATGTTCTGGTCAGCGTGACGTGGGTCAACGTTGAGGTTTACGTGCAGTTCAACACTAGCGTCAAACTTAGCTGGGTTAGTCTTGGTGGCAAGTTCGAGGGCTTCTACGAGGCCGTACTTCTTGTCTTTTTCAACTTGTTCAGCAGCTTTGCGGAAGTTCTTGCCCTGGCGTTCCAAACGTGGACGAGTTGGGTTAGACTTCTGAACTGGCTTTTCAGCTTCTTCAGCGGCCTGTTCTTTGCGCTCTTCCTTGGCTACTTTTTCTTCAGCTTCAGCGACAGATTTAGCGCTGCGCTTACCTGACTTAGCGGTAGCCTTTTCAGGGGTTGCTTCTACAACCAAATCAGCAGTTTCTACTACTTCTTCGGTTGGCTTCTTGGCGTCTTCTGCCATGAGTATGTCCTTTCGTGGTGCATGCGACGAGTATATCGTCTCCCACAAACTTAGATTTATATGAGGTCATTATACCGTATTTCGGCTGTTTTGCCTAGGGCGTATCTAAAGTTGTCTGCTCTGGTTCTTCGAGTGCGCCGTCTTCGGTATAGGACACTTCTTCAAAGAGCTGCTGATACGCCTGTATCGGCTCATCTGGAAACGGTTCGACACTCTCGGTGTATGCGTCATTAATTGGTGGTAATGTTTCGCCCATTGCTGCTTCCTCCATACTATGCATTATATAGTATAACGCTTTTGTATAGCCGGTGCCGCGATTGGGATCACAAAAAAAGTTAGGACCGTTTGGTCATGTCATCCATAAGCATGCGTGATGCTATGCGGACATCACCGCCTGCCTCGTCGAGTAGGTTTCCGTAATAGCCTGTGGGGTCGTTGCGATCACCTAGGTCGACATGCGATACGTTTCGCGCAATACCCATGACGCTCACGGTATGTTCATCGACATGCATTGCCTCAGTTGGCTCTCTGTCGTCAAATTCTAGTGCAGCTAGCGTTAGTGATTCAGTGCTCATAATAAGTTCTTCGTTTACTTGTATTTTACATAAAAATAAAAAGAGATGAGGCTTTTTAGGGCTCTCATCTCTTTTGATGGGGGTCCGCAAAGTCTAAAACTTTGTACGGAGTCTAAGCAGCTATTTAGGCTTCGATTTCTACACCCATTGAGCGGGCAGTACCAGCAACCATCTTTTTGACGGCTGGGATGTCTTCGGTGTTCATGTCCTTGGCCTTAGCTTCAGCAATTTTAGTAAGCTGAGCATCGGTCAATTTCTTTTCGACCTTTTCTGAGTTAGGCTTGCCTGAACCCTTCTTAATGCCAAGTTCGGCACGAATAAGGTCGTCAGTTGGCGCACCAACAACGTAGAAAGTCATGCTGCGGTCGTCGTAAACAGTTACGTGAACAGTTACGGTTGCGCCTTGCAAGTCTTTAGTTTGTTCGTTGAATGGGTTGATGAAATCCATCATGTTAACACCGTGTGCACCAAGGATGCTACCTACTGGAGGAGCTGCCGTAGCGCGGCCGGCTGGTAATTTCATCTTGAGGTTTGCTTTTACAGCTTTTGCCATTGTCTTATTCCTTATAGATTTGTCATACGTGCGTGAGTTAGTTGAAGCGACTCACCACATGTGCGTAACACGGCTATTATACCTGTTTTGCTTGCAAAAGTCTACACCAGAGCTACTTACTCAGCTTTGCCCAAATTGACACACCAATCGCAATCGATAGTATTTTTCTGGCAACTTGCGGAGTGTAGCATTTGCTAAGACGCTGGAATTCGAGCAAATTTGATAGTTTTTATAGCTTGGATTATGCAAAAAGTCAGTGCAGACCATAGCACTATGTCTGCTAGCAAGTTTTTATAAAACTCCTCATGATAAGCGTTGCCTTCTTTCAGAATCGAAAGAGACTCTACTGAATTACAGAGACTCGTAGATGGCTTTAAGCTAAGATATGACAGAGGATAGCCACGCTGAACATCCGTCAGGCCAAGGTCTCCACAAGATTTACTAGACTCCTTATGCGTAATGAAAATGCCATATGCAGTGAGCAGCAGGCCCACTACCAATGAAATAGCCAATGTTCGAAGTATTTTTTTGGACATACGCGAAGCATAACAAACACTCCTGGATTTTTAAACAGTGATTGCCGCAATTACCAGCGTCTTTCTTAAATACGGCAAAAGCTGTAAGGTATATCCATGAAAAGTATCAACCTCCTTGCCCTTCCCGGCGCCCGCGAGCTACAGCCTCAGACAGATGTTGCTAAAGAGCTACGCGTAGCACGGGCAATGCACAGTCTGCTTGACGATTATGTCGAGGTCAGCGCTCCGATTATTGATCACAACAGATACAATCCGACGCTATACGCTCACAATATTGATCGCCCTGCGCTTGTGGGTACGCTACGCGCACAAGCTGGCTTGCCAGCTGAGGGTGAAGAACCTGAGTCATGGAGACTATTGCTGAGTCGCTTCAAACAGCCAGGCTTATCCTCCATAGTGATGAGCTATACGGTCTATCTTGGCTCCAGCCGGTACATGGAGAACGGCCTTGACGTCGGTGTTGTTGGCGGCCAGCTTCACGCTGGTAACGGTTTGCTTGCAGATAGGCAAATCGGTAACCTTCCAATCGATATCGCTGAAGTACCCGGCGTAGCTGATGCGATTATCGAGGATCTCGAAACTCTACGGACATTCAACGGGATCGTGCCTCAATCAGAGAATGCATAAGAAAAAACCAGCGGCGAGATGACGCTGGTTTTTTAAACGAGGTGCTTGTCTAGACTAGACGCGCTTTACCTGAAGGCTGTCGAGCTCAACAGGAGTTTCACGGCCAAACATGTTGACCAATACCTTGAGTTTACCCTTTTGAGAGTCAATCTCGTTGATTGCGCCGTCAAAGCCCTTGAATGGACCGTCAACGATGCTTACAACTTCACCAAGGCGGAAGTCCATCTTGTGCTTAGGCTGTTCAAGGCCCATGCGCTTCTGGATTTTCTCAATTTCGTCTTTGCCAATAGGGGTTGGTTCGGTGCCTGAGCCAACGAAACCGGTAACACCAGGAGTGTTACGCACGATGTACCAAGCGTCTTCTGACATCTTGATTTCTACGAGTACGTAGCCCTGGAAGATGCGCTTTTCGACAACACGGCGCTTGCCGTTCTTGATTTCGATCATTTTTTCCTTTGGTACGAGTACCTGGAAGATCTTGTCTTTCATATCGAGCGAGTCGGCGCGCTGGCGAATAGACTCAGCTACTTTTTCTTCGTAACCGCTGTAAGTGTGAATTGCGTACCATTGTTTGGTCGCGTCATATCGCTTATTCATAATATTACTTGATTAACACCTGTTTAAATATTTTATCTAGTCCAAAGTCGAGGAGAGCTACCACGACGCCAAAAACGATGGCAAAGATCATCACAGCAACTGTCAGCTGACGAGATTGCTTAAATGTGAGCCATGTTACCTGGCGAAGTTCCTTCCAGCTATTGCGGAAGTAGCGTGGGAACAAGATGCGACCGATGATACGGAAGACCTTAAATCGGCCAAGGCTACGGCCTAGCTTTGCAATTCCACGACCAATCATACGGATTGGAGCCGTAAAACCACGCCAGATAGCGCTACCTAAACTCGAGTTTGCATCGAGATCGGCATTAACGGACTTATTTGTGATTTCGCGGACGGTTTCGACTTTACGAATCCTGCGCTTTGGTTTTTTATCTGTTTCGGCCACTGCGATCCTCCTCGGAAGCTCAAACTAAAAAGCCTACTTATTACAGTAGGCTCCGATATGTCAAGAATAGGCCTTTTTGCCCATAAAGTCAATGTCTGCTTTCCTGCTATCCAAAATGGGGCGGATTACGGTATAGTTTGGATATGAAGCTTGTGCTTATTTCGCTTATTCTCGGTGTTATATTAGATGTAGCTACCCATGCGGGGCAATTTATGTGGCGAATCCGTCAGGTATTTGCCTTCTCTAGCGTACTGTTTACGGCATTTGGTTGTGGCGCCCTAGTGGCTTGGCACCCAAATACGGCAAGCGTTCTCATTGCCCTGGCCGGTATGTATCGCATCTTTAATGCTGTACGCATCGTAAAAGGTCGTATGCACGAACGCTACTTACGCGTTACAACTCGCATGTCGAGCTTTATCCTCATCGCCTTCCAGATCGTAATCGGCACAGCGTGGTGGTTGTGGTACGAAAACACAGGTAATCGTCGTCTGATGTGGCTCTGCGTTGGCGCTGCTCAGGTGGCGATGGCTCTTATATATATGGTATCCACGGCTCGTCGCCTAAAACGTACAATGCCTGATGTTAACACCAAGCGCTTTACTGACGTGCAGCTGCCCTCTATCTCCATCGCCATTCCTGCACGTAATGAGACCGAGGATTTGCAGGCTGTTCTGGAGAGTATCATCGCGAGCGACTATCCTAAGTTTGAAATACTTGTCCTAGACGACTGTTCGCAGAACAAGCACACGCCCGAAATTATTCGATCATTTGCTCATGACGGCGTGCGCTTCCTGCAAGGCGAAGAACCCAAAGACACGTGGCTGGCCAAAAATCAGGCATATGACCAGCTCGCACAAGAAGCAAGTGGCGACTACATCCTCTTTTGCGGTGTCGATATTCGATTTGAGCCAGACAGTATTCGCAAGCTGATGACTGTTATGCTGGAGCGTGAAAAACAGATGATTAGCGTTATGCCTCGTCGTGCAGATAGCGCTGTCGGCAAGTTTGCGCTCGTACAGGCTATGCGTTATTGGTGGGAGCTGGTGCCGCCCCGTCGTCTGTTCAATCGTCCTGCGGTGCTGAGTAGCTGCTGGGTTATCAAACAAGATTCTCTCAAGCGTACTGGTAGCTTTGCCGCTGTAACACGCGCAATTGTCCCTGAAGCGTACTTTGCCAAACAGTTGGTGGCGCACGATGCCTATAGCTTTGTACAAAGCGATGATATTTTGGGCATAGAGAGTGTCAAATCACCGTCCGAGCAGCGCGACACCGCGCTCCGTATGCGCTACCCGCAACTTCATCGTCGGCCAGAGCTTGTGTATGTTACCAGCCTTTTCGAGCTCTTATTCCTGGTTATGCCGTTTGTTATGGCAGCAGCTGGCTGGTGGTTGCCCGTCAGCCACATGACGGTACTGTTGTCGGCTATCGCATCTGTTCTGCTGATAATTACCTACGAAATGGTCGCGATTAGTACGCGCATCAACCATTGGACATTTGCGCTCATCGCCCTGCCTTTTGTAGCTTTGGCCGACCTGGTACTGTTGCAACGCTCGATGTGGCTGTATGAATTCTCTGAGGTTACATGGAAGGGTCGCAATGTCTGCGTGCCCGTCATGCACACGTATCCTCATTTACCTCGCAAATAAAAACCGGCCCTTGGGACCGGTTTGTAATTGCCTCAAGCGTATTACGAAGCTGCTGGATCAGTCGTAGAGGTTTCGGGTTTTGGCTGAGCAATGTCCGAGACGGCCAAATTCGGAATAAAAATACTGAACGTCGAGCCTTTGTCGATTTGGCTCTTGAGTTCAATCTCAGCGTGCAGCAAACGTGCTAGCTTGAGCGTGACGTATAAGCCGAGGCCTGTGCCGTTGTGTTTGCGAGTACGGAAGTCCTCGGAACGGAAGAACTTATCAAATACCTTTTCCTGGTCGCTCTTGCTGATGCCGATGCCAGTGTCAGAAACCTTAAAGCAGACGCCCTTTGGTGTCGCTTCGGCGGTAACGGTGACTGAGCCACTGTCGGTATATTTGATGGCGTTAGTAATGAAGTTTTGGAGTACTTCACGGACATAGAGCTGGCCAGAGAACAATGGTGGAATCTTGCCTTTAATTTCGGTCTTGAGCTCCAGGCTTTTGGCCTTCGCGTCCCCTTCGTAGCTCTTGGCAAGCTCGGCAACAAGTGTGGGGATGTCGATAGGTGCAATGTCGACATTAAGCTTGCCACGTTCAGCGCGTGAGAGTGTTGCGAGGTCATTCACCATGCTCGCCAAGAACAAAATCTGATCATGTGATTGTTTGAGCGCAGCTTTGATTTGCTCGATGTCAGTCGTCTTTTCGGCGATAAATAAGGCGTTACTGATGTTACCTTCGGAAATTGCAATTGGAGTACGCAACTCATGGCTGACGACGCTAATAAACTCATCGCGCTCTTCCTCGAGGGATTTCTCACGGGTAATGTCACGGACGAGTAGTACGGAGCCACGCTGACCATCGCGACCATAGCCGAGGTGTACGGGCGCAATACTAAGATAGAGATTGGCGGTGCTGCCATCTTTGTAACGCAAGAGCAAGTCGCGGCGTGAAGTTGCTGTGGTTGCCTCATCGACGAGCTTTGTGACATTAACTTCCTGGCCGTTCTTGTCATAGAGTTTCAAGATAGAGGTCAGCGGTTTATCATGTATGCTGCTATTCACATCGAGGACGTTAAGTGCCGCACCATTATAGATAACAACGTGCATTTTGGCATCGACTGCAATAACTCCGTCAGCCATGCTATTGATGAGGCTCGTTAGACGTTCATGTTCGACATCGATTGCACGGGTACGGCGGCGCGTCAGGATACGTTTCATCATAATGCTTATTATTATGCCACAGTTAATGGTTTTGGTGTCAGAATTGGCTGATACGTATTGATTTCGGCACGCAATCCCTTAGCATTTGGCAGGTGTTCTTCTAGCTCAGCCCAGAACGGCGGCCCGTGGCGCATCACCTTGGTGTGGGTGAGCTCATGGAGGAGTACGTAGTCAATGAGCGGCCACGGCAGCTGCATCAAGAACAGATTGAGTGTGATCTCTTTGTGCGAGCTACAGCTTCCCCACCTGCTTTTGAGCTGCTTGATCGTAACATTCTTGTAGGAGAAGAAGTGTTCGGCGGCTAGCTGGTTGAGGCGTTCGGGCAGCAGCTTTTCGGCCTCTCGTTTGAGGGCACGAATACTTGCCTGGCGAGCTTTGGACTGCACGCTGTCGTGGGTCGAAGCGACTGTTATGGGGTGCATGACATAAATCTCAGTGTTGTACACGCGAGTACTGACTGTTTTGCGGCCATCTTCACTCGAAAAGTAAATACGATGGTTTTTGCCGATGTATTCGCCGTGCGTAATGGGTGCGGCGTGCTTGTGCTGGTTCTCGTGAATCCAGCGTGATTTGGCTTTTACGAACTCCTCGGCAGCGCGATATGGCACCCAGTACGGCAAAGATACGCGAATTTCTCCGCCCAGGCCTACACTTAAACGAAGGCTGCGATTGCCCTTTCGTTTGTACATAGTAACAGTACCAATGGATGGGATTTCAACGTGTTTAACAGACATGGAAAACTAGCGTATGACGATATTACGTCGGCTCATATCGACGCGCCCTGCGGTAGGGTTCGGAACGAGGTTGACTAACCCCGGCTTAACAAGCTTGGTCGATATTTCGTTTTGTGAAGCTAAGTTAAGCTCGCGCAAGCGTTTCATGAATGCACTGAGCTGTGTGTTGAAGGCGTGTTTACCGCTAATAACGATGTAATCTTCATTCATTTCAGGGTTCTGCATGCCACCAGCGATGCGGTCGAAGGTCTGTTTGTCGAGTGGCATAGCGAATTTGTCATCGCTACGGCGGCGGTCGCGCTTAACAACGCGTGCAATTGCGCTTTCATGGTCAATTTGGAGCCAGATAAGAAGTGGCTGTGCATGAGCCTTGCGGGCCATCTCACGGAGCTCACGACGCTGTTTGTGGCGCAATGCGTTCGTGTCGTATACCACGCTGATGCCGGCACTAAGGAACTCGCCAGTCATGTAATCCATGAGTTGCGCAATAACTTGGTTCTCGTCCTTGTCGTACTGAGGGTTTTCAAAGAGTTCACCGCGGATACGGTCGCCCTGGATATGGGCTGCCTGGAGATGTTCGCACAATTGTCGTGCAAAATAGGTCTTACCAGCTCCCGGGAAGCCGTAGAGCATAATTAACAGTGGCTTGGTGGGTATAACCTTTGACATTAAATATAAGTATGCCAGATTTTGTACTAAACTAAAACCCTTCGAGTGCAAAATATGTCATACTAAGATCATGAATCCCAAAAAATACCGTTGGTCAAAAGTGTACGAATCAGCAGAAGAAGAACTCATCGAATTTCTGGGGGTTCGTTCTATTGGCGCTGTCCGCCATGATATCGAAGCCTACGACGAGCAGGCCGTAGCCGTGCCGACCGCCATTCGTATATGGGGTGTCGAGGGCACTGCAGCCTTCATGGTCAACGACAAACGCTTCTCAATTCAACCAGGTGATGTGCTCGAAGTTCCTGCGGGCAGCACCTGCACAGTGACGACAAGCCTCAGCAACTTTGCCTGGTACCAGTCCGCCTCATAGATCTACTGAAGTAACGGGTCTTTTGTTACTTGCTTGATAAACGACGTGCCGCGTTTTTTGAGCGCGCGAGATTTCTGTGCAGAGCTATCGATAACATCGTAGAGGTACACAAAACGACTATCCTTAGAGACGATCATACTTTTTTCGAGTAATGCCTTGCCCTGGTGTATGTGCTCTTGAATCTCGAGGCTCATATCCTCGCCGCAGCGTTGCCAGAAGACCTCCTGCAGCGCAGGGATATCGGCCATTTGGCCAACAGGTAGTTTACGCCCGTAGACGTGTTTGACGAGCGTTAATACGACATGCGTAATGCGGCCTGCCTTGAGGTCATCCTGCCAGTCGTGTGTGTCGTCGTTGAGCTGTCGTGCAATGAGATATTGCATGAGCGAGTCATGAAGCAGCTGCTTAGCCTCAGAGTTAATGTCAGGCAGTCGGCTTGCAATAATAAGTGGCCCGAGAACGTGAGCATACGAACGGTGCGCCAAGCGATAGAAATTACCAAAGATCGGCAATGATTCAGGAATGGCTCCTGGCACGCGGTGCGTATTCTCAACTTCCCATGCGTTGGTGGCGTCCATGGCGTCAAAGGCGTAGTCAACGAAGTTGCGCATGTTTGGGTCTGAGCAGACAGAACGATACAACTCGAGTGATTTTCGGTGTGCAATGTTGGCGAGCGGCAGCGCAGTTGTATCGCGTTTTTCATCGAGCATGGCGTCGTACAGCATATACGCAATCCAACAGTAAAGGTTGGCAGCGCCTAGCTGCTGTGTGATAGTGCTCTGCTCAGTTGGAAATGTCAGACTGTCGGCAAAATAGGTCGAGAGCAACGTAATCTCATAATTCTTATTGGCACTTTTGATCTTCTCGAGCATAGCGAGGCCCAGCCTAGATATCTCTGTACCATAGACATTTAGCTCACCCTGGACGCGGGCAAAGATCTCTTCGTTGAGATGATCGTACATGCTATCGATGTTGCGCTCAGCACCTGTTCTTACGAGTGTATATGCGTACACTTCAGCGCCGAGTCGCGCTATTTCGCTCAGCTCTTCATCCGCGCGGTTTACCGCAACAGATAGGTCATTGCGTAGCTCGGGAATGCCGCCAAGCTGGTGATAGACCAGCTTGGAAACGCCAGGGTCGGCAGAAAGTTGCTCCCGAATGAAGGCTATAGTCGGAGGTAGCGATCCGGCAGCCCAGCCCGCAAAGTGCGCAATCGCCGCGTTGGTAAGCAAATCAGGCTCCGCTCCATCTGTGTAGGGACCGCCGGGGCGTTGTTCAGCCTTTAGAAGGCGTTGTACCGCAATTGCGAGATGATCGCCGCTCACAAGGTCACTATCGTGAGCGTGCAGCGCGTTAAGTACAATGAATGCCTCGTGAAGCGGAGCGGTCTCGAACCATACGCGAGTTGCTTGGCGCTTGAGTCTGCCTATGGATGGTTGTGATTGCTTGGGGGAGGTCATGAGTGTGCTGGAATAGTAATTGTAAAACTAGTACGGCCCTCTACAGGGTCGAGCACAATAGTGCCATTAAATGATGATTCGACAGTCTGTTTCGCCAGGAAGAGGCCAATGCCCATTCCCTGCTTCTTCGTACTGTTGAACGGCTCAAAAATCTGTTTCCGTTTAGTTTCCGGGATTCCCTTGCCAGTGTCTGTGACATTAATCACAATGGAACCGTTTTGGACATCTATGACCACTGTAACGATGCGCGATTCGTCTTGCGGTCGGTAGGCCTCGATGGCATTGCAGACAAGCGTTGTCATGATCTGGTTAAAGCGAATGACGTCGCCGTAGGCCTCAAAGTTACCCTTAGTCGGCGCCTTCCACTGGAATTCGACATCTGCGTGTGCTGCCTTGCTCTGGAGCGTCTGTAGGACGGTATCAATGGCCTGCACACTATTGAACGGCTTCTCTATGGATTCGCCTTGCAGGTGGTTGCGGACGCTGTCCAGAATAGTATCAATGTAATGGATAGTATTACTGGCCCGAGATAACGTTTCGGAGTTGTGTTTGGTGTGCAGGTCGTCTATGTCTAGGGTCAGCGATGTGAGGTAGTTTGCCATGTCGTGCAAAAGACCAGTACCCAGCGTACCAACCTGGGTAAAGCGATACAGTTGAGCCATTTCATCGATGCGCTTTTCTTCGAGGGCGGCAGTGCGCTTTTTGACGATTGCCTCAAGGTTGTGTTTCTGGCCCTCCAAGATAAACTCAGCGCGTTCAGCCTTGTGCAATGAACGCTCCATCTGGTTGCCATAGAGCCAACACAGGAGCGCGATCACAAAGAAAATGATGCTGTAGCCAAGCGCCTCACCAACGTTTGTTGGCGATTTGTCTATGAAGGTCAGCTGGTGCCCATTGTCGACAGCAATCTGCGTGCCAATGAGTACCGCAGTTGCTAGCCCGGCCATATACAGCGCCCAGCGGGCACGAATGATGATGCCACCAAGAACAATTACCAATCCCCACAGCAGAATTGCGAAGACGCTATTGAGTCCCCAGAACCAAACACTGGCTGTTGCGATAGCAGCGTAAAACAAAAGGAAGAGCGGTGTCGCGGCTTTGTACGCCTTGAACTGATAGGTCAGCGTGGCGACGAAACCGAGGTAGAATAAGCCACCCAGGGCTGCGATTAAGCGAGTCAGAACATAGGTATTACCAGCAAGCGCGTAGCTTACAAAGAGCAAGAACGCGAGGAGGCTCGCAAAGCCCAATGTGCCCATGAGCACCACACGAAAAATAAACATACGGTTTTTGAAGTCACTGTCGTATGTCGTAAGAATGGATTGTCCCCCCAGACCTGCGCGGTCTGAGGGGCGCTTTTTATTGTTCCGCAGCATTGAACCACGGTTGGCCAGCGCTGTATTCTTGGCTGACACTTTGTTCGATAGTACTTGCGTCACGTGCTTCTGGGTTTGTCAGAATGCTCAAAATAGTTTGTTTCATAGATCCCCCTTATAACATTTTATTCGCTGTTATCGACCATGTAGCCGATGCCATACGCCGTCTTGATGAGTGAGTCCTCGCTAGCGAACGGCTTGTCTACCTTATCGCGGAGGTACTTAATGTGGACGTCGACAGTGTTGTTCCAGCCTTCTTTCCCGGCCTCCCACACATGGTTGACGATCATGGTGCGCGTAACCGCACGGCCGCGGTTGCGTACAAGGTATTCGAGAATATCAAACTCTTTTTTGCGTAGCGTAATGGGTTTGCCAGATCGTTCGACACATCGTCGGCCGGTATCCAGTGTGAGTGTCCCGACGGTAAGCGTCAGGTCCTTGTTGATGCGCGGGTCGCGGCGCATGAGTGCGTGCAGTCTGGCTAACAATATCTCGGAGTTGTACGGCTTGGTAACATAGTCGTCGGCTCCCTCGTTGAGAAGCTCTACGCAGCGTTTGGGGTCTTTCTCGCCTGTGGCAATGAGGATTGGTGTCATATTGCCGCGGTCACGAAGGAGGCGGCATAGTTTCTGGCCGCTGACGTCAGGTAAACCTAGATCGAGGATGATGACTCCGTAGTCGGTGCGCATCGCCAGGTCTAGTCCCTGCTCGCCGGTACTTGCAACGTCTACAATAAAGGAGTCCCTTAAGACGTTTTGCAAGCTCGCTGCGAGGAGCTGGTTATCTTCAACAATAAGTACTTTCATAGAATAGGTGCTGCATCTACTTCTTAAATAATACAACGCCAAAAGTTAAATACTAATTAAATATTCCAATTTCCTACAGATATAATTAAGCGAACAGAGCTGTTGCAATAGTTAATGTTAGACAGATCAAGCTATATATCGTATAGATTACTACTATGATAACGACCGAACACCTTGCAATCGAAACATATAGACACGACTACCCCGTGCTCTCTCTGGCGCCATTTTCTGCAGCTGAATTTGAGCCACACCTTCCACTCAGCTCTGAATTTACCCAGTACAATCCGATACAGGCGCACGAGACTAACCAAAACAATGCGAC
This sequence comes from uncultured Candidatus Saccharibacteria bacterium, assembly GCA_964497565.1. Taxonomy (GTDB): domain Bacteria; phylum Patescibacteriota; class Saccharimonadia; order Saccharimonadales; family UBA4665; genus CAMLQK01. Next base: position 25,989 of record CAZCCP010000009.1, read on the forward strand.
TGGCTTATTCGAGGAGGACAGAGACGACGAGCACTATACCGCATGGGGTATATATGTTGGTCGCGTTGGCCTGTCGAATTTCGTAGGCACGATTGGGCTCAGTCAAGCACGTGTTGCGAGTGTTGAAGAACCAACGTGGACGTATGGCGTCCAGGACATTCACACAGGTATTCTGGCGTCAGAATGGCATGGCCGCGGAATCGGCACCATCGCTAAACTTGCACTTGCCCACCATGCGTTTAGCGAGCAGGGTACGCATGCACTTTTTGCCCAGACCTCAGCAAGCAATATTGGTGCCCACAAATCGTTACAACGTGCTGGATTCGCGCATACAACTACAAGCGAGGCATATACTTTTGCTGATGGTAGTTTGACGCAGCACTGGATGCTTGCCGATTCATTGCTACAGGAAAATATGCCTGATCTTCGCCCGACTCTTGAGAGGGGCTGGAAACAATACCGTAGTGCGCTCGGGAACATCACGATCACAAACGTATACACAGAGACATAATTGAGGTGACAAAACTGGCATTTTGCGCTATATTAACCAATGTCGTTTAGTTTTTGAGCACAGTCGTGAGCCACCAGGGCTAAAGTCGCTTTTTAGCTCGGCTCACGGCGTGTTCTTAAACGACTAAATGGCCAATATGCGGGCCCACACGGTCGGCATATTTTACAATCTAGGAGAGTAGCTCAGTTGGTAGAGCACCGGTCTCCAAAACCGGGTGTCGCAGGTTCGAGCCCTGTCTCTCCTGCCAAGTAAAACACACCGTCGGCTGACGGTGTGTTTTACTTTGTACTGAAGCCTAGGGCTCGATGAAGAATGAGAAAAGCTGCCCGCGACAGCTTTTCTGCACCAAGAGAACGAGCCCTGTCTCTCCACTAACCCACGATGTTCGAACCAATTTCTGTTAAAATGTGCCTATGAAATTACTGCGTGAAATTCTCCATTCTGAGATAGTTCCAAGTGCCGTCAATAAAGACCATACTAATTTCAGCGAACGCCACGCCGCACGAGCTATCGTAGTTGATGATAATGATAGAGTAGCGTTGTTGCATGTGGGGAAATATAACTATCACAAACTGCCTGGCGGTGGCGTTGAGGACAATGAGGATATAGAACAGGCACTCGAACGAGAGTTGTTAGAGGAAATTGGTTGCAGGGCTATCGTAACTGGCGAACTTGGCAAAATCGTTGAATATCGAGACGAATGGAATATGATGCAGACCTCGTATTGCTATCTGACAAAGCAAATTGGTGAAGCGGGCCTACCTGACTTTACCGAGAAAGAATTGAGCGAAGGTTTTAGTATCGTCTGGGCAAATAATATCGCTGACGCAATTATTCTTCTTGAGCAAGATACTCCAGAAGAATATGACGGTAAGTTTATCCGTGAACGCGATCTTACTTTCCTAAAATCTGCTCATGCAACTTCCGTGGAATGATATTATTAAGCTATGGAACCGCAAGAATGGGCGCGAATAAATAAGAAGAAAACTGCTCGTGAATTTATTCGCAAGATCGGCCACGAGGCTAGTGAGTCACCCGCTGCTATTTTTACCGCTGGGCTTCCTGGTGCCGGTAAGACTGAATTTACCAAAGAGCTTTTAAAAGATATCTCTGAACAAGCGCTCAGAATTGATATGGACGAGATTGCAAGTTTAATCGAAGGGTACAATCCGAGAACAGCTGACCTTTTCCGTGGAGGCGCATCGATTATCCTTGATAAGATATATGACGAAGTGCTAAAAGCTAAACTGGACTTTGTCATGGATGGCACACTTTCGCATCCGAAAGCACTCGATAATGTTAATAGAGCTCTAGATAAAGGATACAAGGCTAAGGTCTACTTCATTCATCAGGATCCTGTGATCGCCTGGCAGTTTACTATGGATCGTGAACTTGTAGAACATCGGTCCATTGACCGAGACAAGTTTATTGAGACCTATTATAAGCTCCATGACAACATGAGGAAATTGCAGGAAACAGGCAAAAATGTTACAATAAGTATAATCCTAAAAGATAAAGACAATCGTGTTGGACAGCAATTCGAGGATGTCAAAAATATCTACGACATTATTCCCGAACCTCTTGCTAACGACCAGTTACGCGATGCTATAGTTAACTAGGAGGCAAAATCATGGAACGAATCTCAAGATTATTCACCAAAAGCAAAAAGGTAACATTAAGTGATGTCGCTTCGCCCAAGCCCTCTCGCGCTGCTTCTCGCGCTGTTAAGGGCGCTTTAGTACGTGCCCATAAAGATCAACAGATGATCTCAAAAAAAGCAGAAACGTTACGCGCTAATTAGCCTAGTAATTAATTTCAAAATGAGTCCGTTTCACAGCTGGACTCATTTTATTTTTACCTCCGTTAAAAGTTCGAACTTAGTATGCTTAGGACTGCCAAAGAAAGGCAGTCACCATCAAGGTGGCTGTTTTTCTTTAGTTGAAGATGTCTAGGGCGAGATGAAGAATGAGAAAAGCTGCCCGCGACAGCTTTTCTACACCAAGAGAACAAGCCCTGTCTCCTTTTAAGTGACTTAGCGCTGCCGCCTAATATGGAAGAACTCCACAAACTTTTAATCTCCCAATAGCATCAGAAGATACACTAGTGCTTCTGCTATGCGGCATCAGTTATTTTTAGTATAGTTTTGACATGAATAAGATACCCCGACAAACTCCAGAGAGCAGCCCTGATGGACACGTGCTGATATTCGCTGGCCCTCATGGCGCTGGCAAAGACACGCTGGAGGCGCAATTCACGCGCGACCAGCCCAACGCTAGCCGCATTGTGCGCCACATTACTAGGCAGCCTTCTCCTACGGAAATAGACGGACAGGACTATCACTTTGTCAGTGAAGAACATTTCTTGGATATGGTTGCGCAGGACGCCTTCATAGAGCACGCGCGGTACATAGGCATGATGAGCGGTACAAGCTATGCCGAGTTCGACGATAAGCTCGAACGCTCACGCTATGCCAGCATGTCCGCTAATTTTAAGGATGGTCTTTCATTGCACCGTAAACTTGGTGAACGCAGTCTCTCAAGTGTTTGCTTTTTCATAAGTCCAGTGCCAGAAGATGTTCTGCATAACGACCCAGAGGCATATCAAGAAAGCGTCCGTGCACGTATGGTAAATAGAGGACGTACCTCGGACCTTATCGAGGGTCGACTCGCGCAGGCTGCAAACTATCGCGACCTCTACATTGCCAATGAGGAAGAGGCAGTATATATAGATAACAGTGATGGTCGATTGGAAGAAGCCGGTAGACTTATTGCGCATACTGCGCTCAATCTCACCGTTGTTGCTGACTAAGTGCTTTGGTGACTCGACCTTTGAGCAGTTCGTACTTAGATCGGGTGCTAGTATCTGCTAAGTATCGTGCACGAGCCGTTGCATAGCCCTTGAGATCAATGGGTGTGACGGTAAGCCGAACGGGTTTGTCGTATTGTAGGGCTGTCGTGTCGAGTACCGCGCCATCTAATAACACATTACAGTAATGTGTTTCATTAAAGTCCTTAGCCTCGACGTCGTAGCGTCGAATATCTCCACCTATATAATCTTGTATAACGAGGGTGGATGCCAGGCACTGCCCTCTGGCTGGGTTTTGTACTGACCATTCATCTGGCGTAAACGATGTTTCCTTACTCCAGCTTTCCTGTAATGCTGCCATAAGTTGTTGGATAGATGGAGCGTCCAACTTATGCCTCTCTTGATCCATTGTCGCTGAGCCATTGAGCAAAATCATCCCAAATCTGGCTGTTATTGACAGAGGCGATGCCTTCTTGCCAGCATTCAGCGATAGATTTGTTAGTCGTGGACAGTGAAAAGATCGAGCGTGATGGAATCTCGCCAGGTGCAGTATTCGTAGTGAGCACAGTTCCCTTAACTTCACCGATAAAAGGCTGCACGCCATGCTCATCAGCATAGCAAACAACTTCTCTAAAAATGACCTCTCGGTCGTCATGTTTACGCATCATGTCGAGGATATCCTCGGCTTTTAGCCAGTCGTTCATATATTTCATATATGGCCCCGGGAAGCCGTTAAGAGCGGTAATATACCAGCCCGCATCGTTTACAAACAAAGGCTGTTTAATCACTGCGTATGCTTGTTTGGCTTTCTCGGCTGCGATATGCGCAATATCATCTGACTGTACCTCAATGAGATCGAGATGTTTACCTTCTATTGGCACATTGAGCGGATCAAGATATTTTTGGGCTATACGAATTTTCTGCTGATTCGAGGTTATATAGTAGAGCATATATTGAAGTATACAGGATGAAGCATAAACAAATTCATATACATCACTAATGTGTATATGCTAGAATTGCTCTCACAGTTCTTTTAAACAACTTAAGAGTTATTAAAACACATGCAATTCTCTGAATTCACACCCCCTGTTATTCACATTAACGTTCCTGACGCAGTTATAGTACAAAACAACACTGCTGATAAAAAATGCTGGCAAGCACTCATGACATCTCTGAGTGAGCTTGGCATTGGCTCTATTACCCTACAGCAGATTTTAGCTGCGGCATACGTTGTCCTTGAAGATACTAAGCAAACGATGCCATTTAGCGACATCAAAGCCGGACAATCACCTAAAAATCAATCAGCAGCAATTAACCACGCCCGAGAAGTATTTGCACGTGATATCTTGAGCCAGGTTAGCATTAAGGCTGCGGGCTCAGCAGTTCATTACTACTTTGGTAAAGAAGATATTACTTCGCGACTCAAACCATGTTTCTTCTCTGATTGTGAGTATCGGCAAACTTGGATAAATGCCGTAAACCAGTATCTGTGCAACGTTCTTACTTCCCAACAATTTGACTGTCCAATTGCGTTTGTGGCTGTCGATCCGCGCCGCATGACTACTGACAAGCTCACGCCGACTATTGGTCTAATTTTAGGTCAGGATGAGTCGTTCGAGCTACTCGCCGGCCAAGAAATTCGATTGCGCAAGAAGGCAGATGCAATTATTTCGCTCACAAGCAATGTAGAGCACATCAAGCAAAAGCTTGGTGATGTTATCGCCTACTTTACTCACTTACGCGAACGAGACGCAGCCCTGCGTAGTGAATTTGCCGCCAATGCGATTGAACTCGAAGAGCAGTTTGACCGTGATACCTGGCCAGGCTTTGCACTTATGAACAATGTGAAACATGATGTTCGCTCGGTGGTCCAACAAGTCATTCAAGAGCAAGATGCACTTTGTGATGTACTCGATCTCGAATACCAGACACTGTTCCGGCTTACTTCACTGCCGATACCTGAAGTTTTTGAGCACGGCGCAGAGCTGGAAGAGTATTTACGAACACAGCACGCCTACGAATACTGGCGAGACATCTTGGCGCTAGAGAGTGAAAAAATGAACTACCCAGTCAAGCGTGACATCATCCGTAAGATTGCTGAGGAGCAACTGCTCATTATCCAGGACCGGATGGCACGCGCTACGCTGCCGGTCGACAGATTACTTAAGCGCGATGGTATCTTTGCAGAGCCAGACTGGAAGCTCCAAAAATATGGCGGCAAATTGGCGGCTATAAAGGTACAAGACGATAAAATAGTCGATAGCAAAGAAGTGCACTTTAGGACTGTCGATCCGGCATACGCCCGTGAGCTCCACAGTACGCTGCACTACATTCACACGCCGCGAGCCATCATGGCATTTGGCTTGTATCTAGAAGATGACGACCTGCCTTTTTCTGTCGTCGCATTCGACGAGATAGATAGGCCCTACAAAAAAGACCTGCTCTTTATGCACGGCTATAACCCGGAGAAGTGTTTGGACTTGGCTCGTTTGTATAGTCGACCGGGCACGCCGTTCAATACTAGTAGTACCATTTTTACGCTGGCGTTCACATACTTCAAAGAAAATATGCCTGAAGTCCAGGCTATCTTATCGGCATTTATGCCGACCTATGCGCATGGCATGTCAATGATCTCAGCTGGCTTCAATTACGGCGTGCTCGTAAAAGAGTGGCGCCACTCGTTTGCCCAGCGCGATATTGACGGCAAAACAGCCTGGGAGCTGGTAACCAAGCGCCGTGTTGATGAGTCACAGACGATCATTGATTCGCAGTGGCCGCTATTGCCTGTATTTGAGCTAATGGCTAGTCTGCAGACCCCTCGCTTCGTCCCGTTAGATGAGATTGAGGGTATGATGGTTGCTCGTCATCTTCCTAAGAGAGCGGCCAGTACTTCTTCGCTCGGTTTGTAATTAATAACCCAGGCTTGCCGGTCGTTCTTTTGGATATGTACAGGATGGCTTAAGATCTCTGGTGTCTCCATTGTCCAGAAGCAAAGATAGCGTTTGTTGGCGTTAATCTTCCAGATTTCCATAAGCTGCGCCTCGCTCTCTATGCCAATCTCATCTGAGTGCGATGCCAGAAAATCCATAGTCTCCTCGGGGTCGATAAGCTCTTTACTTTGGACATTCGTAACACGAACTCTGCCGCGAACCGGCCCCGAAGACTCCTTGAGATAGATGTAGTCGCCGTCCTGTAGCTTTTGGTACGGGACGGTTTTGTGTTTCCTAAATTTACAGCCCAGTTTTTTGTCACCGTGCAATATCGCCGCAATGTAGTCGTAGCCGAAAAGCTTCTTATTATAAATAACGAGGTGGTTCATATTCTGATTAAACCACAGAGGTGATATACTTGCTACGTTCACACTCTCAGAGTGCGACAATCCACCACCAACCGAGTAAGGGGTACCCTCGTGGACCTGATCGGAAGTATCAGCCAGACCGACAGTCACACCGTCGCAATGGAACTCAACCAGGGCTCCAAGAAGATCGGCTCCGTCTATGTCTCGGCCAATGTGCCGCTGCGTGCCAACCCGACGGCGCTCATCCCTGCGTTTCTGCCTGTGGCAGCGCGGCTGGGATGTGACCTTCACCTGGAGGGCGCCCTCGACGTGCATACCGTCCATCAGTCCGACAAGGCGGTCGAGCTTTTGACCACCTGGGACCGGACGCTCGATCGTGTGTCGTTGGTTGACTCAGAGGTTGCCACCAGCGACCGCGCTATCAACGACAACGTCGCCTGTCTGGCGAGCATGGGCCTGGACTCGTTCTACAGCATGAACGCCAGGCGGCGTGACATCACTCATCTGGTGCTGTGCCACGGGTTCGACATCGGCCTCGGCAATGAGAAGCTCTGGAGTCAGACGGTGGAAGCCTGTCGACTCGTCGCCGCTGACGAGGGCAAGCATCTCATCGAGCTGACGACGAACATCAAGGGCCTCGTCGATCCGTATCTGAGCTGGACCAACCAGTACCACGGTGCGGCCATCGCAGTATTCGGACACCTGCTCGACGACCACGTTTCGCGAGTGATCGTTCCGTCTTCCTATACGTGGGACGACGGCATCGCCTGCGGATCGCATTCGCATCTGGATCCGTTGTGGTCCAGCAGTCGTGTGCGTTTCGAGCACCACGAGCCTGGCATCGACCGCGTTCAGAAGCTGATGACCCTCGGGGACAACTCGAACGCCATGCGCTACCTGCGCCCCTGTGTCGAGAACCTCGACATCTACAACTGTGGTGTCTGCGAGAAGTGCATTCGTACGATGATCGCCGCAGTCGCCGCAGAGGTCGATGACCGTCTCACCGCGCTGCCGCCGGTGACGCCGGAGCTCATCCTGAATATGCCGCTGCGCCGGCCTCTCGCCGCCCAGCACCATGTCGAGAACCTTCGGCACCTTCGTAACCTGCCCGCCTCCAAGCGACGCCTCGATCTGGAGGAAGCTGTCGCGCTTCGTCTGAATCAGATCGGCATCGCAAGCTAGCGTCTCACGGGCAGCCGTACTCCCAATGAAAGGTTGGTGATCAGCGCCAGATGATGGACCCGCATCCTATGCGACCCTCATCTGGCTAAACCTATATAATTATCAGTTCGAACTTAGTTCTCGAAGGACTACTACCTAATGTCCAAGTCTATTCCAGGTCGTGTTCATACAATAAGAACGGGCCGCAGTCTTCAGCATACGCAATGTTATCTGCGTGGCCTGGGTGGTTAATGTAATGCCGCAGCGAGAGAGCACTGTCGCGGGGCAACTGCAGTTCATGGAGTACATCAGATAGCTCATCGGTATGTGCTGCGGCGGTGGCCTGACCTATATCTTCAGGGTGTAAGCCATGTACGCTCCTCAATTGCTTGTATGCTTGCGTGGCATGTAAATGCATGAACGTATAGAGAAACGTACTATTCTTTTGCTCTATGACATCGGGTGCTAGGCGATGATCACTTTCCCTACCAGTCAGCCGCGTCCATGAACTGGTCGTATTGCGAGGAGGATTCTTGAAAAAGTGGATTGAGGTCTTGAGTCTGCCGGCGAGCGATGGAAAGTCCATGTTGCCTTCAGAAAAAATAGTCATAACTCCCTCTGAGGTTTCTCCTCTATGGATTGGACCACCAATATAATTAGCGAACTGCTCATCTGGCATGCCGGACCCTTTGTACTGGACAGCGCCCGGAGCGAGTAAGCCGCCAATAGTCTTCTCGATAGTCAGAGGCTGCTTCTCGTCACGCAAATGAGCAAGTTGTACTTCCCTTGTTACGACATCGCTTTGTAGGTGAACTGCAGGTCCGCATTCCTGCCGGTCAGTGTGCGGAGGAAGCCGGTACATTTCCATAAATTCATATGGAACGGCTGGTCCAATACGGCTGAGCTCATTATGTATAGGTCTGGGCGTTTGCTGTGTGTAGCGAAATATGCTCGATGCATTATAGTCTGCATTCTGCTGTAGCTGTTCAGAAGTCACGCCCTGGATAACGTCTAACGTTGCCATGATCCCTAACATACTTTTGCCTATATTTGGGCCTATTTGAAAGCCAGGTATTTCATTTGCTAGCAGTAACGATGTCGCGCCCTGGATTTGCTGTACTGTGCCCTCGTCGGGCATTCCCCAATCACGATCTTGGTAGCTCAATGTACCTTCAATACGGAGTAGCTGATTCATAAGTAAGCACATTCTCCCTAGTCATTTTCCTACGGATTTTATCACACACGTTAATGGTATGTTTGCCACCACCCAGTTGCGAGCCCTGTCTCTCCGTAAGTTTGATATACTTTTAAAATGAATAAAACTATTTGGTCGGATCTCCACACGAATTACTCGAAGCAGGATTGGATTAATAAGCCATCAATCTTCGCGGAAACAGCCATTACGTATTTTCCATCACAAGGTAAAGTATTGGATTTAGGCGCAGGGCTCGGACAAGATAGCCGCTTCTTTGCTGAGCACGGCTACGACGTTGTGAGCACGGATTTGCAGCAAGACACACTTAATGAAAGTGAGTCCAAGCTCGATGATGCCCTGCGTGAGCATCTTAGCTTCAAGAAAGTCGATTTACGCGAAGAGCTTCCGTTTGATGATGCAGTGTTTGATGTTGTCTACGCACATCTCTCGATCCACTATTTTACACAGGAAGTAACACGACGCTTAATTGGCGAAATCCAGCGTGTACTTAAGCCTGGCGGTGTCTTCGCCTTTTTGGTTAACACAGTAGACGATCCAGAATACGGTACAGGCACACAGCTTGAGACCGACTATTTCCAGATCAACCAAGCCACCAAGCGCTACTTCAATGTCGAAACTACACGTGCAATGATGCAGTGGTACGACACAGTTCTGCTCGATAACCATGGCGAAACCTACAAAGATGCGGACAAAGGCATCCATAATCTTATTCGCTATATCGGCACCAAGCGACTGAAGCAAGAATTTACTATGGCGATTCCCTTTTGCGGCGCTATTACAGAACGCCAAAACAATGGAGAAACAGAACTGTTAGTGCAAACGCGCTGGAAGCCACATGCTGATCCGGTATATTCTGGCACACTTGAATTCCCTGCTGGCGTACTTGATAAGCCTTTCGAAGATGTTCATACTACCGTAGCTCGAGAGATTAAGGAAGAAAGTGGTTTGACGCTCAAGCGTTTCAAGGGTGATGAGCGCAATGAGGTCGTAACGCCACTTGGTAGGACTCTCGGTTTCCGGCCGTATTGTTGCACGCAGCAGTTGGAAGGTGCTAAGCCCTGGGTTGGTTTTATCTTCATATGTGAAGTTGAGCCTGGCCAAGAACCACAGGCACAGCTCAGCGAAGCAAAGGATGCAAAGTGGATGAAGGCTTCCGATGTAGCTTTGCTTGTTAAAGCATCTCCAGAAAAATTCTTTGGCTTGGAACTGCCAGCTCTAAAGTATTATTTTGAAGAGCATAACTAACGCGCTTTCTATTTGCTAGCTATTAGTAGTGTTGCTGGACTTGTGCAACTCCACGCCAGCCTGCCTAAGCGTATCTTCGGCATAACGAGTCGCGTTACTAGCCTGTTGTATACCTCGAATAACGCTGTTCGCTTTTTTGCCAAACAGTCGCTCTGCTGTTGTGTCGAGGACTGTGTCAAAGGTGCCAAATGGCGCGTCTCTAAGATCTTTGTAAAGTCCTGGGCTCAAATGGTTCACCTGCTGGGCAAATGCACGGAGGCCTGAGATAGAAAGACGAGCTTCTATAAGAGTTTCGAGAATTTCAGGGTTCTTTTCGGCTAGTAATTCAAGCGTAACGCCAGCATATGCCCAGTGCCCAAAGCGTTGTTCGCCATCTACTGTCCGGATATAACGGGCAGGCAGTTGATCTACGCCAGATTCGGCTCCTCCATCTGTAGCAGCGTTATACATGCCTCGCATCAGATCACCGAAACCTTCCTCTAGGAAGGAACGATTCTCTTGCGTGAAACCGGACCGCACTGAAGTTATTCCACAGATCGCAGCGCCCATCACTTTAACCGTATACACTCGCAATCCGGTACCGTGAGCGTATTCATGTACTACAACATCATCCCTGGCTACAGCTTCTGGCCCGAGTTTAAGCGTATCTGTTAGCCGGTCATAATACGCGAGCGTGTTGCCTGTTTCTTTATAGTGATCTTCGGTAACCGTTTTGATAGCTTCTACTGGCGCTAGAGGTAACCCGAAAGCCTGCACGAATTTGCGAGGCTGCTCTACATCAATGAAAGTAGTGGTGTCTGCTTGCCCTAAGACGCTTTCGCGCTCTGACTTCAAATATGCATCAAGACCACTTGCGAGCTCATTGCGATCCGAGGGATCTTCAAGAAAGATTCGTGCTTCGGAATCGTAGCTGTCGTAGTATTGCCTGTTTGACGCGAAATCGGCTGACTCTTGATAGGCCATAATAAAAATATTATAACACTTTCATACAATAAATACGAATGTTCCACAATCTGCTATCATACCCATATGAACACCACCACACTTATTCCATGGGACGCTATCGAAGCATCTTTAGACACGCTCGCTCCAACCTCAGGCGGCTACACGACCGCCATCAGAGGCATTAACACCCTGCCCGACGGTCAGAAGCTCTTCGTCAAGATTGGTCACGACGACCTGACCAAGGAATGGGCGCACAAAGAAATACTCGTGTATCGCTTTTTGCAGAAGCACGCCTACCCTTCTATCCCAGCGCTTGTAGCCGTAAACGACGACGAGACGGCATTTGCCCTAGAATCGCTGCAAGGCACGTGGGACTGGTCTGACACCTGGACTACAGAGCGGCTCGATGAGACGCTCGCAGCCATGGATGCTTTAGCGGCAATCGTACCCGACAGTCAAGACCAGGCGCTCTTCGAAAAGTCTTTCGTCAGCGAAACCGCAGGTGGCTGGCGTCCTCTAGCCGAAAACACCGAAATTCAGAGCATATTGCGTACGAAACTCACTGCCGCAGGCCGCCAGGACCTCGCAACGAGCATCAATTTTGGCGAAGATGCCCAACGGAGCTCAGGGCTTGTGCTTGAGCGCACGGCTCTGGTGCACAATGACGTGCGTGCTGACAACTGTGCCTGGAATAAGGAACAGCAGGCAGTAAAGCTTATCGATTGGAACTGGACGCAGCTCGGCGATAGGCGTATCGATATCGGCGCACTTCTTGTCCACGTGCACAAAACAGGCTTCGATATCACCAGCTACACCCACAGGCTAGACAAAGAAGCTCTCCATTGGTTAGCTGGCCTCTGGTTTAGAGCGGCGACGCAACCACTGCTCGAGGGTAGTTCAGAGCGTGCCGCATTGCGCGACTACCAACTAGCATCAGGCATCACAGCCTTTGACCTCGCTAGTCTGTTATGAGGCCTACATATCTAGATGAGCTTTGAGACCCAAACGGCTGCTGCTGTGCTAAGGGCGGCGAGGAGTGTAAAGAACGTTCGAATGTGGTTAAACAAGAGCCACTTTGATTCGTTAAATTGTACGCGAGCATTAGAGAATGAGTCAGCACTTTGTAGATTAGTGAGCTTCTTGATACCGTCATTTAAGGGAACGTTGACGGCCATTGTCACGAGTACTGCCACAAAATAACATGCCACTGCTATATATAGGTATTTTACCTCAACAAGCTGATGTTTGCGGGCATAGTATGCAGCAGCACCTAGTATAAAGAGCGGTGCAAAAAATTGCAGCATGAAGATCGGATTGATGATCTGGCGGTCAATGGCCTGAAATGACTTTACGAAGGTCACGTTGTCAGTATGCTTTAACCCTGGCATTAATGTATGAGAATACAGCGCCAAGATGCCAAGTACGCTGGCCACGAGTAAAAGCCCTGCTAATAGTAGTAGTTTATAAGTATTGTTGGTCATCGTTACATCCCCTTTATTGTTATATATTCGCTTTGCAAACTTTGTAGTAGCCGCGCTGTCTGATCTCGGTACTCTGCTTCGTTAATGTCTGCACGAGTGCATGTATCGCTAAAGCATGCATCAAGTAATTGCATGCCTTGTTGCAGCAGAGCCTTGCCGTTCTCGGTCAAACTTACTAATCGCTGCCGCTTGTGCAACGGATTGGCTGCAATGCTTATTACAGCGTCTCGCGCAGCAATCTCACACAATTTACTAACTGCCGGATCAGATATTCGTAAGGTTTGCGCAATTGTGTGCTGTGTTGCTTGGCTATGCTGATTGATGACATACAAAAACACGAAACGGCTATACGAAATACCAAGAGTGCTTTGCAGTTTATGCTCGGCAATGCTATCCATAATTTGATTGGCTTCATGCAAGAGAGCGCTAGTAGAGGCTATATTCATAACTTAGTTAATATTAACAAGGTTAACACTAATATGCAACCCTCCAATTGGTACCGCAAGTCACACACTATTTCTCCATAAGCCATACTATATCTAACATTGACATATATCGTTCTACGATATATTCTGCTTGTATGAGTAAAGAATACAGCCAATTACCCCAGGTAGCGTTTAGCATATTGCTCGCGCTGAGCCTGAGGGAGCGCCACGGCTACGAAATCATCAAGCAAGTTCAAGAAGATAGTAATAACAAAATTACACTTGGACCGGGAGCGCTCTACACGAGCATCAAACAGCTACGGTCACGCGGCCTTATCGTAGAAGTCGAGCACAAAGATGACGTTCGACGACGCTACTACAAACTCTCAGATGCCGGCAAAGAAGTGCTCGCATCTGAGCTAGAATATTACGAGAATGCTGTTCTGCTCGCCAAAAACCGCAAGCTATTACACGATCATTACGGATATGGACAAACAGCGTAAATCACTCAGAGTGTATCGAGCAGCGCTCCATCTATACCCCAAAGCGCACAGAGAAGCCTATGGGGAGCAAATGGCACAGACGCTTGAAGATATCCTCGCGGAACAGCCCGATCGACTAAATCGTTTCATTGTCTGGGTACGAGTTGCCTGCGAGTTGCCGATCAATGTTGTTGAAGAAAATAGTAATAATATAGGGGAAGTTAGTATGAACAAACTCACTAAAGTTTCTAATAAGCAGCTCATGTATGGAGTGCTCGTTGCTCTTGTCGTTATTGGTTATGGCGCGATGGCTATGATTTGGCATCACCAACGCCTGCAAATCAAATCACTGAACCAATATGTACAAACCGTTACTGACACTCAAGTTGCTACTAGTGGCGGCGACTATACCGCGGTAACGATCATACCAAGTGAAAACGCAGTTTATATGCCGCTTGGAAGGCTCAAGCTAGAGGCATCGACGCTCAACCAGAAGCTCGTGTACGACTACCAAGAAGCTCATAGCGTCGAAGGTATCAAAAAGGTCTTCCCTGCAGAGCTTAGTATTAGCACTCACCACCTTTCAACAAACAGCTTTAGTACTACGAGGCAGTTTGACTGCTCGGAAGTTGTCTACGCTGATTTTGTAACAAAGTCATACCCTACGAACCCTAAGTGGAAGTCGGATGGTAGCGTCAAACTAGACGACGGTAGGACCATGAACGTCTACTATGCACCAAGCACTCCTGGCTGTGAACAAGCATGGAAAATAAGCGGCATCGATTCCAAGGCGATCGCCGACTCGCTCCTAAAAGCAACAAGTTATTAGTCTTTGGCAAATGCTTGGCTCTCGAGACGATACGTGCTAGAATTTTGCCCATGTCTACAGCTCTAGAAACCCTCCAAGACCTAAGTTCCACTGGCGAATACCTCTTCTACGGCTCCCCACTCTCGTTTGACCAATTGGACGAAGTCGATGAGTGGCGCTCTCCTATTGCTGCAGAAATTGAATGTTCCTTTGCAGTCACTGGTGCCGATTTAACCTATCCTGTCTCGATTCGATAGACTCCGACTTACCGAGGCGTAGCATTTAACCAAGTATTATGTTATAATATGTTAAAATGAGCATTGAAACATTTAACGTATACAGAGTAAATGATGAAGATGGCAGCAACGGATATTCGTCAAGCGGAGACCCGGACGTAGTTGAAGCTATTATTAATCATGTGACAAATTTACGATCAAGCGCTCTTGAGTTCGCTGCCTCAAGATCTGAAAATGCGGGCGTAGAACAAATTGATGCATACTTTGAGGGCTACGGATTACGCACCGCCCCGGAAGTTATTCTAGAGCCTAGTGAGATTCCGGAATTTCGCACTATGTTTAACGCTCTCGGCTGCGACACGACGAGCCTAGGGACCCTGGGTACGGCGCAAGATAAGGGCACTGTCGCTGCTATGTATCTACCACAGCCAGATATTATCGTGGGTGTAAACTGGCCCGATGATGGCCATAGTTCGGCCTATGGTCAAGCTATAATGGCGCACGAAAAAGCTCATAGTACGAGTCTCTACAGAAATGATATTCAGTATACGGATTCAAACGGCTCTATAGGCTATAGCGTGTCGCGTGTGGGCCATAACCTAACCGCTAAATCTACAGGCACTTTTTTTGAGGAAGGTTTCGCACAGCTCATGGCTACTAAATATGTCCGTGAACAGCTACACATGCCCTACGGTGAGTGGGCGACCGATTATCATCGATCGATCGATGACTTACCTCCTGTGCCGCCTGCTTATATTTGGCCACGAGAAAGCGGCGGGGGCACTATGGGGACGGGCTCATTGGCCTCTTATGGCCTGGAGCTGATCGCTCGCGATTCACCCGAATTAGTGTCAGATCTTATTCTGGCGCGATCCTCTGTACTGGGACTGCGTGGCGTAGCTCGTGCTGTAGATGAAGTACGACCCGGATTGTACAACCGACTCAATAATCTTTCTGAGACACCGCAGAGTTTTGCCGCAGGATTATCCGAAATACAGCAGAGCTTATCGACAGTAGGCTACGAACGCATGCCTGGCTTAGCCCAGTAGCCGTATCGCCGCTAGCCATTTATTAGGGGCCTATTGAAGGGCCCAGACTTCTTGTTTACCAGGTGAAGCATTTTGTATACTGGCACCATGAAACAATCAGAATTATGGAATGGCGTCTATGCTACTCCACCTAATGCACTTCAGAAGCCGTGTTTTAAACGCAGAATGGGAGATAAGCCGTCGCACATAAACTGTGGCTGTCCTAGCTCGTGGACTTCAGTGATTGAGCCCCATTCTCAGGGTCAAGACACTTTATTTGCGGTTAAGGTTGAGCTCCAAGATCTGAGCCCTGACGAGCGTGACGACGTCACGAGCCAAGTGCAGCGAATCGATGGCAGCGGTGGCCTTGCTCCGTATGAAGACATTGGCATTGTTGACCGTCGAGGCGATCTTATGCGCTCAATAGCAGCTGTATCCATGCAAACTGGTGTCCTATTGCTTCCCGGTGGGGCGCTACAAGAACCGCTCTTTATCCTGTCAGACCCGATGCCTCCATTGCGCTGGGACATCGAAGTATTTCCAGGCAACTAAGATCGAAAATAGGCAGCAAACGCGTCATATACGAGAGCTGCTGGCACAACAAGCTGATCCTGATCTACGATCTGTTCAGATACGTTAGGCATGTCTTCGGGCAGAACAACCTCAGGTAGCTCGCCAATCACACCTGTTGCATTACCCGCAAGTGCCAGAAAGTCCGGACACGTTTGCCCACTTGCGCTTCCGCGTAACCGTGGTGATGAACCAATTCGGTCTAAGATTACAATACTTTCGCCCATATTCCCTCCCTTGCGATAGCTATACTATGCGATTAGTTTTGCATACCTAGGCTTAGCTCGCAAGCTTTACGTGCTTGGCCTGTCGGCGTGCTTAGCTGTCGCTGCCTATGACTCACTTGGCATGGCCGTCATCGATTCATGTCTACAATATTTCCTGATAAAAACAATATTGAAACAAAGTATCGTTTTGATATAGAGTATCAAATATGACACAAATAACAGGATACACACTACTCACGTTAACAACTATCTTGGCAGCTACTACGTTTGTCCATCATGTTTACGGAGGCATCAAATACTACACTCCCAAAGTAAACCGATTGAAAATTGCCGGGCTTATCGTAGCCACCTACCTGGTCACGCTGTTGCTGCAGAAGGCAAGTCTTCATGCCGATTGGCTAGTGGGATGGTACAAGGGGTTCATCCTAGTATGGTGGGTCGGTGGGTTGGGGCTCTTTGAGGGCGGATACAACCACTTACTCAAAGTAACATTGTGGCTACTACGCCTAAAACCCGCAAAGCTTCAGAAACTTTTCCCGCCAGATGAATACGTTTTGCCTAATGACTTTATCTTTGAAGCCAGCGGCATTGTTACCTTTTTGATCGCCGTGCTGATACTAATCAAGCTGCTATAGGTAATTGTATGTCAAATACTACTCAATCAAATTCAGACCATACAAAGCCACGCGACCGCCGTAAGCTACGTCTACAGGCGGAAGTTCGTCGCCAAGCCTTTCGGCTATTTGCCCGCCAGGGTTATGCCAAAACCTCAGTAGAACAGATAGCGGCGGCAGCAGACATTTCGTATAGTACATTTTTCCGCCACTTCCCTAGCAAACAAGCTATTGCGGGTGATTTGCGATTTGATGCACTGTTCATCGATGCTTTTGAGTCACAGCCAAACGACATATCGCTATCCCAGGCTATTTCAGCTGCTACCGCTGCCCTGCCTGACTTACTGTCATCTCAAGATATTGCCGAGATGCGAGAGCATTACACCATACTTATGAAAGTTCCAGAGCTACAGGCCACTGGTTTTGCGTACCTCAATGCGACTGCACATGAAGTCGCACAACTCATTACGGCACGAGTAGGCGCTGCTACAAGTGCCCTGAGTATCGAGGCGCTTGCCTGGTCGGTTGTTGCTAGCTGGGTTGCGGCATTCCATTATTGGATCGCGCATCCTGAAAGTGAGCTATTTTCGGTCGTGGAAGAAGCTGTCGAGGGCGTTTTGCCGCAGGCAGATCGCTTGACTGGTTTACTCCAGACATAAGGTAATAAAAGGAGGAAGTATGGGGATAATTAAAGTAGTAAGTCTACTGCTGGTGGCGCTCGTTGCCGGCGGTTGGATGATGGGCAGTGTTCTTGTTGTGTCCGCCCAAAAGAAGCTCACGGCAAGTGAATACACAGCTGTAGAGCAAGCTAATACATCGTATGGCAAACGGTATTTTCCGGTAGTAGTGATTTTGAGTGTTATAGCACTCAGTACGTTGTTGTATTTGAGCCGGGGCAATACTACTCAAATGCTTCTGGTGAGCGGCAGCCTCCTACTAATGATGGGAGCATTGGGATTCACTGGAGCTAAGATAGTGCCGATCAACAACAAAATTGATACCTGGTCTGTACAATCACCGCCGAGTGATTGGCAAAAAACACGAGACTTATGGCACCGTAATCACCGGATCCGAACTGGGCTAGCCGTCACTGCCTTTGTGCTTTTGAGTATTGCCATCGTGCAGGGCAATGCAGCTGCTACGAGTGTTACACAGCAAACCAATCAAGGCCCAAGCCGCAAAAGCAAAACAGCTTGACATCTCACGTAATCCCCTCATAGAATCATATCCATGTCATCAGCGTTAGAAACGTTACAATCTTTGAGTGATACCGGAAAATACTTGTTTTACGGTTCCCCACTCTCGCTTAATGAACTGGACGAGGTCGAGATGCCTGACGGGAGGCGGATCAAAGCAATACGACCCGCCATTCCTCGAAATTTTAATCCAAACTTGGGGATATATAAGCCGCACAGCGAATTTCCGGTTGTTTGCGCTACGCGCTTCCTGCCCGTAAGTGCACTGCACCGTGCGCTATGCCATCCTGCAAACCACCAGCAAGTGCCAGCGGATAGGCGCGGTCACGGAATCAGCGAAATCGGTAATCTGGTTATGACCGCTGAACTTTTCGATGATGTACGAAGTAACGATTTTACTTCGTGGGTGCACGTACTTCACTTCCAAGCCCCTCCTTTTGAGCAATTTCTAGAAGAGGCCGATGAGTGGCGTTCTCCTGTAGCTGCAGAGATTGAGTACTCCTATGAGGTTACCGGTGCAGATCTAACATACCCTGTGCTGGTTCGATAGAGTCTGGCTAAGTGCAAGATCGTTAAAGGCTTGCCTTTTCTATAATCATAAGTATACTTACGGATATGGAACATTCTATACCGACAATTGAAGACACATTAAAGCTTCCAGGCGCATTGCTGTGGCGTGCATCAAAGCTATGGCAAAATGCTATGCACAGTACGCTTACCGACCTGGGGCTTTCTAGCACCAACGCAATAGTGCTATCTAACATACTGCGTCTTGAGTTGGAGCACAAAAAAGTAACACAAGGCGGGCTCGCCGACTTGTGCGGTATAGACAGAATGACGGCGTCTACTATTCTCCGCACACTTATCGAGAAGGGTTTTATCACGCGAAAGGTCGACCAGGCTGACAAACGAATTTTTGAATTGTCACTTACCGACGAAGGCCGAATTATAGCACGCGAAGCCCTACGCCGCATTGCTGTCATGCACCAGAAATTTTTTGAATCAATTGATGCTAAGAACCTCGCGCAGTTAGTTGATAGTCTGTCTATGCTACTTGATTCCAATGATGTTGACCGAAAAAATAAGGAGGAAAATGATCACTAATCTAACAGAAACAGCTACCTTCAAAACATTTAAAGAAGGTTTCGGCGGTGACATTGTCCTGCCCATGGATACTGAATACGAGGCACTGAGAGGGACGTTCGTCGCTACCGATGCGAAGCCGGCTGCTATCGCTCGACCGCTCACAGCCAAAGACGTTGCTGCAGCAATCCACTTTGCGTCTGCCACTCCGCTGCAACTATCTATACGCAGCGGCAAGCATAGCGCTGCAGGTTTTAGTACAAACAACGGTGGCCTTGTGCTCGATCTGGCTCACTTCAATGCAGTTGAAGTACTCGATGCAAAGACTGGTCTTGTCAGGCTTGGCGCCGGTGCTCTGTGGGGTGACGTAGCTACGAAGCTCGATACGTATCACTTAGCAATCTCATCAGGTGATACAAAATCAGTCGGTGTAGGTGGTCTTACTTTGGGCGGTGGCATTGGCTGGATGGTGCGCAAGTACGGCTATGCGATCGATAGTCTCGTCGCTGCTGAGGTTGTGCTTGCAGACGGCTCAGTGGTTCGGGCTAGCGAAACTGAAAATAGTGATCTTTTCTGGAGCTTGCGTGGCGGCGGCGGAAACTTTGGTGTAGTAACCAATTTCGAGTTTCGGGCTCATCCCCAAGGAAATATAACCTCAAGTGTTATTACGTACGATGCTGCAAACCTGACAGAGATAGCTAGCGGTTGGCGTAACCACATGCGTTCTGCGCCCGAAGATCTAACCAGTTTCATGACTTTGCTGCCTGGTTTTGGACCCAATCCTCCTGCAATAATCATTACTAGCTGCTATGCCAGCGATGACCAAGCGGCCGCTAATATTGCTATCGATCCTTTGCGAAAGCTAGGAGAACCTAAAAGCGACCTTACCGTCGTGAAGCCATACGCCGAGATGCTCATTGATGCTCACCCACAAGTAGGTGGTATGCAAGTTATCGCGAAAGATATGTTTATGAAAGTCCTAGATGATGAAGTGATAGCTGTGCTTAGCGAAATATGCTGCAAGCCAGCGGGTCCAATTGTTCAGCTCAGGATGATGAACGGAGCTGCAGACAAAATTGACGTCCATGCAACAGCAATGGCACACCGCAATAACGAAGCGTTCCTATTTGCGGGTTTTGCGATGCCGCTTGGCGCCAGCAATGAACAGGCTGCTCAAAGTCTGCAAAACTGGCAAAAACTTGCGGCATACAGCTCAGGGGCATATAGCAACTTCATTTCTACCAATAGCAAAGACGACGTAGCTGACATATACCCTCCTGCTACCTATCAGCGTTTGGCAAAAATCAAGCAGCGCTATGACCCCGAAAACATCTTTAACCACAACTTCAACATTATTCCAGCTAAAGCGTAAAGGAAATAATATGGACACACAGCTTGCTACAACACTCTATCAACAATGGGTGGACGCGTGGAATGGAAACACGGCAATTATTCCTACAATTATTGCGCAAGATTTCGTTTTTCATCGTGAACACGGACAGGCTGACGTACGTGGGCCTCAGGAAATGCAGGCAGTGGTGGAAGGCAGCCGTGCCGCGTTCTCTGATCTTACTTTTGAAACGCACATTGGCCCACTCGTTGCCGACGAATGGATTATAGGTCGCAACCTTGCCGAAGGCATCTATGCTGGTGGTATACCTGGCGCTACTGCAGATGCAGGTACGCAGATATCCCTAGCGGGTATCGATATGCTTCGCGTAAAGGACGGTAAAGTTGTTGAATGTTGGCACAATGGCAATGATTTGGCATTTATGCTGCAATTAGGTGCCGTAAAAGCTAGCTCGTAAAAGCTGGACTGGTATGTCCTCGCAAGCTTTACGTGCTTGGCTCGTCGGCATGCTTTAGCTGTCGCTTCCAGAGGCGTGCATAGAGGCCGTCTTTGGCCAGTAGCTCGTTGTGCGTGCCGTCTTCGACACATGTACCCTTCTCGATCACGACAATGCGATCCATTTCAGACAGCGTGCTCAAACGGTGAGCTATTACGATTGCCGTTTTGCCCTTGAGCACTTTTGAGAATGAGTCTTTGATGATCTGCTCGCTCTCACTGTCCAACGCACTGGTGGCTTCGTCCAAAACCATGATTGGAGATTGCTGCAGGACTGCCCGGGCGATAGCGATTCGCTGCTTCTGTCCGCCGCTGAGCTTGACGCCACGCTCACCGACAATACTATCAAGACCTTCGGGAAGTTGTTCAACAAACTTCAGGGCATGTGTCGCACGTAATGCATCACGCAGCTCTTTGTCTGTGGCGTTTGGCCGAGACAGGAGTACATTGTCGCGGACGCTCGCGTGGAACAGGAGCGGTTCTTGCGGTACGTAGGCTATCTGTTTGCGGACATCTGTCTGTTTGACCTCACGTATATCGATGCCATCAAGCAAGACTCGACCACCGCCTACATCGTTGAATCGCAATAATAGCTTGGCCAGTGTGCTCTTTCCGGCACCGCTGAGCCCAACGACACCTACTTTTTGGCCGGCAGGTATCATGAGCGAGAAATCAGTAAACACGGGTCGTGCATCGTTCTGCTCTTGGTAGGCAAATGAAATCCTCTCAAAGCCAACCTCACCACGTACGTTTTTGAGTGCCTTTGGCTTTGCTGGGTCGCTGACGATGTTTTGCCTGGTAAGTATTTCGAACGCCGGCACAATCTTGTCGACGAGGTCATCGTGCTCGTCCAAATCGTCCGACAGAGCGTAAATGCCAGTGAGAATCGTTGCAGTATAGGTAATTACTAGCACGGCGCTTGTAATACTGATAAAGCCACCGCTCATACGATGGACGGTGAGCCAGAGCAGGACCAAAAAGAACGTGACTGTTATCGCCTCTCGAAGTGACACAAGTTTTGCCTGTGCCTTGTGGCGTTCGTAGAAAATCCTGGCTTCTGCTTTGGCGCCATCTCGCACTTGTTGAACGCGGGCCTCTTCCTGTGCAGTAGCCTTTACCGCTAAGATATTGGAGACAATGTCGGCCATGCGTCCAGAATTACGTTTGTATACCTCGCGTGATCGCGCGCGAGGCTCAGCAATGGCGTGCGAAGCCCAGAGCAAGTAACATGCTTGTGTAACACTCAGGGCTAACGCTACGAGGCCAAGCCATACGTCCAAATACATGATGACGCACAATGGAAATACAATACTGAGAACAGTGTTGGAATAGCGGTCCCGTAGTGACCTGGCCAGTTGCATGCAGCTATCGACGTATTGCCTTGTGGCTGTCGTGAGGTAGCCAGCTAAGTTAGAGTGAAAATAGTCCAAGTCGGCAGATACCAGGCGTGCAAAGTAGTCCCCGGTGATCTGCTCGTAAGCTTTATTCTCGCCATGCATGCCAACGTACTTTATCAGAGGTGTGAGTATGCCAAGCAACAGGGAAAAACTAGCATAAAAGAATACTGCTCTTTGTGCGCCGTCAAAATCATGTCTCGAGAGATTGGCAATGATGAGGCTAATAGCTACAGGTAAAACGATTAGCTTACAGATGCGAGCAGCAATTTGTAATAGAAAAGAAATACGCACAGTCCAGAACCGTCCGTATGTGCGCCACAAATGGCCGTAGACGAGCTTGTATTTACCAAATCCCTGAATCATTCGTCTATTCTAGCATCAAAATGCGGCCATTCTATGGCTAATCGGTAAATTGGATCGTAGTGACCTTTTAGGCTGCTATCGTCTATACTAGGAGGTATATGAACGAAGTTATCTGCCCGCATTGCAAAAAAGCCTTTAAAGTTGACGAAGCCGGCTTTGCTGACATTCTCAAGCAAGTACGCGACCACGAGTTCGAACAAGAACTGCTGGAGCGTGTCCAACTACTGGAGAGGGATAAAGAAAGCGCCGTAAAACTCGCCGAAGCTACGGTAAAAAACGAGCTCCAAGCTGCGGTTGCAGAAAAAGAAGCCAAAATCGCTGAGGTTAAGGCTGAAAAAGAGCTTGCGCTCGCTCAGCTAGAGCTCAAAAAAGACACCGAGCTTTCAGAGCTAAAAGCCAAACTTCAATCTGTCGAGACCGAAAAGAGGCTCGCCGTCACAGAGGCTGTAAACGTCGTTGAAAAGCAGCGTGACGGACTCGCGAGCGAACTCAAGAGCAAGGACACCGAGAAGCAATTGTTGGAGTCGTCGCTCAAAGACAAATACGAGACCGAGCTCAAGTCCAAAGACGAGATGATCGCCTACTACAAAGACATGAAGGCCAAACTTTCTACCAAAATGGTCGGTGAAACGCTCGAGCAACACTGCGAGACGGAGTTCAATAAGCTTCGCGCTACTGCCTTCCCCAATGCGTATTTTGAAAAAGATAACGACGCAAAGTCTGGTAGCAAGGGCGACTACATCTACCGCGAAACAGACGAGGCCGGCAACGAAATCATTTCCATCATGTTCGAGATGAAAAACGAAGGCGACGAAACCGCAACCAAGCACAAGAATGAAGACTTCCTACGTGAACTCGACAAGGACCGTGCCGAGAAAAAGTGTGAGTACGCCATCCTGGTCACCCTGCTTGAGGCAGATAACGAGCTCTATAACTCGGGGATCGTGGACGTTGCTCACAAATACCCGAAGATGTATGTTATTCGCCCGCAGTTCTTCATCCCTATGATTACGCTGCTGCGTAACGCTGCTCTTAATTCACTCAAATATAAGTCTGAGCTCGCTTTAGTCAAAGCGCAGAACGTTGACATTACCAACTTCGAAGACAATATGAACACCTTCAAAGAAGGCTTTGCGCGCAACTACGATCTTGCTAGCCGCAAATTTAAGACCGCTATTGATGAGATCGACAAGACGATTGACCACCTCCAGAAGACTAAAGATGCACTACTTTCATCTGAGAACAACTTACGCCTTGCCAACAACAAGGCAGAAGACTTAACTATCAAACGTCTTACTCGAGGTAACCCCACGATGGCCGCAAAATTCGCTAACCTAACCGACAACCCTGAATAAAGCCGCCCGCGGCTTCACAAACAAAAACATCGGTCGTACGGGCCGATGTTTACTTTTACTAGGTGTGCTGAGTGATGGGCGAGGTTCCAAGTGGTTGTTGGATTCGCCCATCACGGCGATGCAAGAGTTGCTTGGTGCAGGAGCGCTGCCCGAGGGTTTGGGTGACTAGCTGACGCTTGTCAGCGTGACCTGATGACCGCCGGTGACAGCGTCCTCATCGCCCTCGTCATCGTCGAGAGGCCAGCTGGACCCTTCCGGGGTGATGGTGTCGATCTCGGGGACGGCGTCCTCGTCTTCGCCCTCCGTCCCGGGCCAGCTGGAGGCCTCTGCTTCGAGGTCCTCGACGTCATCA
>CAZCCP010000010.1:0-41868 GCA_964497565.1 uncultured Candidatus Saccharibacteria bacterium
CTTTTTCTTTGGTGCGGACGAGAGGACTTGAACCTCCACGAGCTTGCGCCCACTAGTACCTGAAACTAGCGCGTCTACCAATTCCGCCACGTCCGCGCGAAATCTAACAGAGGTAATTGTACCCTCATTAGCTGTTTATGGCAAGCCATTTATCTGTTGGCCCTGAACTCTCAGGCGTCACGAAGTAATATGTGCTATGATTGATGTTAGTGATTCAAAAACAGGGGTAACGACTTAATCATGAGTAAAGTAGCACACTATCTGCAAGAGCATTTATTGGGTGAGGTAATGACCTCACAGGATGCGCGGAGATATTTTGCAACTGACGCAAGTGTTCTGACGGTAGCGCCAGCGATGGTGGTCTATCCACGAAATGAAGCAGATATCCGCAAGACTGCTCGTTTTGCGTGGCAGCTTGCAGAGCGCGGCCGCGTTATCCCTATTACTGCCCGTGGTTCCGGCACCGATCTTGCTGGTGCCGCTCTGGGTGCGGGTATTATTATGGCTTTCCCGGCACACATGAACCGTGTGCTCGAAATGGACGACAAAAGTGGCGTGGTGGCTGTTGAGCCGGGTGTAAACTACGGCAAATTGCAGCAGTCGCTCAAGACACATGGTCGTTTTTTGCCACCATATCCAGCGAGCCTCGAATATTCAACAGTCGGTGGTGCTGTCGCCAATAACGCGAGCGGCGAGAAGTCAGTTAAATATGGCTCAACACGTGACTATACTCGTGGTTTGCGCGTAGTGCTTGCCAACGGTGAAGTTATTGAAACGGGGCGATTGTCCAAACGTGATCTGGCCAAGAAGTTGGGTCTGACGTCATTTGAGGGTGAAATCTATCGCGCACTCGACGCACTTATCGAGGACCATCAAGATAGTATCGAAAAAATGGATGCAGATGTTACTAAAAATACCTCTGGGTATGCGCTCAACCAGGTTAAATTGCGTGATGGCTCATTTGACCTAACGCCGCTTTTGGTTGGGTCCCAGGGCACGCTCGGTATTGTTTCGGAGATTCTACTCGACACAGAATTGCACAATCCGCGCCCAGCATTATTTGTTGCACAATTTGATACGGCTGAGATGCTCCAGACGGCAGTTCTTGAGCTCCGTAATTTGCCTGAAATGCCAAGTAGTATCGAAATGATTGACGCCAACCTACTTAATCTTGTCGACAAAATTAGCCCTAACCAGATACGTGACCTTGAAAAGCCATTTCCGAGCACAATGCTTTTTGTCGAATTCGATAACCCTGAACGCGTTCAGAAGAAAATCCTCAAGAAAGCTCAAAAAGCTCTGGAACGTTACGGTAATAATATTGTTCTTGAGACAAATCCTATCGCACAGGAAAAATGGTGGGCGCTTCGCTATAGCTCTGCAATTGTTACTGGCCATTCAGAGGGGCGTGTAAAGGCCTTGCCTCTTATCGATGATGGTGTCGTGCCCCCTGAACGCCTTGGTGAATATCTGGAGGGCATCTACAAACTCTTTACGCGCAACCACATCCAGGTCGCTGTGTGGGGCCATGCCGGTGACGCCAACCTACATGTACAGCCATTCCTCGACCTGAGTCAAGTAGGCGATCGCCAGACAGCTTTTAGACTCCTTGATGACTACAACGCAATGGTACTCGAAATGGGCGGTAGCACAAGCGGCGAACACGGTGATGGCCGCTTGCGTGCGCCATATGTTCGTAAGCAGTACGGCGACGAGGTGTACGGCCTCTTTCAGAAGCTCAAGCAGATTTTTGATCCGTACAATATCCTGAACCCTGGGGTGAAGGTTGACGTTGTACTCGATGACGTAAAGCGACTTATGCGCAGCAGCTACACGATTGAACACCTTTCTGATCACTTGCCTCGTTCGTAGAAAACTCTTGCATTTTCCCTGTTAAATGGGTATAGTAGAGCAGTACTATTTGCTACGCGGACGTGGCGGAATTGGTAGACGCGCTACCTTGAGGTGGTAGTGGGCGCAAGCTCGTGGAGGTTCAAGTCCTCTCGTCCGCACCAAAGAAAAAGAACCAGCATTTGCCTGGTTCTTTTTCTTTGGCTTGGTCGATCGGAGAGGGCTTGAATGAATATCTGAAAAACCTGCCAGCGACAGGTTTTTCTTCCAACAGAATCAAGTCCGACAGGCTTCTACTGCCCCGAGAGAACAAGTCCTCTCGTATTACCAGAAGCTTTCGTCACTCATCTTGCGTATAATCCGATGAGTTCAGCTTTACCGATAAGGCGCTCGTTGATCGTACTTTCTACTAAGAATCTATCCGCGTCATGAGGTAGATCCAGGACCGCATCAAGTGCGTACAGCTCAAATATATAGCGATGAGTGCCACTATTCTTAAGCGGCATGGGGCGCATATACCCCACCATACCTTTATCATTGACGCCCACTATTGCTCCCTTCGGAACAGCGTCAATATGCGTAGTATCTTTAGGTATATTCCAAACCATCCAGTGAAGAAAATCGCGCCCTCCATATGCATCCGGATCGTGCATAATTAGTGCAAGACTTTCTGTCTGAGGTGGTACGCCACTAATAACAAGGGGCGGGTTCTTATTTTTGCCCATAAAGGCATATTCATCGGGGATAGAACTTTGGTTCTTGAAGATCGGACTTGTGATTTTCATTATTCCTCCATGCTTCTTACTGTACGGGTGATGCGAAAATATTTCACATTGTAAAAAAATCCACAATAATCTTATAGATCCCTCTTTTTCTGTTATGCCAGGTCTTTGGTAACAGGGGTTGCAAAAAGCATCCTTATTCGGTACAATATTCTGGTAATCGAATGGGTGATTAGCTCAGTTGGCTAGAGCATCTCGTTTACACCGAGAGGGTCGGGGGTTCGAGTCCCTCATCACCCACCAAAGAAAAAAGACTAGGAAAACCTAGTCTTTTTTCTTTCTTGAGTTATAGGACTCGAATGAATATGAGGAAATATGTTCGGGGAACGTATTTCCTGCAAAAAGCGTCGAGTCCCTCAGTTTTCTTCTAACAGAGAACGAGTCCCTCCACATCTTCACTTTACAAAGAATCGAGCCGCATTACATTTCAGGTGCATGCTGAATCACAATCGTCTGCTCGGGAACAAGCAGGTTAGCCACCATGTCCTCGAAATTGGTCTGAGCAGTATGTATTGTAGCTTGGCCCGAGAGTACTATGTTGCCAATGGAGGAAATCTCCGTTTGCACGACCTCACCGACACTAGGCGTCTCTTCGGGGCCTTGGCTCAAACTATTTTCGACGTTATAGCCGCTCATCAAGGCGACGATAGCTAGTGCGCCGGTGGTATTTTTGTGCTTACGACCATTAAAAATAGATGGCTTGCCCTCGCGCCGGACATCAAGGGCGCTTGGCAGAGGCTTGTCGTATTTTCCTGCTGCGTATAGGTAGTCTGCTTCGCTCGTAGAACCTTTGTGCTCACGCATCTTTTTATCCCACGATTCTTTTGCTCGCTTTCGTTCGCTCATTGTGGTCCTCCTATGGCTACAAGGCTATAGTACCCCTTATCGTCCCAAGAAGCATGTTACCTAGGTCACAGTAACAAGCGTATAGCTCTTGCGATCGAAGCTTTTGTGTCGGTTGTTATCAGTGTGAAGCAGCCTAATGGCTTACCAGCGAACCAAGCGCCACCAAAATGTTGGCTTTGGTATGTCTCGGTCGACGAGCAGGGGAATGTCAGTTCCGGTGCTGCCACCCTGGACATCGATCTTGCCAATTTGAGTATTCTTGGCGAGTGGGCCACGAACCTTATCGAGCGTGACATTCACAGGGCTCACGGCGTGTTGCCAAGTAATCGCCGACCCGTCGTACTGGGCAACTGCATGCGCTGTGTAATTTGACCATGGCACGTAAACATCGCTAAAGGATTGACCGGCACGGACGATGGTATCGATGGTGAACTCAGCTTTGGCGGCATCGAGCAGTGGAATGACCTCCGTCTTGGCCCGAGCCAATGTTGGCGCTCCCATGATGGCACCGATGACGGTTATCTGCTTGCCATTGCCCATTTGGTAGATAGCAGAAAAGAGATAGCAGCCTCGGGCTTCGTCGGAATTACCCGTCTTGATGCCGTTAATCCCGTCTTGGCCAAGTAACCGGTTTACATTGGGTATTGTGCCAGCAACAGGGACGGTGGCGCTTGTTTCGGCGACGATCTGAGCAATAACGGGGTGCTCAAGCGCCACTTCACCTAATTTGATGAGATCACTCGGCGTGCTAACAGTCGTCGGTGACAAGCCGCTCGCATCAGTTCCTACTGTCGTGTGGTCCATGTGCAGCTGTTTGACGTACTGGTTGGCGTAGGTTGAATAATTAGCGAGCGAACCAAATGCCCATTTTGCGAGCGTGTCAGCCATATTATTTGCTGACGGTAGTAACATTGTTTCGAGCGCCTGGTATTCGCTAATCTTCTCGCCGACAGCTACCTTAGCAATTGAACCGCCAACCGAGTAATAGGCATCATAGGAATTAACATCTTCCTGGGTGAGCGTTAGGATGGGCCCTTGCTGATTGAGCTCCAGTGGTTTTTGCTTGAGAACGGCAAGGGCGGTGATGACTTTGGCGAGGCTGGCTGTCGGAATTGGTGTTTGACTATTGCTGCTTGACCCCAAAACCCCGTAACCTGCTGCGCCTACCGCTGCGGACGCGTCTGCAGGCCATGGTAGGGTATTTGTATTGGAAATTTGCGAGAGCGGCTCTGCTTTGGTAGCGCCCAATGCCGGCAGGGGCCGGAAGTAGTTGTATGAGCCCGCAAGAGTAATTAAAATCAGTATCCAAGCTAAGACGCGACCTTGACGGCGGCGCTTACGCTGTTTCAAACGTGTACGCATCATTACTAGTATAATACCTCGTCTACCTATGGGAAACCTTAAGGTTTGGTATATACTATTAGTATAAATAAGGAGCTTCTCGCCATATGGTTTGGATTATTGTTGCAGCTGTTGTTGTATTGCTCGTACTTATCTTCGGTGCAATGTACAACGGTCTCGTTCGCTTAAATGTTCGTGCGCAAGAAGCATGGAGTGATATTACAGTTCAGCTTAAGCGTCGTCTCGACCTCATCCCTAACTTAGTTGAAACAGTGAAGGGCTACGCCACTCACGAAAAAACTGTCTTTGAGGATGTAACCAAGGCTCGCTCCCAGGCGTTAAACGCCCAGGGCGTCGAGGAAACTGCTCACGCAGAGAACCAGTTTGAACAAACCCTGAAGAGCTTATTCGCTGTTGCTGAAGCGTACCCAGAGCTAAAGGCCAACGAAAACTTTAAAGCTCTCCAAGATGAGCTTGTTGATACAGAAGACAAGATCCAGGCTTCTCGCCGTTTCTACAATGGTGTCGTGCGTGATTTCAATACCAAGCGCACCGTTTTCCCAACTAATGTCTTTGCGAACATGCTGGGCTTCAAGACGGACAAAGTATTCTTTGAACTCGACGAAGCTCAAATGACGCAAGCTCAAGAGCCTGTTAACGTTAAATTCTAACCCTCCAATTGCCGAGTATTCGGCAAGAATAGCTACCTGATATGTACAGTGAAATTTCTGCCAACAAACGTAAAACATGGCTTATCATGGCGCTTTTTGTCGTCATTATTGGCGGCCTTGGCTGGCTTGCGGGTGAGATGTACGGCACGCCTTCATTCCTGTACCTCGCCCTTATTGGCGGTGGCGTGTACGCATTAATCGAATATTTTGCAGCCGCTAAGCTAGCGTTAGCCATGAATGGTGCTAAGGAAATCCAGAAGAAGGATAACCCACGGCTCTTCCGCACCGTCGAGAACCTAACGATTGCAACTGGCATGCCTATGCCAAAGGTCTATATCATTAATGATCCAGCACCAAACGCATTTGCCACCGGCCGAGATCCAAACCATGCTGTTGTATGTGCTACGACTGGCCTGATCGACATGATGAATGACTCAGAGCTTGAAGCCGTCATGGCTCACGAGCTAGGGCACGTCAAAAACTACGACATTCGCGTAATGATGATTGTTTTTGGTCTGGTGAGTGCTATTAGCCTGATCGCAGATATTATCATGCATATGATGTGGTTTGGTGGTAACGATGAAGACGAATCACCAAACCCTATTTTCTTGGTACTTGGCATCGTTGCTGCTATTGTGGCGCCGTTTGTCGCAATGCTTGTTCAGCTTGCCGTATCGCGCCGTCGCGAATACCTGGCTGACAGCACAAGCGCGCTAACGACACGCTATCCAGACGGACTGATTAGCGCCCTGGAAAAGATTGGCCAGTATGGCCGTCCAATGCGTAAACAAAATACTGCAACAGCACACTTGTTCTTTGCCAATCCGCTCAAGGGCGGCTCGCTCGCAAAATTATTTAGCACCCACCCACCAATTGAGGACCGTATCGCGCGTCTTCGTGAGATGGGCACACACGCATAAGATTATGGCCACTAAAGACGAAAAAACTCCAAAGAAATTAAAGTCCTCAGCGCCTCAAAAGGCCGAGTCAAAATCTAAGAAAGCTGCTGTTCAGACGAAGCCAGCTCGCAAAGAGAGCGAAGCTCGCGTCGTGGCTAAGCCGAAGTACAGCTCATTTAAGCTACAGAAACGTATCACGCAAAAAGGACCAGAACTACCAACGAGTTTCCAGATTTTCCGCCAGGCGCTCGGCGTACTCAAGCGCAATTGGAAAGTTTTCCTAGGAATCACGCTGTGGTATGGAACTATCAACATGATACTCGTCCAGAGTATGAGTACTGGCACCAATGTAGATCAGACGCGTAGCTCATTTGAGGGCATGTTTAACGGTGGTCTTGGACATGTTGCAGCTGGTGCAGCCTCATTTGTGTACTTACTGGGTAGTTCAGGCAATTCGGCTGGGTCAACCGCCGGGTCATACCAACTAATCTGGATTTTGATCAGTAGCTTGGCGCTTATCTGGACACTTCGCCAGATCTCTAACGACGTTAAGGTTCGGGTGCGTGATGGCTTCTATCGAGGCATGTATCCGCTCATCCCATTTGTTTTTGTCCTAGCGATTATTGCTTTGCAACTGTTGCCAATGATTGTCGGTGGCTCGCTGTTCAGCTCATCAAGTGCCAGCGGTCTGGCAGCATCATATATAGATACGTTTGTATGGACGGCACTGTTTACCATGCTGACTATTGCAAGCCTGTATATGGTCACTTCTTCGATTTTTGCACTTTATATTGTGAGTCTTCCAGATATGGCGCCACTGGCTGCCTTGCGATCTGCTCGCCAGCTTGTAGCCAATCGTCGTTGGACTGTTATGCGTAAAATTATCTTCTTGCCGTTTGCACTGCTTGTTATTGGCGCGATTATTATGGTGCCGTTCATTATTGCACTACCGGCAGTTGCTTCTTGGTTGCTGTTTGTTCTATTGATGGTCTGCGTGCCAGTGATGCACAGCTATTTGTACACGTTATACCGCATGTTGTTATAGGAGGGGATGATGAATAAACAGCAAGCCGAAAAGCGTTTGGGTGAACTGCGTCAGCTGATGGCCAAATACTCATATGAATATTACGTATTAGATGAGCCTAGCGTCTCTGACGCTGTATACGATGGCTTGATGCGTGAACTGAAGGATTTAGAATCGCACCATCCCGAGCTTATTACGCCTGACTCGCCAACGCAGCGCGTGGGTGGTGTACCACTGAACGAGTTTAAAAAAGTCCCTCATTCTACACGCATGATCAGCTTGAATGATGTGTTTAGCCGTGAAGAAGTTGAGGCCTGGGTAGAGCGCACCGATAAACTAGCGCCTGGCCGCCGCACAGAGTTCTTTACGGATATCAAAATGGACGGCTTGGCATGTGCGCTTATCTATGAGGATGGCGTATTTGTACAGGCCGTAACTCGTGGTGATGGTTTTGTTGGGGAAGACGTCACAACCAATGTGCGTACGATTCAGTCAGTGCCGCTGCAATTGCGGAGTGATATCGACACGAAGTACCAGCAGTTTTTGCGTGGCCGTACTGAAATTCGTGGTGAAATTATCATGTACAAAAAGGACTTCGAGGCACTCAACCATACTCGTGAGCTAGAAGGTAAGCCGCTGTTCGCCAACCCTCGCAACCTTGCCGCCGGCACGATTAGACAGCTTGATCCAAAGCTAGTGTCCGAGCGTCCGCTTCGTTTTCGTGCATACGATCTTATTCGTGAAAACGCTGACGAAATTCCAACAAACATGTTTGCTTACGAAACCCTGCGCGCTCTTGGCGTCGCTGCTAACAACCAGGCTCGTGTGTTTACCACTATCGATGATGTTATGCACTTTGTCGACGAATGGAGCGAGAAGCGCCACGAATTGCCATTTAATACGGACGGACTAGTCGTTAAGCTCAATGACCGCAAACTTTACGCGGAGCTCGGTTCTGTGGGTAAAAACCCTCGTGGAGCAGTAGCATACAAGTATCCGGCTGAAGAAGCCACAACAATTGTTAAGGATATTGTGCTGAGTATCGGGCGTACGGGCGCAGCAACGCCTGTAGCAGTATTTGACCCAGTGGTGGTAGCAGGTACGACCGTCCAGCATGCGAGCTTACACAATGCTGATGAAATCACACGCAAAGACGTTCGCGTAGGAGATACGGCTGTTATCTTCAAGGCTGGCGATATTATTCCGCAGGTAGAGCGCGTGCTTATTGAACTGCGTCCTAAAGGAGCGAAGGCCTTCGACATGGAGGCAGAGCTTGCGCGCCAGTATCCTGAGCTTCAGTTTGAACGCCCAGAGGGCGAGGTTGTGTATCGCGTAAAGGGCGCTACGGGGCCGTTATTGCTCAAGAAAGCACTTGAGCATTTTGCCAGTAAAGGTGCTCTCGATATAGATGGCCTTGGCGAGAAAAATGTTGTGGCGCTCGTCGACGCCGGCCTGGTTCATGACCTAGCAGATATCTATACATTGACGTATGACCAAGTCGTGCAACTTGATCGCTTTGCCGAGATTTCGACAAACAACCTTATCGCTGCTATTGCCAAGGTAAAGACGCCACCACTGCCACGTTTCGTCTTTGGCCTTGGTATTCGCCACGTTGGCTCCCAGACTGCCATTGATCTGGCGGAATATTTTGGGTCACTCGACAAAATATCGCACGTTACACTCGATGAATTATTGGCCGTAGATGGTATTGGTGCAGTTGTTGCAGAATCGCTGTTGGCTTGGTTTGCAGACCCCGATAACCAGGCCTTACTTGAGAAATTCGCAGAGCTTGATGTCAAGCCGTACTATGAATCGCACGCCAAAGGCCCACTGCACGGCAAACGTTTTGTCGTCACTGGCACTCTCGAAAATATGGGACGTGATGACGCCGCCGAGAAAATTCGTGGCCTTGGTGGCACATTTCAGAGCTCGCTCGGCAAAGACACGACCTACTTGGTAGTTGGCAAAAATGTTGGCGCTAGTAAGCTTGCCAAAGCAGATAAATACGGTACTCAACAGATTAGTGAAGATGATTTAATACAAATGTTAGGAGCCTGACGTATGGTAGAAGAACTTCAAAAAAGCCTCGAAACGTATCTTAATGGTTGGCAGCAGTTTGCTGACGCACGAGACGATAAACAGTATTTTGCCAAACTCAAGCCGACGGCCGTGGGGTGGAAATTTACCGACCGCCAAGAGCTTATGCAGCGCCTGGACGAGGTTCGCGATTTGTGCGACCAGATTCACTTCGGCTGGATCAACGAGCGCTGGGCGGTATGTGGCTACCTCAGGGATAGTACGTTGCCTGGCGGCGTAAAGATTATCAAGCTCATGGAACGTCGACCTGGTTCAACCGATCCCGTAGGCCTCGATCATGTTGATTTTTATACACCCAACGACGATGTGCAGTCTCATGTCGAGCAAGAAGATATCAAATGGACAGAAGAATCTAATGGTGAGTACTGCAAGTGGATTTCTGTATGGTTCGACCAGGGCGAAGCCAAGCTGCGCACCGACACTGTATTTAAGGTTTGCGCAGACGAAATGCTTGAGTATCAGCAACGCATAATTGGAGCATAAATGAACGATCTTATTTTTATTACTGGCAATCAGGCAAAGGCAGATTATCTCGCGAAATGGCTCGGCCACCCAGTTGAACATCGTAAGGTTGACCTTGAAGAAATCCAATCGCTAGACCCGCTGAAAGTTATTGAGCACAAAGCACGTGCGGCCTATGACATCGTTAAGCAGCCCGTACTCGTCGAAGATGTGTCCCTCAGCTTTAACGCGCTTGGCGGAAAGCTTCCAGGTACGTACATCAAGTGGTTTTTGGAGGAAATGGGTAACGAAGGTCTCGTAAAGATGCTCAATGGTTTTGATGATCGCACGGCAACTGCCAGTATTGTGTACGGCCTCTTTGATGGCGAGAGACTCTATACCTTTGACGGCAAGAAGGCGGGTCGCATCACGACCGAATTGCCAAAGACCGATAACGATGGTTGGCACGGCAGCAAGAGTTGGAACTTTGGATTTATCCCTGATGGTGCCACCAAAACATACGCCGAAATGACCGACGAAGAGCTCAAGCCATTTAGCCACCGAGCTCAGGCGATTGAGAAGCTAGCGGCGTTTCTGGCTGACTGGAAGTAGCAGCTACTTCCGAACTAGAATCTGTAGAACTTGGGCCGCTACTCTCTGTAGGGGAAGGGCTTGGGCTACAGGAGCCGCTCTCAGACGGCGTTACAGATGGTTGTGCGCTAGTCGAAGGGCTTTCGGGTCGAGGGGACTGCGATATTGTCTGTGACGTGCTTGCTGATGGGCTAAGGCCGGGTCGTGGCAATTGATCGGCGTACAGTGACATATTCACCAAACTTTTGTGCTGTGGCGTTTGATTTTTGGGTGTACGTACGGTGGGGCTTTTTGACGTTTCCATGTGCGTTGGCGGTCGGGAAGTAGCAGGCACTAACGACGGCGTGGGCGACTCGCTCGGCATCGTAATGGCGGGGCTTGCCTCCACGGTGTCAGGCGATGCGGTTATGAACGCCATACTAACCCCGGCAATGACCGCTCCGAGACCAAGACCGACTCTTACAAACGTCCGTCGCAGGCGAGGATGCTCACGGAGCGATCTCATGACCGAAAAGGTTTCGGCTGGCTGTGGCAATATGGCTTCTGCGGCGCGCGCAGCAATAACATCCATGTCATGAAGCGTCGGCCCCCTGCCGAATTGCATCTCAAAACTGTCATATGGTGCGTCTTCGGGGATATGACTGGCATCCTCATTCCGAAAAACCCAATCAAAACCCTCAAGTGGGTCGCGTCGTTCGTGCATATGTACTCCTAAGCAGCTAGGTTGTCTATCTTGAGGGTAGTGAATTGGTGCGTTCGTTGTCAATGATTCTTATCACATATTCTTGACAAAGATCTATAACCCGTTATGCTTAAAGTAATCGTGCGCTGCGAAGGCGGCGCGTGAAACAAACAGCGACAGAAACAAACATACGCCGCCTGGGTGGGCGCGCACGAAGCTTACGAGTCCCTAAGGGGCTCGTATTTTTTGCTGTATCTTTAGCGAACATTGAGGCCGGTGCGTTTGCTTGCTACAATAGATGCAAGAACATAAGTAGTTGTATTACTGCAAAGCATGCGCGCAGACAAGGGGAAACTATGATCAAGTACTATTACAAAAGCTTGCGCAGCCAGCAAATCAAAGAGCTTGAAGACTATCAGCGTGGCGCCTGGGTGTACGTCGAATCACCTGACGAGCAAGAAATTGATCAGCTCGTAAAGGACTTCAAGCTTGAGCCCGGCCACCTGCACGACGCCCTTGACATGGACGAAATGCCTCGTCTTGAGCGCGAAGGTGAGCAGAGCTATATCTTCGTCCGTTTTGCCTACAAGAATGAGGAAGAAGAGCTTGTTACTGTACCACTGCTGTTTATCTTTGGTGCCGACATTCTTATCACGGTATCGTTGGTGCGCTTGCCGAGTCTAGATGCTTTCCTCAACAGCAAAATTGACTTTGCAACAACACAACGAGCCAAGCTAGTTCTCCAGATTTTGCAGCAAATCGGCGAACATTACGACACGTTCATTAGCCAAACAAGCAAACAAATTAAGCTGATTCGTTCACGTTTGCGTGGTCACGAAATTAGCAACCAGGACTTCATCGATTTTGTTATGATCGAGGACGAGCTTAATGAGTTCTTGTCGTCTCTGATGCCAACAAACGCCACGTTGCGTCGGTTGCTCCTGGGGCGCTATATGCCACTTTTTGACGAAGACCAGGATATTGTCGAGGACTTGTTGCTCAATAACGAGCAGTCCGTCGAAGCGTGTAATTCAAACCTCAAGTCAATTGATAACATTCGCGAAGCGTACTCATCGATTAGCTCGCATAACTTGAACTACACCATGAAGGTATTGACCGTAGCAACCGTGATTATTGCGTTGCCAAACTTGTTCTACGGTATGTACGGCATGAATGTGCCGCTGCCATTTATGCACGAGCCGTGGGCCTACTATATGGTGGTTGGTTTTACGGTATTTACGGTGCTGATGGTCTTTTGGATTGCCCGCAAACGTAAACTATTCTAGGCGGCGCCCGCCCGCAGGGACTTTTCATTTATGTTCTAATCTGTTAAAATTGATCTTGCCCAAACAGCAAATACTACTGGTGTAAAATTGCTCTATCCAGTAGGCAAGCATCGTACGGATGCTTGTACGTGAAGGGAATGTCTCCGGATTACTCTGGAAACGTTCCCCGAACATTTCCCTTCTTAAGGAACGCTACGCGTAGTATCGCGTAACTGTCCACTGGACACTAACGGGGCATTGGCACAGCTGGCTAGCGCGCTTCCATGGCATGGAAGAGGTCATCGGTTCGAATCCGATATGCTCCACCAAGAACGAATAATCAAACTTTCACAGAGATGGCCACGCCGAAAGGTGCGGTCATTTTTGTTTGTCTATTTTTACACATCTGTTGGAAAGTTTGGTTAAGTTCGAGTCCCTTTTGGCTAGTATGCCTAACTGAGCATAAGCATTCATTTAGATTTGCAATTTTATGTTGATAAGAATAAAATAATTACCTATATGGTAAAGAAAAATATTGACTTAATCGTGTAGAGGGTACTACAATGAAAGTAAGCTTTGCTACACCGAAACTCGAGAAGCTAGCCAACGATAGCGTGGCTATGGCAAAACTTGTAGCAAAGCAAAAGGCGCACTGCACTGCAGATGATGTGCAAGGAGTGTTTGACGCGCTTGCAGCGGCCGATTCTTCATTTGACCTGCCTAACAGCCTGCGTACACATCCGCTTCAAGGCAACCTCAAAGGGCATTTTGGAGTCGATGTGAGCAAAACCCATAGAATTATTTTCCGCCCTGATCACGATGGTGACACCGAGTTCAGGATCGATAACCATAAGACAATAAAGCGTATAGTGGTGACCGCAATTTGCGTTAACTACCATTAGCGAACGCAAAAGGAGCAACTATGGTCTATCAACCAAACAAAGCATTACATCCAGGAGTCGGTGTCCAACGTGAGTTGGATTATCTTGGCATGAGCCAGAAACGTTTGGCAGAGCGTACTGGCTTGTCCGAGAAACACATCAGTCAAATCATTAATGGCGAAGCTTCTATTACTGCTGATACTGCATTCCTGCTGGCCAATGCACTGGGCGGTGCTGCTTCATTCTGGCTCAATCTAGATCGAAATTACCGAGAGACACTAGCACGGTTAGAACAAGAACAAAAGGCTGAAGAGGAAATCCCAGAGCTAGCTTATTTCCCATACAATGACCTTGTTAAGATAGGTCGAGTAGAAAAGACCGCCAATAAAATCGAGCGCGTAATTAACTTATGGAAATTCTTTGGGGTCAACTCGTTTAAAGCTATACCGCAGACTGAAGCCGTAGCCTATCGACGGGGCTATGGCGACGGCGTTAAAAAAGAAGCTCTTGCTGCTTGGTTACGCTGCGGCGAACTTGATGTCAATAAACTTTCACTTAGCGAGTATGATGAAAGCGCGCTAAAGTCGCTTCTACCCAGGATTCGCGAAATGACCCAAATGCTAGATGACAAGTTTTTTGCTACCCTACAATCTTCTTTATCTAATGCTGGTGTAGGGCTAGTCATTGCACCGCATCTTACGGGTACACAAGCGCACGGTGCAACTCGTTGGATAGGAGGCAATCCGGTTATCCAACTAAGTGCACGCGGTAAAGACGCCGATAAGATCTGGTTTACTCTTTTTCATGAAATTGGGCACATATTCCTTCACGGTAAGAAGGGTCAGTTTATCAGTTTCAATAAATCAATTAAGTCCGCTGAGGAAGATGAGGCTGACTTATTCGCCGTAAAGACTCTTATCCCACAGAGCGACTATGAAGTTTTCCTGAGTCAGAAAGACTTTTCGGAAAAGGCTATTCGACATTTCGCGCAAGTACAAAGAGTTCATACCGGAATAGTGGTTGGTCGACTCAAAAAAGAAGGCATTCTTTCATATACACAGTTTCCAAATTTGCATGCAAAACTTCAGATAAAAGAAGCGTAGAATTACGGGTTGTCTTATCACCTATGGATTATTCTGATATATCACCAAAATATTTAATGGAACTAATACCTAAAGTTGAACATGCTTTGTGGGATTTATTCCCTAATGCTAAGTATCAAAATGTTCGTCGCTATATTGAAAAATGGCATGAAGAATATGATGGGTACAACAACTGGGGTAATAATGAGAACTTTCATATATATTTCAAAAACGAGCAAAATACTGAAATTGATCTTACCGAAACACTCCATAAAGTACCAAATGAAATACTCATAAAAATTGCTATCGATCTCAGTGTTGATACGCCTGGTTATTTGCCTGCGATACCAAAGTTTAAGAATATTCTCAAAGATGAAAATCAGAGCGCATATCAAAATTTTATACGTGCAACTAAAAATGTTTATGAGAATCCTGATCAGGCGGTCTCACTCGCGTCTTCAACACTAGAAGGTATTATTAAGACTATACTTTCACACAAGGTACTTAAGGATAAGATAGGCCCAGTCAAGAATAAGCCTCTATCTAAACTTGTTAGTCTGATTGTAAAAGAGTTTGGATTTGATGCCACTACATCGTGCCCGCAGGAGCTTATTTCTATTGCAGGTCAATTACGTAGTATCGGAAGTACTATAGATGATTTACGCAGTGATAAGTCGACCGCACATGGCAAAGCCCATGATGAATATGTTGTTGATGATCCGCTTTGGGCGGCTTTTATAGTGAATACATCGGCATCCTTAGGCTTATTTCTCTGGGAGTATTTTGAAAAGAAG
Organism: uncultured Candidatus Saccharibacteria bacterium; assembly: GCA_964497565.1. Lineage (GTDB taxonomy): Bacteria > Patescibacteriota > Saccharimonadia > Saccharimonadales > UBA4665 > CAMLQK01. Next base: position 15,248 of record CAZCCP010000010.1, read on the forward strand.
TATAGGCCATTTGTCGAAAAACCACAGTTACAAGATGTTGGCGACGTACCGATTAATCTTGATGACATACCGTTTTAATGAGTCGTTAGCAATGAGATTTGTAAGACATCAGAAAATATATAAGGAGATAGTATGTCGGAAGTAAACAAAGGTTGGCCAAGAAATAGCTCAACTGGGTATCTGGGCGGTCTATCGACCGCGTATGGAGGTGGAATGTCTACCGCTTACGGAGGAAAGAGAGGCAGGGCGACCAAACTTTTGAACGAACCTGGACTATAATAACGAAGTGGCTAACGTAAAATCAGCAGAATTATCCTACTACGACAGTTTTGCCGCTGAGATGATGAGCAAATTCCAGCGTCTTTCGCAGTTAGTTTCACATGGAGGCAGCAATGGTAGCTATCACGAGGAAATTCTACGCACTGTTCTCCGTAACTTTCTGTCAAAGCGATATTCAGTTAAAACTGGCTTCATTTATCAAGACAATCTCAATGTCAGCAAACAGATCGATATTTTAATCATCGACGAGAATGTGCCGGCGGCGTATATCTTTCAAGAGGGCGACTTTGCTGTGGTAACACCAAAAGCTGTCATAGCAGCAATAGAGGTAAAGACTACTTTAACGCCAATTGAGTTTGAAAGCGCTCTTCGCAATATTGCTTCCGCTAAGCAATTTTCTGAGTTTCATGTTGACATTGCAGGCATAATATTTGCTTACCAGAAAGACAGTAAACCGGTTGACTCTACGATCAGTGAATGGTTTAAACGTCCTGGGGCGCAGGAAGTAGGTGCTAAGGGCATTAAGGCAGGCCCTGACCTCATCACATTCTTCAAAGATAACTATTCGCTTATGCGGTATAATCCCGTTACTAAGCTAATTAACGACAGCGAAAAACTATCGCAAATTTTATCAGGAAACAGGGAGCGACGACGCAAGGATTGGCTGGCAATTATCGGTAATTCTCTCAATGGTGATAAGTGTTTGCGAGCGCAATGAATTTAAGAAAACTCGCATATTCAGTAGTGACAGTCAGGCTAATAAACTACTGGCAGCCGAAGAGCTTTCAATGGGCGACCAAGAATTCAAACTTGGTGACGGGTTGCAGCCAAAGTCTAAACCAATTGAGGGGTCACATAGTAAGTCATGAGTGATAAAAAGGATGTATTCATTCATAGCTCCAACTTCGGGAGTTATATATTCAAAGACGTCAACGTGCTGGATCATCCGGTCGATTACGCTTTTGAGGGTTTGTATAATGCCGCCGCGATTGACCTATTATCTGGCATGCAAGTTACCCCAGGCTCAATCCTTGGCCAAGAGTTTGTAAAACAGAGCATCGACTACTTTAAGACCAAAACTGCAAGTGGTGGCGCTAACGCCGTAGTAGTGGGGGATCAGTACATCGAAAACCTTACAATCTTGCCGAATCATTTCAACTCACGCGGCGATTTTAAATCCAGTTATGCTATTTGGCTATCCCTACTGAAAGTGCTGGATCAAATCGAAAAGGCCGCGAGCATTACGCTACATAAGGGAACGGCTTACTACTTCGCTGGGGGCGACGCTATCGAGGTCAACGACTTTGAATCGGGCATGATTATGATGCACTTGGCGCTGCAGGAGGATCAGCGCAACAATCCCCAATGGCAAACAACGCCGGCCTATGCGTTTATGAGTATCAATCCTGATAATGTAGGCCAGTTTCACCGCCCGCTCGTGAACGCCATGGCAGCGCTTATAAAAAACCGTCTGACGGACGGCCCCAGCAACTACCATAAGACTAGAGGCGGCACCATCACCTATGACGATTTCAGGAAGAAGTTGCTGCAAGACGATAAAAATCTGCCATCCTCGACTCGATACTATTTTGTCTACAGCCTACTGCGCTTTTGGCATATGCGTAGGATAGACAAGTCCCGCATCACTGATGATGTTATTTCCCCGATGGTATTTGGTAATGCGATAGGCTCCCTGCTATTGGTGGTTGAAACATTGTTGGAAAAGATAGTGCCTGCGGGCAGCAAGAGCAGTATGCAAAGCATCGTAGAATCTCTTGGGCTGGGGATTAGTTGCGCCACGCTGAATACGCAAAAAGATACCCTGGGATTCGAGGGGGCTTTGAAGCAATTGATTGCCCAAAATGCCATAAAAAGCGACTTCGAGATCGCTTACTTGTGCCGAAACCAGATATTTCATGTCATCAAAGATGAAAAGATTTATGATGACCATTACATGGAAATCACTCAGGCCGTGTTCAACTGCATATTCTATGCAGTTGAGAAGCATTACTAACGCATAGGACTACGGAGTTAGTGTTTGCTATACTGAATTTATGCCGAAACGTCAAACTTACGTCGTAAACAATAGGTTTCGAGTTGATTATGTTGCTCGACAGCTGGCTCATCAATTAAAGCCTGAATTTAAAGATAAGAATTTCACCCAGGCGCTGCTCGATAATCTTGCCATGCTTCTTATCCTGCGAAAGAAACATTTCTCATACATGGAGTTTTTAAAGAACGTGTACATACGTCATGAGTATGACGAGAAATTAGACGATCAGGGATCTCCACAGAGCTTCGTAAACGAATCCGTACTGCACTCGGCTATACCGTATACATGTATTATCATTGGGAAAATTGGCAGGGCCGATGATGATTTTGGTTCGATACAAAGATTTGCACAAAAGAATTGGGCGGACGAGAAGTGGCGTGGCCATTTAATGCCGAGCAAAGTAAATGTTAAAATTATTGACCGCATGTTCCATTTAAGAAATAAGCTCATTAGCCATATTGATATAGACCTGGAGAAAGTAATTACCGAGAGAGATATCAGAAACCTCATCAAGCTTTATGACGGTTATGTCGTAAAAAAAGTCGATAGGATTATGGTAAAGTTTCTAGGCAATAGCCAGAGCGGCAGCTTAGATTTTGAGGATATGTCAGTTCGCACGTATGTACTTTTATTTCCACGAGAGAGTAGTACCTGGATACCTGAAGCTAAGAGAAGGTCTTAGTCGCCTAAGAGATCGTGAAGTTGTTGAATCTCATTTTCGATCTCGGCAAGCTCAGAGTCTGATTTTTTTACCCACTCCTCCAAAGTTCCATTAGCGTCCCTTAGGCTCCACCAAACTAAAAAGATCACCAGTCGGTGGTCTTTTTAGTTTCTTCGGGCTATAGAGGCGAATAGGGATATCATCCGCCGTCGACATAAAATCTTTAAACGAACGAGCCCCTGTAGCTCCAATGTCAAGCATATGTCATAATCATGCCATGATAGATACTCCATCAGTTCAATCTTTGTTACTTAAGCCCAGCGCGAATAGTAACGCTTTGTCGACGGCTACCGGATTTGTCGTTAAATATGATGGACGAAGCTATCTTGTCACGAATTGGCATGTGGTTTCTGGGAGGAATCCGAAGACTGGCCAGCCTCTGCATCATTCGGCTGCCGTACCCGACTCGCTCCTCATTAGTTATGTTACTAATATTGATCCTCAATCTGTTGCATGGACGGAATTCAAAGGAAATCTTTACGATGAAGCAGGAAGAGTAACTTGGTTTGAGCATCCAGCCCACGGACGAAAAGTTGATATAGTAGCGCTTCCTCTCCCAGATGATTTACCAAAAGAAATTATTCTACATCCGTATGAGATTAACGACGTAGAGACCCGGCCTCAGTTAAGTGCGAAAGTAACGGATTGGACTTATATCGTTGGCTTCCCCTTTGGGATAGCCGCTGGTGGCTCGATGGCTGTTTGGACTAAAGGCAGCATTGCGAGCGAACCTGTGGTTGATTATGGAGGCTTGCCATGTTTCTTGGTGGATGCGCGAGGTCGTCCAGGGCAATCTGGTTCGCCTGTAATTTTACACAACTCTGGCGGCGCAGCCGTTCTTGAGAACGGTAGCACTCTCTTGACAGACGGCCCACTTACTAATTTGTTGGGAGTTTACTCTGGTCGTATTAATGACGAGTCTGACCTCGGTATCGTTTGGAAGTTGCCCGCTTTGCTAGACATTCTTAAAAATGGAAGGGTAGGTGACGGCTCTTTTAAGCCTAGTTTTGTACGCTCGTAATACACAAACTTCTTGCCTGACCATCTGTTTGTTCTAAGGAGCCCGTATATAAAAATACACCTCATAAAGGTGTATGTACATGAAATCAAGGGGGTATAGCAAGCAGAATCAGAGGGGGGTGAAGGACCAGGCGAATGCCTGAGCTTCGGGACCCAACCCAACCTGACCTGCTCGCCATACCGTGTGCCTTTATCGGGCGTCGTGGGGAACGCTAAAGGCGTTCAGGCGAAGGGGTCAGTACCCACCAGTGGAGAGCCAGCGCCACGACTTGTGGTTGCGGCCGCGCCGGGTGATGGCGGGGGCGTTCGAGCGGGGCTGGAACCTGATACGGCGAAGGTACGGGCGGAGCTCGTCGAGGACGGCGCGCTGCTGCCAGAGCATCACGAGGGTCAGCCCGTCCTTGTCGGGGTCGGGGAGGCTGTCGATCAGCGTATGGATGTGCGTACGCATCTCCTCCATGGTCATGCGACCGGCGTACTTGTACTGGAAGATGCGGCCCTTGCCGATGACGGCGAACATGCGTTGGACCAAGATCTCGGCGTTGCCGCGATATCCCGTCGACTTGTTGTACTGCTTCAGCCAGACGATGAGCCCGTAGAAGTAGTCGCGGTGAGTGGCGTAGTGCGGGTTCAGCTTGAGCTGGAGGGGCAGGTCGTCGGCGACTTCGGTCTCGCGGTGCGAGGCGATCTCAGCGGACTGGCCGATCTCCTCGTGCGGAGGGATGCTGGTCTTCGGCTCGGACATGTGTACCTGGTCCTTTCGGATCGGTGATGCACGGGGTTGGTGTTCTGATTCTGCTTGTGGAGGTGCTCGGTGAGCAATAGTTCTGCTCTAAGCGCGTATATTATAACATACTTTGAATGAAAATTCAATATTGCGTGAAACGTGAGCAGTTTCATATACTCAGGCTACATACGTAGATTGCCCAAGGTTTTAGATATAAGAAGATGATAGAAATATTCGAAAATCCGCTCTCTCCGGATGAGCGGTATGGGGCCTTGTTGTCTGCGGTTCAGGAGGGTCGTATATTCCCGGACGGAATGGACTTTGTCCGCATGCGACCCCTGTCCCCAGACGATCTAATTAATACTGAATTTGCAGCGCTTAATGGTGATATATCTCAGCTACCGGACTTTGTATCGAGGCATTTCGAACCGCTAGTCCCGTTAACGTCACGCTACCAGAAACAGGAACGAACACTCGATGAACACGCGAGGTACATGCTGACCGACGTGCTCGTTTGTTATGAACCTGAGGTTGAGGAGCCACATATTGCGGTGCCTTTCCGCACAGTAAGCCCAGACGATATCAGATTCGGACGAGTGAAGTTTAACTGGGATGACGATCCCACTATGGACGGCATCCTCGCGCTTGGTGATTATGAACTTGCCAACGATATCGCAAAGGCCAAGGGCTATCTGCGCGATAAATACGGGTTCGAATTTAACGGTACGCTGACATGCTTTGCCGACCGTAGCCAACCTATGGTGTACGCTAACTGCGTTGATATGCTTAGCGAAGCCTATATAGCTCGCGGTGGAAGCCCAACGGATCCGGAGTATCCACTCGTCAAATATTTACCACAGATGGTGCATGAGATGCAGTGGTGGGAACGCGGTATTGCTCACTTGGAGCGAAATCCTGGTGCCATTGCGCATGAGCATATGGTGCGCATGCCCGAGGGGTATATGTTCCGCTACCATAGCACTAAGGCGACACCTCGCCCCGAATCTTATCGACAGGATGTGGAGACCGCCAAGCTCGCTCAGCATTACAATAAGGCAATTGATCTTTCAAAAGTCTTTACTCACATCAGGAGCGCCGCCGAATCTGGCTTCGACTTCAGCGCTAATCGCTGGTGCGCTGACGGTATGAACATGCATACCATCCGAACGACTGACCTGCTTCCTGTTGACCATAATGCCCTCGCTGTACATACAAAGCGCAAAATTGCTGAGGCATATCGTCTGTCATCGCTTACGCCAGGCAAGGACGATTCCTATATTCGTATGGCACAACATGAAGCCATGCGTTTTGACGCTGAGGCTAAGCAGCTCGGCGGCCTCATCAACAAATACTGTTGGAGTGAGGAGACTGGTTTGTACCATGACTACGATTTTGTCCGGCACTATCAGGATCAGACACCAATTCACGCCAATCAGACAAGAGCTCAGAGTTTGGCGACGGTCTTTCCACTGTTTGCGGGCATTGCTTCTGCCGGGCAAGCTCGCTCGGTGGCTCAGCGTCTGAAACAGGATTTCTTATTGCAGGGTGGCCTCGCGACAACACTCCAGAATACTGAGCAGCAATGGGACGGCGATATGTCGTGGCCAATTCTGAACCGCAAAGCACAGAAAGCACTCGAGAAGTATGGCCATGATGATGTTGCTGGCATGATCCGCGGACGTTTTGTCGCGGCAACTAGCAAGATCTATAACGAAACCGGCAAGGTATACGAAAAGATAAACGCGCGTACAATCTCCAAGGGCACAGCTGGCGAATATGATGTGACAGGCGACTTTGCAATGTCGCTCGGTGTTGTAGCGGCGATGCGAAAAGAGATTTTTGACGAACGCGATTTGCTAATCGATGATATGAATCGCAAACAACCTCGTCGTCGTTTCCGCCTGGCTCTCGTCGCTGCGGCGTTGGCTTTTGACGCCGGTTCGCAGGCATAGAGCAACTGCGTAAGTAGTTTACACTGGTGGCCATTTAGCTTATGCTTTAAGTAATGAAAAAGCCTGTCATCCACCTTCACAATGTGACTAAGAACTTTGGCAGTCATATTGCCGTGCACGCGCTCAACTTAGAGGTCATGCAAGGAGAGGTTTTTGGCTTTCTTGGGCCGAATGGCGCCGGCAAGAGTACGACTATCCGTATGCTGCTTGGCCAGATCGCACCACACGACGGCACGATTACGATTTTTGGCCATGACGCGCTAAAAGATCGTGTAAAGATCCACAAGGACATTGGCTATCTGAGTGGTGAAATGGCGATGGATCTCAAGCTGACCGGTAAGCAATACCTCAAATATATGGCGCGCTTGCACGGCGGTGTAGCCTGGTATAAAATTGCCGAGCTTGCCCACCGCTTGGACGCTGACCTTGATAAAAAACTAGCAGCGCTCTCACGTGGTAACCGCCAGAAGATCGCCCTTATTTCCGCCATTATGCACGAACCACAGATGTTGATTCTCGATGAGCCAACAAGCGGCTTTGACCCGTTGATCCAGGCTGAATTCAACAAAATTATTCTAGACTTCAAGAAACAGGGTAAGACAGTATTTATCTCGTCACACATTTTGTCGGAGGTGCGTCATCTGTGCGACCGGGTTGGTTTTATCCGCGAAGGCAAGCTCATCAAGCTTGGCAATATGGAAGAGCTAGCAGCTACATCGCTCAAGCAAGCACGAGTTTTATTTGAAGATGAGCACGACATCGTACACCTGCGGGCCGTTCGTGGCGTGCAACATGTAACGGTTGACGGCAACCATGTGGTGTTCCAGTTTGGCGGCCCAATGCGTGAGCTTATCAAGAAGCTTGCGAGCCTATCGGCTATCGATGTCGCTATCGAGGACGCTGACCTCGAAGAGCTCTTTATGCGCTACTACAAAGGAGACAAGAAGTAATGTTTGCGATTGTCAGAAAGTCGTTATTCGAAAAACGCTTCGCCATTTTGGCTTGGGCTATTGGGGCTGCATTCATGGTGTGGCTGACGATGATTTTTTATCCATCATTTAGCCAAGGTGGGCAGTTCGGGGATCTTCTTAAGACATTACCACCACAGCTACAAGGCCTTGTGGGTAAAGCTGCTGACTACAAAACGATGGGCGGCTACATTGATACCATTGTCTTTAACCTCCGTGTTCCGATGGTAACTATCGTGATGGCGATTATCTTCGGCATCGGCTTATCTGCTGGCGAGGAAGAGCAGGGGTTGCTGTCAACTCAGCTTGCTCAGCCTGTCTCCCGTGGTCGTGTTATGTGGGAAAAGTTCGTAGCGCTCATTTCGAGCATTTTCTTGGTGCATATCGGTGTGCTTGCTGGGTTGCTTTTGTCGCTTGTGAGCATAGGAGAAACCTATGGCCTCGATAAACTAATCTCCGTTGTATTCGGCTGTTTCCTTATATCCACGCTATTCGGCGCATTGGCCTTTGGTCTTGGCTGTTTGACGGGCAAGCGTGGCATCTCAACGGCTATTGTTTCGATTGTGGCTTTTGGTGGCTTTCTCATTGACTCGATGGCTCCATCGGTCAGTGCTTTGCAGCACTTCCAGAAGTTTTCACCCTATTATTACTACTCCTCGCCGTCACTTGCCGTAAACGGTGTCGATTGGTCGTATATTGCCGTCCAGCTTATTGCCATCGGAACTATCATGGCTATCGCATGGTCGCTCTTTAGACACAGGGATATAGCGATTTAATATGGCTGCTGCAATTACTGCCCAAAATTTGGAAATCGTACGAGACAGCACGCGTATTATTCATGATGTGAATTGCGATATTACCAAGGGCCAAATTACTGGTCTCATCGGCCCGAGTGGTTCGGGCAAGACGACACTCATGCGGGCAATTGTTGGTGCTCAGAAAATTTCCAGTGGGACACTAACCGTGCTTGATAGCCCAGCTGGTAGCAAGGTGCTGCGTTCACGCATTGGCTATGTCACGCAAGCCCCAGCAATCTATGACGATCTGACGGTGCATCAGAATATTGCCTACTTTGCTAAGGTCTTGGGCTGCGCTGCTGCCGAAGCAGATCGAGTTTTGCGCCTCGTTGATCTATCGTCGCAAACACGGCAGATTGCGGCGTCGCTTTCCGGCGGCCAGAGGGCTCGTGTGTCATTAGCGATTGCGTTGCTTGGTAATGCCGAGCTGCTTGTACTCGATGAACCGACTGTCGGGCTTGATCCACTGCTTAGGAAAGAACTGTGGGAGCTGTTCGCGCATTTGGCTCGTGAAGGCCGCACGCTGCTTATCTCGAGTCATGTTATGGATGAGGCCGAGCAATGTCCAGAGCTGATCCTTATGCGCGGCGGAACTATTTTGAGCAGCAGCACTAAGCAGGAGCTGCTCGACCAGACACACGCCAAGGATGTCCAGGAAGCTTTCATAGAACTTATTGGAGTGACAGCATAATGCATCCTCGACTGGCTTACGCAACGACCGGCCGTGTTCTAAAGCAGCTGAGCCATGACAAGCGAACGATTGGGCTGCTTTTTGTTGTGCCATGTGTACTGCTTGGCTTGCTAGCGTGGATTTATAACGATACACCCCATATGTTTGACATGATTGGCGCACCGCTGCTCGGTATCTTTCCGTTTATCGTGATGTTTTTGGTGACGTCGATTGCTACCTTGCGCGAACGATCATCCGGCACGCTTGAGCGCTTGCTAACAATGCCTATCGGCAAACTTGATCTGCTCTTGGGCTACGCCGGGGCATTTGGTCTACTGGCTATTATTCAGGCAGTCATCGCTAGCTTCGTTGCGCTGCATTTGTACGGACTCTCCATTGCTGGCCCAGAATGGTTTTTGATCGTAGTTGCTTTGGCTGACGCACTTTTGGGGACAGCATTGGGGCTTTTTGTGAGCGCATTTGCACGCACCGAATTCCAGGCGGTGCAATTCTTGCCGGCCTTCATCTTGCCGCAATTTTTACTATGCGGTTTGCTTGTGCCGATCAACGCCTTGCCGAATGTACTCCATGATATTGCACGCTGTTTGCCATTGACGTATGCAGTCGACGCAATGCAGCTCGTAGCACACACGCCAAGTGTTGTCGGCGCTCAGTGGCATGATATTTTCGTGATAGTTGGGTTTGTCGTGGCGGCAATTTGTCTCGGGGCCGCGACTTTAAGGCGCCAGACTAAATAGCTGCTACAATAGACTACATGTCTATGTCTCTTGAAACACTGTCCCAAAAACGTGAAACCTATTTTGTACTCTACGGAGTTGGGGCGTGCCTCGTGCTGCTTGCGATTGTGTTGTGGTGGACAAAGACGTCTGTTAATCCCAAAAGTGTATTTTGGGGAATGATCAGCAACAGCATGAATACTTCTGGCGTCACGCTGCACATTGATGAAAAAAGCAAAGCAGCCAACGACAGCCAGGCTATCCAGTACTCGCTGGGCACAACCAACCAAGTCCATTCGCTCCGAACTGTTACTCAAAACGGCACGACTGTTAAAACTGAGTCTATCGGCACCGATTCCAAGACATTTACTCGATACACAGAAGTAACCAAAGGCAATAAACCGGTAAAGCTCACGAATGTGCTCGGAGTGTGGTCTGATCCAACGAGTGGTGGAACAACTGCACAGCTTCTGCCGCAAGTTGCTTTGGGACTGGCGCTACCTTTGGGTGCGGTTCCAGTGCCAATTGGCTATGTAAATCCTGACGATCGAAATAGTATTATCAAAGCGATGCAACAGCGCGTGCTGTATCAGGTCAACTTTGGCACCGTCAAAAAACATCGCGTCAATGGTCGACTTGTGTACGACTACAATGTTTCCATGCAGCCGCAGCTCTATCTTGACACCCTGAAGCTGTTTGCCGACAAGGCAGGTATGAAAGATCTTGATAACGTCGACACATCTCAGTACGCTAGCTTGTCAGCTATTAAGGTGACACTGAGCGTTGACGCTCGATCGAAGAACCTCGTAAAGGTCGTGGATAGTGACCAGGGCTACACTGAAACCTACGATGGATATGGTGTGCGGACACAGGTTCAGGTTCCAAAATCAGCCATTTCAATGACTGACCTCCAAAAGCGCTTGTCAGCAGTTAAATAGCTTCGTAATACTGGTTACGCTCTGTATACTTAAAATAGCATTAAGATAAACAAGGGCTTGGAACTTATGGAACCTCAAACTCCCGCGCAACCTCCTAAACCAGAAGACGAAAGTAGCACTACTGAACGCCCCGTAATACCAACTACTGAAACTCCTCTGACACCTGAGGATCCGGCAGTTCCACCGCAGGTTTTGCAGCCTACTGATCCCCAGCCACAGCTCGAGAACCCTGGCACCCCAGGGTCTGTCGTTGAGCCTGGCGAGGTCGTACCTCCAGTGGTTCCCGCCCAGTCTCCCAAAAAGAAGAAGTGGCTCTTTTTTGGTCTTATTGCCGTAGCGATTGTGGCGCTTGGCGGTGCCTCGGCTGCTGCATACGTCGGCTATTTTATGCCACGCCAGCCCAAGTACGTTTTAGCCCGCGCCCTCGGTAATACTGTTTCCAGCGAAAAGATCAAAAGCGCTCGTTACGAAGGCGACATCACTGTCAAAAGTACCAAAGAAAACCAGACGTTCAAAGGCAGTTTTGATGGTGCCATGAATGACTCCTCATTCGAGCTAAATGGCTCCGTCGGCCTTGAAGTCACAACGCTCAAATTTGACGTTCGCGCCTTTAAAAATAAATCAGCCTACGTAAAGATTGATGGGCTAAAAGGCCTACCCGAGCTACTACAGCAGGACAGCAGCAGTGAAGCCGCAATGCTTGCGCCATACATCAATGCTATTAACGGGCAGTGGATTGAGCTAGACCAGAGCTTGATGGCCAACTTCACCGATAAGACCCTCGATACTGGTTCGCTGCAGGTAAGTGATGCGGACGCTAAGAAAATCGAAGGCATCTATCGCAAGCACCCGTACCTCGAAGTCACGAAAGTACACGCCGACGAAGCAATCCACGGAGCCAAGAGCCATCACTACACCGTTGTAATCAATCGCGACAAACTCTACGCCTTTGCCAAAGACCTCAAGTCTGCTGACATCAAGAACTTCCCCAATATTACCGACAGCCAACTCAGTGAAATCAAGAAGGCTAATTTCTCTAAGTACCCAGTTGATGTGTGGGTAGATGCTGCGCACACGACCGTCAGCCAGGTCTCGTTTACGGCTAAAGAGGACGATATGACAATGACGCTTCGCATGGCCTTTAGTGATATCAACAAGTCGGTAACCGTTACGAAGCCAACCAATACGAAGACCTTAATGCAAATTCTGAGTGAGGGTAACACCCAGAGCGGCATGGATCTGAGCAGCTTGTTTAGTAGCGACATGAGCTCAGGCATGAACATGAGTGAACAGCCAACTTCAACGCAGCTGAACGCGCTAACCAACTAAAACTCCTTCTCGTATAGGGTATAATAGTGGGCAGATTACTAATATAGGTTATTGCCCCATGATTCGCGGATTCCTCAGCATCTATAGTTGGCGTTATGCAACGACTATTATTGGCTTATTACAAAAACACAACTACCGTGTTCGTCCTTTCCTGAACACCTACTGGCAGACAAACGATTTTGCGGCGTTGTCGCAGGAAGTCTCATATGGACCAGCCGGTTTGGGCGGCTATCTTCGCGCCGCAATGTATGTCGGCTCATTGGCACAGATTGCCCTCGGCGTACTCCTTGTTGCCCAATGGCATCGTCTTCAGCGTGACGGCTGGTGGGCTTTTGGCGCAGCGCTGATAATCTCATATCCTGTCGTCTGGGCGCATCTCATCATTTTTGGTGTGTGGCTGAACTATCTCGTACATCCCAAGAAAATTGGTCGCGCAATTATCTGTAAGATTCTCGAGTCGCAAGTTATTCGGTTACGGCGCAAACATCACGTCAAGGTGGTCGCTGTAGTCGGCAGTGTCGGCAAGACATCGACCAAAGCAGCAATCGCTAAAACACTTCAAGTCTCCAAGCGTGTGGTATGGCAGGAGGGCAACTACAACGACCGCGTAACAGTGCCACTTATTTTCTTTAATCAATCATTGCCAGGCCTACTAAACATTCCGGCATGGATTCGCGTGTGGCGTAACAATGAACGAACTATTAGCGGTGACTATCCGTATGATATCGTCGTAGCCGAGCTCGGCATCGATGGCCCAGGGCAAATGCAGGACTTTGCGTACCTCAATCCAGACGTTACGGTCGTAACCGCAATTACGCCAGAGCACATGGAGTATTTCGGCACGCTTGATGCAGTCGCCACAGAAGAGCTTACGGCACTATCATTTTCGAAGAAGGCCCTCGTCAATATCGACGATACGCCATCGATGTATCTCAAAAAACGCACCTACATGTCATACGGAATGTCGTCACAGGCAACGTATTATGTAGCGAAGCGCACCTCTAAGGCTTTGGATGGTCAAAAGCTCACGATACAGCTTGGCAAGGACCACTCATTTAGCTCGACGGTGCCAATGCTGGGAGCGCAGGGCGCCAAAATTGCTCTGGCTGCCGCCGCAACCGCTCATATACTTGGTGAAACAAACAAGGACATCGAGAAGGGCCTCGAACAAGTTGAACCATTTGCCGGGCGCATGCGTCTCTTTAAGGGCATCAAGAAATCGACCATCATCGACGATACCTACAATTCCAGCCCGATTGCCACTAATGCGGCCCTGGATGTCCTCTACGAGACCAAAGCCGCACAACGCATCGCAATCTTGGGCAGCATGAACGAGCTCGGTGACTACAGCCCAGAAGCGCATCATGAAGTTGGCGTACACTGTGACCCCAAGAAACTTGACCTAGTTATCACGATTGGCCACGATGCTGAAGTATTTTTGGCGCCAATCGCCAGTGAGCAAGGCTGCACCGTCCACTCCTTCAAGAGCCCATATAAGGCCGGAGCTTTCGTCAAGAAACAGCTCAAAGAAGGCGCTGTCGTGCTTGGTAAAGGCTCTCAGAATGGCGTTTTTGCCGAAGAAGCACTCAAGCCACTTCTTGCTGACAAGAAAGACGTCGAACATATGGTTCGCCAGTCGCCCTACTGGATGGCTGCTAAGCACGGACAATTCCCCGACGCTCGATAATGAAACGGACTACGGCCCACAATACTACTACGGTTCCGCAGTGCATTGCTCTGTGCGCGGTACTTTTGGCGATGGTAGGGTTTTGGCTTTCACCACTTTCACTTAGCGGTGCTTTCCGGGCGGTAGCCCAGCCAGCCCATCTATCGAACGTAACGCTGAGCTCAGATGATATGTCGAGCCGCCTCCACTTGCCCAGTAAACCGCTGCGCAAGCCGGTGGACTGCGGCAAGGTTACGTGCTTGGCTTTGACGTTTGATGACGGGCCAAATCCCGTTACCACACCCGAAGTGCTCGACGTTCTAGAACGCCAAGACGTGCCGGCGACATTTTTTGTTGTAGGCTCGCGCGTGGCTGGCCAAGAAAAGCTGCTTCGCCGTATGTTTTATGATGGCAACGAAATCGGCAATCATAGCTGGAGTCACCCAGACCTTACGACGTTAACGAACGATCAAATTCTCGACCAGGTCAACCGGACACAGGCTGCAGTCATTACTGCTGGGCTGCCAGCCCCTGTTCTGTTTAGGCCACCATACGGTGCAGTAGATGCGACCGTTCGCAGCACTATTCCGATGACGATAGCAATGTGGAACGGCGATCCACTGGACTGGAAAGAAAAAGATCCGATGAAAGTCAAAGATAGCATTGTTAGCCAGGCCAAGCCGGGAGGTGTTCTGGATATGCACGACATTTACGGTATAACAGCCGAAGCGCTCGGACCGGCTATTGATGAGCTAAAAACCAAATACACATTCGTTACCTTTAGCCAGCTTTTTGATATGCAACCCGGCCAGCGCGGCGAGTATTTTGGCCGATAGATATGGTATACTAGCTGTAATTATGAGTACGAAGAATATTCAGCTCCAACACCTTCTCGCCCTGGGGGCGTAATTTTTTCAATTTTCAGCTATAATTACAGATAAGACCGACAAAGGAGTTCTTCTATATGAAGCGTTATAATCCAAAAGATATCGAGCCAAAATGGCAAAAAGCTTGGACTGAAAGCAACATCTACCAAGCAGACAATAATTCAGACAAACCCAAAAAATACATTCTTGAGTTTTTCCCATACCCCAGTGGCGCGGCAATGCACGTAGGCCATGTTCGCAACTATGCGATTGGCGATGCGATGACTCGTTTTGCTCGTCAGCGCGGCTACAATGTCATGCACCCGATGGGCTGGGATGGCTTTGGTTTGCCTGCGGAGAACTACGCAATCAAGAACAACATTAGCCCACGCTTGGCAATTGACCAAAATACAGGCCGCTTCAAGGAGCAACTAACTCAAATGGGCTTTGGCTATGACTGGTCCCGAGAGATCGATAGTACTGACCCCGAATATTATAAATGGACCCAGTGGTTCTTCCTGCTCTTGCTCAAAAAAGGTTTGGCCTATCAGAAAGAAAGCCTCCAGTGGTGGTGTCCAGTAGACAAGACCGTGCTTGCCAACGAACAAGTCGAGAACGGCCATTGCTGGCGCTGTGGCTCTGAGGTTGAGAAAAAGGCCCTCAAGCAGTGGTTCTTCAAGATTACCGATTACGCAGATCGCTTGAGTGCAGACCTAGACAACGTCAACTGGTCAGATTCTATTAAGCACATGCAGCGCAACTGGATTGGTCGCAGCAAGGGCGCCCAGGTAAACTTTGCGCTCGAGAATAGCGATCAGAAACTCTCTGTTTTCACGACCCGTCCAGACACCATTTTTGGCGTTACCTTTATGGTCATCGCACCAGAGCACCCACTTGTCAAAGATTTGACCACTCCTGAACACAAGCAGCAGGTTGAAAATTATCTCCAGAAAGCTCGCAACAAATCCGAGGTTGAACGCCAGGAGACGAACCGTGAAAAGACAGGTGTTTTCACGGGGTCATACGTAATCAATCCAGCTAATGGCGACAAAATCCCCGTGTGGGTAGCTGACTATGTACTCATGGGCTACGGTACCGGTGCAATTATGGCTGTTCCAGCGCACGACGAGCGCGACCACGAATTTGCATGTAAATTTGCTATCGCTATCAAGCCAGTTGTTTCGCCTGCGTTTTATGACTATGACGCCAAGGCCATCAACCGCCCAACCGCTATCGTTATAGGTCGTGATGTCGCAACCGACAAGTACGCGGTGCTTGACTGGCATCAGGGCAATCGCGTTGGCCATGGCTATGATTGGCCAGGCGGTGGTATTGATGAAGGTGAATCTGTCGAGGAAGCTGCACTACGCGAATTTGCAGAAGAAACCGGCTATACAGATGTGACCGTTAGTAAAGTCTTGCCATCGACAATCACTGCGTACTATCGCAACATGGACGGTGCCTCAAAACGCGCCATCAAACAGGTCGTGCTTGTCGACGTCCACTCGATGCAACGCAATGACCAAATCGGTACTGAAGACTACGAAAAGAACGCCTACGACGTTCTGTGGCTAACGCGTGAGGAAATCGAAGGCAAGCAATCACCAGCCAACGCAGCTGTAGCCAACTTTGGCTTTAATGATACGATTCACGTTGGCGAAGGTGTCATGATTAACTCCGGTGAGTACGACAACCTGACGACTTCAGAAGCTCGTGAAAAGATCGTTGCTGATCTGGCCGCCAAGCAGGTAGCAGAGGAGCGTATCAACTACAAAATGCGCGACTGGCTTATTAGCCGCCAACGTTACTGGGGCGCACCAATCCCAATTATTCATTGTCCTGAACATGGCGCAGTAGCAGTCCCAGAAGACCAACTGCCCGTTACTTTGCCTCCAATTGAAAGCTATGAACCATCTGGTGACGGCCGTAGCCCACTTGCTCGTGTTCCAGAATTTGTAAACACAACCTGCCCAACATGTGGCGGCCCAGCCACCCGTGAAACTGACACCATGGACGGTTTTGCATGCTCGAGCTGGTATTTCCTGCGCTTTGCTGACCCTAAGAACACCGAACAGCCCTTTAACGTTGACCTTGCTAAGCAGTGGTTGCCTGTTGATGAGTACATCGGCGGGGCTGAACATGCGGTCATGCATTTGCTGTATGCTCGTATGTGGACCAAGGTGATGTTTGATGAAGGTATGATCGACTTTGAGGAGCCGTTTACCAACTTGCGCAACCAGGGTATGATTTTGGCACCAGACGGACAGAAAATGAGCAAATCCAAGGGTAACACTATCCAGCCTGGCGAGCTTATCGACCAGGGCTATGGCGCAGATGCGATTCGTATTATGGAGTTGTTTATCGGTCCATGGAACCAGATGGCTAATTGGAGTGTCGAAGGTATGGGCGGCTCATTCCGCTTCCTGCAACGTACATGGAACTTGACCCAGGAATTTATGGAAAGCCAGGGTGGTACTGCCGACCCTAAGGTTGAAGACCAACTGTATCGCTCAGTCCACGCGACCATCAAGAAAGTGTCAAGCGACCTGGAAGACCTTGGTTTCAATACCGCAATTGCTGCACTAATGGAACTTTTGAACGAACTTTACAAACTCAAGAAGCAAGATACCTTCGCTACACATGAGGCCTGGAAATTCACCATTGAATCATTCTTGCAGTTATTGGCGCCATTTGCACCGCATATCACCGAAGAACTGTGGAGCCAGATGGGTCATGAAGACTCAATTCATACAAGTGCATGGCCAGTGCACGAGGACAAGTATTTGCGCGCAGATACAATAACAATTGTCGTTCAGGTGAACGGTAAGCTTCGTGCGCAGTTGCAGATGCCGGCAGATGCTACTCGTGAAACAGTTTTGGCTGATGCCGAAGCAGATAGTAAGGTTGCGCTGGCGCTCAACGGCCAGCCGATCAAGAAATCTATCTACGTTCCTGGCAAGCTCGTAAACTTCGTCGTCTAGATACTTCTGAGACACACTAAAATACCCCGGTATATCCCGGGGTATTTTTACTGGTGACAATCCTAGAGGAAGCTGTCGAAGCTGATTTGCGTTACGACTGTATTGTTTTGATCGGTAGTGCTTTCATCGTAGGTTGTAACTGCAAGCTCGCCGATGCTTTGCGATACGTCAATCACTGGATTACTAAGATCTTCGATAACTGGTGCTTGATTTCTATTCATAAAATATCCCCGTTACTGTATTATGCCTACATTATATGTCAGAGTTGGTTCTAAGCAATAGCATTTTAGGGGAGCAGACCGCTCTCTTTCAGGAGGAGGATATACGGCCGTTGCCGGTTATTGGCGGAGCGGTTCTCAAGGCCACAGCGCGCTGTGATTACGCGTGTCGCCATTGCTATGTTTTTGAGTCCGAGGACCAGACCTGGCAGCTGCTGCCACGCAAGCTCGAAGATGAGACAATCGATCTCGTAGGTGAACGTATTGCTGAATATGTTGAGGCGAATGACCTTCCTGGTTTTCAAGTTGTTTTGCACGGCGGTGAGCCATTTTTATTCGGCAAGAAGCACACCGAACGTATCGTAAACGGTATTCGTTCGGCGGTTCGAGATACCACCTATGTCGAATTTACGGCCCACTCTAATGCTCGTCTCCTCGGCCTTGGTAACGATAGAAGTAAACAGATGCTGGACTATCTTGAAGAAAACAGAATTGGCGTTAGCACCAGCCTGGATGGTGATCGCCGTGCTAATGACTTCTACCGCGTGTATCGCAACGGTGAATCAACCTACGACGATACTGTTACGGGCATCCAGGCAGTCAAAGAGCGTGGATTGTTACGCGGCATTTTGGCTGTAATGATCCTCGGCGATATCAATTTTGATCGACCGCAAGACGAAGTCCTGGCCGAAATTCAGCAACGTGGGCTTGAGAATTACGCGGCTTTGCAGGAGTTCCAGCCAAAGAAGATTGATTTCTTGTTCCCACTCGCACACCGAGGCGATTTACCTCCAGGTATGATCAAGAAAGCCCATCGCGATATGCAGCCGTACGCCAATTGGTTGAAGCCAGTATTTGATGACTGGTATAAGATAGCAGAGCACAAATACTTTGATCCTACCTCCGCCAAGGCTCAGCAATACGCCCCAGACATCCGTACGTTTAGCTCGATCATTAGTCGACTTCAGGGTAGGGCAAGCGCCGTGGAGACTATTGGCTCGCTGGGTGAGGTGAGCTCGGTCGTTATTGACGCTGATGGTCAATATGGCATTGTTGATACGCTCGCGTCGACCGCGGAAGGGGAATATCGCCTAGACAGCAATGTACGCGATGCTCCAATCGAGGCTGCGGTGCGTACTATCGTTGAACGAGCTACGGGGCGAGGTATGATGACGCTTCCTGAAGAATGTCAGGGCTGTCCTGTGCGCAAGGTTTGCCAGGGCGGCTACGCGCCGCACAGGTACGATCCCGACGCACAACCAGGCCAGCCGTCGTACGCCAAGAAGACAATTTATTCGTCCAATCTACTCGACCTTATCTCGCATATTAATGGTAGCCATATTGCTTCCAAAGTTAAATACGCAGGCATCCAGTCACAGCGCCAATACTACGGTGATGCATACGACGCCGTCGCATTTTAGTTGATAGGTTTGGGATATCGTATCGGTTCTATCTCTGGGAGGTCTTGGCCAAGAACGTTTACCGTCGCAACGGTTATCGCACCATCTCGTAGGTTGTACACGCCAACGCCAAACTTGGGGATTGGTTCAGGCTCTCGGCAGGATGAACCGTAGTGCACAACATCAACATACCCAGAAAGTTGCGAAGCAGCATTAATAAGTTCAGGTATGGCATGGAGCGCGACACCTTCCTCCTCGAATGGGTCCGGGGTCCAGCCGTAGTGCGGCCGTGGTTGACTGGTCATGATGCTGTCGAGGCGCGATGCCGGGCGAGCTGGCCTATCTTTGTTACCAAAGAAATTGCGTAGGTCCTCTGGCTGGTTTTGATTTATATTACCGAACAACGCGGATATAATAGCAACTTTCGCAAGCTTAGAGGCTACGAGTATCTTTTTGATATCATCGGGTTTCTCGAGGTATTGCCAGCTGGGCACGCCCCTTCGGTCATAGTGCGTAAAGCCAAATACGGGGCCGTGATACTTTTCACTTTGCTGTGTGCCAATCAAGAAATAGTCACCGGCTCCATCCGGTGCTCCAACCATTTCACGAAGTGCATCGGCAACGCGAAGCTTCCTTTTGTTGGCAGCCTCAGCAAGCGTTTGTATACGCTCTCTTTCGGGGTCGTAGGACATACCGTGTCGGTAGGGCTGCTCAAATGCCATTTCCGCATACTATAGATGCCCAAGGATAAATAGCAAGCACAAGCTACGAATACTTGAGATTCCCTACCAGATACGGTATAATGTTCGCAAGCATTAATTTGTAATATTACACAAAGAAGGAGTGTTTACTCATGGGTAAACCAAAGAAACGTACATCACCACGCCGCACTGGCGCTCGCCGCAGCCACTTGGTTCTCGAGCTTGCTCGTAAGGTTAACGGTAAGTCACCTATCAAGGCTTTCACCACTCGTCGCGAAGCTGGCAAGAAGCTTTCTGCCGAAGTTAAAGCTAAGTCTGTAGAAGCTCCAAAGAAGGCTTCAACTAAGAAGACTAATGCTGTAAAAGCCGCTGCTAAAAAAGCTGCGTAATCAGTCCATACGCGTTATACTAAAAACGTAACCGGAAGGCTTTATTCATGGCATCTAACCGTCATCTTGGTCGTATCATCGCACTACAAACTCTGTACGAGCAGGACTTTCGACATGGCTCTGACGATGCAAGCTTCGACCTAAACGAAGTTTTGCAGCGTAACATTGCCCGCTACGAAGCGACTGTTGATGATACTTCATTTATCGAACAGCTTGTACTTGGTGTTACCAAAATACAAGCTGAGTTGGATGCAATCTTGCAACCACTTGCACCAGAATGGCCAATCGACCAAATCGCACGCATGGACCGCGTTATTTTGCGAATTGGTGCATACGAGCTAACAAACGACAACGGCGTGCCACCAAAGGTGGTTATCAACGAAGCCGTAGAACTTGCCAAGGCATTTGGTAGTACGAATTCTTCTAAGTTTATCAACGGTGTACTCGGTACACTGTTGCGTCGCCAGAACGGCGAACCCGATCCGGAGCCTGCTTCTCCGGATGAAAAAACTCCTTCGGAGCAAAAGGAAAACGCATGAAACGACCCAAACCACTTCAGGGCATAAAGCGCTTCGTAAGTAATCGCCGACCGTCCATTGAAGAAGTGGTCCGTGAAACGACATCGGGTGGAATTATCTTCCGCCGAAACAAAAAAACTAATCAGCTCGAAATCTTGCTTATCCAAGACGCCAAGAACCGTTGGACTATTCCAAAGGGTCACGTCGAGGAAGGCGAGGAGCCAAAAGACACCGCTAAGCGTGAAATTCAAGAGGAAACAGGCCTTCAGGAAATGAAGGTTATGAACTGGCTTGGAAAAGTTAATTTTCGCTACCGTCGTGGTCACACGCTGGTGCTTATGACCATGCACATTTATTTAGTGCAGGGTCAGGGTGATACTGATAAACTCAGCGGTGAAGACTGGCTGAGCGATATTAAGTGGCTCCCGGCACAGGATGCGATGGACAAGATCGCGTACGAAGATATTGGTAAACTCATCCTGTTGGGCATGAAAAAAATACGAGAGGCACGACTCTAAGGTACACAGATGGACTACAGCGCATATCAGGCATTCGCCAAAGAAAAACTAGGCATCACATTTGATAACATCGACCTGCTTGTAACGGCATTCACGCACCGTTCATACGTGAACGAGCACAAGAAAACCGTCAAGGAGCACAACGAACGTCTCGAGTTCTTGGGCGACGCAGTACTCGAATTGGTTGTTACCGAATACCTCTTCGGTAACTTTAGTGATCCTGAAGGTATTTTGACCAACTGGCGTAGCGCCTTGGTTCGCACCGAGAGCATCGGTGCAGCTGCTGCTAAGTTTGATTTTGAGCCAATGCTCCGTCTGAGCCGTGGCGAGAAGCGTGGCACTGACCGTGCGCGTGCTCAGATCTTAGCTAACAGCTTTGAGGCGGTTACCGGCGCAATTTATCTCGATAAGGGCTACGATGCCGCCAAAGAATTCATTACCAAGAGTATTCTCAGCACCTTTAAGGGCATCTTAGAGAGCGGCTCATGGATGGATGCCAAATCACATCTCCAGGAAGTTGCACAAAGCCAGGACGGCTTTACGCCAGTGTATAAAGTGCTCAACGAAGAGGGTCCCGACCACGATAAAATCTTTACCGTTGGTGTTTTCGTGAATGGCACCCTTAAGGGCCGTGGAACTGGTCCAAGCAAGCAGGCGGGCCAGCAAAAAGCAGCTGAAGCTGCTCTGACCCATTACACGAGCTAAACTTTCTAGACAACAAAAAGAAACACCGGTCATGCGATCGGTGTTTTTAATATATTCGGGTAGTGCTTCTGGCGGGACGTGCGTGTTGACCATGTAGGTCGTGCATGTCCCGCCAGGGCACCGTGAGAGTGGCCGAGGCCGGGTGGATCAGGTTCGCTTGGCGATGATGGCCGCCAGTTCTACGAGCTTCTGCTCACTGGTTGTTCCGTCGCTGTTGATGACCACGAGCTTGAAGTTCTTCTTGAAGTAGAGGCCGGTGTGTTGCGGGACCCACTTCGCGGTCGAGGCCGAGGGAACGTTGGCCGGATCAGGGGCACCAGCGGACGTGTGAGCGAAGAGGTCGCCACGGGCGTCTTCCATTCGGCTGACGCCGATGAGGGAATAGCCGAAGTCACTGACGAAGCTGCATGTCTCGCCGTTGACCTGTTCGATCACGTGCTTGTGCAGACCCAGGGTCTTCTCGACTTCCTGCCGACTGATCACCGGGCAGTGCTGCGCGGCGACACGCTTGCGTTCACCGTGGTGCAGTCCGGCCATGTAGCCGCTGAAGGTGACGGCCATGAGCGCGATGACTACAAGCCACAGTGGAGCACATCGATTCCAGATGCGGGTTCGCATTGCGGGTGTGCCTCTCGTGTTGTCCTCAGATCTTCAGGGCTGCGGCAGATGCCAGACTCACGAACTGCTCGCTGGTGACGTACGGACCGCCGATGATTGCACCGAACTTGCCGTCCTTCCAGAAGAAGATGCTGTCTTGCTTGGCACCCCAGAAGGCGCGCTTCGTACCGGGAACCTTGACGGTCCCGCCGTTGGAGGCGCCGTAGTTCTGCTCGTAGAACTTGCCGTCCTTGTCGTTCTGCAGCTGGATGCCGAAGAGTGCCCACGGGCCGCTGTTGAACGCGCAGGCGGTGCCGTTGGTGAGCTCGGTCAGGTCGGGGTGACCCGTGATGGTGTGGACCTGACTGAGGCTGATGGCCGGGCAGTGCTGCTTGGCTGCCGTGGTGGTCTGCGGCTTACCGCTCCACTCGAGCCCAGCCCAGAAGGAGCCGATGGCGACGAGCATGACTGCCAGAAGGACGAAGCCGTACGGCCTCAAACGACGTCGGCGGTCTCCCTGGGAGACTGCGGGTTTGACACGAGTGTCCATGTACTTTTCCTCTCAAGGTGCGGATGTACCCCTGGTAAAAGGGTTGTCGATTGCGACAAATGCACACGAAGTGCTGTACAAAAGTAAATTATACAATAATTACGGAGGATTACAACGCACGTTTGTGGCGCGGTGATTTATTAGCTGTTGACATCAGGGGCCGTTATCTGTAAAATAAGGCAAGATTACGTATAATCTTTAAAGAGAACGAACGAAAGAGAGAATTAATTAGATTATGTTAGCTATTCGTATGCAACGCACTGGTCGCAAAGGTCACGCCATGTTCCGCTTGGTTGTCCAAGAGTCTCGTGTTACACCTACAAGCGGCAAAGTTGTTGTTACCTTGGGTAGCTACGACCCTCACGCTAAGACTGCTACCGTTGACAAAGAAAAGGCAGCTTTCTACCTTAGCAACGGCGCACAGCCATCTGACCGCGCAGCTCGCTTGCTTAAGAGCGAAGGTGTTGAACTCCCATCTTGGGTAAAGATCGCATCTGAAAAGAAGCGCACCATCAAGAACACCGACAAGCTTCGCCGCAACCAGCCAAAAGAAGAGGCACCAGCAGAAACTCCTGCAGAAGCCTAAGTATCACACATTTTTTGATACCGCAATCGGTCTGCTTACAGCAGGCCGATTTTTATTTGCTATAATGTATAAGTACCAGTAAGCGGAGGAGTCCTCACATGAGTAGTATCGACCAGCAATTTGTAGAATTTATAGTAAAATCTTTAGTGAGCAATCCAGATGCGGTAGAAGTAGCCCGTCGGATTGATGAAAAAGGTGTCTTGCTTGAACTGACAGTAGACCCAGAGGACCTAGGCCGAGTTATCGGTAAACGTGGTGCGACTGCACAGAGCTTGCGCACATTGCTTCGTGCACTTGGCACAAAGAATGACGCTCGCTATAACCTCAAAATTGTGGACAACGGTGAAGGTGGTAACCCAGAGTTTTCCTCAAGCCAACCAGCAGTAACAGCGAGCACCACCTCAGATGACGACACTGCCACAGAAAGCGATGTCGTTACTAAGACAAGAAAAGAGCTCGAAGAGCTTGACGACCTCGACGTCTAACATATATAGTTAGATTCAGTCGAAAGCGACGACCTACGTTAAAAAACAAACATCCGTACAAGCTCAATGCGAGCCATCTCATTTGCAAGAATGGAATGGGAGCTTTATATGTGGCAAAAAGAACCTCTTTACGGGGTTCTTTTTGTTTGGGTCCATCCAAATTGTAATATAGGCAGAAACATTGTATAATTATATTAATTACTGCTACAGTAATAGCCCCTCACAGAAAGCGAATCACAAAACAGTCCGAACAGTAACCGTTCTCACGAAAGGTTCATCGCTATGTCGAAGTCAAGGCTTCCCAAGGTTCTGTACGCCGGTAAGGTCCGCGAACCGCATGGTGGCTGGGCGTTGCCCGACATCAAAGCTGGTGCGCTGGTCGTACTGGTCAAGGGCCGCAACGGTGAATACGTCTTCGTCGCCAACGACGGATACGTCTCCAGCCTCAGTCTGGACGCTGGCAAGCTCACCGCCAACATGGGTGAATTCTGCTACGACGGCGCGCCGCTCAAGCCACTCTGGCCGACCAAGATCACGGTCGTCGAGAAGACCGACACCATCGAAGACACCCTGGCCGGGACTCTGGTCTTCAAGGCCGACAACCGACTTCGCCTCAAGGCGCGCTACTGCCGCAAGACGTTCATGCTGATCATGAGTAGCATGGCGTTCGTCGTTGCGGGCTTGACCTCCATCGCCTGGATGGCAACGTTCGGACGCATCCCACACCTGGTCCGTCGCCTCAGGGCACGCATCTGATCGCTGATCTACGAGGGCTGAAGGGCAGTAAGTGGTCGCATTCGCGACAAATCTCCACACTTACTGCCCGCCTTCAACCCGAAACACACAACTCTCCATTACGGAGAGTTTTCTATTGCTGCTGAATGTTGCTTAAATTACAAAATAATTATATAATTACCTCTGTTGCTGGAAGCAATCCAGTTGAACTTCGCTCTCAGGAAGGGAGTCGTATGTCTGTCAGAATTGTCCTGGTTGGTGTCACTGACGCTCAGCTCAGGCAGTCTGCCGATACGGTGCCGCGTGGCGCACTCGTTATCGAGGCCGCCGAAGGTATCCAGCGCCAGACATTCGTGTCGGTTGACGGCAGCCCTGCTCATATCGTACACGGTGCGGGAATGGTCTGCATGGGACAGAACGCAGAGTTCTACTACTGCGGACGTCGCTTGCGACTGTTGCCGACCGGCACGTACAGCGTGGCTGGCCGTCTCTACGACACAACACTGCCGACATTCACGAGCGAGCTGCGACCGTTCAAGGAACTGTCCGATGTACTGGAGCAGCCCACACCGATCGGTGTCACGGTTCGTGCCATACTCGACACCTACGGGCCGACAGGACTCGTGCAGCTGCTCAATCGACAAGCGTCTGCCTAGCAGACGCTACAATCACTCCTGGGAGCACAAGCCGGATCGGGCGATCACCATAAACACCCTCGATCCGGCGCCTCCATGTTTTGAGAGGTTCAATAAACAAGATAGAATAAGATACAGATGAACACCTTCGATACCCAACTACAATTCGCGATCGCCACAGCCCGCGAGGCCGGCGCTATTATGCGCACCTATTTTCATAGCCAAGATAAGGGCACAGAAACCAAGCAAGACAACAGCCCGGTCACACTCGCTGACAAAGCGATTAACCAGCTGTTGATTGATCGCGTACGCGAAACATTTCCTGACCATGGCGTGCTGGGCGAAGAGCAATCCTATCAGACAGACCGCAACGAATTGTGGGTCTGCGACCCAATCGACGGTACTGTAGGCTTTATTCTGGGCGTCCCAACGGCAATGTTTTCCCTCGCATATGTTGTCGACGGCGTGCCACAAGCCGCTGTTATGTACGAGCCACTGCTCGACAAACTATTTACTGCAGCCAAGGGTACTGGTGCGTTTTTGAATGGCGATCCAATCCATGTGAATGATCGATCATCTCTTAAGGGCGCTAATGTTGGCATCACAGCATCTGCCCGGCAAATGCTTCAGCGCCAAAAGTTCTGTACCGCTATGTTGGATGATGGTGCCAGCTTGCTGACTATTCCAGGTAACGTCTTTAAGGGCGCACTTGTAGCTCAAGGCCGCATGGACGCATATATTTTCCCAGGCTTAAGCGCCCACGACATTGCCGCCGAGAAGCTTATCATTGAAGAAGCTGGCGGTATGGTAACCGACATCGAGGGTAACGAGCAACGCTATGACCGAGCTATTCGTGGCGCAATTATTTCAAACGGCAAGC
>CAZCCP010000011.1:0-30901 GCA_964497565.1 uncultured Candidatus Saccharibacteria bacterium
GCGATTCTTTTTGGTAAGATACTTCATGTCTAGTAGAATATTATACATAATGAACATCTGTAAATACAATGTCAGCTTTGCCTGAAACTCCTCAGGAACCAAAACGGGCATTACTCATCAGAAATGCCAACAATTACGATTTTGGTGGCGCTGAGCGCTTTGTTGTTTCGCTCGCCAAAGAACTTCAAGAACAAGGCTACGACACACTCGTCGCAAGTCACCACAAAGGTATCAAGCGCTACGCCAGCGAACAGGCCGTTCCGTTCAAACGATCACCCTGGCTCCAATCCTGGCAAGATTACAGCGGGCTACGCATACTACTCTTTCCGGCTTTTGTGCTCTGGCAATGGTATCTCGTCGTTTGGTATATCGCACTCATCAAAAAACAAGGCATTACTGTTGTACACCCCCAGAGTCGAGATGACTTTATAAGCGCAACTATTGCCGGCCGATTCTGTAAAACAAAAGTCATTTGGACTGATCATGCCGATCTCAAATATGTCTATCAAAACGTCCCGGTACCTATAAAAAATCCTGTTGGCAAATGGGTGTGGCGACTCAGTAAAAAAGCTGAGGCCGTAACACTCGTGAGCAAAAGTGAGGAAAACCTCATTGCCCAATCAGCGGGAGTGCAAGAACTACCGCAAAACTACCACGTAATCTATAACGGCGTCTTAGATACGCCTACAACTCCAGTAAAACGCACAAAAGACGAACAGGATGCAGTTATATTCTGTTGCACCTCCCGGCTCGTGGCAGCAAAAGGCATCGGCGAGCTCATTACAGCATTCAACGAGGTTGCCAAAAATGCTAACGCAAAGCTTTGGATTGTTGGTGATGGCCCCGACGCAGACACGTTTAAGCAACAAGCCAGTGGCAATCCGAATATTGTTTTCCAAGGCTTTCAGCCTGATGCCCTCTCATTCCTAGCTGCCAGTGATGTCTTTGTACACCCAAGCTATCACGAAGGATTCAGCCTCTCAATTGTCGAAGCCGCCAAGCTTGCTAAGCCCATGATTGCCTGCAATGTAGGTGGCAACCCAGAGATTGTGCATGATCATCAGAATGGATTACTCATAAAGCCGCAGGACGCCCAGGATCTTGCCGTAGCCATGGGTGCATTAGCCAATAACGCGCAGCTCCGTATACACTATGGCAATGCGGCGCGCGAAACATATCTCAGCCAATTCGAATTTGACCGTATAGTAAAAGAAAGGTTCATGCCACTTTATGAAAACTAAGCCGCTTCGCATAGCCTTTGACGCCAGCCCGTTACTCGTAAATAAAACAGGCGTGGCCTACTATACAGAGCAAATTGTGAGCCAACTTGCCGAAAAATACCCTGAAGAAATTGAGCTCATTGGCTTTTATTACAACTTCCTCGGCCGTCGCAAAAGCACCAATTTGCCTACAGCACCCAACATTAGCTACCACGAAGTTAAATACATCCCCAGCAAAGTTATCTACCAATTGCGTCGGTTCAATATCGAGTTTCCACTCGAAATGCTGATCTACAAAAAAGTCGACTTCGCCTTCTTTTCTAACTTCCTTAGCTACCCCAGCATATTTCGTGTTCCGAGCGCGCCCGTGATTCACGACTTAACCTATGTCGACCTGCCGCAATACGTTTCTGCCAAATTACGCAGTGATCTCACCCGATTCGTTCCCAAAGCCATTGAGCGATCAGATTTTGTGGTTACCGTCTCGGAGTTTGGTAAAAATCGCATCCATGAGGTCTACGCCGTTCCGACAAACGATATACTTGTAACACCAATTCCGCCTGCACCCCCAACCGCCCATGACGATGCGACGCGTACAGCCACCCTTCACAAGCTGGGCATCTACAAGCCATATATCCTCACACTTGGCACGATTGAGCCGCGCAAGAATATCGGCAAGCTCATAGAAGCCTACAAAGATTTGCCCAAGAAAGTCCGCGACGAGCATGCCCTCGTCATTGCCGGCCGGATTGGTTGGTACTCCGAAGCTGATGAGGCAGCAATAAAATCCGCCGCTCGCGAAGGCTACAACATCCAACACTTAGGATACGTCAGCGAACAGGAGCGCGAAATACTATATCAAGCAGCAACGCTCTTTGCTTGTGCAAGCCACTACGAAGGCTTTGGCATGCCAATCCTGGAGGCCATGATCTACGGCACACCATGCACGGTGAGCGATATCCCAGTCTTTCACGAAGTTGCGGGGACCGCAGCCGATTACTTTGACCAGGAAACATCAGGGGTCATTTCAGCACACCTTGAAGCGCTGCTGACTAACAAGCAATTGCTAACCAAACTCGGTAAAGAAGGCCGAGCTCAGGCCAAAAGTCTTACCTGGGAAACTGTAGCAGAATCCATATTCAATCGCATTAAACGAACAATTGACGAACAGAAATAATCTTATTTTTGCTTTGCTGTGGTCTTGGGGTACGCATCCCCTACGGCAATCGCCATGCCCGCAAGAAGCCACCACTGACATGCAACCGCTTCATTACTCCATGTGTGGAGCAGCATGTTCATGCCAACGTACGCAACTGCCGAAGCTAGGAGTGCGACCGAGAGCAGCGATCGTCGGCTCTGCCACAGATACTTCCATACAACAACATTCAGTGCGATAAAGAGGGCCAGACCTACTACGCCCACTTCATACCCAATCTGGATGTAGTAGTTTTCGGTCAGGAAGCTGCCCTTAGGGTTCTGGATAGAGGCTAGACCTGCAGTGCCTGGGCCGTGACCAACAGGGTTATGCACGATACCTTCTAGGCCACGTTTTACAAAAAGGACGTGATATTCGTTGGAGTCATACTCGCCGACCTGCTTGTCTGTAGTATGCGTAACGACGCCTGTGATCTGTTTGTTGTGGCGCTGCGAATAGACACCGAAGCCCGCCAGCAGTACAAAAATAATAAGGAGCGGCCAAAAACGCTTCATCAGCCGTATCGATACTTCACGGTAGTGCCACCAGCAAACCAGGGCAATTGTCATAACAGCTACCGCGAGTGCGCTGCGTGAGTATGTCAAAAATTCCGCGATCATGGCTAAACCAACCGCTCCCCCGAGCAGCAATCGAGAGCGAACATTCTGCGAACGGAGATACCAAGCGGTTGCCATGGCAATCGGCACGATCAGATAAGCTCCGAGCGAGTTCGGATCACGAAGTGTCGACATAATACGTGGAAAGAGTGGATTGTCATCAATGAAAAAGTTCGGCTTAACCCCTCTTTGGACACTGTAGCCAAGGTGCGTCAGTGTGTCTTTTGGTAAGAAATACTGAATAATACCCAGCATTGTTACCGCGAGAGCCACACTCACCACGAGTTTGCTAATCGTACGACGCTCCAACAGATCAGGTTTCAAGAGTGCTGCACCATAGCCAAGCATCAAAAACGCTGGCAAACGTACATTGTACGTCAAACCAACAAGTGCACTTTGGCGGTAAATATCCGGATGAACCAGCCACAACACCACGTGGAGCATGGCGTAGGCGGCAGAAATGCCCAACAAAACCTTAAAAAGACGCGTTGCCCTGCCTGTCCCCCAAACTGAACAAATTACGAACAGGGTCACCAGTGCGAGGAATACGTCTTTTGCAACTTTCCAAATATCCAAACCGCCTGTTAGTAAGCTGAGCGATTGAACCAAAAACACATGGAATGGCATATACGCCAACAGTAGTAAGCTTGCATAATATGGAAGACGTTTGGTTATTTGCATTTTCAAGATACAATTATAGCAATGAAAACTCCGCGCCACCATATCGTAATCGATGCGCGTATTCGCCGCTCAACAACCGGTCGCTATACCGATCGCCTCGTGCAACATCTTCAAAACATTGATCACTTCCACGAGTACACTATTCTCGTCCAGCCCGACGACGATTGGAAAATGCACGCGCCCAATTTTAGAACAGTGCCCTGCCCCTTCCCGCAATTTTCAGTAAACCCTTGGCACCAGCTCAAATTTGCTGCGCAAATCTACCGTCTCAAGCCAAGCCTGGTGCATTTCACAATGACACAGCAACCTCTGCTCTACTTCGGTAACATTGTCACGACTACCCACGACACAACGATGTATCATTTTGTGCGGCGTGGCTCGACGCCATTACCACTCTACAAAATCAAAATGGCTCTTTATACATTTCTGGTGTGGTGGAGTCACAAGAAATCTAACAAAATTATCGTTCCGACCAAGACAGTTGCCAAGGAATTCACCGAGCTCCAACCATTTGTTGCAAACAAACTCGTCGTAACACTTGAGTCCAGCGAACCAGCCTTGGCCATGAAGGCCGTTGAACCCAAAAGTGTCTCTGGCGACTTCATACTCTACGTCGGCACGGCTTTTCCTCACAAGAACCTTCCTCGTCTCATCGAGGGTTTTGAGCTACTTCGCAAAAAACATCCCAACCTCAAACTCGTTATGACCGGCAAGCGTGAAGAAAAACACATGGTAGAGCTCATGGAGTGGGCTCAGAACCGTCCAGCCTTTGAACACATCATCTTGCCCGGTTTTGTCAGTGACGCCGAGCTAAAGTGGCTCTACGAGCACTGCCGCGCGTACGTCTTTGCTAGCTTAAGTGAAGGTTTTGGCTTGCCACCGCTCGAAGCTATGGCACATGGTGCACCAGTCGTATCAAGCAACGCTAGTTGTATGCCAGAGGTTTATGGAGATGCCGCGCATTACTTTAACCCCAAAAAGCCTCAGGATATCGCCGATAAAGTTGACGATGTATTGACTAATACAAAGCTCCGCCACCAGCTCATCAAGAAGGGTTATGCACAGCTTGGGAAGTACTCGTGGAAAACTATGGCCGAGCAAACCCTCACCGTCTACAAAGACGCACTCAACGAAGTCACAGGTGAGATAGATTCACCGCTTCGCTTCGAATAACTCGCCAACAAAATCTCCATCAAAGTAAAAACACCCCTGGTGATCAGAGGTGTTTTTGCAATTACTCAGTTGCTGGTTTGAGTACAATGCGGCGATCGTGGCCTTCACCGATGGATTCGCTCACGAGGCCCATATCCTGGGCGAGCTTGTGCACAACTCGGCGGTCAACCGCATTCATCGGCTTGAGCTCCATTGGTGCGCCAGATGCACGAACACCAGCGACCCAGTCTTCCGCTTGCTTAGACAAACGCTCAGCGCGCTGTTTCTTGTATTCAGCAACGTCAACATTCACACGGTTATATTCGTAACCTTGGTTCTTGAGCGCGTTGCTTACAAGAAATTGTAGGGCGCGCATGGTGTCGCCGTGCTGGCCAATAAGAAAGCCGTTAAGGTGCGTAGATGGAACTTCGAGCTCGATGATATCATCTTCGCTCGTAGCGCGTACTTCAGTGTTTAGACCAAAGAACGACAGGACGTCTTCGAGGTACTTCTTTGCATATGTTATTGCATCGTCCACTATTATTTCCTCCGTTTACGGTTTTGCCCACCCTTCTTGCTCTTAGAAGAGGTTTTTGTTTTTGGCTCGCTTACGATCTCCGCGTCGATCGCATTGCTTACCTTTTTAGAAATAGAAGCCTTACTATCTGTTATCTTAGCAAGATCATCTTTGTCTTCACGCAAAATAATGCTTTGCTGAATAAATGCTACGAGGCCACCAACAAGCCAGTACAAGCTCAATGCTGATGCGATGTTTACGGTAAACAGGAACACCATCGCTGGCAGGAAGTAGATAGTCGTACGGCTAACCGCGGCATTGACCTCAGACTGGTCAGCAGACTTGCCATCGCCAGCACCCTTAAGGATGTCACGAAGTTTGCGAGCGTCTTTGTCGCTTGGAATAAGCTGTCTGCTCTGGAAGAACTGAATAATCGCACTACCAGCTACGATAATGAGCGCTGGCCAGTAAACACCCTTTGGACCGAGTGCACTACGGCTTAGGTCAACGAGACCAAAGAGGCTCAGGTCAAAGCTGTGGATATTGTGTGCAAGATGTTGCATCCACGAGAAGTTTTGGAGGAACGGATATGCAAAATGCACGATCTGGCTCTGGTCGTGGATCAGCTTGTTCAGGCCACTGTAGAGACCAATAAGAATTGGTAGTTGCAAAAGCAGGACACCAATAGAGCCAAACGGATTAACGCCGTGTTCCTTATAGAGAGCCATCGTCATGAGTGATTCTTTTTGACGGTCACCCTTGGTTGCTTTCTTGATTTCCTTAAGCTGCGGCTGGATTCTGCGCATGACTTTGGTCTGGTGCAGCTGCTTCTTAACGAGCGGCCACAGCAACATGCGGATAACGACAGTAAAGATGATGAGGGCGAGGCCAAAATTGTGACCTGGCAAAATGGCGTAGATAAACACCAATAAGTTAAAAATTGGTTGAACGATAAGTGTCGTAAACATCGGTTAGTTATTGCTCCTTAGGTTTTACTATAGCATGAGTTCCTGGAGATAAGGCAGTATCTGCAGGCATAATTTCAGCGTCAACAAGCTTGTCATATACTCGCTTGCGCAGCTCATCCGGATCCATGGTGGCCAAGCTCTCGCTGAATACGGTATACACCATATCATAGGGCTCGCTAAAAGCGGACTCGTATTGGCGCGCATACTCATATATACGACGACGAATACGGTTACGCACAACGGCTGACTTGTGCACTTTCCTGCTTACGACAACCGCAAGGCGATAATCTTTGCGACGCGGATTACGGATATATTTAAGTGATCCAAATGAACTTCTGGATGTTTTTCCGTTTTGGTACACAAAACGGAGACTACCATGGCCATGAAATCGGTGTTTTCGATTAATCATTGCGTATAGTAGTCCCCGTTTACGTTTGTATTACAACTAAAAAACTTAGATGTAACCAATCTTAGTGGGTCAGGCGTGCGCGACCCTTGTTGCGACGACGCTTAATGACAGCGCGACCAGCTTTGCTAGCCATGCGCTTCATAAAGCCGTGGACGCGAGAGCGGTGACGCTTCTTTGGTTGGTACGTTCGTTTTGGCATAGTGCTCTTACTTTACAACATAAAGAGATAACAGACAAGGATTTCTCCTTATACGCTCATTATGTCCCTTTCGATAGTGTATTTTGCTTGCTACTTAGTGAAAATAACAATATTTACCCTCCAATATTAACAAGTTTTCCCCAATTCGCCAAGCATTTTCCACAGTTTTACAGATGAGTTGCAAAACTGGGGATAACTTTTTGCAATTTCTGACTGTGTATTACCTAACTAAAAAATCTAGCCAAAAGGTGTGGAAAAGTCGGGAAAAGTGGTCTATAGTGATGAATATTCAGTTAATCAATTCTTGAGGGGACGAACGAGAGGGTTATGCAACAGGACACCTTATGGCAAGCAGTCTTAGGTGAGATTGAAGTCTCCATTTCGCGTGGAAATTTCATCACTTGGTTTAAGAACACTGCGCTACTGCGCTTGGACGACGAAAGCGCAATCATTGGCGTGCCTAATGTTTTTATTAAGCAACAACTTGAGCGTAAATATAATGAGCTCATTACCGACACGCTTCGTAAGAACGGCGTTGAATCACAAAAAGTTGAATACAAAATCCACTCGCCTCTCTCGCACCAAAAACCAGAGGATGAACCTGCAAATGTTTTGCGACCCTCACCTTCTTCATCAAAAGCGGCACAACTCACAACTGCAAAGCCTCAATCGAGCGGCCTAGCTCACGCCTATCGTCAGGGGTTGAACGAAAAATACACCTTCGATAACTTCATTGTTGGCTCTGGTAACGAGCTTGCATACGCAGCCTGCCAAGGTATCGCTGCACAGCCTGGCACCAAATATAACCCACTCTTCCTATATGGTGGCGTCGGTATTGGCAAAACACACCTCATGCAAGCAGTCGGCAATGCTGTCCTTGCGGCCAACTCAAATGCTCGTGTCGTCTATGTATCGAGTGAGCAATTCCTCCAAGAATTTGTGGATGCACTCCGTTTTAAGAAAAATACAGATTTCGCCGACTTCTATCGTGGCGCAGATGTTCTTATTGTGGATGATATTCAATTCATCGCCGGCAAGGAAAAAGTACAGGAAGAATTCTTCCATACCTTCAATGCCCTTCACCAGGCTAGCAAACAGATTATCATCAGTAGTGACAAACCGCCTCGCGATATTCCAACACTCGAGGAACGATTGCGCTCTCGATTCGTTTGGGGCATGAGCATCGATATGCAAACGCCCGATTTCGAAACACGCTGTGCAATTCTCCAGACCAAGGCCCAAAATCACGGCGTTGAACTCACTACCGATGTTACAGAATATTTGGCGACGAATGTTCAGACGAACATTCGTGAGCTCGAAGGAGCACTCAACCAGCTCTTGGCCTTCTGTGAAATGCGCAACCTGGCGCCAAATCTGACCGTTGCCTCTAGCCTTCTTGGCGCGAGTCAAACGAGGCCGAAGCACATTAGCGCTCGGCAGATCATTGAGCGAACAGCTCGCCACTTCCAGGTACCGCTCGAAGATATCATGGGGCCAAAGCGCGACAAAGATATCGTCGTCCCTCGTCAGGTAGCCATGTACATGTTGCGCAGTGAACTGCACCTCAGCTTCCCTAAGATTGCCCGCGAGCTCGGCCGCAAAGATCACACGACTGCCATCCACTCAGTCGAAAAGATCGAAAAAGAGTCAAGATTTGACGCAGATATCAGGGCAGCAATCTCAGAAATCAAGGATCGTTTATATGCGTAAAACCTGTGTACAACCCGTGGATGGGGTGAGCATGGACTGTGAAAACGAACACTATTTATACTCATGGTACGGTACTAGCACCATGCAGGGTGTGGTAAACCCACAGGTTTATACTAGCTATCCACACAAAATGCCCACGTCCTTTTCCACTGCATTTTTCGGCAAAATCAATCTGTTACTGACCGACTTATCCACGTTATACACAGGACTAATAACTAATACAATAAATATAATTTAACTAAATTACTTATTATTAATAGGGATCTATATGAAGCTACAAGTTACACAAGAAAATCTGAATAAAGCGCTCGGTACTGTTGCTCGAGTTGCAAATGCACGAGGCACATTACCAGTCCTTGCAAACGTACTTATCAAAACGGTTAATAATCGCGTAAGCATTGCAGCAACCAACTTGGATATTGCGATTACCCAATACATTGGCGCAAAAGTTTCCGAAGAAGGATCGATCACCGTCCCCGCTCGACTTATGCAGGATTTTGTCGGTAGCTTACCTGCAGGAAATATCGAACTAGACCTCGATGATTACAAATTACATATCGTAACCGACCAATACAAATCGGTTATCAATGGTGTTTCAAGTGAAGAGTTCCCCGTTATGCCAGCGATTACCGAAGGTCAAACATTTACCATTCCTGGTCCGGTACTCAAGAAAAGCTTACAGCAAGTGATTATGGCAGCGTCAAACGACGAGGCGCGCCCAGTTTTGACCGGTGTTTTTCTCCACACTCACGAAGGCATGCTATACATGGCCGCAACAGACAGCTACCGCTTGGCCGAAAAAGCAGTTATGCCCAACAACGACACGATTTCGTTACTCGTCCCTGTTTCGGCAATGCAGGATTTGCTTCGTATCGTTAGTGACACTGATGATGACGTCAAGGTTACCAATGACGAGCAGCAAGTTCTATTCCAAGTTGGTGATGTTGAGCTGGTTGCTCGACTCATCGAAGGTAAATATCCACCATACCGCAACCTTATCCCCAGCTCGTTCGCAACAAATGCAACCCTCAAACGAGCAGATTTATTAAATGTTACCAAAGTCTCAAGTTTGTTTGCTCGTGAATCAGCCGGTAGCATTACTATCGAGGTCAGCGAAGTCTCTCATGAGCTAAGTATTCGCTCAATTGCTTCACAACTTGGGGAAAACACCGCCAAAGCTGAGGCGAAAATCGAAGGAACTGGGGACATTACCCTTAATTCTCGATACCTACTTGACGCGCTCCATGTGTTAAATGGCGACGAAGTAGCGTTTTGCTTCAACGGTAAGCTCGAGGCGATTGTTATTCGCGACCCTAGTGCTGATGACTATATGCACATCATCATGCCCCTCAAATCCTAACAATTCACAAGAATAGCAACCGTATCTCAAAATCGCCGTAACCGTTTGACTTCGTCAAGCCGACAACGATTTCAAGAGCACTCGGTTGCTATTCCGTAAACGTTGTGCGCAGCCTATGGATTTGCGAACTTGCACCGGAATGCGCGAGATGTGCTATTCAAGCACATTGAGTGACCCGAGAGCAAGAAAGCAAACTATAGGTGGAGCAAAGAAGCACAAGGTATACTAAACAGATATGATTAATTCAATTCGGTTGCAACATTTTCGGTCGTACGATGACCGTACCTTCGCGCTTGACCCAGGCGTGACGATTATTGTTGGGCCGAACGCCAGCGGCAAGACAAACTTGCTCGAAGCAGTGCTGATGGTCGCTCGTGGGAGTTCGTACCGCGCCAAGGATGCCGAGCTGGTGCAATTTGGAGCCCCTTGGACGCGTTTGGATGCCCAAACAGCAAACTCTACCCGCATCGTAAAGCTGCAAGGCACAGACAGCCTTAAAAAGTCTTACGAGATTGACGGCAAAGTTCTGCAGCGTCTGACGCAACCGCGAATGTTGCCTGCTGTGCTTTTCGAGCCCAATCACCTCATGCTTCTCAGTGGTTCGCCGGATCTGCGCCGCACCTTTCTCGATGACCTTATTGAGCAAACTGAGCCAGGTTTTGGCCCTGTCCGTCGACATTACAAGCGAGTATTAGCGCAACGCAATGCCTTGCTCAAGAAAAATCCGCCCAACCTCCAACAACAGTTATTCGTTTGGAACTTGCGGCTCAGTGAGCTTGGCGGCCAAATTGCCCGCGAACGTTTCAAGCTTATCCAACAGTTCAACGAACGTATTACTGACCTCTATGGTTCACTCGCTTCTCGCGAACATGTCATTACACTCGAATATCTTTCTAAATTTAATCCCGACAACTACGAGACTGCCCTGCTCCACAAACTTGAGCAAAATACGGAGCTTGATATTATCCGCGGTTTTACGGTGTATGGGCCTCACCGCGATGACCTTGGCGCGCTTATCGACGGGCACCCAGTGCAAGAAGCTGCATCGCGCGGTGAGACGCGTACGCTTGTCTTGGCACTCAAGATCCTTGAGCTTCAGCTCCTAGAGCAAGTGCGTGACGAAAAGCCGCTGCTGCTGCTCGACGATGTCTTCAGCGAGCTCGACGGCGCCCGCCGGCAGGCATTAACCAAATTCGTGCAACCCTACCAGACATTCATCACGACAACTGACGCTGATGTTGTCGCTGACTACTTTGCTTCTTCGCACACAATTGTACCTCTGGTATAAATTGACGTGCCGGGCATAAAATTATACTATAAGCACGCTGTTCCTTCACTCTCTACAAGCAGAAACGGAGTTGGTGCTTTGTGTCTCCCGACACGAACCGCCCTGTCCCGGGCCCCGGGCCCACCACCTACGCTCCTGGCATCATCAAGAAGCTGTGGCTGTGGCCGACAGTGGCATTGGTGCTGGCGGTGATCGGTGATGTGTTCAACCTCAGCTGGGGCTGGAACATCGTCGTGCTCCTGGCGGCATTCCCCAGCGTTGCGGTCAACGCGCGCATGCTTGCCCTCAAGCGCAAGCGGCTCCAGGCGCCACTGATCGGTGTTACCCGGGTGTTCTTCGTGCTGTCAGTGTTTGCGTCAGCCGTACTGTGCGTGTCGTTCTTCGACCGCAACTACGGCAACGCCATCCTGATGTTCATCGCTCTGGTGGCCTGCTCGTCCATCTCCCTGTGGGGCTGTGACGTGTCAGAGCGCTACGCCGCCCGAAAGGCTGCCGGCGAGGTCTGATGCCCGCACACACGACGACCTGATTTGAGGTGAGAACGGCGTGGGGCTATCTTGGATTTTGTCCAAACGGACATTTCTACATTCCAGCGATAGCCCCATTCCACCCATGATTTTTATAAATACCCGATGTTTGTTCGGATGCTTGTAAAAGTCATGGTTGTGCTAACGGTAGGGACGGAGAAATATTGAGATAGGCTGGATTGCCTACAGAATATTCATCACGTCCCCACCGCAGGTTGCATGTACATCACGCCTATGCGGCGTGGATTATGCAACCTTGCACCTGTTCGTATCTACGAGCGAGTCATCACTGCCTCGACATTGCTATCGTCCTCGTTGATGATAAAAAGTTGACCTGCGTCGATTGCCAGGATGAGTTTTTGTCCCGTTTTCCAGTCGGTATCTGAGGATCCGCTGTTATTGCCGACATCACTCGAGCTTACGGTCGCCAATAGTCGCTTCCCGGAGCGAGCGAGTTTCAGATAGCTCATGTACTTCTTGTCGCAGGAAGCAGTGGCACGGTCTGTCTCGCCAGCGCAAAGTACGCTTCCGTCCCACCTGAGCGTGCCAATCCCAGTGTCCGAAATGACAAGCGTTGGCTTGACGTACTGGCTGATGTGGTCTGCCCACGTGCCGACGTAGTCCTGGAACGGATTGTAGCGGCGGACGAGCACCCAGTAGTCGGCGTCACCCTTGATGCTGTCGACGTTGCCCGAGATGATCTCGCGGAACCAGCTGGCTGCTGATCCGATGTCGCGCCCGAAGCTTGCCAGTAGACCGGCGGTGCCCAACTTGGGGCTGACTTCACTCAATCCCTTGGGGTCGAGCACGCCGAAGCAGTCCAAATACAGGTCTGCCTGGTTGGAGCTTGCAACAGCGTTGTAGCAGTCCTTGCCCTGTAGCAGGTAGTTCATGACCTTGTAGGTCTCCTGCTGGGTCAGCTGCTTGGCGCCCGGCGCACTCGAGTTCATGGCGATGCTGTTGGCTGTCAGGACTGCGGTTTGCAGGCCATTGAGCGTCACTGCTTCGCCTGATGCCAGCGAGTAACTGGTCTTGAGGCGTGCCAGCGTGTTCATCTTCAGGTCAAGCGAGAAGATGGCCGTGTCACCCGGGAGCAGGATGATGTGATTCTTCCCTGTACCCAAGCGTGCCAGCTGTCCGAGGTTTGCCGTGAGGTGGCCATTGCTGACGACCCCGAGGTTCTCGTGGCTGACGTCCAACGGATAGTGCTTGCGGTTGACCACCTTGAGTACTCGTGTGCTGTCCTCGACGCCAAAGCACCAGTAGAGCGTGCTCTTGGACTCCGAGTCGATGACGTAGCTGTCCTGGCGAGCCTTGGACTCATTCTGGCACGTCGGCTTTTCGGCTGCGGCCGTCCATCCGCCTGTCAGATTGTCCTTGAACTCGCGCTTGATGTCGAGGTAGTCCCGCGGGTTGTTCCAGAGCTCGATCTGCGGAGTCGGAATGCTCAGATGCAGCAAACCCCCGAAGGAGAAATGCGTTACCTGAACCTCGACGAAGTCGCCGTCTTTGGTCGGCGTTGCGTGCAGGTACTCCCAGGGGTCCTTGGCCGTCTCGCGCGTGGCGAAGACGAAGTTCGGGTCCTTGGGATCTGCTTGTTGCTTCAGCTTGAAGCGCAGTGTCAGCGGCGCCTGGAGCTTGCCTGACGGCGTGAGCTCGATGAGCGGTGATGCCTGCTCGGTGCGCGTCAGCGGGGGCAATGTGCCCTTGACGGTGGTTGCCTTGATGTTGCTCGGCACCTTCTCGCCACTGACCGTTACGCCGGTACCGATGGCACGGTTGTGCATGGTAACGACTGTGGGTGCGCCTTTGGCTTTGTCGGGTGATGACCCAGACGGCCAGAAGGCGAATGCCAAGACGCCCGCAATGAGCAACACGAGAACGATGATCGTTCGCGCGAGGCGCTTTTTGCGCTGTTGCCCGCGACGCCAGGAATCGATGGATGACAAAGGGTTTCACTTCCTTCGAGGGAAATAGATACGAATTGTTCAGGTGCATAGAAAAAAGCCCGAGGGGCTTAGTCCTGGGGCTTTTATATCATATCTTGGCTGTTTTTACAACGTTCTAGATATCTGCGTCGATCACTGGGCGATTGTTGATATCGCGGATGATGTCCGACGGGATCGACGTGTAATCGCCAACGTACAGAATGATCTTTGGCCCGGCTACGAGCTTCCAGGCGCCACTCACCTTGTGCATGATAACCATTTGCGGGTCAAGCGTTGCGAGCCCGTCTGTGGGTAC
Organism: uncultured Candidatus Saccharibacteria bacterium; assembly: GCA_964497565.1. GTDB lineage: Bacteria > Patescibacteriota > Saccharimonadia > Saccharimonadales > UBA4665 > CAMLQK01. Next base: position 14,088 of record CAZCCP010000011.1, read on the forward strand.
CAACGAAGCCGCATACCAGCTAGTATCGTGATAGAGCGCTTCATATTTGAAGTTGTAGCGGCTTAGCGTAATGGTGGATGCCTGACTCGCTAGTGCGCTGTGGATCGCGTCTTTCTCGGTTGGGAGTAGTGCTGCGAGCTTGCTTACAGTGTATTCCAACTTGGGCGATGTCAGTGTCGTGTTGTGTTCGATTGTGACGGTCGAATCCTGCTCAGCACGATCTTTAGCGGTGTAGGATACCAAATAGGTTCCAGGGCTGACGCGTACGCTCATTTTTGAGCTGGTCTTGGCAAGGCTTTTTGCAAAGCTCGGCGCCCCTTCGGTGTCTTTTGGCGTACCAATTTCAATGGTAGTGCCATTGGCTGGCACAAGCGTCACAGAAACCTTATTGAGATACTTGTTCCAGAGTGATGATCCAACGACGATGACGATAATCAGGAGCGCGAATACGCCAAGGATTATTGCCAAAAAGCGACGTGGCGACGGGTTTTGAGTGTCGGGGTTTGTGTAGTTATATGTGTTGTAATCTGGCTGCATGATGTTAAACCTGTGGTGTTACAAAAATTAATTCCATATCAGAGGGGTCGAAACCTTTGTCGCGCAGCAAGCTCAATGCAGCTTGGCGCCCACTTGGGTCACTGGCCTGAATGTAGATGCCGATCCTATTGCTGTCATTGGGGTGCGACTCGGAAGTACCGTAATCGATACGGAACTGGGGGTCGATGAGCGGCAGTTGCTCCACGATAGGGTTATTGAGTGTGTTCTGGGCGCTCAATGCGTCGTAGGCACGGCTACCAGAGCCTTCGAGTTCAATGGCTGAGCCCGTATGGTCATCAAGCCACTTCTGCCCTGTTTGGTCAGCTGCTTGTAGGTAGATCGTATAAATCGCTGTATCTTGACCGGTCGTAACCGTAATGTTCTGAGTGTTAGTCGTGAAACCTTTGCGGCTGACCATGAGCTTGTGCTTGCCCGACTTAACGCGCACCTCACTGCCCACGTCAATTTTGTCGCCGTCGATCATGGCCGTGGCGTCGGTCGGCACCTTAGCCTGCACCTCGATAACGCCCGTGTTGCGGTTGCGCACGCTCGCGATGGACATCATGACAATTCCTACGATAATAATCACGGTCGCGATACCACCGATTATATAGAGCTGTTTATTCTGACCTTGGTCTTGCATTATTTGTGCCTCCAGATTCTAAATGATTGGCCACCTTGCGAGAAGTATGTCATATCCGCTTCAGGTACATGTCCATTAAGCGATGCCGCAGCAGCGTTGTACGTTTTGCCGTCATCGCCCTTGTAATTGCCGGTATAGATATAGGTGTGTCCTTGCCCGCCAGCGTTCACGATAAATATGTCGCCAGGCTGCAGTCCACTCGTGCTGGTGGTATGGATTTCAGTATATTTATCTGGGTGGTGGCTTACGTAATCGAGCTGTGTGCCCGTCTGCCGCTTAGCATAGTTTGGATCAACGCCGCTTGAGATCATGACAGTTGCTACAAATACACCACAGTCAGTATAGGGATTGAAATCAGTCTGGTTATTGTACTTTGGCATGGCCACCTGGTAAGAGGGTCGTGCCGCGCTCTTGCCTAGCCCAGGGTGTTTGCCGTTATTTGGCCACGCTAGGTTAAGCGCAGTCTTTACGATGCTGCCCTGAACAGCTCCGTTTCCGACGTCGGCGCCGGTGCTGTCGCAGGTGCTACCATCACTGGCAGCGCCGCTGACAGGCACAATTGCCTTAACGCCGTTTACGATACCTGTAGCGTATTTGGCCATAGTTCCAGCGTTAATGGAGCCGGTAGTGTCTTGCGCCTGTTCGTTGTAGACCCAAGGGGTTGTCGCGAAGTAATCCGTAATCAGCACGTTGCCCTTAGAGACGAGTCCACCGGTCGATGTATCGCGGAAGCCAATCAGGTCACCGTATGGGCCAGCATCAACCTTGGTGTTGTCCATGGCAGCACTGCGCGCGGCTGCCATCTTCTTAGCTGCTGCTAAGTCTTTGTCAGCCAGGTCTTGGTTATTATAGTATTTCTTGTCTTTACCGTCGGATGTAAAACGATATTCACCCACCTTAGGTACATAGACAGCGTTGTCGACACCGTTACCTGCAGAAGGTGTGGTGTGGATCGATATACCGAGGGCTGCGTTGTGCTGGGCCGCAAAGTCAGCGCGTGCTTTGAGGTTAGTTGTCCCATCGTCTGAAGATTTCTTGGTAATCAACACGTTATAGCCTGCAGCGGTAAGCTGCTTCTCGACATCTTTGGCAACAGTCCAGGTTTGGTCCCTCTCCGGCATGTTGTTGCTGTCGATGACGGCAACATTACTGGCAGGGTCAACCTTTATGTTTGTTGCTGGTGCGTGGCCCGGGTCAAGCACAATGGTTGGTTTGGTACTGCCGGCATCTGCTGTGGCGCCAGTAGTCGTTGCGGTGCTACCACCGTTTGGCGACCACTTGAAGTTCTTCATCACAGATTCTTTACTCTGAGCCTCTTTAAGAAACCCATCATCACCCTTGTAGTCTATGGGTGTCCCAGTGGCGATCTGATAATAAGCGTAGGTCATACCAACGACGTAGTCGTCAATAATTTGTTGTTTGCCTCCATACCAAGCACTGCTTCCTGCGTACCATGTACGACCAGATTGACGCCAATCAGCAACGCCCGGATCACGCCAGCTTCCCTGCCCAGCATTATAGTTCTTGGCTAAGGTTGCCACGGTCTTGAGGGCGACACTCTTGGAAAAGTTCTGCTTGATCGTACCGAGTGATACGCCCGCAGTACCGCCATAGGACTTCACCATATTTGCGGCTACTTTTGTAGAAGTATCTGGGTTCTGTGATCCGCTAGTGTAATCACCGGCACCAGAAGGCCAAGAGTTGGCTATAATCTGCCAAGCGCCTGTGCCACGACTAGGATTTACGTCCCAACTTGTTTTGTATGCAGGAAAGCCACGGTTTTCCCAGAATAGCAGTGATGCCATGGCAATTGGATCCGCTCCAGATTCACCTGCGTACTTAATGATCAGATCAACCCACTTACCATCAAGCTTGGTCTGCTTCTTGAGCAAATCAGCTGCAGGCCCCGTTGCCGTCGCGACACCACCATCGCTAGAGCCTGGTGCACAGGCATCTGGGTCGTACGCAGGAGAACTATTGAGGTATGTGTGTACTTGGTTTGGTGTGGCTGCTATGGCTGCCGGTGATGAACTATACAGGCACGACACGATGCCTATGACCGCAAACACAATGTTTGCGGTTCGCATAAGTACGGAGCGGTTGATGAATGCTGGTTTTCTCATTACTGCAGGTCTCCTGTGTTCATTTCTGCCATTGTTTTGTTCGTCATGTAGTATCGGTAGTAATTTGCCTCAGTGGTTCTCAAGTAATTTACGGATTTGCCCGTTGCAGAGTCAGTGACTGTGGAATAACAAATGTCTGGAATGTCACTCTGAAGCTCGGTGCCTGATTGATAGCACTGGTCGTATTTGCTGTTGAGGTCATCCTTATGCGCGTCGTAGTATGCACCACCCGCACCGTTGAAATCGTATTTCTCGCTATCCATGTTCTGCTGATCTTCCAGCGTCTGTGGCCATGGCGTGACTCCGCCTAAGCCAATAAGACTTTGGTCTTCCTCAGCGGAAGCGTATTGGTGTGGCATGAAGAGGTTGCCAAGCGTACCGAACATGCGCTGTGGTGTGCTAAAGACTGCCGCCATTGAGCTCAATCCTGAACGCGCCATGTCAGTGAGGTCTCCAAAGTTGCTTGGTGCAATAGCGATTGCCTTACCTGTCAATGAGAACGGATTATCAATCGCGAAGTAGCGCTGCGAGAACGGCAACTGGCTATTCTGCCGGTAGACATCATTCATGGCTGCCTTTTGTACCGCCTGTGTGTCTGCTGTACTTGCTGGCGCACCGTAATTGATGGTGCGCTCTCCAAAGCTGTCGAGCGCCGTCACGCCCACATATTCCTGGTTGTACATCGGCACTCCCGTCGTCGTTCCGGAATAGTCCAGTCCTGCCGTTGTGCCCACGGCCTTATCGAGCAGTGATCCAAGTAGCTCACCAAGCCCGATGGATGCAGTAACCTGCAAGCCACCAGATATGGCCGCCTTAACACCAGCAATCACACCCTTGGTTGCGCCCGCCGAAACGATGCTGACCAAGATTTCTGTACCGGCAATACTGTACTGGACATACTGGTTGAGCATAACGTTACAAGCGGTGTCGGTGAGCTTGCCCTTAAATCCGCCCGCTCCAAAGGCATCAAGAATACTGCTAAAGAACGGTCCTCCCACTGTGCTTGTTTCAATGAAATCGTTAATACCCCCAATAACATCCTTGAACGTTCCGGCTGGTCCCTCGATATTCGGTACGTCACTAATCTGCTGTTCGTCGTCTTTGGTGAGCTTGCCCTCGCCCGTTGCCTGTTTGTAGGCTACGGATTTCTCGGCATCGTCATAGCGAGCGCTATCCGCTCCCACGGCTTCAGATGTCGTGTCACCTTCCTTAATCTGGTCGGCGGTTGTTAGCGGGTCATGCCCCAGTCTGAGTGCCTGCTTCTGGGTCTGTTCTTGTGTCTGGTCAAATGAGTTAGAAAGGCTGTGGATAATACAGGCGGCAGTCGTTACGAATACGGCGTCTGACACCTTAGTCGTTGTGCGCAGGGCCTTGCCCCACTTCGTGCGAACCTGCCCGGCATTTCTTGTCGTGCCCGTCTCCGCGGCTTTCTTTGCCTCCTCTTTGGCATTATCAGCCTCATCATCTATCTCATTAATACCCGTTTTCGGCCGCTCATTTGCGTCATCTACCGCAGATACCGTTTCATCGACATCCAGCTTCCTGGCCTCTTGTGGTGATTTACCGAAATAGGCGCGTGCTTTATCTGCCCACTTAAACATGCGAATACCAGCAATTGAACGCAGTGCTCCATAGGTCTTCCATCTAAACCAGCGACTATTAGAAGCGAGGGCGTCATTAAGCGTGTTGCGTACTGCTATGTTGAATTGCGATCTTACTGTTAGTCGTTCTCTGTAACTCAGATCATTGAATTTTTTGCCAGGAAAAGCCTTTTTGGCATAGTCATCAAGCGAATACGAAGTTCCGTTAATCTCAAGACCGGTGAAGGTGTTCTTGCCTCGAAGTTGGTCCCATTTGGAACCGCGATCGATATCAAATTTAAGCGTACCTTCTCGTCCCAGCTGTTTGATTTGCTTCGGAAGACCATTGCGTGAGCCTTTGAGAATTTCGGCAGCACTACCCGTACTCTTGTCTGTTAACACTGCAGAGTCAAAAATTGTGCGAGCATAGTTCTGACGCATCGAGTAGTTGAATCGGGCCATCCCTACGGAGCGTAGTACTTCAGCGAAGTGTACGTTCTTGAAGTTGCCGAGGAACATGAAGATTGCGATAAGCACACCCAGGAAAATGACAATAGAGCCACCAGCAAAGCCGAGAATCCAGCCTTTTTTGATGCCACCCCTCTTCTTGGGCTTTGGCGTGTCATCTTCGCTTGGCATACCCCATTTATTGGCGGCGGCGTTGCCAACGCGTGTTTTCCAGCCACCTTTTTCATCACTGGCCTCGCCCTTTTCGGCGGAAGATAATTGTGAGGCGCTCTTGGCACCAGACCCAGATGAGGAGCCGCTGCCCGGTGCTCCCCAAGAATTTTTCTCGGCATTTTTGAGATCAGCACCACTCTTAACGAAATTGTCTTTGTCGTACGTGCTTGGCGTACTGCCGTAGCCTCCCGTGGGCATGTTGTGGTAGACGTTAGTTTTCTCGCTCCCGTCAGCGTTGAAATTCTGAACGTCAGCAGGCACTCCTCGTGATCCATCATAATGGATCGGCCCATCTGCGAATTTTCGATAATCGTTGTATGATTCCTCGTCATCGCTTTCGTGGTAGTCGGGTGGATGGTTCGCCATAGCTTTTTACCTACATGCTGCCAGGGTAAAGTTGATTAGCTAAATCTATCGTTCCTTGCGGTTGCGCCATGTCGCCCGCTTGGTTGTTCATTTGTTGAATTTGCATTGGGTTGGTTGTAATAAGGCCTGTTTCGGTTGGGCTTCCCACGACTTGGATGTGCACGTGGTTCTGTCCGGCAAAGAACAATCCCTGCCCTACCGGGAACTGACTGAGACGTTTCTTTTCCTCACTCGTGAGCTTGAAGACGTCACTCAATACATCTACGGCCGACGGAGATTGCTTGAGCAAGAACTGCATTGAAGCGTTGGCCACAATGGCGCGTCCCATGCGTGAGCCCATAAAGTCTTCCACATCCTGAGTAATCGTCGTGATGCCGAGGTTATATTTACGTGCTCGCTTAGCCAAGGAGAACAAGAAGTTAGCAGAGTCCTCATATTTCATAAGCTGCCAAGCCTCGTCCACAACAAGAATACGGCGCTTCTGGTCTGATTTTGTCTTGTTCCAGATGTAGTTCAGTACGATGTACATTGCGACCGGGCGAAGTTCGTCCTCGAGGTCGCGGATGTTGAATACAACCAGTGGGTTGTTGATGTCGATGTTGCTTGGCTGGCTGAAAATGCCGGCGAATGTACCAGTTGTGTACTTGCGGAGGCGTTGTGCTAGCTGTGGGCCAGTTCCGCCCATGTGCAGAAGCGTGTCATAGAGGTCGCTAATCGTTGGTGGCGGACTAGTGTGCGTTAACGCGTCGTTGGTAATACCTGCTTTAGCGTATGTTTCAATAAGTGCCGCGTCGAGGTCAGCTTCCTCGATTGGATTCAACGCCGGTGCCATAACTGAGTTGCCACCCATCATCTGAGCTTGGGCACCACCCATCATCAAGCGGAGCAATCCATGCAGTGTAATAAGGTTGGAGCGCAGCGCATTGTCGGCTTCATCAGTGTCGATGACTTGCGGCAGATCGAATGGGTTAATACGTGTCACCGAGCTCAGGCTCAGGCGAACATATGCGCCACCAACGGCGTCACACATGCGTTCGTATTCGTTTTCAGGGTCGATAATGAAGATTTCCGTGCCCATCATGAGACTACGCAAAGCTTCGAGCTTGACGGTAAATGACTTACCGGCACCAGACTTCGCGAAGACCACTGAGTTGCCGTTTTCCAGAGAGAAACGGTCGAAAATAACCAAACCAGAGTTGTGCATGTTGATGCCGTACAGAATACCGTTGTCTTGCGAAAGATCGGCGCTCGTGAATGGGAAGCTCGTTGAAATTGCGCCCGTAGACATGTTACGGCGAATCTGGAGTTGGTCAGTAAACTGTGGAACAGTGCTGTTGAGCCCCTGCTCTTGCTGTGAGCTGGCGGGCTTCGAGAATACCAGCTGCTGACCGAGCATTGATTCAACTTTGTGTGAAACAAATTCAAGTTCCTCTTGGCTGTTTGCGTAAATCGTAAAGTAAAGACCAAAGCGGAAGAAACGTTCTTCACCCACCTGGAGTTTGTCACGCATTTCCTCGGCGTCCATAATAGCTGCTTGTTTTTGAGGATCGCGGACGCGGCCTTTTTCGTTGTCGATCTGAATACCAGCCTCAAGCTGGGTTACTTTCTTACGCAAGTTATCAAGAACAACCTGGCTCTCGACAGGGTAAATGAACATCGAGAGATCGATGACTTCATCAAGGTTGACCATAGCACTCAACCAGCCCGTGTAGAGCTGACGAGGATAGCCGTAGACGAAGTACGTACGCGCCAAACGCGTACCGAGCTGGAAATAGCTAGCACTAAATTCGAGTGAGCTTGGTGCGATAAAGTCGCGAAGTGCGGTAATACCCTTGCGAAATGCTGCATCAACCTCTTGTTGTTCACGCTGTTGCTGAGCTTGTGCCAATGCAACTGGATCGAGCTGCTTATTCTTTTTAGCCATTACTGAAGCTCCCTTTGCATATGTGGTTGAACGGCGGCGCCAGTACCCTTTGTGATGACATCCGCGTCAAACTGGCTGAAATCTTTAAGTTGCTGACGCGTAGCTGTATCTGGGTTGTATGTGTCGTAGTAAAGCTCGATGAGCTCTTGTGTGTCGAGCGGCAGGCCTTGGATGCCAGACTGCAAGAGGCCACTCAAAACTGCTTGTACACGGTTGCGTAGCTCGGTCTTTGCCTTTTCTAGCTCTTCTTCATTGATGACAACGTGCTGTTCTTTTTTGTCGAACAGACCAAGTACGCCAGTTACGAAGTTCTTGCTTTGAGTGAGTGCTTTTTGGACTGCAACAGATGGGAAATACGGAATAACCACGTAGAATTTTTTGTCCATAATGTTGGTTTGTTGGCCAAGCTGATCAATGTAGCTAATGTAGTCTTCCATCAAGAGCGCCAAAAGCATGTTGTCATGCTCGGAGCGAATCTTGTCGAGTTTGGTGATATATGGCTGCAAATCGACTTTTTGAGAGCGAATAAAGATCTGAATTGGGAAATAGAGCGAGTTCAAGAAACCCTGGAAGCTAAATTCAACAGCTTCTTGCTCTGTTTGGCTCATAAGGTCAAAGTTAATAGACTTCACCATAACAACAGATCGATATGATCCATCGCTCATGATAACGATGCCGTCGCGAATTTCAGCGATCTGGAGCGTGTTCTGTGTGCTGTTAGGGTTGGTTGCACGCACCGGTGTAGTGCCGGGCTGAGTTGTTGCTGCACCAGAAACAGTAGCAACTTGTGGTTGCGCTTCTGGCACTGTCGTAGCGCCTGGCATTGATTGTGCCTGGGGCTGAGCTGGATTCACCTGCTGAAACGTCGGTTGTTGCTGGAATTGCGTCGGAGCAGGCGCAGGCTGTGCCGGCTGTTGTTGTGCTGCTGGTTGCTGCCCGGCCATAATAGGATTATCAAATGCTGGTACGTGTTGCGGTACCGCAGATACACCTGGCTGGCTTGCGTATGTTGGTTGCCCAGGTTGATTGGGGTTCGGAGCGCCCATCTGTGGCTGATTGTATGAAGAAGGATTCATGAAAACCTTTAGTTACCCCACCGTAAAATAATCGTATAGCTTAATGTAACGAAATAACCACCTCATTTTGTAGCTCCTCTTTGTGCTTGTTTGCTTGACGCGCGAGAGTAGCTACATCCAGGTCATCGTTGCTTGCAAGTTGTAGTATAGCAGGGTCCGGAGCCTGTGTCACCTGCTGAGGTTGGGTTTGTGGTTGATCAATACGAGGCTGCTGTGACATCTGTTGCTGAGCAGGCTGAGCGGCCTGATATTGCCCAGGCATAACTGGTGCTGGCCATGTTGGCGCAAAACCTTGTTGCGTTTGCTGTGGCTGTTGCTGCGGTTGTTGCATAGGCTGCTGGAACTGTGTTGGAACTGCTGCTTGCCCTGGCATGGCGTACGACTGTTGGGTCATCTGAGTTGGATCCATATCGTGAGCAGCCAAGACTTGAGCTTGAGCGGCCTGTACGGCGGCCTGCTGCTCAGAGAGCGGCTTAATAGTGTGGTAATGCATCGTTGGGTCAACACTCTGGTTGCGTAATTCTTCTTGGCGAAGCCTTTCGACAATTGCTTCCTCATCTTCAGTAGGATTGCCTGGGGCTACTGGCAGTTCAGATGTCGGCGCACCCGGTGTGACCACCTGAGTGTTAAAGGTAACGGCATTTGTTGGAACAGTAGCTACGTTACCGCCACCTGGCTGGTTCAAGAACCAGTAATCGGCAGCAGGCGCAGCACCGTTTTGACCCGCAGGAGCACTGCCCTGTTGTGTCGGTGGCGGTGGGACATCGGTAGCTTGCAAATGATCGAGAATTTCTTGACGATGTGCTTTAGTACTTGCCTCAATCATTGAGTCAAACTGTCGGGCCACGGGGTTGTTCTCTTCCATCATGTCGTCAGAAGCCTGAACTTCAAAGTCGGGCACCGCCTGGGGTAAGTTAGCCATACTAATAAGACGGTCAGAGTCCGGCACGGCTTGCAGCGCTACCTGCTGAGAGAACATGTTGACGTTGACGTTCTTGATCGCCCAACCACGACTGTCGATAGTGTCAGCCAAGGCTTTCAAGCGGTTCTGAACTTCAGCTTGGCTCAGACCATTGGAGTAGACAGTTTGCACCTTTTTGGGCGCAGTAATTGTAACAAGTTCTTTGACGCCACTCTGGTTCCAGATACGTCGACGAGGCTTTACGAGGAAGCGAATACGAGCCAGTGCCCAGATTTCTGTTGGTTGGTCGCGACTCCATGGCCAAGCAAAGAACCCACAGCCTCCAGCAAGCGGCAGGAATACTACCGCCATAAAGGGAGCACCCTTTGTAACAACCAGGAAGGTTAGATACAAAAGCAGCACACAGGAACCGGCATAGACAAACTGTCGGAATGTTAGCGGCCCAAGGAGTTTGTCCTCTGCCTCGATGTCTTGGATAACTTTATATGTTGCCATTACTTATCTATTGTACGTTATTTACTAATCTCGGTCAGGAAGGTTCGGGTCATTAATGTCGCCATTGCCGCCACGTCGGCTGCGGAAAATCTCAGCAGACTCTTGCATGTGTGGCTGTGCAGCCGGACGAGTCGTTGTATTAACCTGTTGGACGTAGCGAACATTTGTTTCCGCACCAGTGTCTGGATGGACATCAGCCTGGCGTTGGTACACAACCTGTTGTTGCGTGCCAGCTGTAGAGTTCTGGGTAATCTGGTTGATGATGTTCGGGCCAGTGTAGCTGCCATCGTCGCGTCGCGTACCACGGTCTGGGGCCACGATGTTGTTGTGGATCGTCTGGTTGTGCGCCGGTGCAGCGTACATACCGGCAGTCTGCTGGAAGCCCTTGATCTGTTCGTTGAGAGCTGCCGCACGAACTTCGTGTCTCTGACGATCTTCTTCGCTTGTCGCGTTTTGAGCGCGCTGGTTTGTAGCGTTCAGCTCGCTGTACAGAGCGTTGGTGATGTTCTTGATACTTGCGCCCTTATCACGAGACAATGTAGCGCCGTCAGTACCCTGGAAGGCTTTGACGTACAGTTCGCGGTAGTGTTCGGCGCTTGGTGCTTGGTGTACGAGGTTGCCGTTGGCATCACGTTCACCAGACAGTGCACGAGATTCTGCTACAGCAGTCTGGTACATGTCGTTGAAGCTTGCGCCACCGAGGTCGCTACGGCCAGCACGCTTGGAAGCAGAGCGCTGTTCGCCAATAGTTTGCGCCAGCAAGCTTTCGTTGCCGCCACTGGTACGAGCACTGGTGCGCATCATCTGCTCGGAGTTGTCGTAACCAGTACCAGTAACTGCCAGCTGCTTGGCTGCGTAGACCTGGCGGGCCTTACCCCAGCCACCGTTAGCCTTGGCAGCATTAATAGCGGTGCTAATACGATTAGTGTCTTCCGTACCATCATCGTTATACATATTGAAGTCGCGAGCCATATTGCGACGGGCGCTGGCACCATCACCATATGTTTGAGCACGGAGCATGTCGTCGTTAAACTGGCCAGCTTGTCCAGCATCGCTCTTAGCATGTTGTCCACTCAGGAGTGCCATACGTTGGTCATAGGCTTCTCGACCCTTAGCACCCATACCAAAGTTACCCTTAGCACCAAGTGCGGCATTAGATGTGACACTGTTTGCCCAGTTTGCTGCCTTGCCGCGTACCATACCGCTACCAAATAGTTCACCGGACTTAGCACGTTCTTTGCGTCTACCAATTTCGTTAGTACGGTAGTTCTTGAGGCGGTCAAATCCACCCTTACTCTTGTCGTTCATGAAGCCAACGAGTCCAGCAACACTACCACCAATCTTAGAGAACAAGACCGGGATAGACACAATAGGAATCACGAGTGCGGCAAACGAGATAATACCAAATGGGTCACCATTGTTGCCCTTGCTGGCAATTGCAGAAGTAATCTGACCCAATGTTACGGCAATCGTAAATATCGGTCCCATCAGGAGCAGGCCAAAGAACCCATCCCTCCAGAATTTACCCATTTTCTGCGTGTTTGGCATGATGAAACAGGCGATAAACAATGGTGCACTCATAATGGCAAACACGATGAGCATGCGGCGAATAACCAGTGTAATCCAGCCAACTGCAAGCGCCAGGAAGATCGTACCAGCGTAGCTCAAAATACCGAATGGCCCAAGCACGGCGATAGCAGCCAAGATAACACCCCACTGCCCTACTATGCTCCATGGGTGGCTGCTCGAAACATGCGAGTTGGTAACGGCATGGAACGGATAGCTAATGAGACTTGCTACCCAAATACTGATGTTGTTGAAGAATTGCACGACGAACTTCATGAGCCACCATGAGATCGAGATCAAGATGACGCTAATCAGAAGCCGCGGTAGAATTTTGCGAATCGTATAGGCGTCGAATATGCCTAAGCCGGTCGCTTCGCTGACTACCATGATAATACCGGCAATAATAATCAGAGAGATGGCCATCACGCGGAACGAGTTCCAGGCTGTGTAATAGGCACAAGATGGATTATCGGCACTCGTGGCCTTGCTACAGGCATTTGCACCACCGAAGATACCGTCAACGTCGTTAGATAGCCAGCTCGTCACGACGGCCTCCAGCTTATTAATAGCAGTGTTGGCCGCTTCGAATAATGGGCAGGCTATCCAGCGCAAACCCCATGTTTGTACTGGACAAGTGTCCGTAGGTGTAGTGTTGTCGCTGTTACTAGCCTTGCCAGCATCTACGACACCGGCTTTAGAAGTATCAACCTTAATTTCCTTAATTTGTGGACCTGGTTTGAGGGTGCCATTTTTGATGGTGTCAAGGCGTGCAAAGCTATTTTGGCCAGGGCCAATGGGCTTGTGCTGTGCGTCGACGTCAGCCTTATCACTTGCTCCCGTACCGGCGGTCCATAGAGCATAGTTCGTCCCACTCGGAAAACTGGTTGCCCAGAGATAGTTTGCAGCATGGCCGCTCGCACACTTAGGTACGTCGACATTCTTTGAGCTACTACCAGCTTCACTGTCGGCGGGCACGCTTACGGTCTTACCGTTATCCATCGGCTTAACGTCGCCCTCGATCTCAAAACTACCACCACTTCCCTTGACAATCGGTACAGTACCGGCTTGTGGACACCACCAACCTATACCCGTGAAAACGACGTTTTTTGCGTCTACCAGGTTGGTGTGGTCAGCACTGGTCCATACCAGTGGCTGCGTAACGGCGTTATCGGCAAACGCGTGTTTTGCCGGCAAGATTGCTACTAATGAGAGCGCTATGAGCGCCAATGAGAAAAATACAGGAAGTTTCCTTGAAATGCGTTTGAATGAGATTGTCATGACTATTCTTATGTTCCCACCCCTGAGAATTGATAATGGTTTGCCTATCCAGGCCTCCACCCAACTATAGCACATATGTGCCAGCTTTAAGCCAAAAATAATAGCTCTTATATATGAAGCGATACTTACACATATAAAAGACAGTATTTTTGTGTGTGGGTGCGGTGAGGACGGAGAGAAAATGATGATAGGCTGGATCGCCTACAAAATATTCTTCCATCCCCACCGCGAGACCAACGTATACATCACGCCTATCGGCGCGGATTACGCGGTCTTATCACACCTCACACGTTCGCTTCTGGCCCGTCTCGCAGGAGCTTGTAGAACCGGCAGATTCCTGAGTTAATGAGCATCGCGAACTCCTGGTCCCACATACGGTTGGCTGTTTTCGGCGCATGAAGTGTGCCCTCGTGGTTATCCCGACGAGTCTCCTTGCCGTATACCAGCCGCTTGTGTTTCGGTGCTGTATAGATCCTGGTATCAGGATCGTTACCGTGGAGCCTGTTGCTCATGACCAGATCACCGGTAGCCAGAAGGAAGACATATACCCTTCGATAGGCGTCACTGGCCAGGGTGAGCCCACCGGTCTCGGAATTATTCCGATACCAGTTCAAGTCCATGATCCAGCTCGCCACAGGCCATGCTTCCACGGTCCGAGGCAAGACAAACGGCTTGATGCGCCAAGACAGCTTCAGCCGCTGAGAGTAGGGACGCCCCTGCTCGTCGAGCATGTCGAGGATTTCGGGCACGAGCTCGTCGATCGAAGTGAGCGCCTCGTTGCGGAATTGTTCCTTGATCCACTCGTCACGCTCCCATGGTCGATCGTAGACATCATGGGGGTATTTGATTACCTCCCTAGCGCGTTGGCCTAGCGTGTCATCGCTGTAGGCCTTGGCGTGTTGCCTTTTCATCAGCTCCCCTTCTTGCTCGATGCGTAGCGCAGCTCGGCCTTGATCCGGAGTGCGGCAGCTTCGAGCTTGCGCCACAGGTCGCCGTGAATGTCGCGGGCCTGGAGCTTCTCGAGGTCCACTGCCCGAAAGCCGGTAGGTCCGACCCGAGCGTTGCCCAAGTCGAAGTTCGAGACCATCACGCCACTTTCGGTGACGGCGATAGTCCACCACATGTCTTTCTGATGGTGGGCTTGGTAGAGAGCCTTGCTTTCCTCGGTGAAGACTACGAAATGTAGCGATCCCCAGGATGACGGCACCCACCGACGAGATTTCGCGTACTTGATGGTCGTGGTTCCGGCGACTTTTTTGTTGTGGATTTCCTTGCCGAGCAGGCCGATGTTTTTCACGAACTCGCCGTAGATTGCTTCGCGGTGTTCGCGCTCGGTCTGTCGTTTGTTCATCTGCTTCTGCTCTGCAGCGCTCGGCTGTTTGGGCTTCAGGGGATTGCGCACGGCTATGCCCTTCGTGAGGTGTGATGTTTTAGTTGTTCAGGTACGGTGTGCGTTCGATGAACTGCTCCTTAAATAACAGGAGTACACCTGCGTATATTTTACTATTTTGAAGTAAATTTTGCAATGTTTCTGGATTTTTGCAAGTGCAATGTGCTATAACGTATTGCGGAAGCTGAAGATCAGCGGTATAGTATGAGAAAATGCGTAGCATCATAAAACACAAACTGTTCGTAGCTAGTCTCGCCATCACGGTTGCCTCTTTTGTAGGTTTGTCGATAGGCAGTGCTGCATATGCAGCCCCTGTTCAGGCACCGCCAGTGACGAACTTTGCTGCATGTACCAACGTCAATCCAGATAACGCCAGTGATCAGCTCAAGGACGCTCAAAAGAGCAACAATGGCATGAACTGCATCATTACGACGTACATCAACCCTGTTGTCGCCTTCTTGGCCGCTATGGCCGGTGTCGCTGTCGTGATCTCCATTGTTACCGGTGCTATTCAGTATTCTTCTGCAGGTGGCGACCCAGGTAAAGTTGCTGCAGCGCGTGGCCGCATCACCAAGGCCGTTGTTGCATTACTCGCATTTATTTTCCTCTACGCCTTTATCAACTACCTGCTCCCAGGCGGAGTTAACGGCTAGTAATCACAAGGATTCATTATGATTTCACTTATTACCCCCATCACCAACGTTTTCTCAGCAGCATCAGCAGCATGTACGGGCAATAAGTTTTTCGGCTTTCCCCACTGGTACCAGTATCTTGACGTCCAAAAAGTATCCATCGGCGAAGGTGCCGACAAAGTTTCATCCTGTCAGGTTGTGAACTTCCATTTCCCTGGTGACATTACGCTTGTCGTTCTCGCTATCCTTGACGTCATGCTACGCATCGCTGGTATGGTCGCAGTCGGCTTTGTAATCTATGGCGCAATTCAGTACATCACCTCACAGGGCGAGCCTGACGGTATCAAAAAGGCCCAGAATACTATCACCAACGCGCTTATTGGTATGGTAATTGCTATCTCCGCAACAGCGGCTGTAGCGTTCATCGGTAACTCACTGGGAGCAAAGTAAAACACTATGATAGATCGCCTGTATCAGTTCGCTACACTCATCAACACCGGGCCACTTCCCGGTTCTGGTAACAATGACTTCACTAGCGGTCAGCCGGCCAAAATCCGCACCATCGTATTTGGCATTTCCGGCGCTATCGCCCTCCTTATCATCGTCATCGCTGGTTTTCAGTACATCACCTCGCAGGGTAACCCACAAGCTGTGGCAAAATCTAAGAACGCAATTATCTACGCAGGTGTTGGTCTGACAATTTTGCTACTTGCCGACGCAATCGTAGCATTCGTTGTGAAAGGTACAGCATAATGAAGCGCTTTCTGGTCAGTCTAGCGCTTGTCCTCGGCATAGCTGGGAGTTTTATACTCGCCTCGCCTACGCAGGCCGCAGGCGTATTCACTGGCGCTTGTACGGATGCTGACGCCAAGAGCTCGGCCTTCTGCGCCGACCAGAACAAGACAGCCAACCCGGTAACTGGCAAAAACGGGATTCTCTACAAGGTTACGCGTATCATCTCGATCATTGCCGCCATTACTGCTGTTATCATGATGATCGTCGGTGGCTTCATGTACATCACCTCTGGTGGTGATGCGGCCAAGGCCAATACCGCCCGACATACCATTCTATATGCTGCCGTCGGTTTGGTCGTAATCGGTATGGCCCAGGGTATTATCGCCCTCATAGTTAACACAGTGAGCAAATAAGGATTATTATGAAGCACAAAGCACTCATCGCTCTATCAATCATTACCCTCGGCGTAGCCGGTCTTATGGCCTTTACGCACCCGGGCGTCAGTTTTGCAGATGCAAAGTCTGATGTTTGTAGCGGTGCTGCCCTTGCCGGCAGTAGCTGTACAGGTGACACCGGTTCCCTGACGAACACGATGCGTAACATCGTGAACCTATTTAGTATTATTGTGGGCATTGTAGCCGTAATTACAGTGATTGTCTCTGGGTTCCGTTACGTGACCTCTGGTGGTGACTCAAGTAAGATTGCGGGTGCTAAAAACACCCTGATCTACGCCATCGTTGGTCTCGTAATTGTTGCCCTTTCACAGTCAATCGTACGGTTTGTCCTCAGTAAGACGCAGTAAAAGCAATAACAGGATGTGTTGAAAAAACTACAGTTCTTGTGCTATAAAGATAGTAAGCCTAAGA
>CAZCCP010000012.1:0-27981 GCA_964497565.1 uncultured Candidatus Saccharibacteria bacterium
AGGTGCCGCCCGTGGTGGTGGAACCCGTGGTGCCGTAGCGCGAGCCTGAGGTGGAGCCCGAGGAACTCGACCCGGAGGAACCGGATGAGCTGGAGCCGCCCGACGAGGTGCCGCCCGTGGTGGTGGACTGCTTCTTCGGTGCGGACGGAGCCTTGGGCTTCGGGTGCGTACTGGTCGGGGTCAGCGTGAACGACATCTCGACGGTGTCGGCGCAGGCCACGGAGGTGGTGTGCTTGTTGGAGCCGCAGGCGACGAGCGCCAGGACTGCCATCAGCAGACCGGCCAATCCGAAACCGAGCGCACGGCGCGCGCCGTTCTTCTTGTACAGCATGTTACGCATTGTCGAACTCCCTCTGTCCCCATGGGACGTTGGATGTATTGGGGTCGGTCATCAGGTGACGGAGGTCCTCGAGCGCCCATGTTGCGATTTCTTCGGCAGTGCCGGATTCGTCGCGGGTGGGCGAGATGAGGATTCCTACCTGAGGGACGTGCTCCTTCGAGGCGTGCGGGTTGTACACGGGGTACAAGAACGGCTGAACTTTCTCGGAGTAGAACCACGAAAAGATGTGGTTCAGGCAGGCTGCCGGAAACGCTTGACCCTGTGGCAATTGCCATCGGATACCAGCGAGCCCGTACTGCTCTGCCTCCCAGAACATCTCGTTGTGCCAGTCGCCAGGCGGCCACGGAACGGGCTGCGGAAAACGACGAGCAACTTCGAGGCTCTCGTTGAAGAGGTTCAGTTTGACGGCGTCGTCTTCGAGGTCGGAGCCGTTGAGATCAGCCAGAATGAGGCCGGCTTGGCGTCCAAACTCGTCGTACACGACGTGGAAGTACGGGTACTCCCCAGGAACGGGCATCGGTCCGGTGTCCCTGTTGTAAAAGGCACCAAGGACGGCGTTGATCGGTCCGTAGGGAATTCGCGCTTCCGGGGGCGTGATCTCGTTGCCGGGGTACGACCATGTCACACCTGCCGTAGGCAGATCGCAGACGGTGTCGTACGCGGTCAAGAGCTTCACTATGCTCCCTTCTCTAGATAACGATGTGAGGGTGCGAGGAACCACCTTGAATAATACATTGGGTGGGACCAACTGCGCTATATTAATATAATTTCGTATTTTTGTCAATAAAATAGCCCCTGGGGCTAGGGGCCATTTTTACCAACGATCTGACGCTGAAAGTTTAAGAAGCGAGGGGTCATCCGGGTCATGCCGCTCCATTTCCATGCGATAGGACGAAAGGTCCAACGATACGCTATCCTCGACTACTTCAGCTGGTTGTTGCGACTGTACGATGGCAAGCGTGTCGCCGTTAACACCCACATCGTATCCGGTATCTGCTCGCCAGCGAGTGATTCCTTCGGTGTTTGAGGGAGTGAGTGTTTCTGCCATATTTATATGTTTTCGCTTATGTATACAGTATAGCAGTACCCTAGAGTGCGTTGCTAGTCTTCGAGAAGTTTTTTGATCGTGTTCAAGATCATGGTCCAATTACTCGAAGATTTGTCAGCTGAAGCCTGGTCTTTACTGTTGTCCTGCGTAATGCGCAGTGTGGTTGCGCCATCCCTCTCTTCAACGATATACGTGATAGTCATGTAGTTTTCGGGTACGTCAGCAGCGCCGCTCATCGGGCTGAAGTATGACATGACCATTTTGTGCGGCTCGTCTACTTCTAAGATTGTACCTTTGTCTTCGTACGACTTGCCTTCCCACTCGCCGCGATACACGACGCTGCTTCCCTTTTTCCAGTCAGAGATTGCGTTTGTTCCAAACATATACTGCTTAATAAGTTTGGGGTTAGTCAGCGCGTCCCAGACACGTTCTGCGCTTGTGTTGATGGTAATTTCAGCGTGCGCTGTGAAGTTGCTCATATATTTCTCCTGTTACACCAGGTATACTAATGAACAGTTCACAAAAAATATTGAATAAATCCGCAAAGACTATGCAAGAGAAATTAGACCCAATTAAAGGTGTTTTGGCCACCGAAGCCCAAAAACACATGACGCTCAAGCGCTACCTTCCATCACCGGAGCTCGCACACTTTATTGAGCACTTTTGGATCGTGCGTTGGAATATCGAAGATGGAAAGTCATTCGACACCGAAATTATTTCCTCGCCTAGTGTTAACATTTCTATCACTTCGGAAAGTGCAGTAATTACTGGATTAGTTACTGGCAAGTTCACCTACACGATCAAGGGAGATGGCGCTGTTCTTGGTGTCAAATTTAAGCCGGGCGGATTCTTTCCATTTTACAAAAAACCTGTCGATCGCCTGACCAATCAGACGCTGCCGCTCAGTACGCTGTATAGCGTTACGCGCATCAGGAAAGTCACCGCCGAATTGGCCTCCAGCGATACTGTACTCGTTGCTAGTGCCGAGAAGCTGCTACGCTCCAAACACCCCGAAGAAGATGGCAATATTGGTGCAATTGGCGACATTATCTCGCAGATTCAGAAAGATACCTCACTCACGAGCGTCCAGGCAGTCTGTGACAAATTTGGAATCAGTGAGCGCACTATGCAGCACACGTTTCAACGCTACGTAGGCATTGGGCTCAAGTGGATCATCAATCGCTATCGTTTGCAGGATGTTGCCGACGCCATCGACAAAGGTGCAACCGACTGGGCAGCACTTGCTGCTGAGCATGGCTTTGCAGACCAGTCACACTTCATACGTGACTTCAAGAAGATCATTGGCGAAACGCCGGCTCAGTATAGCCAGCGTGACAGCTCCAAAACAAGCTAGTGAAGCCGTTTTTTACGGCCTAGTAATTTGTCTCGATCCAAGCGGTGCCGTTCCAGACTTTTGCAGGCTTTGTGACCCAAGCGGTGCCGTTCCAAACCTTAACTGGTTTAGCCGTCCAGACGCCACTTGAAATTTTAACCCTACCACCCGCTGCGCCAGCGATAAAATCAGCTGCGTTTTCGCTGTTGTTGCCGAACGGTACTGCAGCGCCGATCGTGGCACCAGTGACGCCCCACGCCTGCCAGTGGTAACTCGCGCGTGCGGTCAAACTGGTCGCGGGCACAGCCGTAACCTGATATATGGCAGGATTTTTTGCCGTCCAGCTCCACGATGCTGGTGCGTCGGTATAATTGAGCTCCTGGGTATCATTGAACCAGGTTCCCGTCGGTGGTCTTCCGCAAGCAATAAGGAAAAAGTTGCCCATGACAACGTAACCTGCGCTGCGTCGTGCAGTCGGTGCATTGGGGGCTGCCTGAGTCGTCCATGATGTGAACGAACTCGTACTCGTATAGCGCAACGTATTGTTGACGACTGTCCCATCAAAACCGCCAAAACACACGAGCCGTTGGCCAGCAGGATCGTACGCTAGTGTTGCACCACGGACGCCTAAACCACCGGTTACACCGGTGTCCACCCAAGCACACGCAGTTGTAGTAATATCCAAATAAAAGAGTTGGGACGTGAATGTCGTGCTGCCTGCATCAGTTGCGCCAGCATGTATGTAGAGGCGTTTGTTGGCGGTGTCAAATGCAAAGCAAGGCTGCCATGCCGCTGTGGGAGGGGTGCCGGTTGGCGTCAGCTGTGTCCAGGCTTCACTGCCAGAGCTCAAGCTTAGCGCCCACACATCACCAAGAACACCACTAGCGCTTTGGCCGCCCCAGATGACCATGCGCTGGTTGGTCGCATCGTAACATCCCGCCATGAGCCACCGCTGAGTCGGAGCTGTACCAGTTGGTGTTAGTTTGGTCGCGCGGTACATGCCGTGGATATCAGCTTTTAGCTGCCAAACGTCGTTGGTGCGTTGGTTGGTGCCGGTCAGCCCACCAAAATAGATTATTCTGTCATTCGCAGCATCATACACCGAAACTCCACCCTCTCCCTGCGGCATGCTCAAAGGACCCTTGGCCGCATAGCGCCACGTGTTGGCCGTTCGGTCGTATGCCCAAATCTCTGAAATATGCTCACCGTGCGCAATGGTCGTATCGTCGTCCATGGCACTGTAGCCATTTATAAGGAGCCACTCGTTGCGCGTCGGATTGAATACATAGCCAGGCGCATCGCGCGCCCTGAAATAGTCTACCGTCGTCAACCCATACAGTGGAGCTGTCGCCGATGTGTCATTCATGTCAAACGCGTAGACGTATTTGTTGGTACTGTCATAGCCAAGCTGTGTCGCGACCACCATAACGTTGCGGTTCGTATCGACTGCCGCGGCACCACTCGAAAATGCGAGCACGCCTTGGTTATTGAGATCGTTACTTTTGATCTGCGTCCAAGCTTCGCTACCGTTTGCCAGAGATAGCTGAATAATATCATTGCGATTGTTGGTAGCCGTGCCCTGCCAGCCGCCCATGAGCAGCGCCCGTTGATTTACGACATCGTAGCCAATATTAGGCAACTCACGGATAGCGGGTGCGCTGCCGCCGGGTGTTATCTGCGTAAAAGCTGCGCCGCTGATGCTATATTGCCACACATCATTCAAATACACAGAACCCGAATAACCGCACGTGATGATAAGACGATTATTGGCGGAGTCGTAGATCATGGCCGTACCAGAGCGGCCGGTTGGGCTGCCGCCTGCCCCGTTTGCCTTAAGTGTCGTCCAGGTAACTGCGCCAGGAGTGTTTACATCAAATGCACACCTCACGAGATCGTTGGTTCGTGATGCACCCCACCCTCCAAAAAGATAGATATCAGCTGTATTGGATGCTGTACTTTTGGAAACCATGTGATGAATGATGTAGGAACGTGCCGCCGGAGTGTTAGTCTGCGTTATTGTCGTCCAAGCTTCGCTTCCAGGGTTTGAGACATCTAAAACATTCATAGTATTGCTGTCACTTGGTGCCGCTCCGCCCCAGATAACCATATAGGCCTTGTCGACAGCGCCCGAAGTAGTTCCACGAACGTATGTTGATGCGGCTAAGTTGCGCCCTGTTGGCGGTGTACCCGTGGGGGCCAGTTTGTGCCAACGGCTATATGCGCTATCAGCGGTTAGTTCCCATACTTCGTTAAACCGAGTTGTGCCATCATAGCCACCAAATAAAATAAATCGCTTGTTCTTGGCATCATATTCCAGATTGGCACCACGTCGCGATGTCGGAAGGAGAGACTCCTTGAGAGCCCGTGCAGTCCCAGATGAAGTAGCCGCACCAGTAAATGGCGTACCTATTGGGCGAGCTTCTGTCTTAAGGCTTGTGGTACTGCCAGGCGTGGAGCTATAGAGATCAGTTTCGAGCCAGAGATTATTACTAACACCATCGCCGCCAGTATGACCACCAACGGGTATCGGCGTACGCTGGTCATTACGGTATTGACCTCGCGCAATACTGTCTGGGTCGCTCGCCATTAATTTGTGTCAATCCACACGTCGCCAACCGCTGGGCTACCCGGAGCTGTTGTTCCTACTGTTATGGCAGCAAACCCTGTTGCAAGCGGGACGGAAAGGTTTGTGCGTGCGGTAGCAACACTGGCGACATCACTTAGATTATTAGAGGCAGTGAGTTTCGAGCTTAGGTCGGAGGTAAGATTGGCAATTTTGCTCTGAGCAATTGCGGCACCGACAGCGATATTGCTGTCGGTAATGGTGGTATTCGCAATCTTAGCACCAGTAACAGCGCCTGCGGCTATAGCAGGCACTGCCGCCGTACCAGCGAAATCACCAGCCAGCTGTACGACGCCCTTGTTTGAGGATGTGGCATCCTGGACCGCAGCGGCTACTGCAGCAGATGTCAAACCCCCAGTGCTCGTATGAGCCTGGAGCAAGAAGTCGTTGAGAACAGTTCCCCATGAGCCACTATCTTGGCCAGGTGTCGGTAGGCGAGCCATATCCTATGTCCTTTTTACAATAACTAATTATAGGCGCGTAGCTCCCGAAATGAAAGCCATAAGCACAAAAGTCGGGCCTAGTAATCGAGCGCTGCGGCACGGCGGGACAGAAGCTGTAGGATAGCCGTTCCGAGGCGGCGTCCCATGTGGCTTATGTCGTCACTGGCAGCCTGCGATTGCGCTATATGCAACAATTCACCTCTATAATCCTCAGCTTCCAGGGCAGATATATACTGGAGTGCCTGCAAGAAAAGGCTCATATTCTGGCCATCGACAAGCTCAAAAATCACCTCTTTGGGTTGCTCATAGCCCAAATCTCGCAAGAGCATCAGTATCTTTTCAGTTACTTCAGGGGTAATTTGCGATTGCACATCCCAGGTTTCGGGCGCGTCACGCAACATTTCCTGATCTGGCAAAGCCGCGATAACTTCCTGAATCAAGGCGCGAACTTCTTCCTGCTCTGGCTCTTTGCCTACAGATATGATCTCCGCCAACTGTACGAGCGTCTGCACAACAGGCTGTTCGGGAGCACGTTCCTGGAGAGCCGCCACGGTACTTGGCTGTTCAATTGGGTGTTCGGTATGGTTCGTCGCCACAAGCACTTCAAAAGTAGGTGCAGAGATGACGTCTGGCAGCGATAGTTCCGGTGCATAAGACTCTTCGGCAGGGGAAATTACTGGCGCTGCAAGCGACTCAAGAGGTATCACTACGGACTGCTGAACAACCTCGAGCGGTTCATCCATGATATCTACACTATCGGCTTCTACGTCTAGGAACTCGAGATCAGCCTGAACCGGTTCCACGGATAGAGGTTCCACGGCTTCTAGCTGAGGTATGGGGTCAGCTAGTTCCTCTAGCACTGCATGCTGTTCAGCAGTTCTTTCCGGACGCACGAGCGCTTCGTGGTGCACGGGTGCAGCTTCCCTATGTTCCACGGGTAATCGAGGTGTTTCTGGGAGCGTTGGCAGTTCTGTTTTTGCAATGGATATTTCTACAGGAGTGGCTACGACAGCTGGTTCAACGCGAGCTATTTCTTCGATGTCACGAGTGTACGTTTGGGCAGCTTCCCGTCGTTCCGACTGGACGCTAACAGCAATTGGCTCCGCAACTGACGGCTTATGTAAAGCTTCAACTACGGGAATAGGTTTGGGAACGTGATCCGGCTCAGGCTCAGCCTTGAGCTGGTCGCGCGAAAATGCAACCTCTGGCTCAAGTACAGGTTTCGGTTGCTGTTCGATTTTTGGCTCAGGAGCTTGCTCGGACTTTTCCGCTGCTTTGGGCTCAGGCTTTTTCTCAACGACGACCGTTTTTTCAACTAGCGTCGGAACTGTCTCAGGCGGTTCTTCGCGCGGTTTCATAACTCCTGCACCAAGCGCAGCAATTTCTGCCATAAGCCTGGCTACCTCAGGTGGTTTGCTGGCAAGATAAGGACATACTTCAACCGCCGCATCTATACTTTCGGCATGCACAATAGTGCCGTCCTTCAGTTGGTATGCGACACCCGGGTCTTCAGGTATAGCATCAGCCAGGAATTGTTCCTCGACAATCTCCTGCTCTGGCATCTGCACCGTTTCGTAGCTCATATCCCACCCCTAGCCGACTTTAGCGACTCGGACTCCCTCCATTAACGTAGGTGCCAATCATATCCCGAAGTATGCCCTTCGTAGGTTCATAGCGCGGATCTTCAGGGCTCAGAGATTCAAATCCAGCCAACACGGGGCGGGCATGCTCACCACAAATATCCAGAAAGTCGCGTACCGGGATTACTCCGCTAGCAGTTACTATCTCGTGGTCTGCGTACTCTTCAAGGCCAAGCAATCGCAGATAATGCTCGCCCTCATGCTCTGGTTCTTGTTCGTATTCCCTGTCTGAAACTCGCTCCATATCTCCCCGTATCTTTCGTTATAGCTTCACTATACACGACTCCTGGCATAGGATCTGTGCGAAGTAGCAAGATTTGGGGCTTATATTGAGCAAGCAAAAAGCCGCACAGATTGCTGTACGGCTTTGTGTAATGCCCGGGCGCGACTACTACTTAATGGTAACGTTGGTGAGATCTGCCTTAACGCCCTTTAGTAGTGCGTAGGTAACCTTATCCATTGTTGCACCATCAAAGAGAGCGTGTTTCACTTTGGTGTGATGGAATGACACGTCGTTGAGAACAGTATTCTTGAATGACGTATTCTTGAGACCTGCATTTTCAAACTTGGTGCCAGTAAGCGTCTGTCCTTCGAATGACACATCCCCTAGGTCACACTGGCTAAAGCTTGCGCCGTCCAAAGTTGCGCCCTTGAATGAGGCGCCTTTGAATGCCGAGGCTTTGAACTGACCATTCGTGAGGTTTGCTTCTTCGAAGTTCACGTTCTGTGCATTGCTACCTACAAATTTGGTGGCGGTTAAGTTTGCGCCCTTAAACGAAGAGCCCTTAAGATCTGCCGCGCTAAATTTTGAGGCAGTTAGGTTGGAGCCCTCGAAGTTCGATTCGCTCAGCGAGCTAAAGCTAAAGTCGGCTTGGGTCAAATCAGTATTGCTAAGGTCGGACTGCTTGAGTTCTGTAGCGGTAAGTTTTGAGCCGCTTCGCTTGCCTGTGATAAGTGTTTCTTTGAGGGATTGCACCAAAGAAGGACCATCGTCTTTCTTTTCGCTAGGCGCAGCCTGCTGTACTTCGGCAATTATTTCAGATACGTCACCAAATGAATCAACAGTGGCCTGGTAGGCTTCTTCGTCGCTTTTCCCCTGAGCTTTGTAGTCTTGGTAGCGTTCCTGTAAGTTGGCGAGTAGTTCCTGCTGAACGTCAGCACGAGCCGGGAAGTCGCCATAAGGCTTAAAGGTGTCGTCTAAAAATTGCTGTAATTTGTTTTCCATTTCTTGGTTCCTTTCTAAAGTAACTCGTCTAGAATTTGCTTAGCATATTCCCAGTTTTTCTTGTTTTCATTGTACAATTCACGACCGTTATTGGTAATGCTGTAGTACTTACGGCGGCCACCTTGTGTTTCACTGCCCCAATATGAGGTAATGTTTTTATCGTTTTCAAGGCGCTTCAAACTCGAGTACATGGTAGCTTCCTTGAGCTCATAGAGCTGGCCGGAATACTCATATACAAGTTTTGTGATTTCATAGCCATACTTATCGCCATCCGTCAAAAGCTTGAGGATGATTGTGTCGGTATGTCCACGAAGTAAATCTGATGATAGCTTTTTATCGATCATAGCTACAGTATACATCACATTACTATGACAGTCAAGGTAATATATCAGACAAGCTAGTTTCGGTAAGACCGTACCCCTGTTATGGGCAAGGGTGCGGGCTTACTTTATAGCTACTTGGTTGCGGTAATGTGCAGCCATTTTGTGTCTGGCCGGGTAGTACTATCGAAGTTGCCGACACTGACGTTCGTAAAGCCGACTTCTTTTAGGAGAGCCGTAATATCGTGTTCATTCCAGTAACAGAAGTAGCGTGGCGCACCAAGCTTAGCCTCAGACCACTCCTCACCTTCTCCTTGCTTTAAGCTAAAGGCAAATGTACCGCCAGAGACAAGCGAGCTGTATGCTTTTGCCGCTACAGTCCGCGTTTCTTCACGAGTAAAGTGCAGCAGGACTGCATCTGCGAAAATCAGGTTCCAGTCAGCGCCCAGATCGTCAGTAAGAGCATTGAGCACTCGGGCCTGGTGGCCGTGCGCATTGAGCCATTCCACGAAAGCTGCACTACCGTCAGTCTTATCGACCGTATAGCCCTGGCCTTCGATATACTCAGCGTCGCGACCAAAGGCAGTACCGATCTCCAATATCTTGGCATCGTGTGCAAGACCCGCCAACATAGCGTTGATCCATGCCTTAATGGGGCCGGTAACATCTTGGGGGGTACCGTCAATGTAGTCTTGTACGTGAGCGTTGTATGAGTCTAGGGTTGTCTGGTTGTTTTCGTTCATACTCAGTAGTATACGCTAGCCGCTGGGGTTTTGTGAGCGTGTCACCACTTCTTGCACGCCCGATACCATCAGTCCTGAGGCGCCATAGCCAAAAGCAGTATTAGCGGCCGTAAGATTGGGTATTGTATGGCCGATCACGGGCTTGCCGTATGACAAAATACTTGTCCAGGTCGCCTGATCGGCATTGTAGTCCATACCCAGTAGGTCCCAGTTACCTTGGTATGCTGCGAAATTAGCGCTGTCAACTTGATAGAAATATCCCCACGTCTTGTAGCCACGAGCATGAGCCGGCGTTGACACATTGGTCGAGACGCCATAGTATTTAACGATAAATTTATTGGTTGGCGTACCCGGCATTGCATCCATCATGTTGAGCATTTCGCTGATGAAAGCAGTCGCGTTTTTGGGATCAACCATAATAACGTGCGAGTTATAATACGTTGCCAATATTTCTTCGAATCGCATGTATGGCTGTGGGTTAGACGGCTTGATTGTAATCTGATATTGCTGAATCTCTGCCCAGGTATGCGCCGATGCCGTGAAGCCTGTAATACCCGATGTGCGATCGAGCGTAGCATCATGGAGACCAAACCACACGCCGTCCGAAGACCGACCAAGCGACACCTCAAGTGCGCCCATGCCCCAGAATGCAGACTGGGTATAGGCATAGAGACTCATCTCTGGCCAATCATCTGAGCCACCGCGATGCGCAATATAGAATGGCGTCTGGGCCAACATTGCCGAAACGGTTGCATAGCCAGTTGGCACTGGGCGAACTTCTTTTGGTGTCGAAATTGTATTGGTTGCAGACGTGTAGAAAAGATGTGCTGTACTCAATGTGTCTTGGGCGCTGGTATAGTGCAGCGCTACGCCAACGTTTGGATCGGCCTTGCCTATGCCGCGGATGGTAATCGCTGCGCCAGAAGTCTGAGATTGCAACCCCGCCCAGGTAAGCGACTTGGACCCGATGGCACCGGTTTCAACATCCTGCTGGTACACAACGAGCATGGTACGCGATTGAGCGGCCGTAGAAGATGGCAAATACGTCTGAAGCGTCATGCTACTTGGCGCAGACGCAACTGAATAGTCGATGCCTGAGGTAAATTGTGCGTTATATCCTACCAATAATAAGTTGTTGTCGACAAGTGGCGTACCAGGCTGCACTGTTACGGTTTGACTACTGGTCGTCCCGTAGGGTGATATAGACGACGTAATATTAGACAATTCAGCACCGCGCACAATGAACATCTCTGCAGCAATACGGCCGCCGGTGCTGGCGTCGGTCGAGCTAAACGTAAAGCTCGTGTCAGTCAAAGCCGCCGCGGACGGAACAGGTAACGCATAAAAGGCTATGAGCCGGTTGGTGGATGATCGAGCCGTAAACGCCTGACTGATACGAGACCAGCCGGTAGAAGTAAAGTCGCTCGTAATATTCAGTGATTGCGCTGAAAGCGCCAAGATAAGCGCGTCACCGTCTTGCACACCACTTGGTTTGGAAATAGTGAATGAGAGCACGTTTGCTGCACTTACTGCAGTCGTTGGCGTACCGACAACTGTTGGTCGCGTAATAGGCTGTACGGGTGGCGACCAAGGGCCTGCCTTGAAGGCCACGAGCTCACCGCCATTTATAGTGGTAGATGTGTCGAAATTGGCTGTTACGTTGCCGGTTGCACCCGACGATGTAAGATAGGTATAACCCAAGGCTGCACCCGTGTTCGCAATAGTACTATCCGTCGTAGATGTACGATATTCCTGGAATGCCGTCATGAAGCTCGTCGTACTTGGCGCGCTTGTCGTTGCACTATTCTGGTGATGGAGGCCGCCGACGAGCAGCGTCGTAGATTTAACGGTCGTCAAACCAGTGAGGGTTAGCGAAGATGCTGTCGTTGTATTTCCCTGGAAAGCTGTTGCAGCAACATCTTCGATATTGTCTAAGTCGATGCCCGTAGCTCGAGCGACTACGCAGGCTGTGCGACCACCGTTAACTGCAAATGTCCACGTTGGAGTTGTTCCCAAGTTTGTAATATCCGCCGCAGATTTAATGGGGTAGTAATAGAGACTCGTCTGGCGAGTAATATTGCTGCTTGGGGTATTTATGGCAGCACCATATCGCACCCAGCCGCTTGGTGGCGTAATTGCTGAGCTCGCGGAGTTGCTTTGGTTGTGAATCCAGGCCACGAGCAAGTCACCGACTACTATATTGCCGAGAGCCGATGTATTGAATGCGGCAGATGCCGAAACGCCCGCACCAGTTGTGCCAAATGTGACGCTATCAGCAGGACCAAAGTGTAGTTGCGCTGCCATACTAAGATTTAACTACTACGATTACCCCGGCAGGAGTGCCCGCTGGCAATGCCGCAGCATTATCGATAAGGAGCACTTTGGCGCCTACGCTCGAGGCATCAGCTTTGAGATCAAGTGCGGTCTGGGTAGCGGTAGAAATGGGTTTTGCGGCATCGGTCGTGTTGTCAACGTTTGCCAAGCCAACATCAGTCTTGGTGAGCGTAACGGCACCCGTGCGAGTATTTACCGAGCTAACACCGCCATTACTGGCTGTGATTTGGGTCCATGTTCCTGGCGAGCCAGCGCCAGTGCAAACCCAAACTTTAGCGGTCTGATCAATAACAAAATCACCGACAACGAAGCTTCCGCTCGCTGGGGCACCGCTGGCTGTCGCCCCTACATAACGGCTGGCTGCAGTTGCACCAGCTAGGCCAGAAGCAACAATAGCAGGCGCCTGCACTGGACCTGTAAAGGTTTGCGAGCTCGAGCTTGATTTATCTGCAGCGTTGGTAACCTGAGCAGCCGTGTAATCACCAGATTGAGCGACTACGGTACCCGTGCGGCCCATAACGCTTGCCACTGGAGCAGAAGGCAAAGGACCCCAGGCAGCTGCAGTAGTTCCAGTTGCCAAAAGTGCTTGACCGTTGCTAGGAGTACCGCTCACACTCACCCCATTGATTGCGCGCACGCCTGGGCTTGTGGCAGTACCATTAAGGTCGCCGGCAAGCTGTACGATACCTTTCGATGAGGTGGTTGCATCGTTAATAGTAGTCGAGCTTACGGTCGCCGGAACCCATTTGCCGGCACTAAGATCATAGCTCAGGACCTGGCTATCGCTCGCACCGCTGACGCCAGATGTGTCCGAGAGACCTGCAAGGCTTGGAATGGCCCATGCGCCATCGCCTCGTAGGTAGTTGGAGCTACTGGCTGAGCCCGAGCCAAGCTGGCTACTAGGCACCACGCCAGATCCGTTGAGACTGGCAACACCGCCTGACGAGCCCATTTGGCTGGCGAGCACTGCACCGGCATTTCCGACGGCTGCCTCTGTGAGACTACCATCAGCGTTATGCGATTGCAGCATGAAGTCATTGAGGACGTTACCCCATGATCCCGCATCTTGTCCTGGTGTCGGTAGTCTCGCCATGCTTTTTGCATCCCACTACGTATTAGTTATTACCTCTTATGGTAACAAAAATCTCAGCAAATGAACACGTCTTGGATAGAATCTGCTTACAGTTGCCCGAAGAATGTCTCGAACTTCTTTTCGTCCCAGTTGAATACGGCAACATCGGGTTGCTTGATGTCGGTATGAAGACTATAGCTGTCGACATCCTCGTACAGCGCTGAAAAGAGTGCAAGGATATTGCCATGCGTGACAATACCGATGCGTTCTTTGGCGGCTTCTGCCTGAGCAATCGACTCGAGCGCACTGTCGAATCGCGCCAGTGCTTCGACCTTGGTTTCACCACCGGCGATTCTGTCCAGATCATCACTATAAAAGTCGTGCACGCTCTTGGTGTAGACGTCGAAGTTGCGTTCAAAAGGTCCGGTAAACGACGTGACCTCGGTGAGACCGTCGTTGACCTTGATAGGAATAGCGTTAGGCTTAGCCAGAAGTACCGAGGTCTCGAGTGCTTTCGTCTGGAGACTCGTGTACACCACGTCGAGGTCCTTGATAACCTGCTTTTGACTCAGTTCTTTTGCCAGTTCAATGCCCTGTTCCGCTAAACCCCAACAGGTAATAGGGATGTCTGGGTTGCGATCGGTTTTGGAGTGACGGATAAAAATGAATTTCATGCGGTACGCTCTGCTTCGGCCGCAAGCTGGCGGGCCCGACGCTCTTCAAAGCGTTCAGACTTGACTATGAGCTCACCAAGTTTGGCATCGAGAACCTCGCGAGCCTTCTCACCCTCACCGGATAGGTCGGTGCGCTCGAATATACCCCATTGTTTTAGAACAGGCTGCAATATTTCTTTAACATGCTGCGTTGGCGTATAGATGCCAGCATTAGCAATCCGCGCGGCGTGCCGGTAGAAGTCGGGAAGGTCTTGGCCGGGCATTTGGAACGAGGTAACTTCACGAGTAATGGATTGCATCATTTCGTTGGGCGCAATTTCGAGCGCTGCCTTGGCGAGGTTGCGATAAAACAGCATGTGTAGGTTTTCGTCGGCTGCAACGCGAGTCAAGAGGTTTTCGGCAATGGGATCATTGCAAGCCTTGCCGGTATTGCGGTGCGAAACCCGCGTAGCCAACTCCTGAAATGTGACATAGGCAAGCGCGTCGAGAACACCTTGCGTAGGCCTATCGTAGCCACGGGTCATGTGATCCATACGCGCCTGTTCTAACGCAACAGGGTCCACGCCACGGGTGACAACAAGATAGTCGCGCATAGCGATGGCGTGACGGCCTTCTTCTGCGGTCCATCGCCCGACCCACTGACCCCAGGCGCCATCCCGACCAAATCGCTCGGCGATTACCCGATGGTACGACGGCAAATTGTCTTCTGTGAGCAAGTTAAGGGTCATGGCTAACTGCGCATCAGGGTCCAGCTTTGACTGCTCCGGATCCCAGTCTTCACCGCCTAAAAATGCAAAATCGCGACCTTCGCTCCATGGCACATAGTCGTGCGGATTCCAATCCTTGGCCACCCCAAGATGACGGTGAAGATTCTCCTCGACAACAGGTTCTAGCTCTTCTAGAACATGCATCTCTAATTCACCATGATTAATCATTAGCAAACTCCCCTAGCCCTGAATTTTGTGCCCGAAAGAGAATGCTGTCTGTGCCTGTAGTTTTCATGTGCCCCCCATTTATAATCTTCTGTAGGCAGTATACGTACATTACAGCTTTGCAACAACGAGCCCTTTTGTGGCCACACACGAAGCTACTTGCTAGACTACATATATGGAATCATCTCTAACCAAACCGCAAACAATACCGTGCAACATAGTGCTATTACCAAGCGAGGAGCAATCTCGGCAAGCTATTCAGGCCAGTCAGCTGCTATCTCCACAAGGCAGTCTTTTTGTCTTAGACGACCAAAATTTCTATGCTCATGCGTCAGTGTATATGTTTGAGATGAGCCTCGACAATCAAGATGCGTGCATCACAGCCTTGCAGCAGTTGGCGAAGCAAAACGATGTACAGCAGCTTGAACAGGACGGATACTTTTATCAAAATGCAGGACATGGCAAAGGCTATGTAGACGTAGCTTTTGCGAGAAATAGCGACGTCGATCTGCTCCAGGAACAAGTTGTTGGTGTGTTTAATAGCCTTCGTGCCGGCATGCGAGAAAGTGACAAGGCCAAAATGGTCGATGCCGAGGGGCTCAAGCTAGAAAACCTCCAAAAATACGGTTACCCATCTGTTGGTGAGCTATTCCGGCCACATATTACACTCACCAAATTCCCCGTAGAAATTGAACCTAATTTGACTGTTCTACCCTCCCCGGAGATCTTTACGGGAGCCTTTAGCCGCATTGGGCTATTCGAGATGGGGCCAAACGGAACGTGCATACGAAAGATTGCTGAGTTCAATCTGGGAGCCTAGCTATGGTTACTTGGGCTGCGGTGACTCGAATAAGGGTTTGGGTCATACACTGATTCTAACGCTAAACTTGGCGAGACGTCATCGAATAGCAGCTCAGGTTCTTGCTCCGCAAAAGAGCCATAGTTCGACTCTTGAGGCAAGGCAAAAATGCGAGCTTTGATTAAACTTGAACCAAGCGGAACTGGATAGAATTGCTCCGTGGCAGGATTTTTCCGTGTACTATTCAGGCGTATTGCTCTGTCGGCTAATTCGTCGATTCCCGAGTAGCCGTAGGCTTTGATGTCCATTTGGTCACCCTTTGACGGCGTAACTGGGTACCCCGAGACGAGTGCGGCCCCTAGCTTGGTAGTCTTAAAATCTTGGACCTGGAGAAAAGGCTGTATGCTTAGTAGCGATTCCTGGCCAGGTTGCTGCACGCTAAAAATACGGACACCTACCTGGGCGCTCAGAGCACCAAGCATCTTTGCGGCGTCAAAATGTTGGTATTCATGTCGCTGTGCGTAATCTATATACTCCTGGTCGAGACGAATATCCGTAATTGCTACGTACGCCTCAAAGAGCTGTCTCAGGCCTGCTTCATTTTCCGCGTCGAGCGTGACCTCGTTGGGGAGGTCCGGAAATATCTTTCTGTTGAGATGAAGCACATAGTCGTCATCTTTATCCGTAAACGGCGATAGCTCGTTGGTAGATTCGACGAAGTCATCTGTTACAGGCGCATTTTGCACAGCGAGTTCTACACGCTCATGAATATTCATAATCGTGATATTATATCATAAACTACCTATAATTACTAGACCTGAGGCACAAAAATGTGGCTTACGAACCTGCGAGCCAAATAACCCGATGGGTGGGGAATTTCTGGAGCATGCGCTTGCTGTATTCCCTCAGGCGACGCTGGGCATTCGGGCGCGGATAGACCGTAAGTGTACGGTTATTTCGATCTTCTGTGTATTCTTTGGCCGCCCAAGCAACACCATCCGCTGCGATAACAACTGATGATAAGCCAATGTCTGACTCTGTAACTCGCTCTGTGGCCAAGGCAGCTAAGCCTCTGACGGACAAATCTGGTATTAACGACATCTGACGAATGCTCACGTCCATTTCTACGACACCTAAACGATTAAGATCAAGACTAACGCAGTGGCGAATACGGCCCGTACCTGCGCTCGGCGTTTCACGGACCTCGCTCCCGGCTGCTACGGCAAGACGCGATGCAAACGCTGCTATTCGCTCATCATGGTCGTCGTCGGGAAGCAGTACTCGCAAATCATAATCGTTTATAGGGCGTTGCTCGTTGTGATAGGCTGCATAATCGGCATCACGAACGGCACCGCCAAAAAGCAGCGTAGGCGCATCAGGATCGGCTGCTGCTAGCACGTCGAAACATGCCTGATAGGCGGGCGGCATGCCGGTCAGTTCTATGGGCTGTATGTTTTTATCCATAATCGGGTGAAGACACGAATGCTACAGGGTTAGCTCTTTTTGCAGGATATACAGAATACGTTTTCGAGACTCTTCGTCGTCGAAGTTATGACCACCATCTAGGGTAACGAACGAGATGCTCGGGTCGATTCCTTCAAAGCTGACTGGACCTAATACTTCGTCGGTACGGGCATTGATAATGCGTAGGGCTGTGAATTTTGCCAGCTTGTTATACAGCTTTACTGGGTCGACGCCCACCAAACTCTGCCAATATTCAGGGTGTATGACAGTAGTGCTGCCGTCGGAACGAGGCAGGCGCGTTCTGACCGCCGTGTCGATAGGGGCCTCGCCCTCTACGCTCAATTGCTTGATTAGAGTCGCTTCGCTGATGTCGTCCGGGGGTGTCAGCATAATAACTTTTCGGATATCACGAGGCTTTAGCACCGCGGCCACAATGCAGCCCTGTGAATGACAAACCAAATCGATAATTGCACCTGGGTATTCAGCGCGTGCAGTATTGATAACCTTGCGAAGCTTTTGGACTTGCTCGTTCAATGGCTTTGCTGTTAGCGTATTTGACTTGTCGTTGATGGGATTGTAGTGAAACAAAATGCTCGTGGCATCGGGCACTGCCCTAGCGATTGCCGTGAATAAGCCCCGGTCGTCCTTACGGACGCCAAAACCATGCGAGAAAATGATGATGTGAGGGCTAGTGGAGTTCATCTGATATATTATACTATAAGGAGACGATTATGTGCCGTAACATCAAAACACTCTTCAACTTTGACCCTCCCGCTACAGACGAGGAGATACGCGATGCGTCTTTGCAATTTGTCCGTAAGCTATCCGGTTTTCACCACCCTTCCGAGATAAACGAGGCTGCGTTTAACAAGGCCGTGGACGAAGTATCTGTCGCAGCCCGGAATCTCCTCGATGGCTTAGCAACAAAAGCAGAGCCCCATAATCGAGAAGAAGAGGCAGCCAAAGCTCACGCTCGAGCATTAAAACGTTTTGGGCCTGAAAGGTAGGTTATGGATATAGACCCTCGATTGAATGAAATAGATGACTGCCTCTACCGAGTAGCCGCTCGAGCATTCATCATGCAGGATGGCAAAATATTGCTTGTTAAGGAAGTTTCTGATGGCTGGTGGGCAATCCCTGGTGGCGGAGTAGATCACGGTGAAACGGTTGGATCAACTCTTATTCGTGAGATTACAGAAGAGCTTGGCGTACCGGAAAAAGAAGTCTCATCTGACTTTGACGTAGTGCACTACAACATTGGTAATGTAGCCAACGGCATTCCGCGAATGAATTTATTTTTCAAAGTGACCATACCTGAGGATTTCTTGGCCAAAACAGACCATGTTTCGGAATGGAAATGGTTTGCCAAAGATGAATTTCTTGGTGCAGATATCCATGCCTCATACGACAAGGCTACGCTTGCCGATGTGATTTTCGCCAGCTAGGGCAACTCATACAAAACGCCGCGTTTAGCGGCGGGTGCCGATTGGAGCAGCTGGGGGCTAGTGAAGTTTTTGTTCGGCATCAAGCAGTGCGAGTATCTTGTCCTGCCGCTTCTTCCGCGTCTCTTCTGTTTTGGCTGTCTGGAGACGCCATGCAATTGCATAGGTGTTTGTCTTGTTGAGTGTTGCAAAGAACTTTTCGGCAACAGGATGCTTTTTTAGCTCGGCGAGGAACTCATCAGAAACACTCATTTCACTCGGTGCATCATAGGCGGCGGCCCATCGGCCGTCTTCTTTTGCTCGCTCAACTTCTGCCATCCCAGCTGGCATCATGAGACCTTGCTCGCTAAGTCGTTGGATGTGTTCAATGTTGCGTTTTGACCATATGCTACGAGCCCGCCGTGGCGTAAACTTTTGCAAGAAAGACACTTCGTCGTACGCTTTCTTTTGGCCGTCAATCCAACCATAGCACAATGCTTCGTCAAGAGCTTCGGCATAGCTGATGCTAGGGATTCCCGATGCTTTTTTATAGAGCTTTAGCCACACGCCATCAATTGTTTTGTGGTTTTGGTCAAGCCACTGACGCCACGTATGTGCGTCTTTGTAGGAGATAATTTCGTAATCAGACTTCATCTTCTTAATAATAGCAAGAAGCCCTGATCTTCACCTAAAGCTTGTCGGCAAAAACAACGAGTCGGTTCATATAGCTCTTTTGAGTGGCATTCCACGTGCCCCCGCAAGTAATAAGATTAAGGTGCACCTTATCGTCGTTAGTAACAAATACTTCTTTGTCAGCCTGGTCTTTTTGGTAGGTTCGGAGCTCCCGCACAATGAATGATATTGTCTGGCCATGTTCATCTTTGATTTGTATGAGATCACCTGGCAGAAGTTTGTGCAGCTGATCGAAGACAGCAGGGATATTATCCTTCCAACCAAAGTGGCCGTCTATAATGGCAGTGCCTTTTTCACCAGGACGCGGACCCTTATCATACCAGCCGGCATTGCCGGGCTCATGTGGCGTATCGAGAGCCCCTTGTGGCGTAAGTCGAATGTAGTCGAGCGGTGCGTCAACAGCAATCTTGGGTATCGTCAGCCGCACTGGCCAAGCGGCACGAGCTGGAACGGGCGCTGGAGCACTGACCACTCTTTGCACGGCTTCAACATGTCGCGTTGCTTGAGGCTGCCCCCTGAAACTCATCAAACTTGCTGCAGCGCCAATTATGAGCGCAATGGTCAGCAATGCCGCTGTTAGCTGCTTTCGTGTTGCTCGCCTCGGATGAGGGCTAGCTATATCAAAAATCGGTGTCGGTCGTATCGGGGGAGACAACTCGAGAGAGATCGCGGGTAGACTCTCCACTACTGGCGCTACTCTGGGCAGAATATCACTAATAGGTTGCGACACGCGGTCACGTCGAACGGCACCATGACGTGACACATACACCGCGGGACGTGGCACATAGGAGTTCCCTGTTCGAGACCGAGGCAAGAAATTGTCAGTACTGCGGTTGTTATTCATGGCCTGGTTCCCGATAAGCAAAATCTGCTGAGTGCTTGGCTATACGATTAAATGAGGTGTTTCTTACGAGCTATGTAGAGTGAGCCGATAATCACTGCAAAGCTCGTTGGCACAACAATAACCCATGGGGATATAGCGGTGTTGCGAGGTGCCAACCCAGTGTCTGGCAATGTTGGTGTGGTATTTGCGCCAGAGCTACCAGCAGTGCCTCCGCCAGAGCCCGATCCGGAGCCAGCTCCTGGAGTTGTACAAGTTGGACGAGTGATAGTGTTGCTATTGAGCGTCACGGCAGCATTCCGCGCCAATATTCGACCCTCTATGTTGGCACCAGTTGTGACCGTAGAGGCAGTCAGAGACATGACAGTGCCCTTGAAGGTAGAGCTAGTACCCAACGTCGTAGAACTGCCCACTTGCCAGAAAACGTTACAAGCCTGGGCCCCATTCACAAGTTGCACTACGCTACCCGATGCCGTGACCAAATCAGATGATGCTTGAAAAATAAAAATTGCATTGGGGTCGCCTTGCCCGTCGAGCACAAGCGGGCTAGCGGCGGTTAGGTTGGCGGTAGTTGCATGACCGAACGCATAGGTACCGGCAGTAAGTGTTTTGCCGCCCAGTTGGTTGTCGGCAGCCACAAAGGTAGTATTAGGGGTTCGCCCTGCAGCATCAAGATAGGCTGTCGTTAAATCATTTTTAGCTGTTGTCAGCAGTGCAGGATTATTGACTGAGCCACTCGGCCCGCTGCCATCCACTGCATAGATTGAACCCGATACTTCGGTGGCTGTCAGACCGCTATAGTTGCTGCCAGATGCCGGGCTCAAGCCCACGTCGCCCGTAATAACTGAAGTCGGAACATTGGTAATGCCCGTACCTGCCAGAACTGCAAAACTTGCTGCAGTCCCCAGGCCTACGGTACTAGCAGCGAACACTCGCCCGACAAACCCAACGGTAAACAAAGAAACAACCAGTATTGCTAATATTGAGTATTTACTAGGTTTTTTCATGTTTTTTTATCCTGTGGTTTTTTATGTGTTATTGACGGCTGTGTGCTCTGTGCCTTTTTTCTCATCTGACGTGGCGAAATTTTGAAAACCTCTTTGAAAACATCATTGAATTGCCGTAGGCTGGCGAACTCCGATCGAAATGCAACGTCAATAATAGGGAGATTGGTCTGCGTTATAAGCGCCTTTGCAGCCTCCAAACGCCTGGTATTATTGAGGGTCGTAGGTGAGGCGCCTGTTCTGTCGTGGACAAGGCGGCGCAAATGTCGTTCACTTATATGCAATGACTCAGCGAAACCGTGTACACCCTTCTCGTTCATGGAGCCGTCATTGATACCGTTAAGTACTGCACTAGAGAGCTCACCTTGAAGCTTATCGGGATAGCATATCTTGCATGCTTGATAGTTTCGGTGCTTAGCTTCTTCAGCAGTGGTGAAAAATGCATAATTCTTAGATGGAGAGTGGCTCAACACGCACGAAGGGCGACAATAGATACCGGTGTCTCTTGCAGCAAAGAAAAATATACCATCATATTTTCTCTCTCTTTTAAGTATGGCGCGATAGCGCTCGGCTCTGCTGAGACCACCAATCATGCTCTTATCTTTGCATGAGCGGAATGCATATACTAGCGGTTATCGGACATATCAACCTTCAACCGATACCTCAAATCCACCATATGCCTTTTGGCACTGCAAGCACAAATCCGTCAACGTATTTAGCCATAGCTATCCTCGTGCATCTCCACTTGGGTCGAATTCTACTGTCCACTCAATACCATATTTGTCTCTAAACATAGCAAAGTACGTACCCCAAGGACTCTCTGCCATAGGCATTTCCACGGTGCCGCCCTCTGAAAGACCATCGAATAATTTATCAGCTTCTTCGCGGGTTTCTGCGTAGACCGCTATTTTAGACCTATTTTCATTTTCGCTCACTGGACCCATACTCTCAGGGACATCATTGGCTAGTAAAGTACTCTCGCCGATCGGCAAAACGATACGCATGATTTTATTTGCTTCGTTTTCTGGGACTGGGAACTCAGCGCTTGCTATATCCTTGAAGCGCACGATCGTCTTAAACTCGCCACCAAATACAGATTTGTAGAAGTTGAAGGCCTCTTCGGCATTACCGTTGAAGTTGATGTAAGGATTGATAGTCGCCATTAGACCCCCTGATATGAATTAGTTTCATTTCTATTTTAGCAAACCTGAAATGGTGCGCCGGGAAGACCGTGCAGGATAATTGCATTCCTCATAGCATGTCTTGGTCGATGAGCGGTGTTATTTCGATAATAACCTCTTCGTACGGATGTGCTGTTTTCAGCGCTGCGATAACGTGCTTGGCGATTGTGCGGTCGCAGACCACTTCAATGTGTTCTTCTTCAACCACTTCAAGCTTGTTTGCCTCGCCAATGTGCGGATTGGCGTTCTGGCTGGGCATAAATCTACCCTTTCCCATTACCGAAAAACTACAGAAAGAATATTCGCCAATGTTGCCTGCACCTGCTTCGCCTACTGCCTGGCGTAACTGGTCAGCGTTTTCTACTGGAACGGTTGTACTGATTTTGACTCGTTTGAAATCCATAGCACTAGTATAGCGCGACTTTTCCAATATAGTCTGCTCTGATGTTCTTACGTGGTACGCGCGTATACTTAGAGCAAGGAACTAACCAAACATGAATATACGACAACTCGCCCACGCATTCATACGCGATAAAAATAACAATGTTGCTATCTGGCAATACCCGAATCCGCCTATCATTGGCTGGTTTGTCTGTGCCGTAGCGGCTCACTTCTTCCGTATGGGAAATTTGCACACCGGGTTGGCGACCCTAGGAACCACACTCTTGTTCGTATGGGCGTATCTTGAAATCTCCCAAGGTGCAAGCTATTTCCGACGTGTTCTTGGCCTTGTGGTGGCCCTCACAATTGCCGTGCGTTATTTTGGTTAATGGGCTCTGCGTGCGGCAACAGCTATCTTGGCAAACTGGTTTCGGCTCTATCTCGCCTGTGTGGCTTTATTCCGGCTCGCTTCCAAGTTCTTCGGCTAGACCAATGAGAATTTGTTCAGGACCACGGATATAACATAGACGATAGACATTTTCGTACTGCACAATTTCGCCAACGAGTTTAGCGCCGTGCTTTTGCAACCTTGCCACCGTGTCATCGATATCTTCTACGGTAAACATTGTTCGTAGATAGCCGAGAGCATTCACCGGTGCGTTACGATGATCGGCAATTGGGTGTGGTGTAATAAATTGGGATAGCTCGAGCCTGCTCTTTCCGTCCGGAGTG
The DNA here is from genome assembly GCA_964497565.1 of uncultured Candidatus Saccharibacteria bacterium. Lineage (GTDB taxonomy): Bacteria > Patescibacteriota > Saccharimonadia > Saccharimonadales > UBA4665 > CAMLQK01. The sequence continues at coordinate 23,244 of CAZCCP010000012.1, forward strand.
ACCATCATAGCAACCGCCACGCGCTGGCCAGGTAGACCAGTGACACGCCCGGACCATTCCCCCTCGATTGTCGCCCGACCCTCAAGCTTTAATCCAAGTTCTTCAAAGAATGGCACAACCGCATCAAGTGACTCCACCACAATGCCGATGTTATCCATTCTCTTGAGATTAGATTGCTTGGAATTCATATAAATACATTTTATCACTGAGCGCTTCGGGACTAGAACCCGATTTGGGTAAATAGAAAAAACGCCACGCTTGGTGACGTTTTTTATTTGGTGCGCCTTATGCGATTTTATCCCAACCCTTAATGGTTAAATTGCTCGAGCTTTATCTTGTGTGCTTCACCAATGCCGCTTACATCTATAAGCTCGCCATTGCCGAAATGGAAATCAGTAAGAATGGCTTGCCAATTACTATTTGTGGCCGCGCAATAAATCATCTTACCAATATCACCATGACATACGAGCAGGACTTTGCCTTCGCTATGCATCTGCCGTATGTTATCAAGAATTTCCTGGCCACGAGCAACAAGTTGCGGGAAGGTCTCGGCGCCTTCGGGACTAAGGAAATAGGTAATCGTATCTGTCTTGACGATATCAGGGGCACATAATTCTTCTATTTGGCTAGCAGGCTTACCGCTCATGACGCCAAAATCACGCTCAATAAGTTCTGGCATTACTTTAGGCTCTGGTAGAGCTGCAACCTTAGCGGCAATCTGCGCTGTTTCCAGTGCTCTACTAAGGGGAGAGCTGTACACCGCGTCAAAATGCAGCCCAGCTTGGTTAATGCCTTCACCGAGCTGTTTTGCCTGCTCACGGCCCAAGTCAGTCAGTGGCAAATCTCGATGACCGTTCAAGATACCGTTAACATTGTCTTCATTTTGACCATGCCGGGCAATAAATATTTCAACACTCATTATCTCTTTATAATACCAATTCAGGTTGAAATAGCGAACATCTGCTACTAATCAGGGGACTCTAACCCTCTGACCCAAGGGAGGGTCGCCTACCCTGGCCCATTCTCTGTCTTTTAGATGAGGCCAGGTGCCAGAAACGCCAAACTCAGACCAAAAAAAGCCACTTTCGTGACGTCCTTTATTTGGTGCAGCATTGTTGCTGAAAGTATAACCGTACTATGTAATTAAGAATATCTAATAGCTAGAACGAGGGGAGCTATTCTGGCACGATGGATGTGCCTAGCCTTTTAGCTAGACCAATCAACTCATCGTAAGTTACTGAGTGGATATCGCCGTGGGTGACGCACATAGCCATTAACATGACGGCTATGTGACAATTAACTTGTTCCGAAAGCCCTTGTTGGCCCTTCCTAAGACCAGGGATACCCATGAATGTAATTGCTGCTGGGTTGGGGTGGCTAAAGTAACTGAACATATCATAAACAGTTGTCAATGATTTACTTAAATCATTGAGTCGGTCGTCAATGCTTGCATTACCAGCCCATTTATTTACTTGTTTTACTTTACGCTGCGCAAAAACCTCACCTATATCAGTCCCATGTAAACCAAGCATGGTTTGCCGGTAAACTTCCAAGCTAAGGATATACTGTTTGGCGTACTTTTCGGTTCGTTCTTGTGTTTTAAATATGTAGAAAACATCAGCCAAATTTTCAAAGCCCGCTCTGATTACATTTCCGCTACCAACTACATGTTTTTGCTTAAGCGCATCTCGTGCAGTAAGGAAATACTCGCGACCAAGATGAAATGCAATGTAGACCACTCCTTGTTTTGGTTCAGCAGACGGGTTAAGTTTATAGCCTTCGAGTTCATCACAAATTTTTTGCATACAAACTGAGACTTCTTTTGTTATTTGGTCAATCTCGGGATTAATCGGCTTCATCTTTTTCTAATTCGATCGTTCGTCTTTATTCCTGTAAATATTAAGAAGCTGCATACGACTGCATTTAGCGATGGGGCTGGTTTGCTGCATGTTTCTGTTTTATGCCCCAGAGAAAGTAGTAGGGGTCGACTTTGGCATCTATTGGTATATCTTTACCTGCTTTTAAATCATCCAAGATATCTTGTGTAGAAAATAGCCCCGCAGTGCCTAGGGCGGGAATTGAGGCCTGCACTGGGATATTCAACAGATTTGCGGCACCAATACCTGCGACTGCAACAATTGTCCTTTTAGTAATTTTTTTACCGGCAAGCGCTCGATAATGCTTTTGGTTTTGCGTGACTATATTATCAATATTATCCAAAGCCGGTATTAGTTCTGTCTCAAAATATTTCGATGCCTCTTTTTGGTCTTTGGCATTGACTACTTTAGCGACGGCATTTCGATAGACCTTAAAACTTGCTTCCTCTGCCTTGCGAAGCTTAATGACATCCTCAATAAGAGTGTCTTGCAAAAATGGCAATTGGTGGAAAGTAGGTATGTTGTTAGCCATCATTACATCCTCATTGTGAGTTTTTGAAGCCTCAATTAAATCTACATCGAACTGCCTGTTAGTTAAGTATGTCGAAGCATTTAGGCTAGGGTAAAAGTCATACTCTAGAATGTCATCTATGCAAAGGTCGATCAACTGTTCTCTTAGCCCAAATCTGTTTATTTCATTTTCGGAAAGCTGGTATGGGATTTGGGGCTTGTGCTTGCGCATTGCAGCTTTGAGTGTATGCCGTATAGCATATCCAAGCTCACCCCCTAAATAATCGTCCTCGTTTGACACCTCGATATAGTCATCCTCTTGATAAACAAATTTTACCTTTGATCGGAATACTGGCTCGGTTAGCTTTAGCGCCTCTTCAATTTTATGAGTAAACTCTTTGCTTTCTTTTGTGTGTCTAGCGTGACAATCCTTGCACACAGTAGGAATAGTGAAGTTCATCTCAGCTATGCCTGCTTCAAAAAGTGGTTTATAAAAATAGCATACTGCGATATCGGCGCAAAGGTTATATTCGAAATCAAGGATTTCCTGCTCGCTTTGAGGTGGCCTCTTTTCTTCTTCCAGAATGTAGAACATATAATCAAAGAAGTTGGGTAAAATAACTTTTTCGGCATATAACGCAGCCACCAACGAAAACGAATAGGCGGCGTCGAGACGACATTCAACACTCGTGCAAGGATAAGGACCGCCAGCAATTGACTTTATTGGCGCAAAGCTAAACAGTTTAGATTTCGGCAACTTTTCAATATTTTGTATTGCAAGAAAGCACTCGGCAGCAAGACTCATCATTTCTTCGTAGGTGTAATCACCTATAACTTCAACAGCTGCATGCCCATCAGTGATACCCCTCTTCTCTAGCAACTTGAATAATTCGTCAGTCATGTCTCAATTATAGCTCTTGTGACTGAATAATGTCATAAAGGTTGTAACCTTCATTTCAATCTGTAAAAAGGCATATTTTGTCTCGTGAGGTCCACTTCACCGGACGTAGGTTGAAACCGTGAGTCCGATCAATAAACAAAAAACTCCCGAACAAGGGAGCTTTTCTAAGTGTCATTTTGGTGCGGGTCAGGGGACTCTCTATAGATGTGCTCGCTTCACGGGCAAGCCCTACCAGCTCGGCCAAGCTTAGACTCCTCAAACTGCCGCCGGCAGTTCTCGCCCTCGCGGGTTAGAGTCCACATGGTCTCAAATACCAAAATAAAAACCCCAGATAAACTGGGGCTCTTATTTTGGTGCGCCTGGTGCGACTTTATTCCAACCTTTTAGAAAGTTTTAATAACCTAGAGTCGAAAGACCATATGTCTCGGTAAATTCGTCACGACGAGGCTGAACTGCATCAGTTTCACCCAAGTGAGGACGGAATACACTCGAAATACGTGTATTAGACATAGTTTCAAAATTATGAACGGTAGCTGCAATATTATTTGCGGCATATTGTTCTGCTTGGAATATTAAAATGTCACCTTCTCCAATAAGAGGAGTTTGCACAAAGGGAGCAGCGAGTTCTGTATAAGTCCGCTCCAAATCTGTAGCAGGTGTGGATTTTAGCCGCTCGTCAAATGCTAATCTACGGAGAATGCCTAGCTGTGCTATGTAAGTTCCAGTGCGCGTTACATGTACATTCAGCCCATGCATAGGCATATCTTGCTCTGTGCGCACATGTGAGCCAATGTAGTCCGCATGGAGCCCTAGACCACGGCCACGGGCTACCATTGCCTGTGAATCAGGAGCAGTTGGACTCTTTAAGTCAAACGATAAACCTTCGGTCACATTAGCTGCGGCACGCGTGGCAAGGTCTGCTATATCCAGCACAGATTTTGGATAAACGTGTGACCTTGAAAGAGGAAAATACCCTCCTAATTCTTTCAACTCTTGGATGAGTGGATCCTGAAGATCTACAGATCGTAACTCTTCAAATGCTAGCCGAGTTTGTGGTGTCTCTACAACTTTTGCAGGATCAAAGGCATTTCGCGCAATTACCGCCAATGGCTCTTCATACGGGTTACGCACCAACTCTGTAGCTACATCAGCCCCTCTAAGTGCATCGTGAATACGGATAGTTTGCTCTGCAAGACTTCTAACCTCAGCGGTGTTTCTTATCATTAGTATATTATAACATATTTATTAATTAATTCCTAGGGGCGGCATAAGCGCCCCGTTAGGTAGTAGTCACGGGACGCTAACCCCTTTACAGGGGAGTGAATTAATTAGATTTTGAGTAGGAAAGGAAAATAGCGGACCGAACGGACCGCTATTTACAGATGTAGTTTCGATATTGGTGCGCCTTATGCGACTTTATTCCAACCCTTTCAATCAGTGAAAATTACTT
>CAZCCP010000013.1:0-26035 GCA_964497565.1 uncultured Candidatus Saccharibacteria bacterium
GGGGACGTCGTCCTCGTCTTCACCGTCCTTGCCGGGCCAGCTGGATGCCTCTGCTTCGAGGTCCTCGACGTCATCATCATCGAAGTCCTCCGACCACTCGGTGGCGGTGGGGCCGATGATCCTCAGAAGATCCTCGACGCTCACACGTCGGGCCTCTTCGAGAAGTGCTGCAGACATGGTTACTCTTTCGCCTAGGAGAACAGCATTTTAATGGATATCTTCCATGTAGATATTCCACGAGCTCTCCAAGTTCATCATTAAAGGCGATGCACCATTGATTGTCAAATTTGTATACAAAATAACTATATGGTAGGCTAGTGTTTTTATGTCACGTAGGAGTCGGTTCCATGTCCTCACCCGAAACTGTTTATGATCATGCTGAGCCCGTGTTGCGCACCATAGCGGAGGATTTCAATTTCGATACCTTTGTATACCTTGCTGAGTTGCAGAAAATAAGTCAGACAGAAGATATCGCACCTGAAAATTGGCGTGATCTATTGGCTGCATGGGATTATGATCCTGAAACATTTTTAGAAGCGAATGGTCGCGGTAACTGTATCGACTTTGCCTGCTATGGTCGCAAGGCGCTTCGTGAAGTTGGTATTGCAACCGAGACCATTGGAGAGGTTTCGCGACTTGGCCACGTAACACTTGTAGCAGGGCTTGAGGGACCAGGCCAGGACTTTACATTGTTCGAGACAAGCTGGAAGGCACCGCGCCCTGTTCCACTGCTACCTATTGGTGAACCGCACGAATCTGGTGGCGGCGTCTTTACTACAGTATCGTACGACCACGAGACGTTGGTGCAAGGCATCATAACACCACGCGGCAAGGAGACAGAACGAGTTCTGTCAATGCAGCCAATAACGCATGAAGAAATGACCTATATTACGCGTTTACGCCGCCAGTACCAAAAAGGCTTGCATATGTTTACGCCGCTCGGTGACGATACGCCAGACTACTTTATTCGCTACAATGCCAAGCAAGAAGCACTCATGAGCAATGTCGAAGGCCTGCCGAAATATTTCCACGAAGACGACATTACCACTCAAAAAAATCAAGAAATTTCGACTGCCTTCGGTTTTGATGTAAAGGAAGAGCTTGTTGCTGCGTTGGGCCTCCGCCGTGCTCTTCCAGACGAATATTGGCTTAATCCAGACCAGCAGAAGCCTGGCCTGCTGGCCATCGGCATCTAGATATGTGTTTGCGCTACAGTCTTCTGGTATCATAATCACATGAACGACACAGTAGAGCGCTTGCGCCAAGACTTGCAAGCAGCCCGCTTGAATCGCGAACAGCTTACCGTGGATACTCTTCAGGCAGCGTTGACACGTATCACGAATGCCGAGGCTATCCCTGCTCAAGCAACGAGTAATCCGAGCATTGGCGTGGGAGCAACAGAAGCGCCGCGCAAGGTGTTATCTCCCGAAGACATCAAGGCTGCCATCCAGCAGGAGCTTGATGAACTGACCGAAGCTCGTACCAGCATGGCCGCATATCCTGACCACCCGTACGCCGCCGATCTAACCAAAAAGATTGCCATTCTGTCACGCTATATGTAAAGTTCGAGACTTTGCCACCCTAGTCTGTTCTGTGCCTCGGAGTAAGCGCTGTGGGCTTGAGACTTGTTTTTTAGCCTCGAGAGTACTACTGTTAATGTAAGTAAGCATAAGCAGGTGATAACAAAATGGCGCGACTTCCGCTTCCCGGCAGTGATAACGGTACCTGGGGTGCTGTCCTCAACGATTATTTATCAGTAGAGTTGTTACAAGACGGCAGCCTAAAAATCCGTACGGATGGGACGTTGCCCAATGTAGGTACCACCGCTGGCAGTATTGCGGCTGGCAACGATGCTCGGTTCACAACCATCGCCTCAACGACCCAGAGTGGCAATTATACGTTTGCTCTTGGAGATGCTGGTACGTGTGTTGAAGGTACGAGTTCCAGCGCCCAGACATTTACTATACCTCCGCATACAACGGCCGCTTTTCTTGTGGGTAGCGTCATGGAAGTATTCCAATTTGGCTCTGGCCAGATTACGATTGTTGCCGGTGCAGGTGTTACTATCTTGTCCGATGGCGCCAAAGTCGCCACCGGCGGTCAATACGCTACAATTAGCTTACGTCAACGCGCTACTAATGTATGGGTGCTATCTGGGGACTTGGTGTGAGCGGCATCCACATAGCTCAACGCGGCGCGGTCGCCGGAGCTATAACAGGTGGAAGTACCCCCGATCCTATCGATCATCGACCGAATGACGGCTCAGGTGTTTGGCCAGACTCGAGTAATACAGGCCATCTGAACGAACCCAATTGGCCCGGTAGTTTTACTGGCGGAATAATAGGCACAAGCTTTACGGGGTTCACTGACTACAGCCCTACTGACGGTACGACTATTTACTACGCTCATTTTAAAGGCAAAATCGGTATCGGCTATACAAGCGGCGACAACATTACGTTTGTCGGTTGTTTATTCGAATGCGAATTCGGTGGCGGCACTGGCGACTGGTGCTGCTACATGTACTCAAATACTAAAGTCACCTTCAAATATTGCACATGGAAGCCATCTGCTTACGCAACGCCACCTGGTTACACAGGCGGTGCATCCGCCAGCACGACGGATATAAATGCTGTCAGCTACGGCGGCGGTCACATCAACTCGTACGAGGGCCCAGTTACTAACGCCTCTTACAATACGCAACTTGGCGAAGCCCAGATCATCATGGATCATTGTGAGTGGTGGGGCTGTGGAAACGGCTGTCAGTTCGGAGGTGGCAATGTTGACGCTGCACATCCGCACACATTCACCAACAACTACATCCACGACTATGCTGATCCGTGGGGCACATCTGGTGTACACGATCTTTTTCATCATGACGGAATTGGCCCCGACAGCGCTGGCGGTCATGGCTATGTACTTATTCACCACAATACCATTGCTTCGATGGGCACTACCAACGCCATTGCCCTGCAGGGTGTGGCCTATCACGACGTCGTCATCACTAATAACTATCTGAGCGGGTGGGGGCTGCAGTTAAGCCTAGGCTCTGGTGGTAACGCTGCTAATGATGCCAACTGCACAATCACAGACAATGTGACCTCAGGTGAGATTATCAATGTCAACAACACCTCGTATAGCACTATTATTGGTTCAACTGGTGCGGACGGCGTCACAAACGGAAATGGTGCGTGTTCGCCCAACTATGACCACAATATACCAGGCACACCAGCGGGTAACACATGGCGGCGTAACCGATGGCAAGTTCGGCCCGGTGATCCTGACTACGATATTGCCAACCACGGCAAATACTGGTGGCCAAGCGATGAGGCGGCTCACACCAATGACTATACTGGGTAAGAGGTATACCTCGCCCTAAGGATAGATATATGCCGAGAATTTGCTGAGTGGGCTGTATGAGTAACGGAAGTGACCTTGCCAGTCATAGTTCATCTCGCTAACCAGGACGTTACCCTGAGGTACGACTTTGCCATCGTAGGTCTGGCCTGGCAACGCATGCACGATGGCGACATGGCCGTAGTAACCGCTTGTTTCTACGGCGATTGCACCAATTGCGGGAGCTGCGTGTGTTGGATAGTTGGACGTGCGTGCCCAGCGGTTGGCGTTGCCCGTAACGTGGAAGTCGGTGTGGCCTTCGACTGTTGCAAAGTACCAATAGGCATACGAGGTGCACTCGCGGTTTATGCGGTCGCTACTGTAGGAAACCGTCTGAACACTGTCCATACGTGCATCACACCAATCCATAGGGTAGCCGCCGTTGCCAACACCGCTATCGCAAGCGCCACCCGAGCCAGTTGGCTTGACTGGTGTAACAGCGACGGTGTCTTTCTGAATCAGTGTAACCTGCTGAGCCTGTTCGGCGGTAATGACCGGCACATTTTTGTCGTCCTGGGGGTGGATAACAGATGCCAGATTGGTGTGCGTTAGCGCTGGCACCTTTCCAAATACGTGACCTACACCGCGGCCGAGCATGAGAAATGGAAATGCAATCATACGAGCAACAAAGGCAATGGCTATACAAATGGCGCGCACAACAACGTATATCGCGGTGGCAATTACACGAATAATAGTGATAATTGCTATGCCTATGGCACGCACAATGGCGACAATCGCCGTAACTATGGCGTGGAGCGTTGCTTTGGCGGCGGTTTGTAAGCCATGCCGAGTTTTGGTGAGTCCGTCAATGATCGAAACCGTTGTGTGCAGCGTACTAATCTCGAGGTTGCTCGTGAAACGATTCATGTTCGTGTCGGCAGCAAAAGGGTTGTTTCGGTACGCGATCTGACTTGAAGTTTCAGTATCGTGTATGTGAGCGATAATGTCTGAACGGTGTGTTTGTAGGATCTGACTGCAGAGTGTCAGTAGCCAGAAAGTGATACTGAGGAGCGCGACAACATATAAAAGTCGCCGTCTCTTTTGTAGTGTGTCTACGAGGTCGAACAGCATAATGCCTTGTCACCGTTTTGTGATTTTATATATTATACCCTATTTTTGTATAAAAAGCACGTTAAGATAGGCTAGCTCGATGATATCGCCTAATCACGTTTAAACAGCCGTTTCGGAATACGCCCCCCAGAACTGCTACAATTGAGCGGTATTCAAGAACAAACTACTGCATAGGAGGGTCTCATGCGCGAAGCTGTACTGATGTTATACGGAGAATACCAGAATGAAGAGGGTGTGGTACATCCATGGCAGGAAGACATGTTTCGCGAGCCGCAGCACCTCCAAACTCAGTTTCAGGAGCACGATATTGATTTCCATGTGGGTATTGCGCTGGATCCACCCAATGGTCGTCGTGAGCTGGGCGATCTACCGCGCATAGCTGTCGCCACAAATCCTCACTACAACGAACGCGGCGTCCTGGCGCCCGACACTCGCTTTCGCAGGGCGTCACTCGATGAATATCCTGGCGTCATAGATCACTGGGTGGCCAATTTTCAAGATCGAGTAACACAGCCTGATGGTACGCTCTTGCGCACGGCATATGGTCTTGGCATTCCCAATGAACGCGTCTGGAACGCTCGTCCCATTCAAGATATGGGCAACCGTAAGGATCTTATGGATGCGGTACTACAGGAGCACGGCGTCAACATTCCTACCTACAGTCTTGACGACGAATCGCTTAGCAAACTTCATGAAGACTACGGCAACGATGCTGTTATTTACAAGCCTATCGATGGGTCGCGCGGCAAAGGAATAGAGGTTTTCGATTCACTTGGCGCCCTAGAGCGTGCCCTCAAAGATAAACGAGTCGCGCCTAGCGGCTTTGCCCAGCCATTTTTAGACCTTCGTTCCCCTATAGCAAATCTCAAACCAGCTAACGATGGTGCAGCCGTAGCGCTCGCTCGCGTCAATAGCACGACAGACCGAGTCCGTGAAATCCGCACGCATGTTTTGGCATATACCGATCCAGCGGGAGAAATACAGGCTGAAGCTCGCCCTACGCTCAAATATAGCCGCCCCAGCACTCGCATTTTGCAGGTTGCGGGTAACGTTGCGCTCGATGCAACCTGTATGTCGGAGGGTCATTTTATGCATGATACAAGCGTCGCACTAGCGCGTTCAGTTGTGGCTGCGGCAGCAGAGCGTTCAGGCGAAAATGTGAGCCAGTATTACGGCGTATTTGACTGGGTTGTAGACGCTGACGGTCGGTCATACGTTGGCGATGGTAACTGTCGGGGGCCTGCGCTTGCCCCCGAGGCTATAGCTGCACGCGAAAGCTTCACTCGTATTTTGTCTCAGTCCGCACGTAGTATTATGACGCGGCTCTAGCTGGCATATCTTCATTACTAAAAGTTGTAAAAAGGTCTATACTTAAAGCACAAGCAAATTTTAAGCAAGGGGGCGATATGAGAAAAGTTATTAGCTTATTCGTAGTCGGAGTTCTGCTAACGTTAGGAGTCGCTACTTCTTCGGCATCAGCGGCGCCATACTGTGGTCTTACCTGGGGAAGCACACCCAAGACGGCATCCGCAACGACCGGCCACCCGCTTACAAACATTCGAACTGGTCGACACGACTGCTACGACCGCATGGTATTCGATCTCAGCGGCACTGGCGCTACAGGCTATGACGTACGCTACGTGAGCAATGTGTACGCCGATGGATCCGGTACGCTCATACCACTAACCGGTGGTGCTAAACTACAAATCGTTGTCCATGCACCAGCATATAATGCGAGTGGCGCCTCTACTTATCCTGGGGTTGTTGGCAAGAAGCTGCCCGGTGTGAACCTAACTGGCTACCAGACATTCAAAGATGCTAAATTTGCTGGTAGCTTTGAGGACCAAACGACCGTTGGCCTTGGGGTACGAGCCCAACTTCCCTTCCGCGTCACAACATCCGATAACCATGTTATCGTAGACGTTGCCCACTACTGGTAGACATCTTCCGTAGTGCGTATACAGATAATAAGAGCCCAATAAAACGGGCTCTTATTATGAAAACCACATGACTGATAAGGTATAATCGTACCTTATGGAACGTCCGTGGCTATCTATCGAGGAGATTAAGGAGCGAGCTCAAAAGGAGGCCGAGGCTTTCGCGCTTCCTGATGGGTGGCAGGACGGCCGCGAACATGTTGAAGGCTATGCGATCGATGCTCAGCACTCCAAAGATATTGATGACGCAATCTCACTAGAAACAGCCGACGACGGCTATACACTAACTGTCAGTGTCGCTGATGTCGGCAGCTTTTTGTACAACTATCACGGTGTCCGGATGCTCGCACGTAAAGGTGGGTGGACTCGTTACGATGCCGGAAGGCCCGTTCGTCCGATGATTCCGACAGCCTTGTGCGAGAATAAGCTAAGCTTACTCCACAATATCGACAGGCCTGTCCTGGCTGTTCATACCCCGATAGATCACCAAGGTAAGATTGGTGATCCGACTCTCAGCCAAGCGGTTTTGCGAGCAGAGCGACTCTCATATACTCAGGTTGACCGGATGCTCGCAGCTCGATCCCACAAGACTCACGAGCACGAACTCGCTATCCAAGGTCTTAGCCGCGTGGCACGCCTCATGTATGAGGACCGGCACGGCGATGGCCCCAGCGGTGACTTTATTTTTGACGGTGATATGCCGGTGCGACAGGACGGTGAAAGACCCTCATACGGTATGTTTATCGTTGCCCAAGCAATGATTACTGCTAACGAAGCGCTGGCACGGTACACCGAAAAACACGATATCCCCGCCCTCTATCGTAACTACACAATACCCCCGGAGCTGCATGCTCTTCGTGGTGACGAGCGTCAGAAGGTGCTGCGCGACGCACACGTACATGCTTCATACAGTACACATATTGAAGGTCATGACGCCCTCCAGGCATCTGCATATATGCACGGCACGTCACCGCTTCGTCGGTTTGCAGACTTCGTGAATCATCACAATTTGGCTGCCTATCTTGACGGCAGAGAATATCCATTTCACGAAGGTAAACTCAATACTATTGCCCTGATGCTGAACGCCCGAGAAGAGCGAAGCAAATTACGATATGTGGCTACCTCTTGGAGAGAAGTTACAATCCAGCCGGAGCATGAATCCGGAGGTCGTAAAATATTAGAGGCTATCGAGCAGCCGGAGACTGACGTCGCCGACCCTGCTGATCTTGAAATACCATTGGTGGTAGAGCCGGGCGGCGATCGCGCTGAAGATAGAAGCGTCGAACGTGTCCAGGGCGCTGATCCCCAGGGCCAACTTCAGGCTGCCACAGCTAAAACCGCACAGCTATCTGCCGAGGAGGCAGCGCCCGAGCCAGAGAGTGAAAGTATACTGGCACCGACGCTTGAAATGACAATGCCAGAGAACAGCATAAGCGCTCCTGCTCATGTTCGAGCGTACCAGTGTCAACGCATACGACTTTCGACACGAACGCGAGTCGCTGCTAAAAAGATGCTCGATTTACTTGTGCCACTGCGTTAAATTGCGGCCAAACCTTGCTATACTAGGGGTAATGACTGACAACACAATAAACCCTCACCCCCACGAAACTCATAAATCTCACCGTGCTGCGTGGCTTCGTGCTGCCGTACTTGGCGTTAACGACGGTATCGTCTCAACATCAAGTTTGATGCTTGGTGTTGCAGCTGCATCTGCCAGCCACAGCGCTATCCTAACGGCGGGTGTTGCTGGCCTTTCCGCCGGCGCACTCTCTATGGCTATTGGCGAGTATGTCTCTGTTAGCTCTCAGCGAGACTCTGAACGGGCTGATATCGCTATCGAGGAACGTTCGCTTGCCGCCAACCCTGAGGGTGAGCTCAAAGAGCTTGCGCATATTTACGAGCAACGTGGTCTGGAGCCGGCGTTGGCACTTCAGGTTGCCGAGCAGCTTCACGCTCACAATGCGGTAGGCGCGCATGCTCGCGATGAGCTGGGCATCGACCATGAAGATCTCTCCAAGCCAGTACAGGCAGCGCTCGCCTCTGCGCTGGCCTTTTCCGTGGGTGCTATCATCCCTATCCTGGCAACAATTTTGGCAACCGCGTCTTCCGCAAAACCATCAATTGTTATTGCATCGCTTGCCGCACTGGCAGTTTCAGGCGCGACGGGTGCAATGGTGGGTGGCGGTCACAAAGTTTTGGCAGCAGCACGCGTTTTTGTTGGTGGTGGAGCCGCCATGGCGATCACTGCGCTCATTGGCCATCTCATCGGCAAATCCCTTTAGTAACCCATGAAGGTAGTACTCCCAAAGAAGCCAACTATCGGCGCGACCGAGCCTTTTATCGGCCGGCTTATGCCTGAGGCACGTATAGAAAATACCCGCATAGAAATACTAGATGCGCTAGGCTGTAGCGCAGCCAATATGACAATCGACGAGTCCATTCTGGAGCGTGTTATGTTTGTCCAGGCTAAGCTTGAAAAGTTTGGCCTAAGCGACGTTCTGCTAAAAGGATGCGACTTCTCGGCAGCTACCTGTGCCGATGGCTCTTGGCTGCGTGTACATGTCAAAGGTGGGCGCCTAACGGGTGTCGATCTCAGCAACGCAGCACTCAAAGATGTTATCTTTGAAGACTGTAAACTTGACCTTGCTAATTTTCGGGCAAGCAAACTAACCCGTGTTCAGTTTGTACGGTGCCACCTCAAAGAAACTGACTTTCAGATGGCTACGCTCAATAATGTCTCGTTTGTATCCTCGGAGCTGGAGAAGGTTGCTTTCTCGCGGGTTACGCTCAAGAATGTTGACGCTCGAACTTCTCAGCTGTTTGATATTCGTGGTTGGAGCTCGCTCAAGGGTCTCACTATTGATTCGATGCAACTTGTTGGGGTAGCACCAGAGCTAGCCAACGAAATTGGTCTACAGATAGAAGATTAGCGCACTAAAAAGGCCCGCTTGTATGCGGGCCTTGAGGTGGAAGCTCCGATACCTAGTATCGGACTTTAGCTTCTGGTGTGATACCACTGTTTTGATCTTTTTGGAGATCAGTGTGTACTTGCTGGTCATTTTGCGAGCTCTTGTTATGACCCTTGTGGTGGTCAACGTCACTGGCAAATTGCAGCATACCTTCGCCAATGTTAGCGAGCGACACTCCAGCTTGAGCCGTTGGCTGGTCGGTAGAAGCGCCTGGGGCCGTCGTCATGATGCTGTACCCGTACGATTTGTGGGTCTTGGTATTGTAGATGATGCCGACGTCGTGTCGATTGTTGCCGGTCGGGTCATCCAGAATACCCACCTTGTTGACGAGTACGATGTCCTCGTTATCTGTGTCGAGCTGGCTACGAACGCCGAACTGCGTGTAGATATTGGTAGCCAACGCATTGCGAACAAATGAACCGTAGGCATCCTGCTTGTCGCCAATTTTCTTCATGACATTCAACGAGTCGCGGGCAGTTGAGTTACCGAGATAGAAATGCGTGTCGTCAAGCGGTTGTAAGTACGTGTGGTCGAGTTTGAGCTCATTCTTAAAGCGGTCGTTGGTGTGAGCTGCACCGCCAAGCACGTTGTTTACGAGCACTCGAACCGCGGTGTTGCCTGAACGGTTGAGCATGTCATACATGAGATCTTTAAGCGAGCCTTGTGTTGGGGCGCCTGGTTGGTCAAACACGCCATTACCTCCGCGAACATCATCGGCTGTCCATGTGATCTGCTGGTTAAGTATGACGCCACCGCTACGCAAGTCATGCAAAAGTAGGAGCGCAACTGGTAGTTTGTTGATGCTAGCAGCGAACTGCTCAGTATCAAGGTTGTGCGCCTCAATCGCTTTCTGCGACTGCATGTCTACTATGGAGACGTCCGTTGTTACGTTGCTCTGTTCATTTTTGGCAATAACTGTGTCAACGTAATGCCGTAATGCGAGGCCTCTAAAGTAGTCGCTCGCGTCGTGCTTCGATATCTGTGACATATCTGATTTGAGCGTCTTCTGCTCATTTGCTGAGTATGCGTTATAAGCTGTTGGTGCGTGTGAATACATAAAAACCTTTCTCAATTAGATCAGTTACTGTAAGTGCGCCCATAGAACCCCGAAACATTCACTATAAAGCATGGCATTGCGTAAGGCGACCTGTTTGTTCGCCTAAAATTGGCATATAAAAACCCAAGAGGTATTTCTTGGGCGAGACAATCGAAAAGAAAGAACGTAGGCATTAGATAGTGGGTGGGGTGACGGTTGGCCGGTGGCCGAGTGAAGGAGGTTTGTCTCGTTGAGACAATGCGGGAGGGCACCCACTTCACTCGGCCTGGCCTACAGTAGTCGTCCTCGAACCGGACAGAGCGCGGTACGACTACTGAGCATAGGAGAGGTAGGAGCAGGAGCTCCAATCAGATGAGGGAAAACCCTGATTCGTGAGACCCACTCTTTTTACGCGTGCCCGAGGACTCTTCCCAAAACCCAGGAACACAAAGAGCGAACTCAACGTACCTCTCCCGTACGCGGACTCAACCAGGTTTAGCCCCCACGGCAACCTGAGAATCAACGCGCACGTCCTTTAGTGTCAAAAAGCTTAAACAATCAAATGCCTACGATATCCGGTATATCCAGATATGCATATCCTAGCGAGTAGGTGTCATGGTGTCAAACGCGCTTTTGGCGCTCTGCTTTCATGGCAGAGGTGATATAGTAGTGGTAATGGTTATGTAATGATGGTGTTCCGTATGAACAAAAAATACAAGATTGCTACCTTAGTTATTATTCTCGCTGGCCTGCTCGCAGGGTCTATCTGGTATCTTCATGGTCTCAACTTCGCGGTTCTTAACCCTAAAGGCACTATCGGTGAGCAAGAACGACACCTGATCGTTTTCGCCTCACTACTCTCTCTTGTCGTCGTCGTGCCGGTGTTCATATTACTTTTCGGCATTATCTGGAAGTATCGTGTCGGCAACACCAAGACGAAGGCCAAGTACACACCGGACTGGGATCATAGCACTACGCTCGAAACAATTTGGTGGATTATTCCTTCCCTGCTCATTGTGGTGCTGTCTGTTGTGACGTGGACCAGCAGCCATAAACTCGACCCCTACAAGCCGCTCGCATCATCCGTTAAGCCACTTAAAGTTGAGGTGGTAGCCCTGGATTGGAAGTGGCTCTTCATATATCCTGATCTAAATATCGCGACCGTCAACTGGCTGCAGATTCCCGTAGATACTCCTGTAGATCTAGAGATTACTGCGGATGCACCAATGAACTCGCTCTGGATCCCACAGCTTGGCGGCCAGGTCTATGCCATGCCTGGCATGTCGACAGAGTTGCACCTTCAGGCCAGCGCTACTGGCGACTACAAGGGTTCATCAGCCAATATCAGCGGCAAGGGCTTCTCCGGTATGGCATTTACAACTCGAGCATCACAACAGGGCGACTTCGATCAATGGGTTGAACAGGCTCGACGTTCGCCGAATGTCCTAAGCCAGTCAGGGTATGCCTCGCTCGCCCGCCCTAGCGAGAATAATAAGCCTCAAACTTTCTCAACTATCCAGGCAAATCTCTATGATACGATACTGATGAAATACATGACGATGCCGGCGGTTCATCAACACAAGGACATAAGCGACAGTCACCATGAGCACGATGAACAAACAATGACTAACACGCACAATATGAATATGGGGATGTAACGATGATAATAATAGCGAACCTATTAGGACGACTTAGCTGGGACCAATTGCCACACGATCCGATTACTGGTGGTGGCGCCGTATCAATGGTGCTGATCGGCATCCTTGCCTTTGCTCTTCTAACCTACTTCAAAAAGTGGAAATGGCTCTGGAAAGAATGGATTACGTCACTCGATCCTAAGCGTATTGGTGTTATGTACCTGATCGTTGCCTCAGTAATGTTACTTCGAGGCTTGGCAGATGCGCTTATGATGCGTGCCCAGCAGGCTACATCAGTTGGCGCTTCTCACGGTATAATAGATGCCAATCATTTCCAGCAAGTTTTCTCGGCACATGGCACCATTATGATTTTCTTCGTGGCCATGGGCTTAATGTTTGGGCTTATCAACCTTATATTGCCACTACAAATTGGGTCACGTGACGTAGCCTTCCCATTCCTGAACTCAACGAGCTTCTGGCTCTATACGGCTGGCATGATTCTCATCAACCTCTCACTGGTCATCGGCGAATTTTCGGCTGCCGGCTGGCTCGCATATCCGCCACTATCAGAGCTTAAATTCAGCCCTGGAGTTGGCGTTGATTATTGGATATGGAGTTTGCAGATCGCCGGAGTTGGCAGCTTGCTATCAGGCATCAATTTCCTTGTAACTATCATAAAGATGCGTGCCCCTGGCATGTCACTCATGAAAATGCCTATGTTTGTATGGAGTGTTTTTGGCAGCATGTCCTTGGTAGCTTTTGCCTTTCCAATCCTAACTGTTACGCTGGCGCTTTTGGCACTCGACCGTACACTTGGAATGCACTTCTTCACAGCCGATGGTGGCGGCAACGCTATGATGTACGTCAACCTTATTTGGGCATGGGGCCACCCTGAGGTCTATATCCTTATCCTGCCTGCGTTCGGCATCTTTTCTGAAGTAGTTGCAACGTTTTCGCGCAAACGACTTTTCGGTTATACCTCAATGGTGTGGGCCATCTGGGCTATTGTTGCACTATCCTTCATCGTATGGCTTCACCACTTCTTTACTATGGGTGCAGGCGCCAACGTCAACGCGTTCTTCGGTATTATGACGATGATTATCTCTGTGCCGAAAGGCGTCAAGATTTTCAACTGGCTCTTTAAGATGTACCGCGGGCGCATTCATCTCACGTCACCGATGCTTTGGTTCATTGGGTTTGTAGTAATGTTCACTATCGGTGGTGTCGCCGGCGTTCTCATGGCTATTCCGCCCGCTGATTTCCAGTTCCATAACAGCCTTTTCTTGGTTGCCCACTTCCATACCATGATCGTTACTGGCGTACTCTTTGGCTACCTCGCAGGCTTCACCTACTGGTTCCCTAAAGTCTTTGGCTTCAAGCTTAATGAACGCCTCGGTAAGTATGCTTTCTGGTGCTGGCTTGTTGGGTTCGCTCTGGCCTTTATACCGCTCTATATACTCGGTCTGATGGGCGCTACACGTCGCCTTGATCACTACGATGCTTCCATGGGCTGGCAGCAACTCTTTATCGTGGCCGGTGTGGGTGTCCTTGTTATTTGTCTTGGCGTTGCCTTGCAGTTGTTGCAGCTCGTCGTAAGTATCATTCAGCGTAACAAGAATCGAGATACAACTGGTGACCCTTGGAGCGGCCGCACGCTTGAATGGTCAACCACTTCACCTGCACCAGTTTACAACTTCGCCATCGTGCCAGAAGTTACTGAGCGTGATGCGTTCTGGGTTGCCAAACATAGTAAAGCCAAGCCTAAGAAGCCTGTTTATACTGATATCTTGATGCCCAAAAATACAGGCCTCGGCGCTATCATTGCTGGCTTTGCGTTCCTCACAGGCTTCGGTGCCATTTGGCGTATAACATGGTTAGCCGTCATCGGTGTTCTCGGTGTCATCACAACCATTATCGTCCGCATGAACGACGACGATACAGAATATGTCATACCCGCAAGTGAAGTTAAGGCCCAAGAGGCAGCCCGAAAGGAACAATACGCATGAGTGAACACGTAGCCTCCACCGCTGCATCAGAATCGACCGACAAGACGCTTTTTGGTTTCTGGGTGTACCTCATGACCGACTGCGTACTTTTTGCTAGTCTTTTTGCGACATATGTCGTATTGCAACCGGGCACCAACGGCGGCCCATCAGGAGAGTCTCTCTTTAACCTTCCGTTCGTACTCGCCGAAACCCTCATTTTGCTGACAAGCAGTTTCACAACTGGGCTTGCCATGCTTGCCGCCAATCAGCGGCGCAAACAGCTTACGCTAGCGCTACTGGGCATCACCTTCGTGCTTGGTGCTACTTTCCTGATAATGGAAGTAACTGAGTTTCACCATTTGGCTGTCGAGGGCAATAGCTGGCATCGCAGTGGCTTCCTGAGCGCATTCTTTACGCTCGTTGGCACACATGGTCTGCACATTACTGCCGGGCTCATTTGGTTGGCAGTGCTCGCCCAAAAGCTCGTTACACGTGGGTTTACGCGGACCAATATGCGCCGCCTTACTATGTTCAGCATGTTCTGGCACTTCTTGGACATCATCTGGATCTTTATCTTTAGCATCGTATACATGATCGGAGTACTATAATGAGCAGTTCCACTCATTCAAAACCTAGTCGAGCAACGCAAAGCCACGGCTCAATAGCTAGCTACTGCACCGGCTTTGCATTGTCGATCATGCTGACAGTGGTTGCCTATCTCTTCGTCAATGCCCATGTCAATTCCGGCCACGAGGCGTTCTCCCACCACTTCCTTATTGGGCTCGTCATGGCACTGGCCAGCATACAACTTATCGTGCAATTGGTCTTCTTCCTCCATCTTGATAGCGAGTCAAAACCACACTGGAATCTCCAGGCACTTATCTTTGCTGCCGGAGTAATAGGTATTATTGTAATCGGCTCAATCTGGATCATGAGCAATCTTAACTATCGTATGACCCCATCGGAGATGAATAAATATCTCAAGAGCCAGGACTCGCTGTAACGCGAGTCCTTGTGGGTTAGTAGCACTCGTTAGGCAGTAAGAATGTAGTCGAGAATCTTGCCGTGGCTTGCGAACATACGGTTCGGTAGGTTCTGGTCTATTGCCGTCCAGGCGGCTGCAACGGCGTCACTGGAGCCTTCTTCACTAAAATGAACACCGGCCGCTACATCTGGTGTCAGGTAAAGGTACATAGCAGTTGTTTCCATCCAGGCGTTGTCGGTATTGCGTGAATCGTCTACATAACCTTCATAGGCTGTCACAGCATGCGACATGTCCAGTTCAGTGTCACTGGTGAGGCCGGTTTCTTCTATGATTTCCCGGAATGCTGTTTGACGCGGGTCTTCACCGGGGTCTACTTTGCCGCCGGGAAATGCTAGCTCGCCAGTATCACCACGATTGATAAGCAGTGTCTCTAGTACGCCTGTCTCTGGGTTGTTGCGTAATAAAATAAGATCAGCTGCAGGTGTTGGTCCCCATTTATCAAGTATGCCGCGGCCGCGCAAACCCGTGCGTCCAGCGGGGTTTAACGGTGCACCATTGTAGTCGCGGTAGATATGAGGTGCCTCTAGGCTTATGAACCCTTCGATCATTTTAGGATCTTGAGGATCTGGATTGTCACCTTCTTTGCGGAATGAAGTGTTCCCCCGCGGCAAATCAATAGTTTGTGGGCGGTAATACGCCAGCTCGACATCCCAATCAACATACGCATCGGGCACGCGCTCACGCGACACCTCAATATTATAGGCATCAGCAATCTTTATGAGCTTGTCATTGATAATGCTGCGCGCAACTTCGTGCGGGTGCCCACCATTGAGCTCTGCAAAATTGGGAGTTGGTATCTCTGGGGTGTGGTAGTGTTCTGGCGTCATGCAGTAAGTATACTAAATAGTGCTATGATGAGTATATATGTCCATGCCATTTGCAATACTACTGAACACGTCCAAGACAATGGCGGTGCGAAATCCGCTCAGTGTCCTAACGCGTGAGCCGTTATTCGAGCAACAGGCACAGGAGCTCGGAGCCTACATCAAGACACTTTCGAGTGAAGATCTTGCCAAAAAGATGCACATCTCAAAGCCCTTGTCTGAGAAAACACATCAGTTGTGGCACGACTGGAACACGCAGAAAACACCACACGGCATTGCGCTCGATACATTTGTCGGGGACATCTACAAAGGGCTACAGGCCAAAGATTTTACTATCGACGACCGTCACTATGCTGACCAGGTTCTGTTTATTTTGTCAGGCCTCTACGGGCTTATTCGTCCACTAGATGCGATTCAGCCTTACCGTTTGGAGATGATGTATTCGCTTGCTCCACCTGAGCACACAAGCCTGTATGACTTCTGGGGTGACAAAATCGCTCGCCGTTTGCAAGATACCAGGGTTATCATTAACCTGGCTTCCGAAGAATATTTTAAGGCGGTGCGTCCATACGTCGATGAATCTCGCGTTATATCGCCGTTGTTTCTCACCAAAATGACCGACAATCATGCGTCTACGTTCGTCGCGGTTCATGCCAAAGTAGCACGCGGTGCATTTGCACAGTGGCTTGTTCGCACGAGGCAACAAGAAGATATCAGGTACGATCACTTTACCGCCTACGGGTATTCCTATGACAAAGATGCGAGTACAGCCAATCAGCCCACCTTCGTACGCATTGGCGACATGAAGACCATGAACAAAGCCAAATAAAATACCCCCGGAAACCCAGGGGTATTTTTGAATCGAGGGCGAACCGATTATTTACGGTTAGCGCGGCGACTCTGCAAGATTCGGTGAGCACCGGCACCTGCCATTGTTACACCACTGAAGAGGCCAAATACGTCGCCCGCACCAGTGTTAGGAAGTGCTTTAGGGGTAGGAGTAGTAGAAACAGTTGTCACAGGAGTAACTGGGGTTTCGGGAGTAGTAGGAGTCTCAGGGGTGGTAGGAGTGGTTGGCTTAGTTGGAGTAACTGGTGTCTTAGCAGGAGTTACTTTAACTGCGTTACCACATTCAGTCATGACTGCGAATACCGCCTGACCATCTTTCATGTACACAAGCACCTGAGCGGTAGGATTTGCAAATGAAGTGGTAGTCTTGCGAGCGTATACGTTGCCTTCAACTTTGGTAAAACCAGAGCCGTTGGTGAAACGTGCAGTTACGATAGCGCCAGTTGCAACAGTCTTGCCGTCAACGACAACATGACCATCTTTGTACAACGTACCAACTTTGGTGTTAGTGGTGTTCATGCCACTTACTACGCTACTGCTAGCGCCAACCCAAGCATATACTGATTGAAGATCGGTATAGTCAGTTTTAACAGTCGGTGAGCTTACGTGACCAGACTTGTTGCTAGCGTATGCGCTTTTGAATGAGCTGATGTAGCTTGCGTCTGAGCTACCGCCAAGACCACAATATACGATGTTTACTTTGTCACAAGCGTTAGCTGCTGCAGATGCAGAACCAGTCATAACACTTGTTGCTGAGATACCGAGAACGCCGATGAGTAGACCAGCTACTATAAGACGACTCTTTTGTAGGATATGTACCATTTCTTTGTCCTCCTTAATGTTTGAATACATTATATACTAAAGCGTTATATAAGTCAATACCCTTATGCTTTGCCTACACTCGGACTACTTCTTTCTGGAACGAGGTGCCTTTGGTGTGACGGGGGCATATTCCGTAAGCTGTAAATCACGAATAAGCTGTGCGGTGGCATCCTGTAATGCCTCTTTCCTAGTCTGTCCACTGCCTGTACGACGATGCTCAGTCCCATTAAGCACAATGCGTGTCGCGGCTACAAATCCGCCATTTCCAGAGATGACAGTATTCTCGTACTCCATATCTGTCTTACCACTGAGTGTACGGAGATACTTGTTGCCATCTTTGAGGGCAGCCTGCAGACGGCTGTCTACTCTGAGCTGCTCTGATATTTCTACGGGATTCATCTCGATACCTGCGACCTTGCCGAGAACCTCGATCGTTAATGCTGTTGGTGTAGCATTTTTCTCACGAGTAGCGCCTTCAAACACTTCTCCAGACAGTGTTGTTAGGGTGTATCGTGCTGCAAGAGGTTTGCCGTTGGCGCCTAGCGGCACATCTTTCTGCACCCAATCACGCTCAATAGCTACAGCCAACACGTCGCTTGCGGTACTAGGGTTAGCCTGGATGTAGTCAAGAGCACATTGCTGCAAGTGCCGTTTATCTCTGTTGCTCGCATTGAGCGTGCCAAAAAAGATAGCGGCCAAGTCCTCTTTCGTTACGCTATTATTGCCAATCTTATCGAGTAGCTGGAAGGCGTCCGGCCCAAGTTCTTGTATTTCAGCCCCCGTAAAGAAGAAATGCGTCGAATCATCGGTCATTTTGGCGCGATCATATCTGTTGGCTATATAGCGGAGGCGTTCGGCACCGTATGGATACTCTTGACCTTGCAGGTGGGCTGCCAAGTTGGCATGATTCACGAAGTCTGCAAATTGCCGCAGAGGAGATGTGAATGTCGTGTAGGGATCTTTGTTGACCCACAGGTTGCTAACAGGATTGGGCGTATAGCTACTGTTGCTCTTGTGTAAATGACGGCCGCGATACAGCGCTGGAATGTCGTGGTCACGCAAGAAGCTGGCTACAGCGCCGTTGGCAACGATCATGCACTCGCGAACAACAAGCATTCCGAGCCGTTCAGCCGGACTAGCATTTCGGAGCTCGTGTTGTTCGGCCGCATCAAGCTTTCGCACAATGTCATTGGCGCGTGCATCGAACAACGCCGCAGCAAGCGTGCCGAGCTGCCTAAACGTATCTGTGCCCTCTTCTGGGGACAATGCAGCCCTACCAAACTCTCCGTATGTCATTGTTTTGGGGCGTAGTGCTTCGCGCGTAATGACCGCTTCGCCGATCGTCGCCTCAAAATCAATCGGAATATGCATAGTAATAACTGGTTTTACCCCTGGTTTGAGGCTAAACACGCGTTCACTCAATGTACGGGGCAGCATTGGCACTGTGGCGCACTCGTCGCTGTATGTCGTCTGCATGCGTCGTTCAGCGAGCGCGGCAACTGCTGGCAGCGCATCAGGGATAAAGGAGCCTGTGTCTGCAATGCTAACGTGAAGAATATGCCCCTCGTCATTAGACGAGAGCGCTATGGCATCGTCACGGTCAACAGTGCCGTAGCGGTCGATAGCTAAACCCTCGCGGTGCATGCGGCCTTCGCGCCATTCCTGCGGCAGTCTAAAATTAGCAGCCTCTTCAGCTGCTAGCTCTTTTAGTTCTTCGGTACCTAGATGTTCGGGGTTTATCATACTACTATGCTTATATTTAAACATATTCCTCCGGTGGCAGCAAACTCGCTGATCTGTTAGAGTTCATGCGCTATACTAGGCATATGAGTCCAACAGACATAGCATATCTTCGTCTTCAAAACCTCGGGATAACAGAGCCGAACTTTACGAGCGCTCACGATGTTGTTACTCATCTGGGAGCAATGCAGGCTCAAGATTATCCAGGAGCAATCTGGTCACTGGGCCTACGATTGCCGGGTTCCACACATACCACTATAGAAGAGGAGATCAGCAAGGGTACGATCGTCCGCACGTGGCCTATGCGTGGCACGCTTCACTTTGTGCCTGCCGAGGACGCACGATGGATGCTCCAGCTAATGACACCGCGCATCATGCGAATGGCAGCTCGGCGCGAAAAGGAGCTTGAGCTAACAGATGAAGTGTACGCTAAAGCATTTGTCATTTTTCGCAAGATACTCGCCGACGGTACGCCTGTGTTGCGATCAGACTTGGTTAGCGCGCTCGAAGATGCAGGGATCGCCACGCAAAATCAACGAGGCTATCACATTTTGTGGCGGGCATCCCAGGAAGCCCTTCTCTGCCTTGGCCCTGTGCAGGGCAAAAAACCAACCTATGTTCTCTTTGATGCTTGGGTAAAACAGAGCCGTGTGCTATCTGGTGATGAAGCTATCGCAGAAATGGCTCGCCGTTACTTTGTCAGCCACGGACCAGCAACCGAGAAGGATTTTGCAGGCTGGACCGGCCTGTCACTTACCGAGGCCCGGAAAGGCATCGCAGCGCTAGGCTCAGCGCTTATCCATGAGAAGGTCGCAGATACTACGTACATCTTGCCGCAAAGCCAGCCCGCACCACATAAAGAGCCCTCAGTGGCCTTACTCCCCGGCTTTGACGAATATATGTTGGGGTACAAGGATCGTAGCGTTGCCCTCCACATCGACCACGCGCCCAAGATTGTACCTGGCAATAACGGCATGTTCTTGGCTACTGTTGTTATTGATGGTCGTGTAGCTGGCCTCTGGAGGCGCACTACTCGTTCCAAAACAGTCACCATTGCCATCTCCCTGTTTGATGGCTTTGCCATTGATGCACTACACGAGCCGCTTCTCCAGGCAGCGGCCCATCGATACGGAGCGTTTATAGGCCTAGAGACAACGGTACAGACGGTTTGAACAAAAAAGAAGAGCGACCTGCAGCGGGTCGCTCTTTTGGTGTATCGGGGTTCTATGAGATAGAGATTACTTAGAGGTGCCCAGCAATCCGCTGAGAACGCTCCATGAGGCTGCTACGCCAATTGTTAGTGCTACTCCGAGTGAAAGTTCGCCACTAGTCATATCTGGTTAATCTCCTTCGTTAAATAATCTTCTGCAATGCATTGCACTAGTGACTATACGCACACGTCCAGAGCCTATCTAGTAAATATCTCACACGGGGTACGTGAACAATTACAGAACTACAGACAGTATGTGTAGCTCCTATCCCTGCAGTGTAATAATAGCTACAGTTGGTTCACATTCTAAAATAAAAAGGTTGTGCTTGGCGTGCTCAATCTTTTATAATAGCAACAAGAACAGAGGGAATTAGGCGAAGCAATGAAAATACTTATGCTTGGGTGGGAATTACCTCCACACAACAGCGGTGGCCTGGGTGTGGCGTGCTATCAGCTCTGCAAGGCTTTAGCTCGTACCGGTGCAGATATTGACTTCGTGCTGCCCTACACTGCCGAGCACGACATCTCGTTCATGAATGTCGTTGCGGCTCATCCTCAAGGTGTTACGACAGTTGAACGTGCCGGCAACATCTACGAAAGCTACAAATACACCTATACTGACGGCAGTTCCGAGCACATTGATGTCTTTGGCCAGCAGCAGCTTTTTGAGCATGCCGTAGATGACTATGTTCGCGAGCAACCGCTCGGATCATACGATGTTATCCATGCACACGACTGGCTCACATTTAGGGCTGCAGTTCGTGCCAAGCAGCACACCAATTTGCCACTTATCGTACATTTGCACTCTGTTGAGCGTGATAGAGCTGGCGGTGGCGCGGGCAATCCATTGGTGCGAGAAATCGAAGCCATGGCACTCACGCTTGCCGATCGTGTTGTTGCGGTAAGCCAACACACCAAAGATATGATTGTCGAGGATTACGACATTCCCGCCGACAAAATTGAAGTCGTACACAACAGCGTCGACAAAGACATGATTGAGCCGCTTGACCCGGAGAACGCTTACCGTTATCTGACGGCCCTTAAGGCGCAGGGTTATCGCATTGTGACCAACATCGGTCGATTGACGATGCAGAAGAATCTCCCCAACCTGTTACATGCAGCCAAAGAAGTCATCCAGCGGGCCCCAAAGACCATGTTCCTGCTCGTTGGCAGTGGCGACCAGTATTTTGAGCTTATAGAGCTGTCGGCAGAGCTCGGTATAAGCGACCACGTGCTCTTCACGGGCTTCCAGCGTGGCAAGCAGTGGCGTGATGCCTACGCTATCGCCGATCTTTTTGTCATGCCATCTATCTCCGAGCCGTTTGGACTGACTGCTCTCGAAGCTATCGGCTACGGCACGCCAGTGCTCATGAGCCGCCAGTCCGGTGTTTCTGAAGTCATCCAGAACAGCCTAAAAGTAAACTTCTGGGATATCCACGAGATGGCCAACCAGATTGTTGCCGTTATGCAAAACGACAGTTTGCGCGATGAGCTGCACGCTAACGCCCTTGCCGAGTACGAAACCCTGTCGTGGGATGATTCTGCCAAAATACTCAAGAGCATGTACGTTCGCCACGCTGAAAAGGCCTTTGTATGAGCAAGGCCATCGTCCTCTACTTGCACGTTCACCAGCCATTCCGTGTGCGCCACTACACTATTTTTGATGCCGGTGTCGACCATCGTTACTTCGATGCTCCGTATGATGACCGCACCAGCAACGAACGTATCGTACACAAGGTTGCCGAAAAGTCGTACATCCCCACTAATCGTCGCCTTCTCAAGCTTCTCAATGACTACCCTGAGTTCAAGCTGAGCCTCTCTATTACTGGCACGGTTATCGAGCAACTCGAAAAGTGGTCACCCGAGGCACTGCAGTCATTCAAAGATATCGTGGCTACTGGCCGTGTTGAGATCGTTGCAGAGACATATCACCACAGCCTTGCGTTCTTTTATTCCCGTGAGGAGTTTGAACGTCAGGTCGAGATGCACAAGCACAAGATCAACCAGGTCTTTGGCCACACGCCAAAGGTTTTCCGCAACACAGAGCTTGCCTACAACAACGATGTGGCTGCATGGGCTGACAAGGCCGGCTATACAGGCATCTTGAGTGAGGGCTGGGACAAAGTGCTTGGTTGGCGCAGTCCAAACTATGTGTATCGCCCTGCCTACACTGAGAACATTCGCTTGCTCATGAAGAACTACAAGCTCAGTGATGATATCGCATTTCGCTTTGGCGACCGTGACTGGGCAGAATGGCCGCTGACTGCCAGCAAGTTTGCTCATTGGCTCGGTAGCACCGATCAGGCTACTAACTTCAACTTGTTTATGGACTACGAAACGTTCGGCGAACACCAGTGGGACGAGTCTGGTATCTTTAACTTCCTTGAACACCTGCCTGAGGAGTGGCTCAAAAGCCCCGATCATACATTTATGACGGTTAGTGGCGCAATTGATGCGTTCGATCCCGTTGATACTATCGACATGCCCCATACCGTAACATGGGCTGACACCGAACGTGACCTCAGCGCCTGGCTTGGCAACAAGATGCAGACTGCAGCAATCCAGAAACTCTATGAGCTTGAAAAAGACATTTTAGCCACCAACGATCTTGTGCTCATTGAGGATTGGCGCCGCCTGCAGACCTCAGACCACTTTTACTATATGTGCACGAAATGGTTTAATGATGGTGACATCCATGCGTACTTCAGCCCTTACGCAAATCCGTATGATGCTTTTATAGCATTCATGAATGCGTACCATGATGTTCGATTCCGTCTACTAGAGAAAGGAGTGGTACTCTAATGGCGCGACCAGTGATGCTTGGCAATGGCAGCTTGACCGTTGGACTCAACGAACAAGGGCTCGTCCACGACTTCTATTACCCATATGTCGGGCTCGACAACCTTACTAACGCCCGCAGCGTACGTCACAAGATCGGCGTGTGGGTTGATGGCGACTTCTCTTGGATAGATGACGATCACTGGAAAGTCGAAGTAGACTTCGAGAATGACGCAATGGTTAGCACTATTCACATGCACCACCCTCGTTATGACATTGAACTCGTATTTACAGACTTCGTGGACAGCGACTTTAACGCATTCTGTCGCCGTGTCATGGTCATTAACCATACCGACGACTACCACAACATCCTGCTCTTTATGCACCAGGTGTTTCAGATCTCGCGTGCTGGGCGCGCAGACACCGCTTTGTTTGTACCCGACGACAATTACATTCTCGACTACAAGGGCCGCTGCAGCCTGCTTATATACGGCCAGAACATCGATGGAACTAAGTATGACCAGTTTGCTATTGGGAACTACGGCATCGAGGGCAAGGACGGCACCTATCGCGACGCCGAGGATGGCGAACTCTCGGGCAATGCCGTTGAGCACGGTGGCGTTGACTCTGTTATCCGTTTTACGGCGAGCCTTGCAAGTGGCGCCAATACGCAAATTGACTATTGGATTGTGGCCGCTGACTCTCAGTTTAGCGCCGAGAAAATCCACCACCAATTCTTGTCCGAAGGCATAGAACATCGCCTCGAGGTAACACGTCAGTACTGGCGAGAGTGGATTTCGACAGCAGCCAATACGCTGCACGCTATCGATGGTGAGTATCTTAATGCCGTCAAGAAGTCTTTGATGACTATCAAGGTGCATACCGACAAGCGTGGAGGTGTCATTGCATCGTGTGACTCATCTATTTATAACTTTGGCCGCGACTATTATAGCTACGTGTGGCCACGCGATGGCGCCTATGCCATGTGGCCTTTGATCAGACTTGGGTATCGAGAAGAGCCGCGTAAGTTCTTTGAGTTTTGCCGCGACATCCTTGCCCCTGGCGGCTATCTGATGCACAAGTATCAGCCCGACCGAGCCATTGGCAGCACCTGGCACCCGCTCCTGCACGGCAACCACCGCGAATTGGCCATCCAGGAAGACGAAACAGCTGTAGTACTATATATGCTCGGCGAGTACCACGATCATACGGGTGACGACGATTTCGTCTACAGCCTCTACAATACGTTTGTCCAGCCAACAGCTAACTTCATGAGTGAGTTTATTGACGAACAGACGCAGCTGCCACATGCAAGCTACGACCTCTGGGAGGAACGCTTCCTAACAACTACCTATACGACGGCCGTTGTCTATCAGGCCTTGCTTGTTGCTGCTGACTTTGCCGATAAGTTTGAGTATCCTGACGATGCTGTACGCTGGCGCGATGTCGCAGCCACCATCCTCGAGAACGGCAAAATATTCATCGATGAAGAACGCGGTATCTTCCGCAAAGGTTACTTACTCCAAGAGAATGGCTCGTTGCAGTTTGATAATACCCTCGACATCTCAAGTCTCTATGGGGTCATGATGTTCGCCCAGCACGATATGGGGGTCGAGCAGACAGAAAAGATGATGCGCGTCGTCGAAAAGACGCTCCTCGACCAAACTCCATCGGGCGGTAGCCCACGCTATGAGCAAGACCGCTACTTCCAGGTAGACCAAAATTCCAACGGAAACCCCTGGTTTGTGACCACACTCTGGCTGGCACAATACTATATGCGCCGCAAACAGCTCGACAAAGCACGGCACTATGTCGACTGGACGCTCGACCGTGCGTTACCAAGCGGCGCGCTCTCCGAACAGATAAATCCCAACGATAGCGCTCCACTCAGCGTCAGCCCCCTCGTATGGAGCCATGCCGAGCTTGTGAATACAATACTCGACCTCTCGAAGATCAAATAAACTAGTAGCCGCAGGTGGTGACTGCTCTTGATGCATAGGCATTAGCGCACATTAAAAAACCGCCTCCTAGGAGACGGTTTTGTACAAAAATGGTGCAATTAGCGCTTTGGAGCTTCGTTGCGACCCAAGTTCTTCTTGGTCTCAATGAATACCACGTGCTTGCGGAGCTTAGGGCTGTACTTGCGCAAGCTAAGCTTCTCAGGGGTGTTCATTGTGTTTTTGGTAGTGTAATAAATACGCTCGCCAGACTCTTCGCTGACCATGCCGATGATTTTACGCTTTTCGCCTTTTTTAGCCATAAACTTCTTCTTAGGTAACCTTTATTATAATCAATCCTATAAATTCTAACAGATAGAGCTCTGATTGTAAACTCCTAAACACTCTAGAATGCGAAGTCGCGGAATACAATGAACACAAAGAGCATCAGGCCGAAGTACAGAAGTGTAATAGTTGAGCTAAGAATGCTAGCCAACTGGGCCCAGGCTGGCAGTTGCTTATATGATTTGCCAGTCTTGAGGGCATACACCGGGACAAGCATCAGCACCGGTATCGCTACATAGGTTAGAGAACCAAGCGGCGTTCCAAAGCCGGCAGGGACGGCTATGGCCAACAGCAAGCCAAGAAATACGAACTGCAGTATGTAGTATATCTTTGAACGTTTTGTCATGCGTTTCGTCCTTTGCAATAAAAAACGGCCTTATGCGGCCGTTTGAATAATTCTATATGGAGCCACGATTGGGATTTGAACCCAAGACCCCTTCCTTACCATGGAAGTGCT
>CAZCCP010000014.1:0-20287 GCA_964497565.1 uncultured Candidatus Saccharibacteria bacterium
TCGGTCAAGAATATTTTAGAAGAAAAAGTGGTGATTGTTACATCACCACTTTTCTACCCTGTTATCACCCCTGTTGGGTTTGCTCGTCTGGAAGATCCAGATCATCTTCACCTGCTGCGTCTACAAGTGCTAGAGAGACAACTTCGTCGCCGTCATTGAGTCTCATAATACGCACGCCTTGTGTAGCACGGCCAAGCTCTGGGATGTCTTTCAGGCCAAGGCGAATCGTTTGTCCCTGGCTCGATACGATGATAACTTCCTGGTCATCCTCGCCTGTCAGTGTCTTTACGCCGACAAGTTTACCAGTCTTTGTATTAACGACTGCTGAGCGAATGCCGACGCCACCACGTGCATGGGCGGTAAACTGAGCTACCTTGGTGCGTTTGCCGTAACCTGACTGACTAATAACAAAGATGCTAGAGCCAGGCTGGACGATGTCCATGCCGATTACTTGGTCGCCGGCACGGAGACGGATACCGCGAACACCGCGTGACACACGGCCCATTGGACGTACATCGCGCTCGTGGAAGCGAATAGCCTGACCTTGTGAGGTTGAAATAACAGCTTCATTATCGCCATTAGTCATGCGGATCCACTTAAGTTCGTCGCCTTCGTCGAGGTTAATCGCAATTAAACCTGAGGTGCGGACATTCTGGTACTGATCAAAAGGAGTCTTCTTAACGACACCGCGGACAGTACACATAAAGAGGTTGCCGCCTTCACCGCCATCTTGCTTGCTGACATTAATAACTGCGCTAACAGTTTCTTCAGGTTGAAGTTGGAGCAAGTTAACGATAGCGATACCCTTGGCGCTCAGTGAAGCCATTGGTACTTCATATGTCTTGATGCGGAATACGCGACCCTTGTTAGTAAAGAACAGGAGGAAGTCATGCGTGCTTGCATTCACGACGTGTTCGATAACATCTTCTTCACGAGTAGTCATGCCACGGCGACCCTTACCACCGCGGCCCTGTTTCTTGTATTCAACAACAGAACTGCGCTTTACGTAGTTGGCGCTCGTAAGCGTAACAACAACCTGCTCGTCTGGGACCAAGTCTTCGTCACTCAGCTTACCGAGTTCTTGGGTAACAACTCGAGTGCGACGCTCGTCAGCATACTGCTTCTTAATACTTAGGAACTCGTCCTTAATAATAGCGAGGATGCGGGCTTCATCAGCAAGGATTGCTTCGAGCTCTGCGATTGTCTTAAGGAGTTCAGCAAGTTCGTCTTCAATTTTCTGACGCTCCAAGCCGGCAAGTGTGCGAAGTTGCATGGCAAGGATTGCCTTGGCTTGAATTTCGCTCAAACCAAACTTCTTCATCAGGTTTGCCTGAGCTTCATCGGTTGTCTGGCTGGCACGGATAGTCGCAATCACCTCGTCGATGTGATCGAGAGCAATCTTCAAACCCTCCAATACGTGCGCACGCTCCTTCGCCTTGCGAAGTTCGTACTCGGTACGACGGCGTACAACAACACGACGGTGCTTAATGTGCTCACCAATGATGTCTTGGAGGCCAAGAACACGGGGTTGGATACCGTCAATAAGTGCGAGCATGTTAAAGTGGAACGTCATCTGAAGCGGAGTCAACTTATAAAGTTGGTTCAAGAGCTTCTTAGGGTATGCATCTTTCTTGAGGTCAATAACGATACGAACAACGCCACGTGCACTTTCGTCGCGTAGGTCGCTAATGCCGGTGATCTTCTTCTCTTTATAGAGGTCAGCAATCTTTTCAATAAGACTTGCCTTGTTAAGACCGTAAGGAATTTCGGTAATGATGATCTGGTGACGGCCTTTTGTGCCTTCAACAATCTCAGCGATACCTCGAACGATTACACCACCACGACCAGTTGCGTAAGCTGTACGGAGTGAATCCTTACCGAAGATAACACCACCCGTTGGGAAGTCTGGACCCTTGATGTGTTCAAGAAGGTCATCAAGCGTTGCCTCTGGGTTATCAATCTGTGTAATAGTAGCGTCGATAAGCTCACCAAGGTTGTGTGGTGGAATGTTAGTCGCCATGCCCACTGCGATACCAAGCTGACCGTTAAGGAGCAAGTTAGGCAGTTTTGCTGGCAAAACAGATGGTTCTTGTGTCGTACCATCGTAGTTATCGCGAAAATCAACAGTTTCCTTATCGATATCCGCAAGAAGTTCATCTGCAAGGTGCGCCATCTTTGCTTCGGTATAACGCATGGCAGCTGGTGGATCGCCATCCATTGAGCCAAAGTTACCCTGGCCGTTAATGAGCATGTAGCGCATTGACCATGGCTGAGCCATACGGACCATAGCATCGTAGATAGATGAGTCACCGTGTGGGTGGTACTTACCCATCACGGAACCAACAACGTTTGCACTCTTGCGGTGACGTGCGCTGCTGCGAAGACCTTCGCTGTTCATGCTGTAAAGAATGCGGCGATGAACTGGCTTCATACCATCACGGACGTCAGGAAGCGCGCGTGAGACAATAACACTCATGGAATAGCGCAAATAGCTATCTTCCATGACGTTTTCAACGCTCCGACGCTCAACCAAACGTGAGTGAGTCTGCTGTTCTATTACTTCACCTTCGAAAGGCGTTTGTTCTTCGATACGTGGTTCGTCTTGATTTTCCATAGGTGTCTGATCATCCATACTAAATATCCAAATCCTTCACAAATTTCGCATGTGTCTGGATGAAGTTCTTTCGAAGTTCCACCTCGGTACCCATGAGTTTGTTGAAAATTGCGTCTGCTTTCTCAGCGTCTTCAACCTTAACCTGTACAAGCACACGCTTCTCAGGGTTCATAGTTGTCTCAAAGAGCTGCTCGGCATCCATTTCACCAAGACCCTTGTAACGCTTCTGTTCGATGAAGCCAGCCTGGCGGTAGCGCTCAGTCGTAGCCTCAACTTTAAGACCTTCTTTTTTGCGTTCTGCGATAATGCGATCAAGCGTACCTTCAAGCTCATCTTCATCATAAATGAAGACACTTGATTTGCGGCCTGGCTTTACGAGCTCAAACAGAGGTGGCTTAGCCAAGTAAATATGGCCAGCGTCAACCACAGGCTGCATAAAGCGGAAGAAGAACGTCAAAAGTAGTGTACTAATGTGTGAACCGTCAACATCGGCGTCAGTCATGATAATAATGCGGCCGTAGCGAAGACCATCTAACGAGAATGAGTCCTCAATGCCAACACCAAGTGCCTTAATAAGGCTCAGGATTTCGTTGTTACCAAGCATTTTATCGAGACGAGCACGCTCAACGTTCAAGACTTTACCGCGAAGCGGCAAAATTGCCTGAGATTTACTATCACGGCCAGATTTCGCGGAGCCACCTGCAGAGTCTCCCTCTACGATGTAGATTTCCGATGTCTTAGGGTCCTTGTTGGAGCAGTCTGCAAGTTTACCTGGCATGCTGGCGCCTTCGAGCACACCCTTACGGATGATATTCTCGCGAGCAGCACGAGCAGCCTTACGAGCACGGGCTGCGAGTAACGCCTTGCCAATAATCTTACGCGCAATTGCAGGATGTTCTTCAAGGTAGTAATTGAAGTACTCTGTCATCACCTGCTCTACGTGACCGCGAACTTCAGGGTTGCCGAGCTTGTTCTTGGTCTGACCTTCGAACTGTGGGTCAGGGATTTTAACCAGAATAACAGCGGTCAAACCTTCACGGCAATCTTCACCGGTGAGGTTTTCTTCTTTTTCTTTCAAAAGCCCTGTCTTACGTGCATATTCGTTAACAACACGGGTTAGAGCCGAGCGGAAACCAGTTAAGTGACTACCGCCGTCTGGGTTAAAGACGTTGTTGGCAAACTGCTTAATAGTTTCGGTGTAGCCGTCAGTGTACTGAGCGGCAACCTCGACCTGTGTGTCATTCACCTGCTTATCGACATAGAAGACGTCATCGTCGACAACTTCTTTACCGATGTTAAGGTGCGTAACATAGGATTTGATACCACCTTCGAAATAAAAGCTGTAGCGTTTTCCAGTGCGTTCATCAGAAAGTGAAGTTCTGATACCTTTTGTGAGATATGCTGCATGGCGAAGACGATCAAGGATCGTGTCGTAGTTAAATGCAACTGTCTCAAAAATAGATGCGTCAGGGTAAAACGTGATTTCCGTACCTGTACGAGGCGATTTACCAGTCAGCTTAAGGTCGCCTTGAGGCACACCTGCTGCATATTCTTGGTGGTGAGATTTGCCATCACGATAGACGTCAATAATAAGACGTTCTGACAAAGCGTTAACAACGCTCGAGCCTACACCGTGAAGACCACCTGAAACCTTGTAGCCACCGCCACCGAATTTACCACCAGCGTGCAACACTGTTAGTACCGTCTCAACGGTGCTCTTGCCCGTCTTTGGGTGGATATCGGTAGGAATACCGCGTCCATCGTCGATGACTTTAATGCCCCCGTCTGCGAGCATTGTTACACTCACTGACGTTGCATGTCCTGCTAATGCTTCGTCGATACCATTATCGACAAGCTCCCATACTAAATGGTGTAGACCGGTAACATCTGTGCTACCGATATACATACCCGGCCTTTTACGGACAGGCTCAAGCCCCTCAAGGACTTGAATTTGATCTGCTGAATAACCTTTTTGTTTAGCCACTTCTAAGTCACCCTCTTGCTCTATTAGATGTAGATATAACCCACTTAATCTATATTATAAGTTACAAAAAGCGTTTTAGCAAATAGCCTCAGGACCTATTCGCGAGCCTGAAGATTGCCGTCTTGGTCAATATATATAGTGTCGTCTTGTGAGTTGCGGTCGCGAGATGGAATTGGCTGCTGCACAGGGGTCGTTTGTGGGGTTGGCACTGGTGGTGCTGCCGGTTGAGGCGTAGGCGTATCGTGACGTACAGGCTGCGGTACATGATGCTGTGCAGGCGCGACATTTTGGTGTGTTGGCACTGGAGCAACTGGCTGCTCAAAATCATGCTTCAATTGCTGAGCAATAGTGTCGACTTCGGCCTTATCGTATGAATCGCTTGAGATATTATGCTGCTGAGGAGCGTGGGCTGATTGATGAGTCGCAGCCGGCTTTGCTGTAGCACGCTTTGCCTGCCATGAGTCCGCAAACGATTGGTTGTGGTGCGACATTGCCGGCATCGTTGGAGCGCTTGGTGGAGCTGTGTCAACTTGACGCTGCATAGACGCAGCAGACTGCGGCTGACGCTTCGTAAGCCAATCGTCAAGGAATGAAGGTGCATTCGGCTTCGGGCGCTGTGCAGGCCCTGACTGTGGGTTGAACGCCTGCTGTGCAGGAGGCATGAACCTGTTTGATGAAGCGCCAGCAGTACGCGAGCCAAGTCCGTTTGCACCAAACTTTGGTGGCTCAGGCTTAGTAGCAAGCCGCTCAAAGATCTCTTTCTCGACTAATGCTCGGGGGCGCCCATATTTAGCTGCGGTAAGCTGTTTTAGCGCCTCAGCAAGCTTGTAATTTGGCGAGCCAAGTGGTGGAATCGTCGACATACTAAACGGCTGTGTTGGAACACCGCTAATCATCGTACGAACGATAGCATTGTGGTTTGGAATGCGCAGAAGGTCTCCCGTATCGAATGTCGGCTTAAAGTACTCGACGAGTGTCTCAACATCTTGTTGACCAATACGGAATGATACGACAGTACCAACGTTACCAAATACGGCGTCACGGATTTCCTGCGTAAGCTGGGTGGTAAACTGGTTGGCTACGATAAGGTTAAGGTGGTATTTACGAGCTTCAGAGAGAATGCTCGCGAAAGAGTCTGTTGAGAAGTTCTGGAACTCGTCTACGTACAAGGCAAAGTCGCGACGTTCGTCTTCTGGTATGTTTGCACGTGACATAGCTGCTGCCTGGAATTTCATGACAAAAATCATACCCAGGAGCTGCATGTTAAGCTGCCCTGTTCGACCCTTACTAAGGTTGACCAGCAAAATCTTACCTTCATCCATGATTTCACGAAGATCAAAGGCACTTTCACGCTGACCAATGATGTTACGCATCATTTCGTTCGATAAGAAGGCGCCGAACTTACTAACAAACCAGCTCACAACCTCACCAAACTCATTAGACTTCTGGGATTGTGGCATTTCCTTCTGCCAAAACTCGAGTACGTTTTGGTCTTTAACGTATTTCAGCTTTTGCTTCACAAATTGCTGATCGCGAAAAAGCTTTGGGATATCAATGAAAGTGCCGCCGTTAGGATCGGCCATTACGGTAAGTGCTGCGTTGCGGAACAGGTGCTCGTAGCGAGGACCAATAATACCCTGTCGCTGAGGGTCATAGAGCTTGTAGAGCATGTTCAGAACTTCTTGGATCAGGAAGTCAATTTGATCATGGTCTTTGTATTCGAACAAGTTAAGCCCCATCGGGTAGTCCGTATCAGATGGACAGAAATAGATAACATCCTCTGTACGCTCTTTAGGGACCATAGCCAGCAAGCGCTCAGCCGTATCACCGTGTGGATCTACAAATGCAAAACCATTGCCATCGAGCATATCTTGCAGGGCAAGGTTCTCGAGGAATGTGGACTTACCGGTACCCGTCTGACCAACCGCATACATGTGACGTTGGCGATCAGATTTGCTCAAACGAATTGGCTTACGAACCCCTCGGAACACGTTGTAACCAAGCAATAGTCCATCGTCTGGAACGTTACGTGGCCCATCAACTTGCTTAGAATCTTGTCGTTCCAACTGCGAAGTTGGAATACTTTTTTGGTCAGGAAAATGGAAGATCGTTGCGAGCTCTACTGAGTTTAAAACGTTCTCGTTATCTGTTTGTGGGAAAAATCGTAGTAAATATGACGTCACAAGATCCTCTGTATCGTCAGCAGCAGCAAACTTAAAACCGTTTTTGCCAGGCGCATCAAATAGCGCGAACGAGGCAATAATGTTGTTCAATATTGCCTGGGAGCGTTGCGAGATGTTAGACGACACCACAACGCGAATAAGTACTTCGTAGCCTGGGTAGCGAGTCTTGTCGTCGATTGAGTCGAGGATAGCCTGGTCTAGACTTGAGAGGTCATTCTTCTTTTCCTCTTTCTTCCCATCCTTTGACTCAGGTGGTTTTACAAATGCCGTAGCGATGTCACGCGTGATCCCTAGGAGTTGATCTCCGCCCTTCTTAGCCTCATCCTTGCCTTTACGCTTCTCACTTGCGAGCTTGTTAGCCTTCTTGCGCCATTCTGGGTCGGCAGGACGCATAAGAATCTGTACAGCAGCCCCGTCTTCTTTATCGAGTGTAGAGAGAGCATTGAGAAGTGCCTGGATGGCGTCGCGCTTCAAGTCTTGATAGGTCGCGATTGGGTATGCGAACTCCTCCTTAAGCTTAAGCTCACCTCCGACAGTGCCAGAAATCTTTCCGGTTGGGCTAAATATATTGTGTTCAGGCACTTCCTCAAGGCGTGCGGCAGGATATGCGCTAACGATCGCCTGCTTAACTACCTCTATAAGAGAAATAGGAACAGCTGCATAAAAATGTACGAATCCTTTATTTCCGATAATCTCGAAACCAAAATGGCGCTGACCGAATATTTTGGTCTTAAAGTTCTCTTCTTGTACTGTGCTTGCAATAATATTGTATATAACTTGAGCTTTGGAAATATTCTCTTCTACGACATCTCTTGTATCACGTCCGCCGCCAGCGAGATCCTCACTCATAGGTGGCAAATGAATCAGAAGTGGCACCATTTTGAGGCCACGTTCATAGTTTTTAGTATCGCGCTTCGCTGAACGTGAACGAGCGTACACGATTGGACCGGCAATAGCTCCCGTCAAAAGCAAAAGAACGAATATGAAAAGTAAGGCGATCATGAATGGTCACCTAGCTTAGTTGCAATATTATGACGTGTCTGTAAGTATTCAGCCTTGATCTTGCTGAGGGCTGCGCTCTCCGCATATGGGTCCATATGGAATTGCTCGACGGCGCCTTTTGCTTTATTGATCCATTGCTGGTCAATATCATCATCTGAAGCGGGCGCGGCTTGTTGGGGGGCTGGCGTCTGTTCTACGGTGTTAGCAACGACTGGCTGAGGAGCAGATGCTTGAGCAACAGGTAGCGGTTGGACCTGTTGCATGGGCTGTTGCATGGGCTGTTGCATAAATGCCTGCGGCTGAGTAGTAGCCTGCTGAACTTGGGAGTTTGCAGGTGGCTGTGTAGGATTCATTGGCTGGGCAGCAGGAGCCACTGGCCTCGTATCGAGTGAAGGCTCTGGCAAACGCAAACCTGGTGTTGGGTCAAATTGTGGATTCATACGTTAGATTTATTATAGCAAACCTACCGAATAAATAGCCATGCTATTACGGTGCTCTATTCTGCAGAAATAACAATTCTTGAGATATAAAAATAGGCCAAAGCAAAAAAGGCCAAAATCGTAATGATATCACGTGGTGTTAGTTGCCCAATTGATTGCAGGAGCATAAGACTTACGGGCAAGCCCGCTAGTACGAGGCTCAAGCGTACACTGCGCAAGCGAGTCATATTAGCATTCCTAAGATTACTAAAGCTCAGTGACCAAATAATCGTAAATATAAGAATGAACGGGATTACCAATATAAATGACGGTAACGTGCTGGGATCTGTCGACATTAAGAGTATGAGCAAGATGAACGCGCTGCTTGCCGAAATAATTACCGATCGTTTCATAGTGCTTATTGTACTCGATAAAGTTTACTTAATAAAAACACCACGACAAAATCGTGGTGTTTTCGAACCGCAGGTGGCAAATCCGCCCAATGTAAAATAATTA
The DNA here is from genome assembly GCA_964497565.1 of uncultured Candidatus Saccharibacteria bacterium. GTDB lineage: Bacteria > Patescibacteriota > Saccharimonadia > Saccharimonadales > UBA4665 > CAMLQK01. Next base: position 8,719 of record CAZCCP010000014.1, read on the forward strand.
GCAGTTGCCGGTCCTTTGGCTTTGACTGACCGCTCCATTTGCCTTTAGGGCAAAGTGAGCGTTATTTGGTTGTTAATGTAAGTGGTTTTTGTTTTTGTACTTACTAACCATAATACTACTCCAAGTTAGCCAAAAAGTCAATACCATAAGCACTTTCCTTGTTCAGTACTTTTATATTTTTTAGATCTCTAAACAGTAGTAAAAAGTTATACACAGCTTTTGTAAAAAATAACCATAATAATTGTTGACATGGGGCGAAACAATTAATAAGATAGCAGTAGCACTTGAATAAAAAAAGTGCTCAAAAACAAAAAACGACTTTGGAACAACGGCTTCTCGCAAGCCGTTGTTGCATGAAAGCTAACACCTTAAAACCAAAAGATTTTTACTCCAAAAGAAATAAAATCACCAAAATTATTCGCAAAGACCCGCCTCAAAAACTAGGCGGGTCTTTACTTTTCTGGGAACTAATTTTATTTCTTATGCATGAAGCAATCTATCCAAAGTATTTTACACTCCAATGGAGAAGGCCTAATTATAGAAATTGAGTGCAGCATCACAAATGGGCTACCTGCAATTATAATTATTGGCCTTGGCAATAAATCAATCGACGAAGCTAAGGAGCGAATCCGCAGTGCTTTTCATCATTGCAAGCTCCCTTTTCCCAAGAAACGGATCACCATTAATCTTGCTCCCGCTGACATACCAAAAGAAAGTACTAGTTTTGATGTAGCGATTGCCGCAGCTATCATGCAGGCACATCAACATTCCGCCCATACGGTCAAACGAGATACAGTATTCATAGGTGAAGTAGGGCTTGATGGCACCATTCGATCTGTTAGAGGCATTATTGGCAAAATCATTGCCGGTAAAAAAAGAGGTATCTCAACTTTCTATATTCCTGATGGAAATATGCAGCAAGCTTCGCTTATACCCGAAGTGGAGCTCGTTCCTCTCAAATCGCTATCAGATCTGTCAAATTGTCTCTTTGCGCCAGAGAAAACTAGCAGGATACAAAGCTCGGGTTCACTGGACTATGAATATACGCCCGAGCAGTCCAGCTTAAACGAAGTAATAGGACAACAACATGCAAAGCGAGCACTTGAAATTGCAGCAGCCGGAGGGCATAACATATTCCTGAGTGGGCCTCCCGGAACAGGAAAAAGCATGTTGGCAAAAGCGCTACCTCAACTGCTCCCGCCTCTTTGCACGGAAGAGATACTAGAAGTTACACATCTTCACAGTCTTGCGAGCAATAATTACGAGCGGCTCATATATGAAAGACCTTTTCGGGCACCCCATCACACAGCAAGCCAGGTCGCCATTATTGGTGGTGGACAACAACTTAAGCCTGGCGAGATCAGCTTAAGCCATCGAGGGGTATTGTTCCTGGACGAGATGCCCGAATTCACAAGAAGTACTCTAGAGGCTCTCCGCCAACCCCTAGAGGACCGTGTTGTCTCTATATCACGGGCAAAAGAAACAGCGCTATTCCCTGCTGACTTTCTTCTCGTTGCCACCGCAAACCCCTGTCCTTGCGGTTATTACGGCACCGATAAGGAGTGTGCGTGCACAGCCGCGCAAATAATTCACTACAAACAGAAGATATCAGGTCCGATAGTCGACCGCATTGACCTGCACGTAACTGTCGAGGTAGTAGATCATGCTTCTCTGTTAGGGACACAAGTAGCCACAACCCAGGCGGACATCATGGAAAACGTTAGGAGAGTACGTGGCTTGCAGGCCGAGCGATTTGGCTCACGTCAAAAACTTACGGCCTCCATGGATAACAAAGAGATTCGAAAATTCTGTATTTTCGCCCCTGGCGCGAAGCTATTTCTCAATCGCGCAGCAATTACGTTGTCTATTTCGGCGCGAAGCTATATGAAGATTGCAAAAATTTCGAGAACAATTGCGGATTTGGACGGTTCAAGAGACATAAAAATACCTCATATTTCGGAGGCTTTGCAGTATCGTAGCGGCAATAATTCAGCTAATAGCTAGGGGTCAGCTTGACCCCTGTTTCCGCATCTGTTAAAATAACTGGGTCAACACTATATTAAAGGAGATACTTATCAGCAAGCACACTCGCCTGAATCAAGAAATTCGGGCACCTCAGCTTCGAGTCATCGATGAAGATGGGCGCCAACTTGGCATTCTTTCTCGTGCTGAGGCTTTGCAAATCGCAGAAGATCAGGATTTGGATCTGGTAGAAATTTCGCCAGAAGCAAATCCTCCAGTCGCCAAAATTGTTGATTGGGGCAAGTACAACTACCAGCGCACTAAGCAGTTGCAGAAAAACAAACGCACCGCTAAGGCACTGGAAGTTAAGCAGATGCGATTTGGGCTTAAGATTAGTGATCACGATTTGGGTGTTAAACTCAAAAAAGTGATAGGCTTTCTCGATACAGGTCACAAGGTTAAGATTACCGTCTTCTACCGTGGCCGCGAGCTTGCTCACAAAGACTTAGGTTTTAAACTTGCTGAGAAAGTTATCAATGACTTCGGTGATGCGATTGTTGTAGACCAAGCACCACAATTCGCCGGAAGACAGCTTAATTTTGTAATAAGGAGCAGTCATGCCAAAGCTAAAGCTAAAGACGCATAGCGGTACCAAGGACCGCTTCCGCGTATCAAAGAACGGTCGCGTACGCAGCCGTCATTCAGGTCAGAACCACTTCCTTCAGAAGAAGAGTGGCGCTCGCAAGCGTAAGCTTGCAGGTCTTGAGACACTTACAGGTGCTCAAACCAAGAGCATTAAATTGAACATGGGAGTCTAGCATGCGAGTAAAACGAGGCGTTGCCACACACCGCAAACACGTTAAAATCCGTAAAGCAACCAAGGGTATGACCCACTCTAACCGCGTAAGCGTTAAGCGTGGTAAGCAGGCAGTTACTAAGGCATTACAATTCGCATACCGCGACCGCCGTAACCGCAAGCGCACCTTCCGCGAGCTCTGGAATGCACGTATCAACGCTGCTGCTCGCGAAAATGGTACAACTTACAGCAAACTTATTGCCGGCCTTAAGGCTGCAAACATCGCTATTGATCGAAAGATCTTGAGCGAACTTGCCGTAAGCGAACCAAAAGCTTTCGCAGCTGTTGTTGCTGAAACAACAAAAAAGTAGTTCTTACTTCTTTCAAAACAAAATACCCGCTCATATGAGCGGGTATTTTTTATGTTCTCTAGCCAGACCACCAGTAAGCCGGGTTCTGTTTTAGCTAGTCATCTATCTAGTCCTGACGTTGCCATCAAGATCAAGCGGTTTTTATGACGGATGCCGGCAGAGGAACCCGGATACAAAGTACCCGTAAAGACATCCATCTCCTTGCAGCAGGTAGGGTTTACCCTTTTATGACGTCACCGCCATAAACCACGAGTTCTTACCTCGCCCTTTTCACCCTTACTTCCGAAGAAGCGGTTTAGTTTCTGTGGCACTTTCCCTAGAGTTACCTCCGGTTGCCGTTAGCAACTACCTTCCTCTGAACTGCCCGGACTTTCCTCTTGTTTGCACAAGCGACTAGCCGATGATCTGGCTTAACGACATTATACCACCGTTTAAGCCCTTGTGCCTACGTCTTGAGACCTTTAATATGCGAATCCAAGGCATCATTCACCTGCGTGTCAGCAAGCTTATTGAGAGCCCTAGGAACGTGCGTGAAGGATACATGTTTGAAACGAGCTACCATTTGTTTAATGGAGTCGTGTATAGGCCAAAGATCACGGTTCTTAACCTGGAATATGCCAAGCATTTGGTTAACTACAAGCATGCTATCCATGTAGACATGCAGCGTACGAACGCCTTGGTCCAGGGCTGCTTGGAGCCCTAATTTTAACGCCTGGTACTCGGCCTGGTTGTTTGTCGTAACTCCCAGGTAAACGCCTTTTTCTACAACAACCTGATCGTCGAGAGTAAGGAGAACATAGCCACTCGCAGACGGACCCGGGTTACCCCTGGATCCACCGTCAGCGTACAGCTTAGCCTCGATGAACTTAGGCGCGGCTTCTTTGGTCGTTGTAATTTCTGATTCTGTATTCGACAACAGAGAGAAATGGATGATTTTGACAGGTGTCTCTAGGGTTACTTGAGGGCCATAATAGCGCTGATAGGTTTCGAGCATCTCATCCTTTGATGTAAATTTCTCATGCCCTTCAGTATCAGACTCCTCGATATCACCAAGCCGCTTCTCGACTATTGTATCAATTACAGCACTTGAGATAACTACCCATGTTCCTGGGTTCTGCGGGTCTACCTTGTCGATAAGATCGACAGTATCGTTAACGGCAAGATTCTTGTCGTCATATATTCGCCATGTAGCAGTCTTTGCTCCGTTACGAATTTCCTCAGCTAAGTTGTGCTCGAACTTAATGGTTTTCATAGTTTGGTGAGCTTTCTATTTTATGGATTTGACCTCATTATACCAAATGAATACATTTTAAGTAGGCCAGCTCTTCGAGTCATATAGCTGCCTTAGGAAAGAGCTTCATCTTTGGCTAGACTAACTCCCGAGATCCTCTTTCCAAGCTTAAAGCGAATCAAGACATAAAGCGCGAGGCATATTAGAAGAATGTAAAGCGCGAAGGCATATGTTGCAAATGTCCAGGTCTTTATAGTTAGGAGTGTGATCGCTGCGCTGATGGCACCATTTCTAAATACACTAGAGTGTTCAGTCTCGGGCTCTCTGTAGGCTTTGATGAGTGTAGGTACTCCGGCTATGAGATCTGACGCAATGCTTAGCACAATTGCCAGAGCACCCTTGCCGGTGATAAGCCAAAGCCCTAGAGCAATAACAGACAATATACCGCAAATAACGTCGAGCTTCGTAATATGCCAGTATGCTTCCTTGTTCAGGAAGGACGCCATAAAGACCAGCAGAGGCCCGAAACCAACCATAAAGGTCATCAAAACCTGCGCCCCGACCCCTTGCTGCAACTGAGCGGCAAATGCAATCAATGGTGCTAGTGCCCACAGAAACCATGTTACGCGATTGGGCTTTGTCCTGCCCCTAACAGTGCTGTAAGCATAGGTTGAGCTACCAATAATATTAAGCAGCACGCCAAGAAAGATAAAATTTTCACTGATCATACAGCTATGATAGCAGACGCATCAAAAATAGGGTGACAGGACTTGAACCTGCGAGAAGCTAGTTATGCCACTGGCATGACTAGCTCACATTCGTTCAAGTCTATCCAGATAAAGTAAAAGAGACTATCGAAACGATAATCTCTTTTACTTGGTCGGGGTGACAGGACTTGAACCTGCGACCTCACGGCCCCCAGCCGTACGCGCTACCAACTGCGCCACACCCCGCGATATCTAAAATGACTGGGTAGCCGCTATGATTAGCCTGGAAACTATCCAGGTGGGTTATCTCACTTGTCGACCACGGTCAACAAAAATCTTGAATTCCCCTTCATATATGTAACAGATTAATCATTACACGGCTTTAATACCCAGCCACGGTATATTATACCAACTCTTCCCTGTTTTATTGAAGTAGAAAGTTTACTATATTGTAGGAAATGCTCGTGTAGACAGGGCTAATGAATGGGAATAGTACGAGAACAAACAGGATGAGGACCATGAAGCCGGCGCCTTCAATCTGTTCCATAATGCGTCTGAGGGGGTCAGGCGCAAAGGCATAGAGCAGTCGTGAGCCGTCGAGCGGTGGGAATGGGATCATATTGAAGACGAAGAATCCCACATTGACCTGCATGAAGAGTAGTAGTGCCGTATAGAGATCGGTGCCGATGCTTACCTGAAATACGTGCAAGACAATCGAGGTTAGAACGGCAAGTGCAAGGTTAGTGAAAGGACCGGCCAAGCCAACGAGTGCGATGCCGTATTCACCGAACCGAACCTGCGAGCCATTAAATGGGACTGGTTTCGCCGCAAAAAATGGTGGCTGATGAAATAAAATAAGGAGTAGAGGCAACAATATAGTTGTAAATATATCTACGTGCTTTAGTGGGTTAAGCGACAGCCTTCCCTCCTCGTATGCAGTGCGGTCACCTAGTGCGTGAGCCACATAGGCGTGCATAGCCTCGTGAATGGCCAGAGAAATGAAAAGCGATACGACAATAATAACGATGCTACTGGTGCTGAAATCTGAAATCATATCTACAGTATAGCAAGCTTCTCCTGTATTATTACCTTAGATAAGTTGACGATAAGAGGAAAACCAGTTAAAATATATCCTTGAATAGAAGGAATTTAAGATAATGCGTAAATGTGATATTACCGGCAAGGGAAAGCAGTTCGGAAACAACGTTAGTTTCTCCCAGCGCCACACGAAGAAAGTTTGGAATCCCAACCTCCAAAACAAGACTATTTTGGTTGACGGCCGTAAGATAAAGCTCAAGTTGAGCACTCAAGCTATCCGTACTCTCAAGAAGAAGGGTCTCCTCACTCCTCCAGCACCAGTTGCTAAATAAGGACAGGACCAAATACAAAAACTGCCATCCGGAAACGGATGGCAGTTTTTTATTGGATTCTAATAGCAAGTGCTATGACTGCTCTATGACAACCAGTTGTGTAATGTCGTTGAGTTCGGATGATTTAACACGAAGCTTAGCTACAGTTTCTTTAGGCTCCATCGCAAGTGCACGAAGTGCGTCTGCGAGTGGCTGCTGCGGCACTGGGAATGAGAGCTTACCGGCATCGTAGTGTGTTGGGATAACGAGCTTAGGCTCAACTTTCTTAATAAGCTTGAGTGCTCCCACTCCGTCAAGGGTGTAGCCATTGCCGCCAACAGGAACGATCATGACATCGATCATGCCAATCTGCTCAAGTTGCTTATCGGTAAGATCAGGGTACGCGTGGCCCGTTATAAGGACCTTGAGGTCGTCTGCGAGCAACTTGTACATAGTAGCTGTCTTCTGGGACGCTTCATCGATGTGAGCGCGTACAGGGATGCCGTAGATAGACACGCCAGAGACTTCGTACTCGCCAGGCTGATCAATGACGATCTTAGCTTCCTGAGCTGGCTGCCCGTGAGCCATCGTGAAGAGAGCAACATCACCAGCTTTGGATACGGTTTTGCCGCCAAGGTCGCTTAAGTTGTCATCAATAACAACACGCGCTTGCTTTGTAGTTATCGTAATGCAGTTTGCACCATAAAATTGTATATCCATAATTACTCCTCTAAATGCTACAGAATATTATTTTTATCAACCAAAACCTGTTTCTTTGACTCCAGGACAATGGTGATGAAACGGTCTTTAATGTCACGACGGTACGCGAATTCCTGCGAAGGCATATGCGTATAGCGGATGTCTTTGCCCTCTTGGGTCTCAAGCTCTGTGACAAATTTTTGCAAAGCATTCTGGTTGATGTCGCCCACTACGAGCAAATCAATACCGCTTCGTTCGTCACGCGTGAATTGACCCGTAAAAATTGCAAGCTCAACATTACCAAGGCCTTTGAATTTGTCGTGGTGATCGGCTGTAGATCCTGATGACGCTACTGTTGTAGTTGAAGTAGTACCGGTGGATGACTTCTTGGTCGTCACCTTAGCACCCGGCTGTCCAAAAATTTGGCGCAACGGTGCGTAATGCTCAAACTCCTGGTTCACTTCATAGTACAGACGATTGTTGGTCGTATCAGAAACAATAATGCCGATATTTAAAAGATTAGCTAGTTCGCGACGAACAGAGTTAATCTGCTCATCAATTTTACGTGTAATTTCACGGACATAAAATGAGCGGTTTGGGTTACTGTAGAACAACTGCAGTAGCTTTACCCTCGTCTTTGATCCAAACAATTGCTCAACCATATACCTATTGTAACACCGATATATGAAAGTATAAGTATTATTTGTTCAAGAATGTTGTCACTAAATCTACGGCTTCTGCCTGTTCTTGTACCCAATGAATACTTTTGTTGCGTTTGAACCAAGTGCGCTGCCGTTTTGCCAACTGATAGTCGTTTCGAATGAATGCCTGTTTCGCTTCATCAAGCGAGATTTCATCAGCAATATATGCCTTAAAAGCTTTGTATCCAGGAGCTTGCAGCGCAGGCGTACTGTCTGGATACAAAGCGAACATATTACGAACTTCGTCTATAAATCCAGCCTGGCACATGATGTCCACGCGTTTAGCGAGCTTAGCTTTGAGGACTTCACGATCAATATGTAAGCCTATCGTGAGCGTGCTTGGTCGTACCGTCTTTTGGGTAGAGACCAAGCCATCGGTTTCAAGCACTCGTGTTAGGTGTCGCGGGTTCTTGGAGTTTTCGGGCATGCTTAAACCACGTTCAATAACTTCCGTCTGCAGTTCCTCGATACTCAAAGCCTGCAAACGAACACGCTCGTCAGGGTCCGGCGCAGAGCGAAATGTAAAGTCGTACAATATGGAGTCAACATAGAGCCCTGTACCGCCGACCAAAAATGGAATATGCCCTCGCGCTGAAATCTCGGCTATGGCTTGTTTGGCTAGCTTCTGAAAGTCTGATACCGAGAAAGGCTGGCTCGGCGAAACGACATCGAGCAAATGGTGCGGAATGCCTTCTCGTTCAGTTAGCGTCGGCTTGGCGGTGCCAATATCCATTCCTTTATATACTGTTCGAGAATCAGCGCAAATAATTTCGCCGCCGAATTGCTTTGCGAGCTGAATAGCGAGCGCTGTTTTGCCAGAAGCTGTTTCACCAACAATAATAATTAGAGGAGTGTCGTCTGGTTTGGATTCCATAGTAGCTCGTTGACGTTTACGGTATATTCTTCGCTTACTTCATAGCCATCAGCGACAAGCGCTGCTTTATGCCCATCGAGACCGCCGTTTGGCCAACCTCTTGCCAAACCACCCTGCTTGTTTACGACCCTCTGCCAGGGCAAATCAGATGGACCATGATTAGCGATCTGCCCGACTTCCCAGGCAGCCCAAGCCGCACCGCATAGCGCCGCGATCTGACCATAAGTCATCACCCTGCCCTTTGGTATCTGGGTAACTAGTTCGTGTACACGCTTTGCAAAATCAGCGTCAACTCTGCTCATCGAAATACTCCTCTACTTCTTTCCAATCTACGCAGCGAACCACACCTTTCGGCAAAATATCAGTCTGGTTCCATGGATAGCTGCCAAAAAGTACGGCAGAAACACCCTGCTCGGATGTCGCCAGGCAATGTTTTAACTGATCGTCTACTAGGAATGTAGCGCCAATCTCGTTCAGCACGTCTGCTTTGGTAAGCTTGTGTGCGCTCACTGCCCCAGTATCAAAGATGCCTGAGTAGTGTATGCCTGTGAAGATATCTGGAAAATACTTCGCTATCCAAGCCTCCGTGTGCCCGCGAAGTAAGCTCTGGCGTGACGTAACAAGACGCAAGTCATACGTAGCGCAAAGCTTCTGGAGCACAGGCAGGGCTTCGGTATAAGCGCGGTATTGCGCAACTGCATCTGATGTATGGAAGATGCGAGATCGCTCAAGCATCTCCTCTGCTGAGATACCCCACATAGATATCCAATCTTCTGAGAAATCTGCGGCAGTCATAGTAGTGCCCCACTGCGCATTGCTGAAAGCTGCAAAGCCTTCGGCATTGGCTGCGAGCACGTCATCAATATCAAATGCGATTATCTTGCGGTCGTTCTGCATGCCTGCTCCTATAGAGAAGTCTTAGATACACGTGATTTTGCTTCGTGTGCAACTGTCTTTAAGAATTCATCGAGCGTACGTGACTGAGTTGTCTCGCTAACAACCATGTCACGACGGATGCGCGGCGTGACTTCGCCCGTCTCGATTTCTTTTTCACCAATTACAAGTGTGTATGGAACCTTCCATAGCTCAGCATTGCGAATCTTCTTACCAACGGATTCATTATCGTTATCAACAGAGATGCGAAGACCTAGATCCTTAGCCTGCTCTACAACTTTATTAGCAAATGCCACCGTAGGCTCTTCTTGATTGACGGTAATGAGGCGAACTTGCTCTGGAGCAACCCACGTAGGGAACTTACCCGCAGTATGTTCAATATATACACTTAGGAAACGTTCAATTGACCCCAGTAGTGCGCAGTGAATCATAACTGGATGTTGCTTTTCGCCTTTTTCGTCTACATATTCGAGTTCGAAGCGTTCAGGCTGCACGAAGTCGAGCTGCACGGTAGCGAGCTGGTGTTCGCGGCCGAGCGCATCACCCACCATCATGTCAATTTTAGGACCGTAGAAAGCCGCTTCGCCATCCTGCTCGAAGTATTCAAGCTGGTTGGATTCGGTCGCAGCCTTGAGTTGTGCTTGCGCTGATTTCCAAAGTTCTTCGCTGCCCAGGTAGGCATCGCTGTCATCACGGTACGATAAACGAACGCGCAATGTCATGCCAACTGTCTCATACAGTTCACGAGCTGCGGCAAGAAGTGTGTCGATTTCCTGCTCAATTTGGTCTTGGCGGCAGAAAACATGGCTGTCATCTTGAGTAATAGCACGGACACGGCTCAAACCGCCGAGTTCACCAGTTTTCTCATCACGGTACACAGTAGTGGTTTCTAGGTAACGCTGAGGCATGTCTCGGTAGCTACGAGGGCGAGATGCAAAAATCTGCGTGTGATGCGGACAGTTCATTGGTTTCATGGCAAAGTCATCGCCTGTCACCTGACTCTCTACCAGGAATAGCTCTTCACCGAATTTAGCCCAATGGCCAGATTTTTTGTAAAGATCAGTTTTGGTTATGTGCGGGACAAACACCTTTTGGAAATCACTGCGTTCACGAAGCTCGTTGGAGAATCGCGCGAGCTCTTCGCGCAACACTGTTCCGCGAGGGGTAAACAACGGCAAGCCTGCGCCCACGAGATCAGAGAATACGAACAAATCAAGTTCCTGCCCAAGTTTACGGTGGTCGCGCTTCTTGGCCTCCTCGATCATCACAAGGTGTTGGCGAAGCTCTTTGTCTGTCCTGAATGCAACGCCGTAGAGACGTTGCATCTGAGGGTTACCTTCTTTGCCGCGCCAATAGGCGCCACTAAGACGCATTAATTTGAAGGCGCCTACTTTGCCGGTTGACTCTGCATGAGGCCCACGGCAAAGATCGGTGAAGTCACCGTTCTTATAGAATGAGACCTGCTCTACTTTACTATCGCCGTTAGCCTCTAGGCCAAGTTCTTCTGCATCAATGTCTTTGGCACTCGTAGTACCAGAGCGCTTGAGGTCGTTCAACAGCTCTTCTTTATATGGCTGATTGCTGTCTTTCGCCCATGCGATCGCCTCGTCTACGGGGAGGTAAAAACGTTCAAATGCCTGATCTTCTTTGATGATTTTTTGCATTTCAGTTTCAATGCGAGCAAAATCTTCTTCGGATAATGAGTCCTTCCCGAGATCCATGTCGTAGTAAAACCCGTGTTCTACTACTGGGCCTACGCCCAATTTCACATCTGGGAACAAACGCTTAACAGCGGTAGCCATGATGTGTGCCAGGCTGTGGCGCATTGCATGTAATTTTTCTTCTGGTGATTGGTCACTCATCATGACTCCTTTCGTTTACATATAAAAAGACGCGCCGGATTAAATATTCTCGCAAATACATTTAATCGTTTAGCGCGTCTCGGACCCAATATTTTGTTGGGCGGTTCCACCGGACTTCTCTGG
>CAZCCP010000015.1:0-19386 GCA_964497565.1 uncultured Candidatus Saccharibacteria bacterium
CTAATCCCGAGACTGTACACGCAATAGACGACATCTTCTCTTATCCCGAAGACGTTTATGCCTCTTTCACCACAGAGGAAGACGTCAATACTGACACACTTGACCCACTCGATCTCCAATCTCAGCACATAGCAGCCATGCAGGCCCAGCGCAAAGGTCTCCTCGAAGCTCTAGAGTTGCTACAAGTATCCGAAAACATGCGCGACCCAGTACTGTACTTTGAAAGCATCACGAGTAGCTTCTTTGATCACTGCGGTGCGGATCGCACAGTATGGTCACGGGCCCGGATAGGTAGTGAGCTCAAAACAGTCATTGACGAGCAGGGCATTGAGCATTGTGAACAGGTATCCACTGTCCACGAGAGTGCTCACACGGCTACTTTCCGCCGCGACAGTAATCAGATAATTGAACCTCAGGTTAGAGGGCGAATTGGCTGCGTGGACGGCAACCCTCGCTTCTTTGAGCTTCAATCGAACCTCCAGCAGAGCAAGTCTGGCCACGAATATCGTTTTTATAGCTCTCCCCAGGAGGGACTCGAGATATTCGAAGTCGACCTGCGCCGGCCAAACCAGCAGGTGCATCGTAGAGTAGACGATAAGATAGAACGTTTTACACTGCTCCAAGCTCTAACAGTCGATCTTTACGACACCGTTACCAATCTCCAGCCCGAAAATGACAAGCGGGCTCGCAGCATTATCGCTCGCGAAGTGTACGGTCCGCGCGCCTAAAATCACATAATATGTAAAACCACCTCTTAGCTTTAGGGGTGGTTTTATGTTGCAATATGTACCTAAGCGCAAGCATATTGACAAAATGTAAAATATTTGGTAGTATATTATTAAGTTAAACGAGCTCAAGCCCAAATATCATGAGTGAATACTACCCCCAAAACAAAAACAACCAACCATTTAACGAAGACCTCCCAGAGGTTCCTGAGTATGCCGACATTGCAGACGATGGTCAGCAAGTAGATGTCGATGCTATTTTTGATGCCCACAAGGCTGAGCTACAGACGACAGGCAACGGTCGTCACCGAGCAGCATATAGCGAAGAAGCTGAGCACGAAGCTGGAAAAGCTAGTCTTGCTAGCCGCATGGACCGCGTCCAGCAGCAGATGGCTGAAGGCGTAGAACCACAAGGTCTTGCAAAGCACCGCGGTCAAGAAGACTTCGCTGCGACAGCTCACTTCCGTGGTGATCCACCAGCGCGACGTGGCAAAGGCAAGCGCCGTGGCCAAGAACAAGAACAACCTGAAGAAGCAGAAGCGACGGATGCAGCAAAATCTGAGGCACCTGAAGCACAGCCGGCTCGCACCAACGCAGACGTTACTTCACCTTGGGGCGGCAAAATTACTATCGGTCGTGGGCATAATGGTCCAATCTCTACAGAGGATGAACCTAAGAACGTCAGTGTACGTGCCGTATCTGATCCTAGCGACATAAAGGGCATTGTTCTAGGCAACAACGAAGCAATCGCAGCAGCAGAACCTGAGGCAGAAGCACATCGTGGTCGCCACGCTCGCAATAGCATTGCGGAAACAGCGGAAGCAGCAGCCCGTCCAGTCAGGGGTCGTCGCCACGCTCGTAGCGAAGAAGCAAGTCCTGAGGGATTCCCAATTCTTGGTGAACGTGATGGCGCATCAGAAGCACCTGCCGTACAGACTGAAATCACCGAAGGTACCGATGGCCAGCAGCATATTGCTCCTGTGACAACTGAACAACCCGTACGTCGTCGCGTGCCAACTCCTGCCGAGGCTATGGGCAATCGTCCTCGCCCAATTCCAGAGGCAGTAATTCCTAGCGTAGAAGCTGAATCAGCTAATGAAGACGACCTTAGCGATCTTCCAGATGACGTCCGTCAACAAGAGCTTAGTGTTCGTAAGCGATGGTCTACACTAAGCGAACTCGTGGGCAATGATCGCGAGAATGAACGTTTAGCTCTTATGTCTCAGGGCTCTCCTGCGCAACGCTGGCGCCAAAAACAGACATGGTTTGAGGAAAAGGCTGACGCTGCTGCCGAAGAAATGAGTGCCACAGCTGCATATGGAAACGAATGGGGTACATTTGCTGGTGATGACAGTGAACCTGCTGCCACTGCAATGACTCCCGACGAAGCCCGCGCAAGCGCACATCGCCGTACGGGTGAGCCAGAACGCAAGCATGGCCAACCTGTATCTAGTGAGACAGAAGCATACCTTAAGGCTGCTGGTGAACCTCAGATGGGCGTCCCTTATGTAAAGCCTGCCGAGGCTTCAGCTCCTGCCGAGGAAGCCAAGAAAGCATCCGACAATAGCCTATTAGACGATCTAGATTTTACTGCACCTGAAGGCACTGACGGTCTTTACCGCGGTTCACCTGAAGACGTAGATGCCCTCGACGCCGCAGAGGAAGCGAAGGCTTCTGCAACATCTGGCCCTGCTGGTAGCGCCAGCTACCGCACGAGCACTCTGGGTCGCCTTGGCCGCCCTATGCGCCCAACTCCTCGTCCATATGCTCCAGCCGCTGATGAAGAGGACCCATTCGCTCACCTGTTTAGGCAACCTGTAGCGGAAGAAGATACTTCTTGGGCAGATGGTTTACTCCCAGAATCTGAGGCAGGCGAGGCAGCAACACCTCCACGTGTTCCTGAAGCTAACGCATCTGACGATGATGATGCAGGCATTGATATCTTAAATGGAGTCGGTGAAGACAATGGTTCGGAAGAGCCAGTTGGACCAAACCGTCGAGAACGCCTAGGTATGGCTTTCCGTAACAACTGGAACAAAGCCCGCGCCATGGTGCGCCGTAGTAACGAAGAACCTGATGAATATTCAACTCGCTCTCGCAATGACAGTGACCGTTCACCTCGTCACGGCACGCTCTTTATGACTGGTGTCAGCCTTGCTGCAGGTGCAGCAGTGCTTGGCCTCGTATCTAGCAGCGCAAATAGTGGCGCAGAAAGCAGCCTTCACGACCATGTGAGCTCTAAGCCTAAGGCAAGCGCACCAGTAACACCTGGTGCCAAGGTTGACGGCGGTAAACCTGAAGGTAAGCCTTCAGCGGACACCAGCCGCGATAATGACCACCGCCATGAACATGGCAGTGGCAACACATCTACTACCCCCAAGGCTCGTACAATTCACGCTGGCAACGAAGATCTTAAGATCTCAGCTGACGGTAGCGAAGTAACGATTCGCCTCGACCAGGGCGGTACCGTATGGGATGGTCTAGACCACGCCGAACAGGAATTGCACCTTAGCGGTGGTGATACCTCTACGGCCGAAGCTGTCCAGAGTATGCACCTAAAACCAGGCCAGGACCGTGATATGAAGGTTGGCTCAAGCTACACCTTTAAGGTCCAGGGTGGTAAGCTTGTTGCGAAGAAATAATCCAACAACATCCTAGGCAATGAAACAACAGCGCAGGCGCAAAACCTGCGCTGTTTTAGTTGCTTGCCGTTAACAGGGTGGATATGGTATAATTACCTCTGTTATTAACTCAGCTCACGAACAACTAAGTTTGCGTGGGCTATAAGCCAAAGGAGCAAAAAGATGAATCAGTACGAAATTGCTGTACTCTATCACCCAGATCTTGAAATTGATCTGGAAAAAGCTACCAGCCGTGTAGAGAAGATCTTTACCGACAACGGTGGTGAAATCAAAAACGCTGACAACTGGGGCAAGCGCAAGCTCGCATACCCAATCAAGAAGAACGAACACGCTGTGTACGTATTCTACACAGTAGAATTCCCAGCAGAAGCAGTTCGCAAGGTTGAGTCTGTACTCAACATTACCGACGAAGTAATCCGCTTTATGATCACTCGTCCAGACCTCAAGGCTATCGCTAAGGCAGAAGCTTTGAAGGCTGAAAAGGCCAAGAAGGCTGCAGCTCGCGGTGAAAACACCGAAGAAGCTGAAAAACCAGCTGAATAAGCTATACTAAAGAACATAACAATTAATGGGAAATAGCAGGGCTAGCCGTAAATGTGACGGCAACGGGTAACACCGTAGAGCTCTCGGAGGGGATATCACTATGGCACGAAGTGTCAACCAAGTTATCATGATGGGGAACCTGACACGTGATCCAGAATTGCGTCAAACACCTGGCGGCCAGAGCGTCGTAAGCTTTAGCTTAGCGCTCAACCGTTCATACAAAGACCAATCTGGTGAATGGCAAGAAGCAACCGATTATATCGATGTTTCAGCCTGGGGTCCACTCGCAGAGCGTGTGGCTCAGTACATGACCAAAGGTCGTCGCGCATTGGTACAAGGCCGTTTGCAGAGCCGTTCTTGGGAACAAGAAGGACAGAAGCGAACTAAAGTCGAAGTACTTGCGAGCGACGTGACCTTCCTCGACGGTCGTGGCGAAGGCGGCGAAGGTTCTTCAGCCGGTTCATTTGGCGGTACCAGCAATGGTGGCGGCTCAAGCTCAAGCAAAAAAGATGACGTGGTGATCGAAGACATTGGCGATGAGCCAGTAAACCTCGACGATATCCCATTCTAATCCTGAATTAGGGCGTAAGGTGGTAAGCCCACCCCAAGAAGATAGGAAAGGATCTATTTCATGGCTAAGATTTTTAAGCACAAGACCGACGTAGCATACTTTGACTACAAGGATTTCAAAACTTTACAGCGTTACGTAAACGTATACGGACAGATCGAAACTCGCAAGAAGACCGGTCTTACCGAAAGCCAGCAGCGCCGTTTGGCAACTGCTATTAAGCGCGCTCGTAACATCGCTTTGCTACCATTCGTAGCAAACAACTAGTAGGTTGTACGGGTGGAGAACAAGTCGCTCTTTGAACAGGCAAAAGATCTCGATACGTCGATGCGATCTCGCATCTCGCATGTTGATCTTGACTCGCTGACACACAGTGAACGAACTGTTGTCGCTGACCTTAAGCGTTTGGCTGCTGACGCTCGACTGGATGTGCGCGATTATGAATACGCACAAACAAGAGCAGAGCAGCTAGATGCCCTCAAGATAGCGAAAGAGCGGCTTGAACAACTCCACGAACACTTGCTTAAGGTAAGTGAATACAATTTATTTAGCGCAGTTGATACTGCACAATTTTCTGCACTCACGCATCACATCATTTCGCAATTACAATAGGAGCAATCGCCCATGGCATTAAGCATCACCGATCTCAAAAAAGGTACATTATTTCAGCTTGATGGCGTGCCATATCGTGTAACTGACTACAACCAGAAGGTCATGGGTCGTGGTGGTTCGATTGTAAACGTACGCATTAAAAGTTTGATCGATGGCAAGGTTTTGGAAAAGACCTACAAGGGCAACGAACAACTCGATAGTGCAGACGTCAGCAACCAGAACGTACAATATTTGTACAGCGACGGCACCGTATTCTTTTTCATGAATGATGAGACTTTTGAGCAGTTTGAAATTCCCGCCGATCTCGTTGGCGATGGCGCAGGCTACCTCAAAGAAGGTGACCGTATCCAGCTTCAGTTTTTCAACGATGTGCCAATTAACGTTGAGCTACCTAAAAACGTACCTCTTGAAGTCACGTATACCGAAAATGTTGTTAAGGGCGACACCACAAGCTCGGTTCTCAAGGATGCACAAGTTGAGACTGGCATCACTGTAAAAGTACCTGCATTTATCAAACAAGGCGACATCATCAAGGTTGATACTCGTACCGGTGAATACCTCGAGCGTGCCAAATAGCCAAGCACGTTTACGCCTGCTATACTAAAAAACATTGAGTCTACAGTAAGAACTGGAACGAGGGTGGATGGACCGTTTAGGAGAATCTAGGACGTTTAGCGTGAGAAAATGGGCGCGTAAACACAGGCTAGCGCTTATAAAAAGTGGTAAATACATTGGCATTGGGCTTATTGTCGTTGTGGCGTTGCAGCTATTATATCCAAGCTCTCGTGCCTTGCCCGGCGTAAAGATAGCCGACATGAGTGTGGGCGGTGCCAGTACTGCTAGCATCCAAAAGCGTTTGGATGACGCGTACAAATCAGCGAAACTTGTAGTTAAGACTACTGATAAAACCGTGTCTACAACATATGATGAGGCTGGCGTATCGATTGCCAGCAAGAATACAGCCCAAGCTTCTACAAAATATGGATGGGGTGAACGTCTTGTGCCGTTTTCTTCAGTGGCTATTATGTTGAAGCGCAATACGCCAACACAGACGAGCTATGACGATGATCGTCTAGCGTATTTTGCGCAGCAGACCAGTAAAAAGACCTATGTAGCACCGGTGAACGCCAGTGTTGCCATCAAGGGCAGTACTGTGGTGCTTGTGTCGTCAAAGCCGAGTAAGTCGTATGACCAATCTGTCATCGTTGCAGCCATTAAGCACGCAAATCATCAGCCACTTACAACCGTTGAGGTTAGTCCAGCAATCAAGCCAGCCCCACGAACTGACAATCAGGTGAAGGGCGTGCTGAAGCAAGCACAGAAAGCAGTTGATACATCGCTGACTTTGACGTTTGATGATGAGCGTAAACCTGTTACTAAGAGTGAAATCGCCAGCTGGCTGGATTTCACCGAAGACACTAGCAAGCAGCTCACTCTGACACTTAAGAATGATGCTGTACAGAAATATCTTGATAGCATCCAGGGCAAAGTATATAAAGCACCGGGTACGACTACCGTGCAGCTCGTGGATAACCTTGAAGTTAGCCGTACAGTGGGTGCGGCCGGTCGCGGCATAGATGCCCCGAAGACGGTTAGCCTTATCACGGACGCCTTACACGAGGGCAAAGAGGCTACCATCGGCGTCCCCATAGCTACATTACAGCCAGTCATTATATATAATCGCTCATACAGTAAGACGAGCGCAGGTCTTCAGGCACTGCTTGCTACAATTGCTGGTAATAAAGGCTTTGGCGTATCTGTAATTGACCCGGGTCGCGGCATTACAGGGGGCGTAAATGCAGGCAAGCAATTTGAGGCTGCGAGTACGTATAAGCTATTTGTCGCGTATGCCATCTTCCAACAGATTAATTCTGGGGCAATGCAGTGGACGGATACGATTAACGGTAAACCAGCTGACCAATGTTTTGAGGCGATGATCGTTAAATCTGACAACCCTTGTGCGCTTGCTTTTGGCAATAAGATTGGCTGGGGCACTATCGACAACATGATTCATGGTATCGGATTTAACTCGACGACTTTATCTGGCAGCACGAAATACACAACTGCCGGTGATCTGGCTGCATATTTACAGCGTCTACAAGCAGGCACATTGCTTAATGGCGCGGACCAGGGGCGATTGGTGGATGCAATGAAACGCCAGATCTATCGCGCTGGTATACCGGCCGGCACGGGTCTCCCTGTTGCTGATAAAGTAGGCTTCGTAGACAATGTTATACATGACGCTGGAATTGTATACGGTCCGAACGGTCCATATATCATGGTTGTTATGACGAGCAATAGCTCGTGGGGCGCAATTGCGGACATCGCTCGCCAAATTAACACATTTATGAACTAATATCGTATACTATAGGGATGAAACACCGCTTAGACCAGTTATTACATGCCCGTGGATTTGTAGCTTCACGCAGCCAGGCAGAGAGCTGGATTCGTCTTGGTAAGGTCTATGTAGACGGTAAGCAAGTTACCAAAGCTGGTACGTTTGTTGAAGAGAGTGCCGAGCTTGAGCTAAAAGCAGATGAGCAGTATGTGTCTCGCGCAGGCCTAAAGCTTGCCTCGGTTGCCAAGACGCTACGGCTAGAATTTAAAGATAAGGTGATGCTTGATGTTGGTAGCTCCACCGGTGGCTTTACCGACTATGCTCTCAAACACGGCGCTCGCAAGGTTATTGCGGTAGATGTTGGCACGGACCAGCTACACCCCAGTCTTCTCGGAAATCCTCAGATTGAACTACATGAGCAGACTGATATTCGCGACGTTAAGACCACCACCGATCCCATAGATATTGTCGTGATAGATGTGTCATTTATTAGTTTGCGGGACATTTTGCCGCATGTGGCAACTCTCTGCAGTCCCCAAACGATTGTTGCTGCAATGGTAAAGCCTCAGTTTGAAGCTCGTGAGAGTAATATGAAGCACAAAGGTGTAATCAAGAATGATCGTATGCGACGCGAGATTCTTAAGGACTTTGAATCTTGGGTAACGAAATATTTCGTACCCATTGATAAGGCTGACTCGGATGTTGCGGGTACGAAAGGTAACCGCGAACGATTCTACAAGCTACGCAAAAACGCGTCCAAATAAAAAATACAGCGCTCTTTTTCTCTAAAATGCTAGAGCTTACCATGGCCGCATGGTAAAATCGGGATATGTATTTTGAAAGCCGTGTTGACGCCGGCCAACTCCTTGCGCAAGAAATTGTCAAAAAGTATAAAACAGAAAAATGTGCCGTTGTTGCCTTGAGTGATGGCGCTGTTATGGTGGGCGCACAGATTGCTATGGAGCTTCACTGTGTGCTGACGATGCTTTTGACTGATGCCATCCAATTGCCGCACGAGCAAACTGCTATTGCAGGCATCAATCAGGACGGATCATTCACCTACAATAATTATTATTCACCTGGGGAGATCGAAGATTTCGTCAGTGAGTATCACAGTTTTATCGAACAAGAAAAGATGCAGAAGATGCGTGAGATGCATCGTCTTGAAGGGCGGGGCGGACTAATACGAAAAGAACTTCTGCGCAGCCAGAACGTTATCCTAGTATCTGACGGTTTGAGTAACGGCTTCTCGCTCGATCTTGCCTCTGAGTACCTCAAGCCGATCAAGATCAAGCGCCTGATCGTGGCAACGCCAATGGCAAGTGTTCAGGCAGTCGACCGTATGCACATTCTGGCCGATGAGATCTATTGTTTGAATGTTATTGAAGATTTTATCTCGACCGACCACTACTACGAAAAGCAAGATGTGCCATCCCACGACGCAGTCGTAAAAACAGTTGAGCAAATTGTTTCCCACTGGAAATAGCTATTCGAGGAAACGGCGTAAGCCTTCACGGTCTTTGAGCGTGATGTAGTACTGCTTACGAGTAAGGAGGCCATGACGCTCGAGCGCCGTAATCTCGCGGCTCGTTGTCTCGCGAGTGGCACTAATGGAGCTTGCAATCTCCTGGAACTTGAGCGGTGCATTAATGAGTAACCCGTCATCTGTCTGTTGGCCAAAGCGTTCGGCGCAGGTGAGCAGGAAAGATATAAGACGTTCTCGCACTGTTCGATACTCGAGGCTCAGGATGCGCTCTGAATGCAGGCGATACATATCAACTACCATATCAAGCAGCGGAAGGGCGGCTTGCGGATGGTCGTGTAGATAGTGTTCAAAGACTTCGTGCTCGACAAAGAAAACGGTAACGGGCGTCAGCGCTGTATACATAATTTGACGATCACGACCAGAGATGGCATGTGTCAGACCGATGACTTCGCCTGATTTACGGATGATAAGCAGGTTCTCATCGCCATATTTCGTGATGTCATATGCCTTGATAAGGCCATGTGCAATATAAAAAATCCCGGATGGAGATATGCCGGGTTTCACAATGAATTCACCCTTGCCGAAAGTCAATTTTTTTCCTTGGTGGAAAAGATTGACGAACTCGTTGGGTGGAGTGTTCTCCGTCAACATACTTGCATCGTAACATATCCACAGGTGTTATGCCAGAATCTACACATAACAGGGGTAGGCCGGTGTGAGATTTATCTCGTCCACAGCGTGACAAAGCTCGCCGACGAGCCCAGCAAAACCATGCATACTGAAAGTACCAACAGCATATAGTTGGAGTAAGGAGGGAGAGATGATTAGCCTTCACCAAGTTGAGGAACAACTCAAACGGGTAGGGTGCAACTTCCGCTTCTGGGGGCGTGGCGAAATACGCGAGCTAGCCAACGTTCTAACACCTGACGAGACAGTCGCGCACTGCGTCAACGGACGCTACGAAGGAGGGTTTGCGATGCTATGCGTCACGGACCAACGTTTGTTACTGGTGGATCACAAACCGATGTTCATGGCGATTGAGGATGTGAGGTTCGACATGATTGCCGAAGTAGATTTTAGCTCACAGTTGATGATAAGCTCCGTGAAAGTAATCACAACGAGTAGAACACTCAGCTTTAGCAGCTGGAGTCAGCACCATTTGCGAGAAGTGCTGAACTACACGCAGCAACGAATGCTCGAACTACGGCAAAGCTACGCCACAATGGCTCAGCAGGTACAACCTGGGATGATTGTGAACGCAATGGGCACAGGGGTAATGCTAGGAAGTCTCGCTCTGCAGACCGGTGGCTTGCAGAGGCCTATGTCGATGCCATTCAACCCATATGCGAACAGGGTTCCGGTGCTCCAAAGGCGCCGAACCTACCCGCGCTTCTACTAATAACTACTCCAAAGATAAATGCCCCTCCAAAATAGAGGGGCATTCTAGTTTTTGCGCTTAACTGTAGTGTATCGTTATTTGCTAACGTTGAAGCGGAATTCAACGATGTCGCCGGGCTGCATGACGTATTCTTTGCCCTCGGTGCGCATTTTACCTGCGGCTTTGGCAGCTTGCTCTGAGCCGGCTGCCATGAGGTCGTCGTAGTCAACGATTTGAGCAGCAATGAAGCCGCGTTCAAAGTCGCCGTGAATAACCCCAGCCGCTTGTGGAGCTGTGAAACCCTTGCGAATGGTCCAAGCGCGAACTTCTTGCTCGCCCGCTGTGAGATAACTCTGCAAGCCAAGTGTGCCGTAGGCGGCATGGATAAGCTGCACGAGACCAGACTCAGTCTGGCCGTAGCTCTCAAGGAGTTCCTTGGCGTCGGCTTCATCAAGGCTTTGGAGTTCACTCTCCAACTGGGCACTCACGAAGAGAGCCTTGGCTGGTGCAACAAGCTGTGCTAATTTTTGCTTCTTATCGTCATCGCTAAGGCCAGCCTCGTCGAGGTTGAACAAATAGATAACGGGTTTTGCAGTGAGGAGTTGGAGATCGGCTATATGCTCGAGATTGATGTCGCTGACGGCAGACAGGGGAGTGCCGTCATCAAGCAAGTCGTGTACACGCTGCAAAGTATCGGCAAGTGGCTTCAACTTAGGGTTGGCGCGAGCTTCTTTGTCTAGTTTGGGCAGACGTTTCTGAACTGTTTGGAGATCGGCGAGTACGAGTTCGGTATTGATAACATCCATGTCTTTCTTGGGGTCAACTTCGTTGTCGACGTGTACGACATTACTGTCCTGGAATGCTCGAACAACTTGGACAATTGCGTTACAGGTACGAATGTGGCTCAAAAATTGGTTGCCGAGGCCTTCGCCCTGCGATGCTCCGGCTACGAGACCAGCGATGTCCACGAAAGTTACTGTTGCGGGGATAACTTTTTTGGCGTGATACATGTCTGATAGATTTTTCAAGCGTGCATCAGGCACAGGCACAATCCCTGTATTGGGCTCGATAGTCGCAAACGGGTAGTTCGCTGCCAAAATGTTACTGCCGGTGAGGGCATTGAAAAGGGTTGATTTGCCGACGTTAGGCAGGCCGACGATGCCGATAGATAATGAAGCCATAATGTGCGTATTATAACAGAGGTAAAAGAGGAATGCGAGCTGACTGTTAGATCGTATTGGAAAACTTTTTTGTTCAGTCTGGCATTTTGATATTCTCATTATGCTTATGGCTTGCTATACTGACGGCATGAGTGCAGTTCCGTCTACAAACGGTAAAGCCGTAGTGTCGAAGGGTAATCCTTCGAAACCAAGCAGAGTGCGTCGCTTACTAAAGGGCATCGCTATCTTGGTTATTCTTGCCGCCATCGCCGGCGTAATAATTGCTGTGATGAATCACCAATCCGAAAATAACAAAATTCGCCAAGCTAGCCTGCAGACCAGCTTACGTGGCTCATTGAACCGCGATGATGACCAGCAGACTATCAGCCTCGCGGGTGAACTTATATCAGGTGAGAAGTCTGGCAAATTCAAAATCGAACGCGGGCAACTCGGCGACATCTACCTATCGCGTGCGACAGCGTATTTTAATCAGAAGAAATATAGTGCAGCAATGAGTGATTTTGAGCAAGCTGGGAAGTTGCACAGCATCAACCAGAAAGCAGCTCTACAGGGTCAAATCCAAGCAGGTCATGCACTTGGCCAAAAGAAAGAACTTATTCCGTTATTTGAAAAACTAATCGCAGTGACCAAGAAGAGTGATACGCCAAACGCATCAAGCTCAATTACACAGTACCAGGGCTCCATCGACAAACTACAAAAGGGACAGGACATCGAATTCTAATGATCAAGAAGATTGTATACGCTTTTAGTGTTCTCGTTCTCCTAGGTAGTTTTGTAATACCCTCACAGCACGTTGACGCAAGCCGTACAACCCGTTGTAGCGGCATTAACGTGCTAAGTACGCCAGGTTGCAGGGGTTATGACGCCAACGCCGATTACTACAACAATAGTGTAGGTATTAGTGGCCAGAACATCTTGTATAATACGGCCGACCGTACTGATTGGGCTATTCCAACGAGCGTCAATACTGCCTCAGAGTTCAAGGCATTTATCCACGGCCTTCTTGGCACCTCGACCGCCTACAACTACAACCGTTCTGGCGCAGCCTTTATCGTAAACACCATGCTTGGCGAAGACGGTGCGTGTAACGGAAACTTCTGTAGCACAACAGCGGCTATCGCTTACGCTCAAGCACACATAGGCGACTGGGATACCTACGTCGACAACGCAAGCACCAAGGGCTGGGTCAACTGGAACTACGCAACTACGTTGAAATCGGGTGACATCAACAGCATCCACACTTGTACAAATGGCACGGCCGCTTCATCCTGTACACTTAACAGTATTCTTGCCGGCACGCACGATGCTAAAGATTTCGCTTTCTTCAAGATGACCGCTGATGATGGCACAGAGGTAAGCAACGAAATTCGCTTTAAGGATTCCAACGGTACTACCGTGTATCGTTTGCGTCGTCAGTGTGGAAACCTCATTGGCGATACGAACGGTCTCGAGGCTCCATCTAACTATTCGCTAAAGCCAACTGTCGGTGCCGCAATCACTGACGGAGGTACGTCTGTACCCGGCAACGTCGCTCAGGTAGGCAACCAGGTTAAGTTTACCTATGCCATTGTTAACAGCGGTGATCCGAGTGACAGCGTAGGCTGTACTATTACGGCCTCACCGGCAGCAGCAACTCCAGCTACGGGTTGTCCACGCACATTTCCTGGGCATACAACGACAACGATTACTACAGAGACACTCAATATTACGGCAGCAGATGTGAATAAGACGATATGCCGCACGCTGACAGTGAACCCGTACAAAATCGGTGGTGGTGCGCGTAGTAGCGGCCAGGTTTGCGTTGTAGTCGCCGCCAAACCATATGTATCTGTAACTGGCGGAGACGTATCGGTGGGGAATGGCATATCGAATGGCGCAACGAGCACAACCTGTACGTCTCAGAACACCGCGTCAATTACGTCATGGAACCAAGACTCTGGCAGTTTCAACGGCGCTGGTACGCAATTCGCAGCTATGGCGCTCGACGCCATCGATGGCTTTGCTACGGCTCAGAGTGTCGGTAATGCAACTGTCCCGAGCGGCCTCGCGTTTAGTAACACTGTAACGGGCGGTACGTATGGTGGTTCATTTGGCACAGTTCCATGTATCCCAGACTATTATGCTCAGGCAGCTAATACTACGACCATTGGCTCGACAGTAAATGTAAGCTCACTGGCCACCGGCTCATATCAAGTGAATGGAAACGCCAACTTGAGTGGAGTAGTTAACCCCGGGAACCGTATATCGGTCTACGTGAATGGCGACGCATATATCACCGCAGACATCAAATACGCAGGCAACTGGACATACGACAAAATCCCGCTTTTCCGACTAGTGGTCAGCGGCAACATCTACATCAGCAATACGTCGTCATCGAGTGGTGTGACGCAAATGGACGGTGCATATATAGCCCAGGCTGACTCAGGCGGTAACGGCGGCGCAATTTATACCTGCGCTAACGCCAGCGGTGCCTATGCCTTGGACGAGAACCTGTATAGCAAGTGTAACCGCAAATTGACGGTGAATGGCTCATTTAGCGCCAAGCAAATCTACCTGATGCGCACGTACGGTACACTTTCGCAGGCCACAAGTTTCGCTAACGGAGTTACATACTCCGGTGAAACGTTCAAATATAACCCGACTCTTTGGATTGCTCAACCGGAAACTAATACAGCGGGGGGTTATGATGCTATCACGAGCTTGCCGCCAATCCTGTAGAGGCTGTACGCAGCAATCTGTGCATAAAGAGTTGCGCAATAATATAATGCTTATGCTATAATTGAGGACAATATGAGTTTACTGAGTGGGGTATCTGCATTTTTTGGACTGGATATCGGGACGACCGCGATCCGATTGGTTGAGTTACGGGGCAACGGCACCGTAAAGAACCTTGTTAAGTACGCGTACGTTCCAGTTGACAGCAAAATTGTGCTTAGCGATGCCAAAACAGACCAACAAAAATTAGCCCAGATCATCAAGGATCTGCTCGATCAGGCACACATGACAACGCGTAACGTCGCTGTAGGGATTCCATCTCAACGCGTCTTTACGGCTGTTATCGACTTTGATCGTTTGCCACAGGCAGAACTTGCTAAGGCGATCCAATACCAGGCTGATTCACTTATTCCTACGCCTCTCGATAAATCAAAGATCGACTGGGCTGTAATCGGTGACTCACCCAAGGACAAGACTAAGGTTGAAGTTCTTCTCTCGAGCGTTACGAACGACTTTGTCGAGCAGCGTCTCGACATGCTTGAGTCAATTGGTCTCGATGTTATCGCATTTGAGCCTGACAACTTAGCGCTAACACGTGCACTCATCGGCCAAGATAACCCAGCACCACAAATGGTTCTCGATATCGGCAGCAAGAGCACTGACCTGGTCATCACGATGAATGGTGCACCACGCTTGACTCGTTCAATCCCAACTGGTGCAGAGGCAATCATTCGCTCTGCGTCCCAAAACCTTAACATCGACGACAAGCAGGCTCGCCAGTTTGTATTCAAATTTGGTCTTGGCAAGGACAAGCTCGAAGGTCGCATCTACGATGCAATTATTGGCACTGTCGATATCCTGACCGGCGAAATTGATAAATCTATCAAGTTCTTCCAGAGCCGTTACGTCGACACCAAAATCTCACGCATTATCGTTACTGGTGGCGCATCAGCATTGCCAGAGTTCCCACTGTACCTAGCTAACAAGTTTGGCGTAGAGGTTGAAATTGGTAACGCATGGCGCAACGTAGCTTTTGCTCCAGAGCGTCAAAACGAACTCCTGGCCGTATCTAACCACTTTGGCGTGGCAACTGGTCTCGCGGAGAGGGTAGAATAATGATTCAGTTTAACCTCCTTCCAGATATCAAACAGCAGTACCTTAAGGCACAGCGCCAGAAGCATCTTGTCGTTTTCTTTTCGACTATTGCAACTATCGCAGCTGTTGCGCTCTTCGTAATCCTGTTGCTTGTTGTGCAAGTATGGCAGAAGAAGAGCATTAGTGACCTCAACGGCGACGTTAAGAAGTACAGCAACCAGCTTTCTGGCACCAATGACATCAACAAGATCCTGACAGTTCAGAATCAACTTACATCATTGACCGCATTGCACGATAAAAAAGCGGTTGCCTCACGAATGTTTGATTACGTTACTCAGACCACTCCTGCTAACGCAACGATCTCCAAGCTTAACCTCGACTTTAGTCTAAATACTATGAGTATTAGCGGCTCAGCTGACTCGCTTGCAACCGTTAACACCTACGTAGACACCTTGAAGTTTACAAAGTACACAGCTACGGGAGACACAACTCAGAAGGGTAGTCCTTACACCAAGGTTGTACTCTCGACGTTTGCTCGTACCTCCAAGGACACGACCTACACGATTACTGCGAGCTTCGACCCAGTTATATTCAGCGGTACCGACAACGTAACGCTCAATGTCCCTAAGATTACGACCACTCGTTCTGCTACCGAACAACCGACCGATCTGTTCAAATCAACTAACCAGGCTAACCAGTAGGTGAATCATGGCACGCGTAACATCCACAACTAAACGATCACTTATCACACAAGCCAACAGTACAATGGTTGTTTCAACCGGCGTCGCGGCATTCTTGGTTATCTTTTGTCTGGTCGCTTCAAAGACACTCCTGAGTCAAGCCAGCTACCAGAACCGCATCATTACGGCCAAGAAGACTGCCGTAGCGCAGCTCAAGACCAATATTAGCGCCAAGGATAGCCTTGTCAGCTCATACTCTGCTTTCGTTGGAACTTCACAGAATGTTCTAGGGGGTGACCCTACAGGAACTGGTGGACAAGACGGCGACAATGCTAAGCTCGTGCTCGATGCGCTACCAAGCAAGTACGACTTCCCAGCGTTGGCCTCATCACTTGAAAAGATGATTACCGCTCAGAACCTCCAGATCTTGAGCATTACAGGTACGGACGATGAAGCTCAGCAAACTACTGATCCAAGCGGCAGTCCTCAGCCTGTAGTCATGCCATTCCAGGTCCAGGTGAGCGGCTCATACGATCAGATCCAGGGTCTCGTGAAGCTCTTTGGCAGCTCGATTCGTCCCTTCCAGGTTCAGACAATGGAACTTAGCGGCAATCAGAGCAGTATGACAGCTACAATCACGGCCCAGACATACTACCAGCCAGAGAAAACGTTTAAGGTCTCTTCAGAGGTAATCAAGTAATGAAACAAAAAGATATAGCACTCATCATCGTTATTGTTTTTATTAGCGGTGTCGCATCATTCTTTATCTCTGGCGCCTTGTTCGCCTCAAAGAACAATAGGGAGCAGAAAGTTGAGAAAGTGGAAGCCATTACGGCTGATTTCCCAACTCCCAGCAAGAAATACTTTAATAGTGAGTCAGTCGACCCAACTCAGCTTATCCAGATCGGTAACAGCACTAACCCAGATCCATTCAACGGTGCTGCTCAGTAACACTAAACAGGTCATAACATAATGAGCGTTTTGTCTACCGCTGCCCAACAACAAGTGGAAGCAACCCTTGTCAAAGACGGCGTATTTACTAAAGAGAAGCTCGCAGAGCTCAAAGCAGCGGCAGAAAAGGAAAGTACGCCGCTGCTGAGCTTTTTGGTAACCGGAAATCACGTCTCCGATGAGGTGATGACCAAAACCATCGCGCATGTTACCAAAGTTCCTTATGTGAACCTCGGCAACGCGCACATCGACCCCGACATCCTTGATCTACTGCCGCAAGACATCGCAGAGCGCTACATGGCCGTGCCATTGGGTGAGATGCAGAATCGTCTCGTTGTGGCTATGTTGGACGCCGACAACGTCCAAGCTGTAGACTTCTTGTCGAACAAGATCGGTCGCCCGCTTAAGGTATATGCTGCGAGCGAGTCCGGTATCCGTCAGGTGCTACATCAATATCAGGTAAATATCTCTCAACAGGTGGTTGGTGAAATTACCGGTGTTAATCCTGACGCCAGCACGGCTGTTAATGCTGAAAAAGCCGCTCAGCAGATTGAGCTTAATGACAGCAGCAAGAACATTAAGACAATTGTTCAGGACTCGCCGATTAGTAAGGCGCTCTCGACAATCTTAGAGTTTGCTGCCAAGAACAACGCCTCCGACGTACACATTGAGCCACTGCAAGACTCACTCAAGATTCGCTGTCGCATTGACGGCATTTTGCGCGAGATTTTGCGCTTGCCAAAGACAACTGAGCCACCTCTGGTTTCTCGTATCAAGATTTTGGCTAACCTCAAGATTGACGAACACCGCATTCCACAGGATGGCGAGTTTAGTATCAACGCTGCCGGTCACTCTATCGACCTTCGTATCGCAATTTCCCCTGTAGTTTGGGGAGAGCAGGTGGTTATTCGTTTGCTTGATAAGTCGGGCACCAGCTTGAAGCTGGAAGATATGGGTTATGCAGGCCGCGCCTTGCGCACGATTCGTGAAGGCATCAAGGGTACGAGCGGTATGATTCTTACCTCTGGTCCTACCGGTTCAGGTAAGTCTACCTCGCTATACGCATTGCTGCAGGAAGTGAAGAGCGATGCGATTAATATTGTTACCCTGGAAGATCCGGTGGAATACAAGATGGACGGCATCAACCAGATTCAGGTAAACGCTGACGTTGGTCTGACATTTGCGAGTGGTTTGCGCTCTATTCTGCGCCAGGACCCTGACGTGATCATGGTAGGAGAAATTCGTGACCGCGAGACTGCTGAGCTGGCTGTTCAGGCCGCGTTGACAGGCCACTTAGTGTTCAGTACGCTCCACACCAACTCCGCTGCCGGTATCTTGCCACGTTTACTCGATATGGATATCGAGCCATTCCTAATTGCCTCAACAGTACGCACTGTTATTGGTCAGCGCTTGGTGCGCCGCATTGGTCAAAACCATGAAACATATGAGACTGATAAAGTTGAAACTGAAGCTATTAAGCACACGATAGGGCATTTGTTGCCCAAAACCAAAGATGAGTCTATCAAGATCTCCGAAGATCTTGGGTACGAAACCTTGCCTATAGGCACCCAAAACGCTTATACTTTAACCAAGGGCATTGATAGTCCTGGCTCGCCCGGCGGATATAAGGGGCGAATGGGCATCTACGAAGTGTTTAACATTTCGCCAGAAATCCAAGACCTTATCCTTAAACGCGCAACTAGCGCTGAAATCCAAGATCAAGCTATCAAGCAGGGCATGGTTACTATGCGCGAAGATGGCTATCTCAAGGCTTTGGCAGGACGAACAACACTAACAGAAATTAACCGCGTTGCAAGTGCGGACAGTGCATAACGAGAGGTGGAACAGAAGTAATGCAAGGACAACTAAGAATAGAAGTCTTACTCGAAGAGGTCGTCAAGAAAAAGGCGTCCGACTTGCACTTGCAGGTTGGTTTACCGCCAATGCTGCGCGTAGACGGCAAATTGATCCCGATCTCAGGCGCAGACCTGTTATCTGACGAAGCAGTAGAGACTTTAATTTTTGCAATTTTGGATGAAGACCAGAAGCAAATTCTCTTGAAAGACAAAGAATTTGACTTCAGCTTTGCCTTTGGCGATCTAGGCCGTTTCCGCGTAAACGCATTCCACGAACGTGGTAACTTGGCGGCTGCACTTCGTCTCATTCCAAACGAGATCCTCAGTATTGAACAGCTTGGCCTGCCACCGATGGTTAGCAAGTTCGCCGATTACCCACGCGGCTTGGTTCTCGTTACTGGTCCTACTGGTTCAGGTAAGTCTACCAGCCTTGCGGCGCTGATCCACAAGATCAACATGGAACGTGCAGAGCATATTATCACCATCGAAGACCCAATCGAGTACACGCACCGATCTAAGCGATCCGTAATCGTTCAGCGTGAAGTCCACTACGACACGTACTCGTTCTCAGCTGCACTTCGTTCAGCGCTTCGTGAAGATCCAGACGTTGTGCTCA
>CAZCCP010000016.1:0-12737 GCA_964497565.1 uncultured Candidatus Saccharibacteria bacterium
GTGCTCATCGGTGAGATGCGTGACCTCGAGACCATCGCATCCGCAATTACTATCGCGGAAACTGGTCACTTGGTCTTTGCGACGTTGCACACCAACAGCGCAGCGCAGTCTATCGACCGTATGATCGACGTATTTCCACCGCACCAGCAACCACAGATTCGCTCCCAGCTATCTAATATCTTGATGGCAATCTGTTCGCAGCGTCTTGTGCCATCCATTGGCGGTGGTCGTATCGTGGCAGCAGAAATTCTTATTGCAACTCCCGCTGTTCGTAACATTATCCGTGAAGGCAAAACCCACCAGCTCGAGGCTGTCATTCAGACTGGTACTGAGTTTGGCATGCAATCGATGGATAAAACGCTGGCTGGCCTTGTGCACGCCGGTTCGATTAGCTATGACGATGCTCGTAATGTTGCGGTTGACCAGGATGAGCTCGACCGCTTGATGAGAGGATAGTAACCGATGCTGACCTACAAATATACTGCCCGCGATCCCGCAACTGGTGAGTACGTTAAGGCGAACGTTGAAGCCGAAAGCGAATTAGCCGCCGCCAAACTTATCCGCAAGGAAGGTTTGGTTGCTATCGATATCCAGATAGCAGAGAAGGGCGCCAAGCGCGCTGGTGGGCTGTTCAACCGAGTTGGCGCCAAGGACAAAGTCTTGTTCTCTCGTCAGCTTTCTACACTGATTAACGCCGGTTTGCCACTGGTGCAGAGCTTACGAAGTGTTGCCGACCAGACAACGAGCAAGCCACTCAAAGTAGTTCTTGCGAAGATTATTGCTGATGTAGAAGCGGGTTCTACGCTGTCTGCAGCAATGGCCAAGCACTCGCAAGTATTCAACCAGGTGTACATTAGCCTGATTGCTGCCGGTGAAGCATCTGGTACACTCGACAAGGCACTCGAGCGCCTTGCTATCCAGCAGGAAAAGGATGCTGACCTAAACAGTAAGATTCGCGGTGCGATGGTGTATCCATTGATTGTGCTTTTGGTGATGTTCGGCGTATTGGGCTTCATGCTTGTCAAAGTTTTGCCCCAGGTCCAGACACTTTACGAGGGTCTTCCGGGCGCCAATCTTCCCCTCATAACTAGAATCTTGCTCGCTATATCGAGCTTCATTATTCACCAATGGTGGATCGTACTTATCATTCTCGTAGGCCTTGGTTTTGTGGGTTCACGTTGGGCACGCACTATCGGGGGTAGACGAGCGTTCGATAAGCTCAAAATGCACGCCTGGCCAGTTGGCCCTCTGTTCATGAAAGTGTACATGGCACGTTTTGCGCGCACCAGCACAACACTTGTGGCCAGCGGTGTCCCACTATTGCAGGTTCTGCAGATTACAAGTGAGGCAGTGAACAACATTCACATCAAGGAATCTATCGTAAAGGCACAGGACAAAGTGAAGGGCGGTAAGGCATTATCGGATTCCATTACCAACGACCCCAACTTCCTAACGCTTGTTCCGAATATGATTCGTATTGGTGAGCAGTCGGGTTCACTCGAGGCCATGCTGGCCAAGACCGCCGAGTACTACGAGAAAGAGGTTGATGACGAGGTTAAAAATATCTCAACAATCATCGAGCCAGTCTTGATGGTTATCCTCGGTGTGGTCGCATTTGTTATCGTTGCTGCAGTGCTGTTACCTATCTACGGTTTAGCCGGTCAGTCGTTCGTCAATTAGTATAACGCTGTTGTTGTGGAAATCTGCTTGCTTTTATAGGGGCGAACCAGTATCATTCCAAGCATAAGCATAAAAATTAGCAAAGGGGGCATTTGCATATGTCTAACTTACAAAAACGTAAAGAAGGTGGTTTCACCATTATCGAAGTCCTGATCGTTCTAGCGATCGCAGGTTTGATTATGTTGATCGTTTTCTTGGCTGTTCCTAACCTCCAGCGCAGTGCTCGCAACACGACTAACAAGAATGACGCGTCTAGTGTTGAAGGCGCAATCAGCGAGTTTGTGTCCAACAACGATGGTACCTTCCCAAGCGCCATCAGCGGCACTGGTACAATCACGCTAAGCGCAACAGGAGCTGTTAACAATACCGTAAAAGTCAACGGTAGTACTACTGTAAGTACTGTTACAAGCGCACCTACAGTTAAAACTGGTGAAGTAAAAGTATGGCTTGGCCAGAACTGTAGCGGTACGGCATCCTCACGTGCTGCAGCAATTTATTACGCTGTTGAGTCTTCAGGCGCCACTACGACTAAGTGTCTAGATAACTAGCATTAGCTCTAGTCAAATTAAAACGAGCCCTAAACGGGCTCGTTTTAATTTGTAGTCTTTGCCGTCACCACAGACGCCGGATCTGTGATACCATTAACAGCATGAACAATGTGCTTATTCTTGTGATCCTCGGCTGTTTTGGTCTCGTTTTTGGCAGCTTTATCAATGCTTTAGTGTGGCGCTTGCACGAAAAGCGTGATTGGGTCACAGAGCGCTCTGAGTGTCCTCACTGTCACCATGTGCTAGCACCTAAGGATCTCATTCCGATTGCTAGCTATCTTATACTCAAGGGCAAATGTCGCTACTGCAAAAAACCCATCCAAGACACACCATTTACCGAGCTTTTAACTCCAGCACTTTTTATCGCATCGTATCTATTATGGCCGAGTGACCTGACTGGGGCGGGGCTGTTCCTGTTTGCCTCGTGGCTCGTCTTCATCATTGGCTTTGTGGCACTGGCGGTGTACGATCTTCGCTGGTACCTACTGCCAAACAGAATGGTCTTTCCGCTTATCGCGCTTGCGGCTGCGCAAGTGCTCGTGATGCCACTTGCGTATCACTATTCGTGGCATACGGTTCTTGATGCAAGTCTTGGAGCACTAACACTGAGCGGCTTGTTCTATATCCTGTTCCAGGTATCTGGCGGCACATGGATCGGTGGCGGAGACGTGAAGCTGGCCATTGCATTGGGTTTGCTCGCCGGTGATCCGTTGCGGGCGATGCTATTGCTATTCTTCGCGTCGTTTATTGGTACTTTTATGGCGTTACCGCTTATACTCAAAAATGGTCTCAAGAGCAAGATAAAATTACCGTTCGGACCTCTGTTGATTGCCGGTATGATTCTTGTACAATTATTTGGATCGTCAGTTATTAGCTGGTATAGCCAGCTCGCTGGATTCTAAAAGCACAAAAAAGCATTTCGCCAGATAGTGCTTATGGTATACTTGGACATATGAAGGGTGGCTTACGCACACGCTACCAAGCTCTATACGCTTGGCGGGAGAAACAGCAACATGAAGCTGCTGGTATTGAAGACGCCCAAAGAGCAGGGTTCACAATTGTTGAAGTGCTCATAGTTCTGGCGATTACTGGGCTTCTTTTCGTGAGCGCCGCTGCAACTATTTCTGGTCGTACCAACAAAACACAATTTCAGCAGTCAATTAACGATATTGTGACAGCACTGCGTCAGAATATTAACTCGACGGCCATTGGATATTACCCCAATAACGGTGACTTTACTTGTACTAATAGCAGTAACACCATGGTGATCAAGCAGATCGCAAACAAACAAGGCATGAATGGCGACTGTATCTTTCTTGGCAAAGCCGTCCAGTTTGGAGTAACTGGCACGGATCCACAGCAGTATATAACGTATCCTATCGCAGCACTACGCGTTGATAGCAATGGCGAGGAAGTTCATGATATTACTCAGGCAAAACCTGCCGCCGTTTACCCCTCTGCCGCACAGCCAAATGCACCCAACGACTCCGCCATCGATAAGCTCATGTACGGTCTAACGGTTTCCAAGATGTTCTATAACAATAACCCTGCTAATACGATTGGTTCATTCGCGGTTATTAGCGACCTAAGTAATTACTCCTATAGCAACTCGCAGCTGCAGTCTGGCTCGCAGCAGATGTTGCTTGTGCCTATTGCCACAAGTGTTATTGGGGATAGCCTTCCAGGGGCTGTGGGCAAGATCAACGCAAAACTACCTTCAAGTGCGGCAGCGACAAGTGGTGTTCAAATTTGTTTCGACAGCGGTTCGACAGATCAGTCCGGACTGGTGACCATCGGCGGTAGTGGCGGGCAACAACTAAGCGTCGCATTGTCTATCAAAAATGGAAAGGGATGTGGTTTATAGTGAAGCGGTTCCATCGAATCAACCAACGTGGCGATACGATCGTCGAGGTGCTTATATCCATAGCCATCATCAGTCTTATTTTGGGGGGCGCCTACGTTACCACCAATAATAGCTTGCACGCGGAGCGCGGCTCCCAAGAGCGTACTAATGCTACCAAGCTTGTCGAGAGTCAAATAGAGGCCATGAAGAATGTTGCCCTGAATAACCCTGATGCATTGTTTAAGACTGCGCCATCTACTTTCTGTGTTACGCCAGGCCAAGTGGTCGTACTGTCGTTATCAACCAATAACACCTGTAAGTTTTCTGCCAGTGGCGTGAATAACAATAACAAAGAGCCAAATTACTATATTTCAGCAAGCCTCACTAAGAGCAATGGTATCAATACGATTACGATCAAGAATACCTGGGCTGCTATCGAAAAGGGCGCAACTACTGATTCCATCCAAATGAGCTACAGGATGTACCAGCAATGATCCTAAATAAGCGCCCCACCAAGAGCAATACCAAGGGCTTCACAATCGTTGAGCTGCTTATTGCAACGCTGATTTTCTCGATGATCCTACTCATCGTAACCGTTGGTATTATTCAGATTACCCGTGTGTACTACAAGGGCCTAACCGAGTCGAACACCCAGAATACTGCTCGCACCATCATGGACACTGTTACGCAGGCAATTCAATTTAGTGGCGGTACCGTGTCCAAGACAATTGCGAGCGCACCTGGCGCGGCAACGTCATTCTGTGTTGGCCAACAACAGTTTAGCTACAGGCTTGGCTACCAACTCGTAGATAGCGGCGCAACTGGCAACCAAACAACCAAGGCGCTGTGGCAATCGACACTACCTGGCTGTACTAATAACCCTCCGGCTGCTGGATCTGGTAAAGAATTCTTGTCACCAAAGATGCGCTTATCTAACATGACTGTGTCGCAGGTGGGCGGCAACCTCTGGAAAGTGAGCGTTACAGTGACCTATGGCGACGACGACTTGCTGAATAATCCAACGAGCACCAACCCATCTTGCAAGGGTGTCCAAGCCGGTTCCCAATTCTGCTCGATTTCAACGCTAACATCAACAGTGATTCAAAGGGTAACGAGTAACTAATATGAGCATACAAGCAACCGCACCACGACAAATTCGTACCAACCAGCAGGGCATGGTCTCTATCATGGTTACGATGATTCTTATGATTGTCATGAGCCTTATCGTGCTCGGCTTTGCCCAGAACGCTCGTCGCAACCAGCGCGAGACGCTTGACCGCCAGCTAAGCACACAAGCGTTCTACGCTGCTGAGTCTGGTGTCAACGATGCCAAAGAGCTTATTCAGGGCACTACAGCCGTACCACCCGCCAAAACATCTTGTACCGATGCCGGTACCGGTGGCTTCTATCAGTCTCTGCTCGACAACTCAAACGTCGACGCAGCTCATGGTGTTTCATATAGCTGTGTGCTCGTAAACCCAGCGCCAAAACAGCTTGATTACGATAGCGTCGGTACAACCGGCACGATTGCGCCTATTTTCTCAGGCTCCGGCAGCAACTTTGGTAACATCGATCTGACCTGGCAAACCAAAACAGGCTCAACAACACCTACGAATGGTTGCCCAACACAATATACGTCGGGCACAGCTAGCTTTACGCCAACCTCTACTTGGACGTGTGGCTATGGTGTACTGCGATTGGACCTTGTCCCCGTAAGCGGCAATTTGGATGCCGCCACACTTCAGAGCAGTGCCCGCACTATCTTTGCGGTGCCTACCAAGACAACTGGCGTAAACACTTACAACTTCACCACAGATGGAAATAAAGTAATTGGCGTCAAGTGCACGAACACCAGCTGTACGCTCAACATAAGCGGCCTCGCAGGCACTCAGTACTATATGCGCATGCAATCTATCTATCAGGACGTTTCTATGAAGATCGCTAGCGCACAGGGCCTCTCCGGTGCCCAGATCGTCGTTGATTCAACTGGTAAAGCTCAGGACGTACTCCGCCGTATCCAGGTTCGTTTCCCAATCAGCGCGTCTGGTAGTAAGAACAATATGCCCGACAATGCACTTCAGAGCACCGATTCTATCTGTAAGCGCTTTGCCTCAATGGACGGCTACTTCGATAACAACGTTACCGTAAATGGTAATAACGACCTCTGCCAATAGGTAGAGCATAACAAAAGCTCCGGATTTGCCGGAGCTTTTGTTATTCAGTGATGTCGTTGCTATGGAACTGTTCGTGGACACTCTTGAGGTGTGGATCAGTAACGTGGGTATAGATCTGGGTGGTAGCAATGTTGCTATGGCCAAGCATTGCCTGAACGCTACGCAAATCAGCGCCGTTCATGAGCAAATCAGTCGCGAATGAATGCCGCATCGTGTGAGGACTTACGTGTTTCGTAATGCCTGCCAACAGAGCATAGCGCGCCACGAGCCGCTGTATGCTGCGAACAGTCAGCCGTTGATAGTTACCGCTGTTATCGACAGCCTTTCGGCCACTGTAACGGATAAAAAGCGGCTGGGTGTTGTCGCTGCGAGCGTCGAGGTATTGCTGGATCCATTCAGCTGCTGCCGTGCTAATGAAAATCGGACGATCTTTTTGACCCTTACCACGAACCATAAACTCACGGCGCTTGAGGTTTACGTGGTCTTTATCTAGCCCGACAAGCTCAGATACGCGAAGCCCGCTACTGAACAGAAGCTCTAAAATAGCCCGATCTCGAAGCCCGGCTTCGGTGTTAACATCTGGCTCACCGAAGATGCGTGCTAGCTCATCCTCGTTAAGGAACGTTACTTGCTTACGCGTAGTGCGCGCCAACTCAATCTTGGCTGGTGGCAGTGCAGGGATATCGCGCTTTGCGCAAAATTTGAGAAAACCGCGCAGAGCAATGAGGTGATAATTCTGTGTATTCTTCTGTAGCTCATCACTAGTGTTAGTGCCGAGGCGGTTAAGCCAAAGGCGCCATTTGCGGATGAGCTCGGGGCTGATGTCGGCAACTTTGATCTCACCCGCGTAGTCAACGAGTCTTGTCAGATAGTGATCATAATTTGCGATGGTTTTTTGGGAACGGTTTTGTTCAATTTCCAGATATTCCAGAAAGTCAGTTTTTGCTTTGCTAAATTGCATATCCTTATTCTACCACCGGTAGCCCTCGAGAACGCCAATAAAAAATACAAATAGTGTAGGGGACAAGTGGATGAGGTGATGCGCGTTCGGCGGAACGAAGGTTGGCAACCGCCAGAACACCTTCGCCCGCCGCCGCACGAACTGCCATGATCAGTGGTCGAAGATGAGCCTCCAGACCCAGCCGAAGAATCCGAAGATGCCTTCGCCGATGTCGCCGTAGTCGTTACTGTCCAGCCTTTGGCGCTGAGCAGGACTGGTATGTGTTCGCGTTGCTGTCGGTACACGATGTACGCGACCGTAGCGAATGCCGTGAACTGGGTCGGTGCGCGCAATGCGCGGTTCATCATTGCGCTTTGCTTCGCGCAGCAGGTGTCGCCAGATAGCGGTGACCATGATGCTGCTGGGTGGTACATCCTCCTCGGTCAAGGTTTTCGCGAAGGGCAAGATGCCCAGGAAGGCTGCGATACGCATGCGGTTGTCTCCGCTCGCGAAAGCTTCGAGCTTACGCAGCGTGTCGCACATGCTGGCATGATCTTTTGTCTCTGACAGCAGAATGAGCTGCCGGGCAACGATTGCCAGATCCTCCTCCGAGAAGCAGTTGAGCTGTCGCTCAAATGCGCGATGATTATCGGCAGGGTAAGGCACAGGATCTTCTCCTCAGGCCATGTTGGACAGTACTCATCCACTTGTACAGACTCAGTCGAAGGTCTCGACGAGACTTCATATACGATACAATGTATTACTAAATCTAGCAACTATGGGTATAAAACGAGGTCTCGATCTGTTACAATACAGGCGTAATTTTACGTAAGCCAAAGGAAGTGCATGGAACGAACACTCATTATCTTTAAGCCAGACGCAGTGATGCGCGGTATTGTAGGCGAAATTTTGACTCGCTTTGAACGAGTTGGCCTCAAAATCGTTGCAACCAAAATGTTGAACCCAAATTATGAACACTATTTCCAGCACTATGAGGGTATTGGCACGTTGAAAACTCGTAAGGGTGACAAGATCTTTGAAGATACCTTGGCGGCAATGCAGGACGGTCCTGTAATCGCTATGGTTCTTGAGGGTGTAGAAGCCGTTGAAACCGTACGCAAGCTTGTCGGTAGCACAGAGCCAAAGAGCGCAACGCCAGGCACTATCCGTGGTGATTACGCACATGTTACCTTTGGCCAAGCGTCAACTGTCAACAAGGGTGTGGCAAATGTTATCCACGCCTCTGCAGACCCAGAAGAAGCAGCCAAAGAAGTTGCTCACTGGTTCAAGGATGAGGAGATCTCTGAATACGAAGTTGTTCACGAGAAGTTCACGCAACCTTCTGCGAAACACCTGAAGTAATACTTCGTACAGCTGGCGTCTTCTCGGCGCCAGATAAGCCTCGGTAGCTCAACTGGATAGAGCAAGCCCGTCCTAAGGGAGAGGTTGGGGGTTCGAGTCCCTCCCGGGGTACCAAAATAAAATAACCTACATTTGTAGGTTATTTTATTTTCTGGCTACCGCTGTGGAGGGACGAGAAGCATAAAAGTGGAACTACTTAGGGATAGTTCCACGGCCGCACAATGTCGAGTCCCTCCCGGTAGAAGAGTGAGTCTCACATGGTCTTTAAATTTGGTGCTCAAACCGCTCATGGTATTATAGAAGCAGTTAATGGATGGGACATTGTGAGCGCAAGACTTCCGACTCCTGGTGGTGATAGTGGTGACTGGGGAAACGTTCTCAATACGTTTCTGGCTGTTGAGCATAACTCCGATGGCACTCACAATATACCCTCAATTCCTCAGAGCAAGGTTACAAATCTAGTCACTGACCTTGCGAGCAAAGTGGACGAGGGCTCCCTCGTCTTTAATGCCAAAGATTACGGTGCGAAAGGGGACGCCAAGCGTCTGAGGAATGTTACAGCTTCAGCTGCAAGCACGGCAGTCACGGCAGCTAGCGGATCATTCTCGAGCAGTGATGTCGGTAAGCTCGTCGTTGTGTATACCGAAGACGCAGCAGGGGCAATTACCACAATCGCATCTGTGCAATCCACCACGCAGATTACTCTCAGTGCGGCTGCTGGCATAACAGTAAGTGGCGCAACGGGTTACCTCGTGTACGGAACGGATGATACGAGCGCTATAGCTGCTGCTATGACCGCTGCCACACACTCAGTTGTTGACATAAGCACTGGCCCCAACCAGCCCATGGGCGTTGGCATGGCTCGTGTGCTTCTGTCTGCACAAGATGCCGACGGTGGTTATATTATTAGGAATAAGCTAACTGTTCCTGGTGGTGTTACGCTCGATGCACCAGCGATGCTCTTCAATATGCTATCCGATCGTTACGACCCGGTAGTACAACTCAACCCGTATTCAGTGGCCGAAACACTCATTATTGAGTGTTTGTTTGGCGCAGGGATTCGAGCTGGCACGGGCACCACCCAGCAAGCCCATATCCGCATGGTTAACCTGAGGATATGGCATGTTGGCTATGCGACAGAGGGTAGCGGTTTGCTGCGCAGCCAAGACGCTCTAGAGCTTGTCGGCTATCATTTTGAACTTATCAGTTTGTTCGTAAAGGGCGGCGTACGCACAGTCTTCCACAACCCAGGCAGCGACGCAATTGTTACGTATGCGTATGCCGTTGGCTCACTGACCGCAGTCAAGATAGACGGTGGCAACCAGATTGCATACACGCGCGCATTTTTGGATACTTGCGGGGCGACGGGTGGCGGCTATAGTGGTGTCGTCATTGACGACTATGCTTCAAACATCTCAATGGATATTCAGGCCTTTGAAGTTACGGGTACGACGCATGTACTCGATAGCGTTGTCGCTATTGGCGCGAATAGTGCAAATACCAACAAAGATATTTCGCTCAAGATTCAGGCAAATAACACTGGTGGTACTATCTTACAAATGGCGAACACACAAGAGCTGTCCGCGAATATTATTGGTTCAAACTCAGTCTTCCCCTCGGGAGCAACATTGCCAATAACCACGGCGGTCGTCTACGGCACCGGCAACACAGGTATTAACACCGTCACGGCAATGCTCGAAACGTCGATCACTCCCTATACGGGCACGCTACAGGGAACATATCAGTACAGCCAGCTCGATGTGCAAACATTTGCTACGCCAATCACTGTAATGGGCGAGGTGAGTGCCACCAACACGCCCTCCACAGATATCTACAATGGCAACGCTTTGGCGGTCGGGGAAGAGTTACTCCCTCGTTTGAGCGTCAATGGAGCCCAGACCCTTAATGCCTCAGGTAGTTTGCATCTTACGTATTTTACGGCCCGCAAAACAGAGACTATTACGACCGTTCAAATGGTCAGCGACTCCACGGCCGCAACAGGCACGACGCTTGCTCGTATGGGAATTTACAGCGTTAACCCCAATACTGGCAACCTATCGCTCGTAGCAGCTACCACAAGCGACACTGCGTTATTTAATGGGGCATATACCGCATTCCCCAAAGCGCTCGCCGCACCATTCAACAAGACCAAGGGTACTCGATATGCGTTTGCTGTATTGGTTGTGGGTTCTGGCATGCCAAATATATCAGCGCTTGTCACGCCCGCAGGTATCGACGCTTCTGCAGCCCCACGCTTGAACGGCCTCGTAACTGGTCAGGCGGATCTACCCGCAACCATAAATGCTGGTGCAGTGAATGGTGATTACCGCATTTTCCAAGCTACAATGACGCCATAATATGGCTAGATTTTCTGCATTAATTCCTGTATCAAACAGGGGTTTCTTGATACAATACGCGTATGTCACACAAATACTTTGCCGACCAATTTGATGACGAAGAAGTCCTCTTTGTTTTTAGAAAACATCCAATTGTTATGCGCAAAGGACTCATTTACGGCGCAGCGTGCTTATTGATCGGGCCAGTTTTCACGTTAGCCCTTACTTATATGCGCCCAAGCCATCCACCAACGATGACTTTTTTCTTGCTTAGTTTTGTAGTCAGTTTTGTGATCGGTACAATCATATTTCTACCGAAGTGGATTGCCTGGTTTTTTAGCGTCTACATCGTGACTGACCAGCGGTTCATACAGATCAGCCAGAAAGGCCTCTTTCACAAGAGCGTCGTCGATATGGCCCTCAACCAAATCCAGATGGTGAACTACGAAGTTGCCGGTTTGCAGCAAACACTCTTCGGATTTGGTACAATTATTATGCAGACATTCGTTGGGGACCTGGTGATTCATGAAGTTCACCATCCTGCGACGATTCAGAAAAAACTGTTAGAGGTCCTGCGCACCAAAGGTGGGGCAGTAAATCCACCCGAAGGTAGCGAAGAAGAATTATATGAAGCAGAAAATTAAACAAGTTCTCGCTCGTCGCCCTAAGCGTCGCGCCAAAAATCCTGAAAATTCCCTAGAGCAGGCAATTCGGGGCATTCCTCGTATTACTAACGAAACCGTAGCCGAGCACCGTGAAGAGGTGCTTTCGAGTGCCCGCAAATACATCTACCCATTACAGCACTCAGCTCACCGCGTGGTAGTAGTCTCTTCGACTTTAGCCATTGTTGGCGTTGTGGCATTTTTTGCGTACAGCCTGCTTTCGCTCTATCGTTTTAACTCTACTTCGACATTCATCTATCGTGTTTCCCAGGTTATTCCATTCCCAGTCGGCAAGGCTGGCTCAGACTTTGTCTCATACGAAAATTATTTGTTCGAATTGCGCCACTACATCCACTACTATCAGACCCAGCAAAAAGTCGACTTCAATAGTGATTCGGGCCGCCAGCAACTCGAGGCTTTCCGTAAACGTGCCTTGACTGAGGTAATCGACAGCGCTTACGTTAAGCAGCTCGCATCACAGCACCATATATCAGTTTCCAGCCAAGAGGTTAACGATCAAGTAGCACTTATTCAGACGCAAAACCGCCTCGGTGACAACCAAAAAGTGTTCCAAGATGTGCTTAGCGAGTTTTGGGGCTGGTCGGTTGACGATTTCAAGCGTGAGCTCAAGCAACAAATGCTCGCACAAAAGGTTGTCGATGCGCTTGATACTGGCACACACACCCAGGCAACAGCAGTACTGGCGCAGGTAAACGCTGGTCAAGATTTTGCCACTCTTGCCAAACAGTACTCACAGGACAAAAATACTGCGGCGGGTGGCGGTGCATATGGACTCTCCATCTCCCGCACAAATCGCGATATCCCAGTGCAAGTCGTAAACGAACTCTTCAAGCTACAACAGGGTCAAACATCAGGCATTATCAATACTGGCACGAGCCTCGAAATTGTTAAAGTTGACGAGGTGAGTGGCGACACAGTCAAAGCCTCCCACATTTCTTTTGCCTTCAAAGATATCAGCACGTACATCAAACCGCTTCGCGATAAAGAAAAGCCCTCCCAGTTCATTCACCCATAACCAAACTCTTGCGTTTGGCAGAAAAGTTTGGTATCATTACCTCTGTTGTATTAGGTAATACCTATCAAATGGTATGGGCTCGTGGTGTAGAGGCCTAACATGCCTCCCTGTCACGGAGGAGATCGCCGGTTCGAATCCGGTCGGGCCCGCCAAATT
>CAZCCP010000017.1:0-10370 GCA_964497565.1 uncultured Candidatus Saccharibacteria bacterium
GTCTCCGCTTCGCTATCCGCGAAGGTGGCCGTACTGTTGGTGCTGGTGTTGTTACCAAGATCGTAAAATAGTTCGATCTAACAACTTCTTGCAAAAGAGCCCGGATTTCCGGGCTCTTTTCTTTGTGCTACTA
This sequence comes from uncultured Candidatus Saccharibacteria bacterium, assembly GCA_964497565.1. Taxonomy (GTDB): domain Bacteria; phylum Patescibacteriota; class Saccharimonadia; order Saccharimonadales; family UBA4665; genus CAMLQK01. The sequence continues at coordinate 134 of CAZCCP010000017.1, forward strand.
TACTAAGCTGTTTGCAGGAAAGGAGCTTAGCGATGACAGAACTTATATCAGAATTGTCAGTGGATCAGTATCTAGCACCTGAGCTAGAAAACGACGCCATAGATGACAGGATTATCGATTTTGTAGGTGAGGTTGCCATGTCGGGTTGTCCCATATACCCGGATTGCCCGACGCCTAACAGTTGTTCCAAGGGCTGTAAGTACGGCGGCTAGGTAGTCGGCCAGTTATATGCTGACCATAATCTTTTAGTATACGTATAAATGTTGTATAATAATCATTGTCCAGATTTATGTGGGGACTTCCCACCGCACCTTACTTGGAGGCCCTTGTGGCAAACTCGGAAATTCCGGCAATCACCAGGCAGAAGTTGAAGCTGATGCGCACGTTGGGACTCGACCTTCCCAAGGGAGTCACCTACGCGAACATCACTCTCGGCCAGGCCAGCCAGCTGCTCGACAGCGTCCCGTTCATCCCGCCGAGTGACCCGCAGCTTGTGCTCGCTGGTGTGTACGGTCTGACCGTCACTGATGACATGAGCTGCGCACAGGTCAGCGAGCTGCTCGACGAACGAGCTCCGCTCGTCCCGACGTACGGTGGCTCAGCCTCGTACCGCAAGAAGCTGGCCCTGATCCGCGCGATCGGCGTCAACTGGCCGGAGGGCGTAGACCTCACGAACGTCACCGAAGTCCAGGCTGTCGCCATGCTCGATGAGTGCGTGCTGGTCCCTCCGTCCGACGCGCAGCTGGTCTTCGCCGCAGAGCTCGAGGTCGAAGTGCCTCCCGGCATTTCGTACCGTGCACTGAGCGGCATTCTCGACGTCGCCAAGGAATTGGCCGAGAAGAACGCCGACGAAGCAAAGGCTGCGATCCTCGCCAGCAACCCGGCCATCCGAGCTGACAACCTCGTCGTTCTCGACGACTTGCTCTATCGGATCGACCGTATCTACAAGCGACGCGGTCGGTGGGTGGCTCACGTCAAGACGGTCCAGGCTGTTCGCAACATGCTCAACGCCGACCGCCCGTACGAGTGCACCACCGCCATGCCCCTCATCGCCTTGGCATCAGCCAAGCAGTCTGACCTTCAGACCTACTTCAGGGAGTACGCCGGCATCCTTCATTCGTGACATCTGGACGATCCGCGTAAACAGCACACGCTGAAACGCGGAGGCGGGCTTCTCAATCTACAATCACCACGAGAAGCCCGCCACCCGCACCACCCCTTGTAATTTGACCTCTTAAGAGGTATAATACGCCTCATATATTAAAACATTATGTTGAGAACTCGGTTGGACTAGAGCCAACAGAGGTTACAGCATCGCACAAAGGAAGCAAACCATCATGGTAGAAGCAAAGAAGGACCAGAAGCAACGCATTCGCATTCGCCTCAAGGCCTACGACCACAAAGTAATTGACCAAGCTGCAAAGCAGATCGTTGACACCGCTCTTCGTACTGGTGCAACCATCGCTGGTCCAATTCCACTACCAACTGACCGCAGTACCTTTACTGTCATCAAGTCACCACACGTCTACAAGAAGGGCCGTGAACAGTTCGAAATGCGCGTACACAAGCGCCTTATCGACGTTACCGAACCAACTCCAAAGACTATCGACTCACTCATGAACCTCAGTCTTCCTGCAGGTTGTGACGTCGAAATCAAGATGTAATCACCTTACATACAAGAAACCGCTCTGGGCAATCAGGGCGGTTTTTAATTGCCAGTTACTTATGCATCGTATGCGTAGAAAGTTGACGCTACCGCCAAGATAAACTATGATTGCTCAGGACAAAATTCTTTTAGTGTAGATACCTCGGAGAGAAACAGAGGTATAAAGATCACCGTTCCATATAGGAAAGGCGGCTTTTTCATGCCGCTAGAAACGAGATTACACATGCCCCAAAAAGAGTTCCTGGGTCCATTTGAACCTTCTGACGACATGCAGGTACAAGACCCTTTTACAGATGCACAGATAGACAGCCTTATCGCGGAGACAGAACGTGCGCGTTTTGCAGACATCGTGATCGCCGAAGAGCCTACGGTTGCTCAGTGGTACAAACAATATGACATTGCTCCTCTTGATAGACTCGATATGCAGGCGGTAGAGATACGCTGGGCGATTGCCTGGCTAGCTATGGGCGGTAGCATAACCAGAGACGACGTTACTCTGAACGGCGAAGAGATATTCGGAACCCAAGAGCCTTAGGCGTTTTGGCGCTTTTTGGCAACTCGAAGCTTACTTCGCTTGCCAAGAGCAGGTGTATTCACTGGGGCTATCCCGAGCGCTTGGCTGACTCGTGCGGAGATAATGCGCCCTGCACGAGGCGTTATACTATGAAACTCTGTGATAGTCTGGGTATTAATATGTGTTGCTTCATGACCAAAGATTTTCTTTGATGTACCCCGAATGACGAGCATATCAAGAGAGCCATAGATGATATCTATTGGTAGCGTAAGCTGCTTTATATCGGATAGGGTTGTTTGTTTGATGATTGTATTCTCGAGGCTCCTAACGAGCGGCTGCCAGGTATCTTCCCGGATCTCAAAGCCAGATAGCTTAGTAATAATAGTGCGAAGAGCAAGACTGCTTGCGCGCTCCGGCAGTGCTGAGGCCATGATGCGACCATAGACGCGCATGTATACGTCCAGCTTGCGTTTGTATCGTCGTGTTTCCGGCAGGCCGGCATAGAGTGGCATTTCATAGAGCACGAGTTGTTTCACGAGCGTGGGCGCTAATTTTGCGACATGCGCTGCGATAAGGCAACCCATCGAATGGCCCACGATAACCACTGGCTCACCGGGCTTTTTTGCGCGAATCGCTGCAATAACTGCTTGCGCATGATCGTCGGCGGTATACTTCTTCCAATCGGGTTTTGGCGAGTTGCCAAAGCCAAGCAGATCAAACGCAACGACATGACAGTGCGTCTGACCCAATTGCGCAACAACACTCTTCCAGGCTCCTCCAGAGCTCCCAATGCCATGCAGCAGTACAACAAGCTGACCTTCGCCACTATCGATACTTGTATGTAGTCGATAGGGTCGGCGTAGCGTTTTGTGCCAGAAATAGTCAATCGAGCGAAGCATTATCTTAAGTATATAGAATAACGACCGATCTCTAAAATGACGTAACTTCTTTGCGTTAGAGCGAAAACATACTATAGTATGGTCATGTCGGAGAAATATACACACAATATGCGTAAGTCAGTACTTATTATCGGTGGTGCGGGTTACGTGGGTCGCGCGATCTGCCATCTGTTAGCTGATGAAGGTATCTCTTTTAAAATTATCGATCTTTTTATGCTTGGTGCGTCGTCTTTGGACTACGTGAACGGTCAAGGCTGGGACTATGAGATGGCTGATATTCGTGACGAGACAGTCTTGCAAGACATAGTGCAGGCTGAACGGCCAAGCCACATTATACATTTGGCTGCTATTCACTTTATTCCTTACTGCAATGCACACCCCGAGGAAGTCATTGCCACGAACGTCAACGGCCTCCAAAATGTTATTGATACAATCGCAACACTTTCAGATAAGCCAAAGCTCGTATTTACCTCATCTGCAGCTGTATATGGCGGTACGGCAACATCATATCATGAGGGAAGTTTGCTCGCCCCAGGCGATATTTATGGTATGAGCAAGCTTATGGGCGAAGAGCTTATCAGGAAGCAAGTGCAGGACTTTGCTATCGCACGGCTTTTCAATGTCTTTGGGCGAAGTGACCCACACGCCCACCTCATCCCTAAGGTTTTTACGAGACTGCAATCTGAGACGAGCCTCGAACTGGGTAACCCTCATGCTGAGCGTGATTTTGTCCACGTTGATGATGTTGCTCGTGCGCTCGTGACCATCGCGTTGACGAGTCATGACAACCCGACCTTTAATATCGGCACTGGCACGACCCGATCCGTTCGCGAAACAGTTAAGACGATACAAGAACTTACTGATAAACTTGATGTAGAGGTTGTCTATGAAAACGAGACAGATATGCGTCCCGTCGATAACCAACGTCTCTGCGCTGATATAACACACATTGCTACGACACTTGGCTGGTCACCTCGTTACTCATTCGAGGCTGGACTGCAGACGCTTAGCGCTTAGTAATATACCAATTGCCGAGTGCCAAACCGTCGAGATCGGTATTCAAAAACATGCGAACAGCCTCTTCTGGTGTGTAGACGATAGGCTCAGCAGGGCCATTGAATGAAGTATTGAGGACTACTCCATAGCCAGTAAGGTTTTTGAGCGCAGTAAGGAGTGCAAAGTAGCGAGGGTTATCTGTCTCCGTAACAGTTTGTGGTCGTGCAGATCCGTCAGTATGTACGACTGCGGGCAACGCTTGCCGAAATTCTGTGCGGACATGAAATGCCTGGAGCATATGTGGTGAATCAAGCGGCTCTTCAAAGATTCGATGAGCTTCTGTGTCCAGCATGCTCGGAGCGAGTGGACGCCATAGTTCACGACTCTTGAGTTTATTGACTCGGTCATTCATGCCTATCACTGTTGGATTTGCAAGGATACTACGATTGCCAAGCGCTCTTGGGCCTTGCTCGGCCTTCCCTTGGAACCAGCCGACAATCTGCTCGTCGTGTACTTTTTGTGCAACATGCGATGCTATATCGGTCTGGCGGCTTGCTTTGAGCGCATACTTGGTGATGGTTGCCTGGATATCGTCATCAGAGAATTCACGACCGGTGTATGGCGAGAAGGGAGCGTCGTGTGCGTCAGCGGCTTCAAGTGCGGCGCCAAGACTAACACCCTGATCGCTCGCAAAAGGAGTTACGAAGACTTCATCAAAGAGACCGCTCATTGCTACGGCAGTGTTTGATGGGCAGTTTAGCCCTACGCCACCGGCGATACAGAGTACATCGGCACCAGTCTTATCTTTAGCATAGTGCGCAAGATGCAGGAGCACTTCCTGAACATGCTGTTGGATGGTGTACGCGATATTCTTCTGATGCTGGGTGAATTCGGTTTTACGAGTTGCCCATAAGTCCCAGACGCCTGTAGTGGGGTCGAGGCCGTAGGCTGCGAGTAACTGAGGGAACCAAGCGTTGACCACTGCTTGTTGCTCATCGGTGGTATCAGTTGCTAACGCAACAGTAAATGGCGCGGAAAAGCCTTGCTCATCGAGCTTGAACGGATTTGGCGTAAGAATGGTCTTACCATACGATGCCAGACCCATAGTTTTGCCACTATCAAGGAAATCAAAACCAAGAATACGGTTGTGCGCCTCGTAGTAATAGCCCAGTGAATTGGCAACTGGCCAGTCCTGAATTTTTTCAAGCGCACCACCACGATACGTCCATAAAGATGTTGATACATCTTCACCCTGACCATCAACGACGAGTACCGCTGCTGTTCGGCTGCCAATAGCGTTCGCACGAACCACTGATGCGGCATGCGCACGATGATGCTCTATGGCGCTAATACGCATGTTTGGATTACGCTCAAAAACCTGGTGGGGCAGATAGACTTCTGCAAGGTCTTTTGACTCAGCTGGCAATGGCAAGCCACGTTGTGAGTATTTTTTGTGATAATCCCATCCGATAGCGAGCTCATCAATATCCGTAGCAGCGACATCAGCGATAGCGAGGCACTCTTGGATTGCTCGATGCGGAAGTTGGCCAAACGCATGCTTGAACCGTGTTATACGCTCCTCCTCAACAAAAGCCTTAATCTCACCATCTACAATGAGGGCGGCAGAAGAGTCATGTGAGCGTGAGCTCCAGCCGTTTACACCTAAAATAATCATACACACATCATACATCTATAATTTGTAATTTCCTACGAGTTCAAGTATAAAGATACATATGTCAACATCTGAAAAGATCGCACGAGAACAAGTTGCGACTTGGCTACTCGGTGAACACCTGGACACTGCTTATATATTTCATCGTACTCCCCGTCGCGGAGGTTTTTGGCAGCCTATTACTGGAGGGCGCGAAGCAAGTGATATAGACTATGCAGCAGCGGCTATCAGAGAGGTACGCGAAGAAACAAGCATTATCATTGCTGAGGCAGACCTCGTCACGGCTGGATACATCTTCACTTTCCGCAATGAACGTGGCTTGCACACGGAGCGAACGTATGCAACGAGCATATCGCCAGACACAGCTGAAATGATCCAGCTGAGCGATGAGCACGATATGCTTCGTGAAGTTCCCTTGGGTGGCTTACAGGAATTTATTCCATTTAAAGAGAATATTGAGGCCCTGCATCTGACTCTAGCAGCAATGAGACAGAGGTTATAACGTATGGAACATTTGTTGCTTGCCGCCTTTGACGGCAACTATTATATTGTTGATGCCAAAAAACGGCTTATCTATACCGTAAACAAGAGTGCATACACTGAAATTTCGGAGTACTTGCAGCTATCAGACACTGATCGCCCGGACCAGCAGCTTAGCACTGCTGCATATAAAATTATCGGAGTAGCGCCATGAGCATTCGTGTTGGAATTTTATACGACGGTTTGCGCATACCCGCTACAGATGGTGTGACACAGCGTGTCGTCGAGCTTGTACAACGATTACGAGTAAATGACGACATTGAACCAATTCTCTATCTTGTCGACAGAGGTTGGGCTACCAAGGAACAGCTAGATAGCCTTGGTGTTGTATACCATCTCACGCCCTTAAGCTATGCATATGGTGATGACGTTAATAAGCTTGTTGATCTGCTGCAGGCCGACAAGGTTGATCTTGTCCATAGCGCAGGTTCACATCTCGCTATTTTGTTGTATGCCGCATATGTAGCACGCATGGCTGGCGTTCCGCTAATAGGCGATATGCATGACGTGTACCGCCATCTTATGACCTCACTCGAAGAAAATGTCGAGGAAATTGCTGCTGCAGAGTTGCGTCAGAAACTCTGCACACACCTTGCTGACGGTATCATAACAATGTCTTCGCGTGATGTGCCAGCCATACAAGAATATGGTGCTCCAGCTGACCGTCTATTTTGTATCCCGAACGGCGTAACGATGCAAACGCGTCCGTCGGCTGATGCGGCGCATCGCAACGCCGTCTTTGTTGGCAATATGTTCTACGAGCCTAATAGACGTGCCGCGCTCCGCATTATTGAGCGTATTGCTCCGCTCGTGCCTGAGCAGCGGTTCTATCTTGTTGGTGGTGCGTCAGACGACCTAATTAGAAAAGCTGCAGATGCGCCTAACGTTACCTATATGGGAGCAGTTGATGATTTGCATGAAGCATTTGAACATGCGGCTGTAGGCCTGGCGCCATTACAGGAAGGCTCGGGTATGAAACTTAAGGTTATGACCTATGGCGCCTATGGTCTTGCCGTAGTTGCAAGTGAAGAAGCGCTGGCTGGATATGCACCTACTGATGCAATCATTTCTGCTGAAAGTGATGAAGCATTTGCGGACGCACTGTGCGCATTGACGGCTAGTCATGAGATAAACCAAAAATATCGTAAGGCTGCATACGAATATATTCTTGGCCACTATGACTGGAATGTTCTGATCGATGCGGAAGTTGCAGCTTTTAAAAAGATTCAGAGTATGCCACAGCGCAAGATACCACATTACACTAGTGATGACACCGAGCCTGCAATTATACACGTTGAAGAGGTCGGTTTGCCGCTCTGGATGCAGGAGGGTCGGGTCTAATGCGTATCGGCATCGAAGGTTATTGGTCAGTAGGTAAGAGCACGACTGGCCAACACTTGGCCCAGCAAATGGAAGGTCTCTATGTGCCTGAGCCTGACCATCTTGTTGAATCAGGTACGATAGATGACTTGGATATGTGGTATCGTGCCGCATTTGTCGCGCTTCACAACCGCAATTATAGCCACGATTTTGTCGTAACAGATCGTACGCCGCTCTCCGTGGTGGCTTTCATGCGGGCAATGGGCAAGCCAGCAACAGAGGCGTTTGTGGAGCCTCTACGAACCGTACAGGGGAACTATGATGCAGTATTCGTGTTGCCACCTCGCGAGGGAGATCTGGGCGCAAAATATGACCCAACACCTTTTGTTCGTGATCCCGACTTCAGTAGATCCTATCAGCATTCGTTGCATGAAATCTTAGAAGAAGCAGAGACACCGCCCATCTTTATTGAGCCGACCGAATCAGCAGAAGCGTCGGCTGCGGCGATCCAGCGCTATTTAGCGTAGGGTAGCGATCTGCTGCCGGAACTCTTCTTGCAAGTGCATAAAGCCATCCTGTTGTGGTGCGACGTCCCACCACTTGAAGTTTGGCGGCAAAACACCCTGCTCAGTAAGTACTGGGTCAATTACCTCCTTAAAGACAAAGCGTGAGAAACGTCCAATTTCTTGAGGCTCAAGTTCTCGCAAAGACCTTGGAGTTATTTCTGCAAGCGCATGGAGGCGCCTATCTCTCGTATTTCTAATCTGCTGTGCTTGATTGTAGAGGTGTTTACGAGCAGGGAATGGCTCATGGATGACGAGACTGGCCAGTTGTTGGACGCGGATGGCGAAGTCGGTGCCAAGTAGATCAACGACATCTTCATCACTGCGCGTTGCTTCCTCGGCCCATAAATGTCGAGCGCCGCGTGCAAGTGCATAGGTGTCAGTAATCCAATCAGCGCGTCCCTGATCGAATGCATCTTTGAAAAGTGATTGGACGGCGGCGAATCGTCCTGCATCGTCTCGGAGCGGCCGTGCTTTGGTGACCCATCGAAGATACTCAGAACCGATAGCCGGCTGTAATGCATACTGGCCAAGCCACTGTTGGAATGAGGTTACACGAACATCTAAGTTAGGGTGCTCATCTGAGGCATCGTAGCTTGTCAGTGTTGGCTCGCGATCCTCGTTGTCAGTAAAGACAATATAATCCCAGTCATGTGCTTTTTCACTCCACGCTTCGGTTGACGAGCCCATCAGAACCATAGAAGTAGCCCCAGAGGGGTAGCCGTCATCGTTATGTCGTCCAAGCCAGTTGGCGAGCGACTGGTGTTGGCGTGCGTGCAAGGTCGGAACAGAGCCGGACAGTGCATAGCCGCCCAGAACGGTTGCCTCTCGCTCAAAGTCTTCTGCGCTATCAGGGCAATGCATGAGTGTAAGTCGACGCTCGCCAGGCGTGCAAAGGCGTTTGCGGAGTTCACGTTTTGTGTCGAGCGCCGCTGTAGGCGTATCTATGTTGGGATCACCCTTTAACCATAGGACTGGTAGCCTGTGGCCCTCTACGTATTCACGGCTATATAACCAGCCGGCGTGGCTTCCAATAGTTGGCCACAAATCAAGCGGCAGCCACTCGGTTGCTTTGATCGCTGTTTCACCTATTATAGAGACGCCGCGTAGGCCTAATTCGAACTCAAGCTCTGGTTGAATACTTTTTTCAATGCCATCTGGCTTTAGCATAATAAAGCCGTCTGGCTGTTCAGGAGATTGCATAATTTTCTCAGTTACTCTTCGTCGGATATTATACGAAGAAAATAAATTAGCGCAATTGTAAAATTGTAGCCACTATACTATGTACATGACATTGGATAGCAAACTGTGCTTTAATAGCTCTAATGGCTACACAAACAAAAACATCCAAGACTGCTACTAAACGCGCGCCTAAGCGCCAGAATAGTTCACAGGACGTCGACAGTATATTTTTTCTAAAACTAGTACTCTACATGATCCTCGGATCAATGTGGGTCAAGGTAACCCATCAGGACACATTAAGCGTGCCGCTACCTGTTGGCCTAGCAATTGGACTGTTCTTTACGGCTCACGAGCACTTCCAGATTGATCGTAAAATCGAATATGCAGTTCTGCTAGTGGCCATGCTTGTGGGCTACTTCGCTCCATTTGGGCTCTACATCGCCTTTTAGGCACCGCTTCTGCACGCTCAGCCACATTCTTCGTAGTAGAATTGTCTACATATTGACAAGGGGTGGGGACAGATGCTACACTATAACGGTATAACAAATTCCTGTACTTGGTTATTTGGGAAGGTCTACTCCTTAACAGGGGTGGAAACCGACCGAAGCCGAGCGTTTTTATGCTCTGCATAGGAACGAACGAGGCGGCAGGGTAATACGAGGTGGAGAGCCAAGGCTCTGCCTGGAGACACTATGAAAGCATTAATCACTCGAAAGGTAGGCATGACAAGTACCATCTCTGATGACGGTACCGTTCAAGCTGTTACCTTGCTTTCCGCTAGTCCTTGCGTAATCACGCAAGTCAAAACCACAGAAGCAGACGGCTACAAGGCTGTACAGCTTGGTTTTGAGGAAGCAAAAGAACAACGTGTGGCCAAAGCACAGC
>CAZCCP010000018.1:0-9215 GCA_964497565.1 uncultured Candidatus Saccharibacteria bacterium
GGAAGTGCTCTACCACTGAGCTATCGCGGCGTCCGCGCTCTCTTACGCGAGAACTCTTGGTGCAGGGAGAGGGATTCGAACCCCCGAAGGCTGAGCCAGATGATTTACAGTCACCCGTGTTTGACCGCTTCACTATCCCTGCATATCTGTTCGGACATGTATGGCTTGGAGCCACCTGTCGGATTCGAACCGACGACCCTCGGTTTACAAAACCGATGCTCTGACCAGCTGAGCTAAGGTGGCAAAATGTACGATAACAGATGTAACTATAACAAAAAGGTTCAATTTAGGCAACTATTATTCTGCCCTTGTTCGCCTATTGTACTGCTGAACGGCGTGGACGCATCATGCGCTTTGGCTTGCCATCTGGCACGATCATCTTTTTGAGCTTTTGCTCAATCATGTCAGCCTGGGAATCCATGCCGCGATCAACGTAAGCCTTGTGCAAGAGCGTATATGTCTCTTTATTCGGCTCCATATCAGCAGCTTTTTCCAGCGACTGGAACATGAGCTTTTCGTTGCCAAGTTTTTCTTGGACTTTTGCATAGGCTACGTGACGAGCAGCAAGGTTGCCCTCTAGCTTGAGCGCTTGCTCGAAAGCAATAGCAGCTTTTTCATAGTTCTCTGTTTCGTAATAGATGAGTCCTAGGTTGTGGAGGCTTGAAGGTGTGGCCTCGATACTCGATGCAATTTCAAAGCAGTCGATAGCGTCACGGTATTCTTTTTGCTTGGCATACAAAATGCCGAGGCGGTTATAGGCCGCTGCGTTGCGCTCATCGATCTTTAGGATGGTCAGTAGAGCTTTTTCAGCACGCAGAAAACGGTTCTCACGCATGCCCTGATGCGCAATATCCCAAAGCTTACCCAAACGATCACCAATTTTACGAGAGCCTGCAGCGAATTCATCGTCGTGAGCCTTGGTGTTGTGGAATGCAAGAAGCCCGAAGGCTGCAACGATAACCAACTCAAACATAACTGGTACTTATTATAGCAAACACACGCACTAAAACTGCAATAATAAATTAGTTAGTACGAGCTTCGTATTGGCATTACCCTCGAAGCTTTGCTTAGCCTTATAGGTTTCTGAAATAATCCTGTGCCATTGCTTAAGACGTTTTTGGTCGTCCTTTTCTGCCGCTTGCTGAAGACCAGCTTGTGCAATGCGAGAGAGCGCTTCGACCAAGCTTATTGCCATGTCTTTTTGTTTCGCTAGCGCTTCAATGTGTGTGAGGCGCTCAAAGAGCGGTTGCTGCAACAGCTGCTTGGCCTCGACAACACTCACTACAAGTGGGTGTGATGTGTCGCCTTCTAGGAGTGCCGTCATCAGACCCGGTAAGCCACCACTCAGGAAATATGCCTGCGTAACAGTGCTGGCAGGCTTGCCTGCGAAGTGAGCCACGAGAGCACTTTTCTCAGGGGCCGTAACGGCCAGAGTCTGCACGCGTGAGCGAATTGTCGGCAGAAGACCCTGGATGTGCGCCGCAGACATGATAAGCACGGTGTCAGCCGGTGGCTCCTCGAGGAGCTTTAGAAAGGCATTTTGGGCCTCAGTTGTCATACGGTCGGCATTCTCGACAAAAATAACACGTCGAATGGCGGCCTTCCCAGTCGTGCGAAGACGTACAAACTGCTGCAAACCACGGATGGATTCAATGGAGATCGTACGCTTTTCATCAGGGGTGATATGCTTAAATGACGGGCTGTTTAGCAGCTTCTCAGGAGCGACACCTAAAAATAGAGCAGTACAGGCGAATGCAAGGGTGTGTTTACCTATCCCTTCACCTCCCAACAGCAGCATGGCGTGTGCTGGCTGCTTGGTATAGGACGAGAGCAGTTTTTGAGTATGGGGGTGTAGGACCAGGCCCTCGAACATATGCTATTGCTCCATGAGCTTGGTAAATTCAGGTGGCAATGGCGCGGTAAACGTCTGGCGCTTGCGATTTGGCGTTGTAATTTCTAGGCTTAGTGCGTGCAAGTACAAGCGATCGCCAAACTTTGCATCACCATACAATGGATCGCCGACAATCGGTAGATCTTGCTCAGCGAGATGGACACGCAACTGATGCGTGCGACCAGTGGTGGGCGTTAACTCGATGAGACTGTAGGTATCGCTACTTCGTATCACCTTGTAATGCGTCACTGAAGGTTTGCCATTGGCGCCAACACGAAATGTTGCCGGTGCTTTTGGATTGCGCTCAATAGGCATATCGATGACGGCTTCGTCGAGTTTTGGTGTGCCCTTAACGATAGCAATGTAGGTCTTTTTGACCTTGCGCTGCGAAAATTGTTTCTGCATGAAGCTGAGCGCTTCTTGGCTCTTGGCAGTAATAATCACACCGCTTGTGGCGCGATCAAGACGATGGACGATGCCGGCACGGATACCTTCCAAGTCTTTGAGCTTGTCGCGAAGGAATGATGCAACTGTAGGTTCATTGCTCAAATTTCCCTGGGCATGCGTCAGGACGCCTGCGGGCTTGTTGATAACAACACAGTCATCGTCTTCGTATATAACAGGTAGGTCGATGACGGGGATCTCGTCGAGCTCGGCTTCATCGTAGCGCACGTCTACGACGTCGCCCATACGTACTTTATAGCCAGCTTTTACAGGCTTATCACGGACAGTAATTTTATCCATATCGCCCAGCTTGCGCACAAAAGCGCGGCTCAGACGGGTCATTTGGGATGTAACAAAAACGTCAAGTCGTTGACCGACTTGCTCCTCTGTTACGGTGTAGTGGTTAGATTCAGAACTCATCATTATACTCTTCTGCTCGTTGCTCGGTACGGAAAAGGAAGACAAAGTCGTACCCTGATTCGCCGGCGTAGTGCGCTATTTTTTCATCATAATCATCAGGTTTCTCGTAGACTGAGCTTGCAGTTACCGGCGATGCCTCCTCAAACGGAATGGGCGTTAACATGCGCACAAGCTCGCCAGGCATGCCGTCACTTGCGAGACGGATAACATCAGTAATCTGCTCCAAGCTTTCGACGAAATCACACGCATAGAGGTAGTACATGTAGTCCGAACATTCCAGAAGCCAGATAAAGCTCTCAGGGGTTAGTGCCTGGAACTTCTTGACGCTCATGAGTGACTCTTCGCCTATATCAAATTGCTCAAGCGCGGCATGTAATGCAGGAGACCCGTTGGCTTCGTCGCGCAGCATCTAAGAAAGACTCCGTAGACCTACTGCCTGTTGAGCGCGCAATAAAGTCTTGTTAGCTTGTTCATTCATAGCTTTCTCGGATTGTTCAAGCTTGGCCAAAATCTGCTCATCGTGTACCTCGGCAAGGTTCTGCTGAAAAACAGTCAGGAACTGCTTGACCGCATCTGCAACTGCTTTTTTGAGATCACCATAGCGGTCGTGACCTTCCCATTCGGAGATAACTTCTCCCAATGGACGGTTTGAGAGCAGCGCTAAAATGTCGAGCAAATTGGTAATTCCAGGCTGTTCGGCCTTGTCGTAATGGATACTTGCGAGTGAGTCGGTCGTGGCGCTCATGATCTTCTTGCCGGCAGCTTCAGGCGTGTCGCTCAAGAAAATGACGCCCTTGCCAGTTTCATCTGATTTGCTCATCTTTTTGCTTGGGTCAGTAAGGTCTTTGATACGGAGACCCTGGTCTTTACCGAAGAACTCGTGTTGTTCTTTGACAGGTTTTGGCACCGTAAAGAGATTCTCGGGGAACTCCGCGGCGAACTGACGGTTCATACGCTCAGCAATATCGCGAGTAAATTCCAAGTGCTGGGTCTGGTCTTCGCCAACTGGTACGTAATCGGCGCCGTACAAGAGAATGTCGGCGGCCATAAGTACTGGGTAGTTGAATAGCCCAACAGCGATGCGATCTTCGCTGAGCTTTGATGATTTGTCTTTGAACTGAGTCATGCGGCTCATCTCGCCAAAGCCAGTAAAACAGTCGAGAATCCAGGTGAGCTCAGAGTGAGCTGGCACGTAACTCTGACGATAGATATGAATATCGTCGTGGTCGAGTGGCAAGCCAGCCGCCGTAAATACGCGAACATTCTGAATGACTTGCTCTTGCAATGTACGGTGATCGATCGGTGTCGTAAAGCTATGGAGGTCAGGTACAAACATGTTGATCTGGTACTCGTGAGCTTTGGTTGTTGCCATGTCAATCATGGGCAAAATGGCACCAAAATAGTTGCCAATTGTAAGATCGTTGTTAGCCCGAAGGCCGGTGAGAATAACAGGTTTACTCATATTACTTCTTATTATACCTTATCTTTGGCATTCGGTTGGTATTCATATATCCTCTTCCCCATCTGTTTGATGCGAAAACGAGCACCGCAAAGCGGATCAGGACACGCGATGTCCGACTCGAACTTCATCCAATCGGCTCCCTGGGTCGCTCTTTGCTTGGCGGCTATGTAGGGCGCGAGTGTTGCAAGAGCATAATGGGAGAACTGGTGCGTACCGGGCAGAAACGCTATATTCTCTCCTTGAACGCGCAACCCATGTCCTACCACATGCGAGCAATTGAAGGTCGCTGGGTCGCCTACGGTCGTAATCTCTAAGTCAAATAGCTGGTATTTCATACTATAGCGGTCCCTGGATGCCAGCTATGGCGGCGATCATACTCACTTTTGCGTCTTCCGCGCCTTCTATGTCCGGCATTGCTGCCAAGATTTCGAATGGTGTACGATCATCTTCTGCTGTTAGGACGCCCGCGCTCCGTAATGTTTCGGCTGCGATTTTTTGGATCTGGCCACGTGTGCCAGGGTTTTCTATAGTTTCTGGGTCAATAATGAATGATTCACTGAACATGTCGTTCTCCTTGTATATATTAAAAAACCGCCTTGTGGCGGTCTCTTCAATATTTTCGATACAAGTATATTTATGCAAACATACGGAACAAACCGCCACGAGAAGTGTCGGTAAACCAGTATGAGGCTGCTTGCATAAAAGGTTTCATTATGTGCTAGTGTATCACAGCTAAGCGGCTGTGGCTAATGCTGTGACTTTCTTGGTTGGCTCGGCAAGCTCAGCCTCGATAACTGCGTGATTGTTGGGCAAGACGATACCCGCTTGCTCGGCGTTGTGCCTCAGTATCATGTCGAGGACAGTTAGACCGCGGGCGCGAGATGCTGGTTCACCGAGTTCTGCGTTGCGAGCCGCTAAGCGTGCCTTCGTATATCGTGGATCATCCCACAAGCTACCGTACACACGATCGGTCTGATGATGCATGGCTTCACTATCGACTTTCGTGCCCGGTATAGCATCACTGCCGTATGCAAAACGGCGACCATCACCGCCCTCTACAAGAACTCGCTCGATCTTATATTCCGTGCCGACCATATATTCTTGAGGAGCTTTGCCTTGTTCTGCATCAAGCAAAAGACTGCCAATTACTTGAGCTACTTCATACGGGTCCTGGCGGCACGCTTCATTAAAGTGATGAAATGATGCATTGCCTTCTGAGCCAACTAGCTCCCAATCGAGCTTTGGCATTACGATATCTGACATATAACCTCTTTGCTTATCATTTTTTGGGCAAATAAAAAACGCATGCGGGCAAGGCAGCGTTTGTCCATATGATGAGCGTCTTAACGTTTTCAAAACAAACTATACGCTCTTTCCGGTATTTGTAAAGAAAATGGTCTGGTCGCACGCTATTGCGGTTTCAACAGCTACAAAATAAGGCCCAGTTTGCGCTTAAGGATTTCAGAACTAACACACATAGGTATGTGTCGCACGTCAAAAACACCATGCTCAATAGGCTCGCCGTATTGTTCAAAGCCGTAGTGCATATAGAGTGCCCTGGCAAAAGCATTGGCCTCAGCTACATCCAACGTAATTGCGACTTCATTACCAACGTCCTGCATTGCGTAGCGAAGCAGCTCTCTTCCCAGTCCTGTGCTTCGATCTCGTTTTGCGACATCTAGTTCTACGATCTCGAGGGACTCTGGCTCATCTTCCGAAGCAGCTGCTTCACGCTGAGTAGCCAGAAACCCAGCAATCGCATCGATGCGAAGCGGTTCGTCCGCATCTCGTGCGACAATATACTCCACCCGGCGTGCATCCGCGCTTCTAAGGAGTGCTAAACGCTGCGGCAGTTCCTCTGGGGTGCCCGGTTCAGGATCTTGATCTATTCGATCCAAGCCAAGGTCGGTACTGTAATGATCCTGTATCGTGTGCTTCGTGAAGTAGCTTATCTGCTCAGCGACTTGCGTAAACTCTGGATCTTCAAGGCCGTATGGAAGGGTTTCAATAGTAAGATGTGGATGAGAATCAGGAATATACATAGGTACCACTATACCAAAGGCCTTAGATGCCAACATGCTCCTGCTCACTGTACGAATTGTAGGCCATCAGTATATAGTCATGAAGGTGAGCGATGTCTCGCACAACTGGATCATAGCGACGAGCGTGCTCATCGGACATGATGGGATCTTCAAAAGCTTCGAATTGCATGCCCACTGGATCGAATAGTTGCGGACCCCCTACCGGTTGTCGTCGTGGCGTATAGGGTGGAAGTGTGTGCCGAGTGAACAGCTGACCGGTTGATTCGGCCAGCTGTGGGCCCCATAAGTCCTTTTCGCGGCACGCCATACGAGCATTGTAAAACGGTCGCTCGGTCTGTGCTCCAATGCTAATAATCCGTGCTGACTGTAGTGGAGCAACCTCCTTTTCCGACAATGGCTCAACGCTCGTGGCGATATCGTGAAGAATGACGTGCCCGGCAACATACTCAAGGTGTGACGCATGCCGGCTCTGTGCTTGACGCTTGAGCTGCTCTTCGCCCTTAACCCCACGTATAACCCTGCTTAGTCGTGACAAATTAATATACGGTGGTTCTGTGGTATCTTTTGCGAGAAGCATCTCAGACATGCTGTACGCTGGACGTGGCACATAGAACAGCTCTCTTGATAGCTCATACTCCGCACGACGAGACAGGTATTCTGGGACACCGTTGACTCGTGCCAATGTTTGCTGCGGCAAGACCACTTGTAACTGCGCCTTGGGCATGTAGGCATGCTGCACATACTTTGCGGCCGCAATATACCCGTACGCTCGCATCGGCACATTGCCTACAGGTGCTAAACACACGCGAAGTATCGTGTCGGCACCCTCGTCACCAAGTGCATCAAGTGTATTACTACGATCTTGCCTTCCAATAGATTCTACATATGCCAACGGGTCTCGTACTAGTTCTTTGTGTGCTCTCATATGATGAAACTATAGCAAATAAGCTGTATACTCATGTATACAATGAAAAAGATTTTGGTTACAGGATCGCGCGGAAGGATTGGCAAAGCCATAACTTCCGGTTTAGAGGGCAGATACGAATTTGTCCCATTTGATATCAAAGATGGAGATGACGCCACAAACTACCAAGCTCTGCGCGAGAAGCTGGTCGGATGCTCGGCGCTCATTCACTTAGCCTATGACCTTAGGCACGAGAACCCACGAACAGGTCGAGACGGCAACCCGGAGAATCTCCTTATGGGCCAAGTGGTTTTGGCAGCAGCAGTACAGGAACCCGTAGCCAACTGCATCATGGCAAGCTCTGCTGAAGTTACGCGTACGCAAAATGATACCAATTTTATGTATCGAACGACGAAACGTACCCTTGAAGATCTCGCCAATATGCAAGCAGATCGTTATCCGGAGACACACTTCACCTCTATTAGATTTGGTCACGTCAATAGTGGCGACAATCTGCCGCCACGACCACCTCTACATCCCGACCAATCGTGGATAAGTGATCAAGACACAGCTAGTCTTATCGAATGTATACTTGAGAATAGTAGACATAGCGGTCATGAGATTATATATGGCCTCTCTGACCGGCCTGAGCCGCCTTATGGTCTTGCCAACCCTTATGGCTGGGCACCGGTTGACTCATTTGGCTACGTACCTGGTGCAGAGCACTAACAGCAAAAACACCCCGGATAGTCCGAGGTGTTTTTGGTTCCTGTAAGACGAGATGCCTTAACGCTTGGTGAACTGGCGTTGCTTGCGTGCACCCTTGAGACCGAACTTCTTGCGTTCGCGTTCACGTGGGTCGCGGCTGAGCAAGTCAGCACGCTTCAGGGTTGCCTTGACGTCAGGAGTCATGAGGGCGATTGCCTTGGCAATACCCAGACGAATTGCGTCGATCTGGCCAGCATGACCGCCGCCAGTGACGACAACAGAAATGTCGTACTTGTTCTCCTGTTGGAGGGCAACGAATGGTTGGTTCAGCTCGTTAAGCAAAAGCTTGCTTTCTGCGAAGTACTCAGCAGCTGACTTACCGTTAACGGTAATGTTGCCCTTGCCGCCTTGGAGACGAACACGAGCGGTAGCTGCCTTGCGGCGACCGAGTGCGTAAAAATAGGTGTGTGCAGCCATGACTACTTACCTTCCTTTACTGAAATAACAACAGGCTTCTGTGCTTCGTGCTTGTGATCAGCACCAGCATAGATTTTGAGACGGTCAAGACGACCATCACGGAGCTTGTTAACTGGGAGCATACCGCGTACGGCATGGTGAAGAGCAAAAGTAGGGTCCTTTTCCATCTTCTCCTTAAGAGTAGCTTCCTTCAAACCACCTGGGAAGTGGCTGTGACGGTAGTACATCTTGTCTTCCATCTTGTTGCCTGTAACAACGATGTCTTTGGCGTTGATAACAACAACAAAGTCACCGGTGTCGATGTGCTTGGTGAAAGATGGCTTGCCCTTACCAGTAAGTAAGGTAGCAACTTTGGTAGCAACACGGCCGAGAGTTGCTTCAGAAGCATCTACGACGTACCAATTGCGAGTTACATCGCTTGGCTTTGCGCTAAAAGTCTTCATTATTTAGCCTCCTTCTCAGCCTTTTTGAGCGCTGGCTTCTTAGCCACAGCTTTAGGCTTCACTTCGGCTGCTGCTGTAGCTACAGGAGCTACCGCGAGGTCGTCCACAAAGCTTACACGAGCAAGCTGTGCGTTGTCGCCACGGCGCAAACGAGTTCGTTCGATGCGCAAGTGACCACTTACACGACCCTTTAGCTTAGGAGCGATTTCATCAACGAGCTTGTGGGCACTAGCAACAGTCTGAAGACTGCTGATTACCTGGCGGCGGTTGTGAAGATCACCCTTCTTTGCCTTGGTGATTAATTTTTCTACGTAAGGCACCACTTCTTTGGCCTTAGGAAGGGTTGTCTCGATTGACTCATACTTAATGAGTGAGTCAGCCAAGCCCTTCACTAGCGCTTCACGTTGGTCGCGCTCGCGGTGCA
>CAZCCP010000019.1:0-8169 GCA_964497565.1 uncultured Candidatus Saccharibacteria bacterium
AAATAAGCCGATACCCCATTGATGCCAGGGTAACGGCTAGTTGGTAATCTGATGTGTCGAACGTACTGCTGTGCATCTTCATCTCCTGTCGGATAGCCCACTGTGGAGAATTGGATGCAAAAAAAGCCGACCAAAAACACCAGCAGCAGAGCTACTTGATGCCAGCAACTATCAAGAGTTGCCGCCATAAACGCAGTACGTCTATGACTAATTGGTCGGCTTCTTCACGGCTGCAAGTTAAGGAAGCACTTATGGCTGATGCCTAGTATCATCCCTTGCAGTCGTGGTTTTAATTTGTAATGTGCTAAGACCATGATAAGCGGCAAAATCACGGCTTGGCAAGGGGTGTAATGAACAACAGTCTTGACAGTTCTTGACAATACCAGAGGCGAAAATTGTTATGTCTTGTATTTATAGTTATGAGACGTTCAGCGATTTTCGCCATTAACACGAATGCTAAAAAGAGGACGTAAACTCAGCCAGCCAAAACCAAAACGAAGCGAGCCGTACCTTCCAGAGGTCGGGCAACAAAACATAACAGCTTAACGCTGTTTTTTCCTGTTATTTGCATTGCATGTGTATTGGAAAAAGTCAGGGTGCGATTTACAGCATCCCTGCAAAGATTCGGTCATGAACTGGATACTGCTGCTCGTGCAGTATTTCGTCATTGTATGTTTGGAGCATCGACAGGCTCTTATGCCTGGTAAATTGCATCACTCTGAATAAATCGCCTCTGTACGCCTTCACCAGCTTTGTAGTGTATGTGTGTCGGAAGCCGTGAGGTGTTTTATCGATTTCCAGGCGGTCAAATACTGTCATTACAATCCTGCGGAGGCTGCGAGTTGTCAGCGGACTGCCGTATGAGCTGTTGCTGATGCTGAAAAATAACGAACCGCTGGCAATGCCGTATTCTGCACAATATGTTTGGAGCATGCTCACGACTGCTTTATGCAAGTGCACTGGCTCTTTATCATGCTGACCCTTGCCCCGAATCATTGCAATGCTCCTGTTAAAATCAATGTCGCCGTATTCAAGCCTGCATACTTCGATTTCTCGGAGACCGTGATAGGCGAGCAGCATAAGAATCGCATAAGTGCGGAGCCGTTTGGTTGTCACTGGTCTGCCGTCATGCATCCAATCCCTTATCTTTTTGATGTCCTTGTCGTCCAACCCATTCGTCTTGTGGAGTCCGCTCTGCTTGAAGTTTTTAACGCCACTGGCAATATCCCTGGGTATAACGCCACTACGGTGCAGCTCTTTCAAGAACAGCCTGGCTACGGTCAGCTTCTTGTTCTTCGTTGATGCGGAGAGCCGTTTGTCGGAATCGAGAAGTTCCTTATATCGGAGCAACGAATTAAGATGCAGCCCATTGCCTTCCAGAAACAGGTAGAACTCGGTACTCCGTATCTGGTAATCAACCTTCGTTTCGAGGCTCACATCCATGTTGTTGAATATCCGTTCGTAAGCGTGGTACATAACGTCAGACTCAATAATGCTGGTACTCATGCCAACGTAGTCTGGCTTGGTGGTCATTATTCTCACAGACTGCCTCCCTCTAATAACGGCTGTTGCACAGGGTCGTCCTGCTCGCCCAGAAGCTCCTTGTACAACTCCCATTGTACCCAAAATTGCTCGTCTGGATATTCGTCAGGGTCAAGCCTGCCGTCCCTATCCCAGAGGTACTTAGTCTTTTGCCGACCTGTATCGGTGCCACTAAACCTGTCGTCATAAGCTCGCCCTTGTTTCTTGGCGATTGCACCTTTGGCGGTATGGAGATCGAGAGCGAATGGGGGGATTTCCTTTGGTCGATTCTTCAAGTCTCCAATTGCTTTTGACCAGAGGTAGTCCACTTCAACTCCTAGCGGTTCCTCCCACCATTTTGTCGCCCTAGCCATGCGAGCTACCAAGAAGAACAGGTGGTCGGTCTCGGCAACCTTGCCAGCCATCTGGTACACAGCGAATGCTCGAAAGACCACCGCCTCATCGAATATGTCCTCGCAAGCCATTATCCAGAGCTGCTTGGCAACAACCTTCTGACCAGACGCATGCTGCGTAAGGATAACATTTGCCCAATAAATCGAATCTTCCACCATCCCAAGTTTGATGCACTTGCGAAGGGCGGATACCGTTTCGTAATAATCGTATTGTCCGAGTTTTGGTTGCTGATATGTCATGGATTCGCCTCTGTTTCTATAAGCGTATTCTGCTTGCTCCATGCTGCAAGTCAAGGGTTTATTTGCTCGAAAAGCACTACTGGCTTGGAGGCTCTGTATCGAACTTTGCCTTGCCAAATGAATGTGTTATGGATTACTGGCTGGACATCAATTGTGCGGCTCGTGTGAAGGCTTAACCAGCAAAAACAGCCCCATGTATGAGGCTGCTTCTGGACGGATAGTGTGGGGCTAGTCGTTCAGGTGTGCAACAGCATAATCAGCTTCCGCTGCGGTGAACTTGCCACCGTAGGACGAAGTAAGCTGGTCATGCACTGCCGTTGGTGAAAGATGCATGTCATTTTGGTATGTCTTACCCTGGGCGAGAGCGTTGGCGTTCCAATCGGCTTTTACGTTGTCGATGGCATACTGGGCTGCTTCTGCTGAAAACTTGCCGCCATACTCTGACACAAGCTGGTCGTAAACACCCTGCTTGGACAGGTGCATAGTGCTAGCATAAGTGCCTGCCTGGCTGAGGGCAGACTTGTACTCGGCTGGCACAGCAGGCTGCTTTGTCTCGGCTGCTGCTGGCTGGGTTGTTGCATCAGCGGTTTTATCGGATGTAGTGGCTGTTGATTTGCTGCTGATTGTGCTGTCGGACTTGTTGCCACCGCCAGCTGCACTGGCAATGATGGCAATAACCACGAATCCCAGTATTACGGTCAGCACCTTGTGGCGTGCAAACCAGTTCTTCTTTTCTTCATTTTTAACCATTTATATGTACTCCTTTGTTGTACTAATTACTCAGAATTGAGATTAAAACTAATTCTAGTGTATTTACAGATGAAAATCAAGTAATTTGTGACTTATAGTCCGTAGCCTTATAATCATCAAGCAGCCATTCTGTAACAGACATGGCTAGAACAAATGCACAACAAAAACTCGGCAAGAAGATTAGGGAGTTGCGGCATGACGCAGGTTTGTCGCAGGAGCGGCTCGGCGAAATAACTGGGCTAGACCGTACCTACATTTCTGGCATTGAGCGTGGTGTCAGGAATCCATCGATTCGGAACATCGAAAAGTTGGCGAAGGCACTAAAAGTTAAAATCAACGAGCTGGTTGGGTAGGCTTGCAGCCACCATTTTGCGGCGTTAAAACACAAGCATTGCCGCCGAATATACAACACATACCCCTTACGCTATACCTTTTGTGAAATTGGGGTTGCGGCTTTTTACATCATTTTGGTCTATAATTTTCAGTGGACAACAATCCAGGAGGCGAATCCTTATGCAACTAGGCAAACAAAACAACAAACCAAAATTATTATCATTATTTTCAGGCTGTGGCGGTCTGGACTTGGGCTTCAAGATGGCTGGCTACGAGCCAGTATGGGCAAACGACTTTGAGCACTGGTCTTGCGAGACTTACAAGAAGAACTTCGGCGACCACGTTGTCGAGGGCAGTATTGTGGACATCGATTTTACCAAAGTGCCAGATGTGGACATTATTACTGGCGGCTTCCCCTGCCAGGACTTCTCTATGATCTACAAGCGTGGTGGTCTCGAAACCGACAGAGGCAACCTGTACAAGCAGTTCGTGCGTGCCGTCAAAACAAAGATGCCAAAAGTGTTTGTAGCCGAAAACGTAAAGGGTCTTTTAACCGCAAACGGTGGCAAGGCAATCGACCAGATATCAAAGGACTTTGCAGAGCTTGGGTACAAACTGGATATCAACCTGTACAACTTCGCCGAATACAACGCCCCACAGCTTCGCCAGCGAGTCCTGATTGTAGGCATCCGCCATGACGTTGAGTTCGACTTCCACAAACCAGAGCCAACACGAACAGCAGACAACTATGTAACTGCTGGCGAGGCGTTAAAAGATGTCGAAAAAGTGCCTTACAACAATGAGCACCAGAACATCAAAGACAAGACTCGAAAGATGTTGCAGCTCATACCAGAGGGTGGCAACTTCACATCCATTCCAAAAGACAGCCCTTACTATGTAAAAGGCATGATTAGCCATGTGTACCGCAGGCTAGACCGCAACAAGCCATCTACAACCATCATTGCTGGCGGTGGCGGTGGTACTTGGGGCTACCACTTCGAGGAACCACGCCCACTAACCAACCGTGAGCGAGCACGATTGTTCGGCTATCCTGACGACTTCAAGTTCGAGGGTTCGATAACGGAAGTCCGAAGGCAAATCGGCAACTCAGTACCGCCAGTAGCAGCAAAAGTTGTCGCAGAACACCTTTTGCCAGCATTTACCGCAAATCTAGTAACAGTTGTGAATCGTAAAGAGATAATTGACTACACAAGTCATATTAAAAATGGGGTGGGACTCAAACGATTAGTAACGGCAGGAGCATAGATGTCCCTCCTATTCTCCAACTTCGCACCTCTACGGACAACCCACAAAACATACACGGACACTTTCAAGTCTCTACTCAAAGATTCTGACCATATTCGTATTGCAACTGGGTACATATCAGCTGATTCCGCCATAGATTTACGAAGCATTGTCGAGGCGAACGGCGGTCCAAAAATCGACCTGTGCGTGGGCATGCATTACTTTGATGGGCTAAGCCCTATCCAGATGCAAGCACTGCAAAATCTGGATGAAAAACTAAGGCAGGACAACCTCGGTCAAGTCCACATGGTCACAACTTTTCCATTTCATGGCAAAGTGGTAAGTTTTTCGCAGCGTGACAGGATAATCGGTTCGATACTCGGCTCGTCTAACCTCTCCAATATAGTCGAGGGCAGTCGCCAGTACGAAGCGGATGTACTGTTCCAGGACTCGGATTATACAACCCAGCTGAACGACTTTATCGGTGAAGTCATATCGAAAACCTCAAAGCCTTTCTCTACGCTGGACATACAAGCGACCATACCCGAAAACGACATGCTGAAAGACCAGCTGGGCGTTATCAAACTTCCCCAATCGGTAATCAATGCAGAAAAGGCTAAACGCACCGACCTGTCATTCGAGATAGTGTTAAAGGGTGACGATGCTCAAAAGAGCGGTCTTAACGCCACCTTTGGCGAAGGCAGGCGTAATCCGCAAGGCTTCGTAATCCCTCGCTCCTGGTACGAAGTAGAGCTGATAGTTTCCAACAGTATTACAAGCCTGCCAGGATACCCGAAGGCTGATTCTAGTGGAGATGGTGGTTCCTTCGATGTAGTAACGGATGACGGTTGGAAGTTCCGCTGCAAAGTTAGTGGCGATTATAGCAAGAACTTCCGCTCAGAGGACGACCTCAAAATACTTGGCAAATGGTTAAAGGGACGGCTCGAAAACGCAGGTGTGCTGCGTGCTGGCGAACGAGTAACGGATGCTACGCTTGCCAGATACGGCAGGAATAACATGACCATCACTAAATTAAACGATTCGAATACTTGGTACCTCGATTTTGGAGTAAATGCAAATGTCTAACCAGCCCAAACACCTTGAAAGCTATCTTAATATCTTGAAAACAACCTCTCCTGCTGCGGTGGAGTCGGTAGTGGACACTGTTGAAAAAATTGTGCCAGAGCATGTCGCATCATTCAGCCACCAGGAACATATAAAAGGCTTGCTACTAGGTCAGGTGCAGAGCGGTAAAACAGGTCAGATGTTCGGCATTGTTGCAGCTGCCGCAGATGCCGATGATGGCTTCTCGATATTCGTACTGCTGACCAGCGACATCTCCGCACTGCAACAGCAGACTTACAAGCGTGCACTCGAATCAATGGACACGTTCAATGTCTGTGACGAGCATGACGAGGAGAGGTTCAAGAGCATCGGCAAGAGAAAGCCGTCCATTATAGTGCTCAAAAAGAATTCGAGTATCCTGCGTAAATGGCGTAACATCTTGGGTTCATCAGGAATGTGCGTTGGGCGACCCATCTTCGTTATCGATGACGAGGCAGATGCCGCAAGTCTTAATACGCTGGTCAATAAGAAGGAGCAGAGTGCAATCAACGCCCATCTTACTGGCATGCTCAGCCTGTCCACCAGCAGTTTCTATCTGCAAGTTACAGCCACACCGCAGTCACTCTTTTTGCAGTCTGACGAATCAAACTGGAAGCCTAGTTTTGTGCACTACTTCGCACCTGGCAAGAATTATCTGGGTGGCGAGTTCTTTTATAGCAAGCCGAAACCATTCACCAATATCACTACTGACGATGATGAGCTAAACAGCCTCCTCGGAGAAGATGTGATAGCCGAAGGCTTGAAGCAGGCATGCGAAACATACCTTGTGACAGCAGCACATATCACACTGAGTAACGATGCAGAGGTGTGCAACTTCTTGGTTCATCCAAGCATCAGAATCAACGCCCACGAACGAATCAAAACTAAGGTTGTCGGCTACCTGAGCGACATATTCGAGAACTTGCATGACAACGAGATCCAGCAAAGGCTAAAACGAGCCTGGACTGACCTGCAATCATCCAAACCACAGCTCAAAAGCATGGCTGAGATTAACCAGTTCTTGGAGACAAAGCCCGAAATCACTGTTTACACAATGAATTCGGGTCCTGAAAGCAATTCAAGACTAACTTTTGATAAAGGTCTGAATGTCGTAATCGGTGGCAATAGTCTCGGTAGAGGCGTTACCTTCAAGGGGCTGCAAACGGTGTATTATTGCCGTTCATCGAGGTCACCACAGGCGGACACATTCTGGCAGCATTGTAGAATGTTTGGCTATGACAGAGACCCCCTACTGATGCGAGTATTCATGCCAGTACCGCTGTTCAACCTGTTTTCGGAAATCAACGCATCGAACGAGGTGCTGATTAAGCAAGTCCAGGAAAACAAGCTGGATGAAGTGCAGATAATCACAACGCCTGGCATACGCCCCACACGTCGCAATGTTATCGACCAGGGCAAATACGACCTGATTGTAGGTGGCGTAAACTACTTCCCTCCAAGTGCCGACCAGACAAATGCCAAGACGCTCGATGACCTGTTGAATGAATACGATGACCGCCCCATGCACGACATTACCATCGATGAAGCAATCGATGTGCTGAAAACTCTCAAATCAGACCCTAACAATAACTGGTCGGTCACTGCTTACGCAAACTGCTTGAAGGCAATCAAATCCCATAAAGAAATCTCAAATGTAGTGAAGCTACTGGTTAGGCGAAACAGGAACATTAGTCGTGGAACAGGCACCCTTTTGTCACCAGATGACAGACGGCTGGGCAAGGACGTTGATAACTTGTCAGTGCTCACGCTTTACCGTCTGAACGGCAAACCCGAACAGAACTGGGACGGCGACCCATTCTGGATGCCAAACATTAAGCTGCCAGCAGGCAAAGTGTTCCACCGAGTAGATTAAGAAGTATAGCGATACAGGGTTTTATCGGCGAAATAATCAGCCACCTGGCTTGCTGGGAGCTTATATAAGCCGCATTTTGTCAAAAAAGGTATAAGTTATGGTCTTTGGGATTATGAAGCCGCAAATCGCCGCATTTTGCGTCATTTCGGCAGGAGGAGTCCGTGAGCCTTGAAGCTGAAATGACTGTTACCTGCGACAACCAAATGGTCATCAAGCTCGATTCCCAGGATTAAGCCTGCTGCAACTAGCTGCTGGGTCGTGGCAATATCCTCTTTGCTTGGACTAGGATTACCGCTTGGGTGGTTATGGGCGACAATGATGCTGACGGCATAATCAGCAATAGCCTGGGCGAATATCTCTCTGGGATGCACGACCATGCTAGTGACGGTGCCAATAAAAACAACCTTGCTGTTGATGAGCCTGCCGCCACTGTCCAGGCAGATGACCACGAAGTGCTCTTGTCTCTCGTCAGATATTTTGGCAAGAAGCGACAACATTTCGTCTTTGGTAATCGGCACGCCAGGCAGGTTAAGCCGCATTACTTTGCAATCCTGTATAATTGATAGGAACAGCAATCTGGGCAATCTTGATTCTTGGATTCGCAATCAATTTAGTCCTGATAAGCTCTACTGTGTCCCTCCAAATCGAATCTTACAGATACGAGGACGCTCCATGATTAGCGTCCTTTTC
>CAZCCP010000020.1:0-7195 GCA_964497565.1 uncultured Candidatus Saccharibacteria bacterium
CTCCCACCTCCACAACGTCAATGTGGCGCTCTAGCCAAATGAGCTAAGAGCCCGTATTTATACGTTGAACTATACAGCATCTTCCCCTGTTAAGCAAGTAAAACACACGCTTATGCTATAAGTATGGTATGTGTAATATCATTGACCACAAACATGTTTTATGTTAACATAATCAGGTTAAGAGACAATATTTGGTGAGTACCCAAAAAAGCACGACGCTTGATACATTCAAGTTGTTTTACGAAGAGTTAACGTTCTCTTCACCGTCCCCCAATCGAATTCGACGCTTGCGCACTAGCACTGCCAAGTAACAAACTAGGAGCTTCTATATCTGTTAAAGACTAGAAGCTCTTTTTATTTCCCCGGGAATCCACAGTAAATCACATGTTTTCCACTGGTATTTCCATAAGCGTTATGTCAATATGTTGACATGGTATGTATCTATTGCGGCGGCTCTACGCAAGTTGCGAACTCTCGACTACAAAAACGTAATAATAGTATTTGGCGACGTCGAGCCTGCGCAACATGTAGCCAGGTCTTTACTACTATTGAGCAAGCTGACCTGGCCAGTGCGATACGCATACGCGCTGAGGGGTCTCTAAGGCCCTATAACCGTGATCAACTCCTTATGGACGTCTATGAGGCCTGTAAGCACCGCAACAAGGCAGCAGAAGACGCACAAGCCCTAACACTCACTATTACTGCGGAGATCGTACGACAGCTCAATCCTGATGGAACCATCGAGCACTCAAAGGTACTCGCCATCGCTAAAACAATTCTTGGACGCTTCGACCCCGTAGCCGCAACAGTCTACGAAGCGTATCAAAAATAACAAAATCCCCTCCGTTGGTCAGAGGGGATTTTTGTGCAAGCAAATGTTGGACTACTGTTTGAGTACAGTCTCGCCATCCTGAGTAGTGGTAGCGACTGCCTTTTCTGTAACGTCGAACTTGTCCATGTATTTGCCAAACATAAGACGCGTCTGTGAATAAAACGCCGCAAACGAGTTATAGACAAATGTCGTAAGTGGCAAATATGCCCACTGGAGCACCATAAAGAGTGAGCGATGACGCTTATAGCGAGCTGGCTTTGGTGGCAACGTCTTGAGACAAATGAATACTGCAGGAATAGCGAAGAGCAGCGCAAACGTCTGAACATGGCTAACGATTAGCGGCAGCTCATTGGCGGCAAGACTCTGTGGGTGAATTACAGAAGGTATGAAACCAGCGATTAGCAACAAGATTGGACCTGTTGCCCACGTAACATGATTCTCGACAAGACGCAGCATGCGCGACCATAACGCAAAGCGTGGCACGGTGTTCTTGGTAAAGAAGCCCTTGTCGATAACGTAGGCGATATCGGAAGCGCCATATGTCCAACGTCGAAGTTGCACAAACTGGGCCTTTAGCGTTTTGGAATACTTCTCTGTTAGTACTGCGTCCTGGTAAATCGGCACGTAGATAGGATAAACTCTGTAGTCACCATTGAAAGTGAAGAAAGAGCGCCAGTATTGGTGACCATCTTCAACGATCGTGCGAACACTCCAATAATTAGTCTGTATGAGCGATGCCATGCCCTGTGCATGCGCTGAGAAGTTGCGTAGCAAGTGTGGGCGCATCGACTGCATGATATTAAAGAATGAGTTACCTGTTGCTACGACGCGCATTGGTGCCGGCGCGTCCCAAATATTGTTTGTGTACATGGAAATTGGCTGGAACGACGCACGAACTGGATCTGGGCAAGAAGAATAGGTGTACGTCAAAGCTGCGAAATACTTCTTGTCAGGACGGTTATCGGCATCTAAGGTCGTGACAACAACGCGCAACGGGTCAATATTCTTCTTTTTGAGCCACTCCTCAAGACGACGGCCCGCATAGGTAATGTTACCGCCCTTGCCTATGAGCTCACCAGGGATATCTGCCGGGTGTTTGATAGCGACCGCGTGATAGAACTTGTCCTTGTACTCCTTGACGAGGGCTTCGGCTTGTTTTTCAGTCTGTTCACCGCCGCGCTCTTCGTAGGCAATCATGAGGATCACTTTCTTCATATCGTAGTCGGAGTCCAAAACAGATTGGATTGTTGGCTCAAGAACTTCGCGACTCTCTTTGTAGGTCGCAATCATGGCAACATGGATGACATCGCGTGGTTGTACAACCATGCCTACCTTGCTGAGGCGCAAGATGTTTTCGTAGTGCCACTTTGGACGAAGGGCCTGAGGGTCTTTGACCTTACCAGCGTCGAGCTCATCGACAAATTGACGCCAGTCGAGCTTCTGGTACTTACGCAGGCCGTTGTAACCGTGTAATGCACGGATTGCGCCTCCTGCGGCACGTGTCACGTTAACCAATAGATAGATCAGTACGAATAATGCCGCTACTGTGACATTAATAAGGCTAAGAATAAGAGGCACGAATAAGAGTGTGTAGCTGATTGCGCCGGGCATAATCTCGAAAAAACGATAGTGACCTTTTCGGTCTTCTTTGTACGGGATTTCTATGTTTGTCATATCTCTATCTGAGCACAAGGAGTGCATTACTTACTATAATTGCTAAAACGAGTACCAAAATACCAAGGCCGAGAACAGTAACAGCCAACTCCCTACGAATAGAGTACATGCGAATGCTGAGAAGGATGTTGATTGCCGCGAAGAGAGGCGTGAATACGCCAAAACTCAGAATATTACTTACATCTCCTGTTTTGAACGCACTAATGCCAAGGTTGGCACGATACTGCACGATATAGCCGTTACCACCGCCCGCGCCAAAGCGCAGCAAAATGATAATAATACATGCCAAAGCCAGGAAAGCGTTGATGCTCACCAGCGAAAGGATAAGTTTATCGTGAAGATATTTTCTTGGAATTGGCATATCTATTACTGCTTATTGTACTTGGTTGCTGTACATAAGGCCATAGTTGGTGCGGGTACTGGGAGTCGAACCCAGCTCTCAGCCTTGGGAAGGCTACATATTAGCCGCTATACGATACCCGCAGACTCAAGACTTACTGCTTGCGTAATTCATGGAGCCACCTGCCGGGATCGAACCGGCGACCTGCGCGTTACGAATGCGCTGCTCTACCAACTGAGCTAAGGTGGCGTACAGAATGAGGAAATTATAGCAAACCTACGTGAGAGCCGCCAGACACCTTAGGAAGAAACATTTTTTGAACACATTATGTATTCACCTTACTTCCTAGGATTAGCTATTTTTACCCCTGTTATTTGGCTGTATCCCCTTCTGGTATGCTTGAATTTTGGATACCAAGCGCCGAGATAGCCGAGCCCACAAACATGAGCACGGCAACGGCAACTAGGCTACGATGAAAGCTCCCTACCGTGATAGCGTTCCCTGCTATTAGGCTAAGTGCAGCGATAGCAATGAGCCCAGCAATACGTGATACTGCATTGTTAACCGCCGATGCAATGCCCGCCTGCTGTGGCGGGATAGCGCCAAGTACTGCCGATGTTAGTGGCGCTACAGTTATAGAGAGACCTAGGCCAAACACGATAACACCGGGTAGTAAGTGTGTCCAATAGTGTATATTCTGGCCGACGCGCAACATCAACAAGAAGCCAATAGCCGCGACAAACGGACCCGCTGCCATGAAGAATCGAGGTCCGTACCGGCCAGCCAAGGCGCCAAAGCGAGATGATGCAATAAACATAATGATCGTTACCGGTAGGAGCGCCATGCCGGACATAATTGCAGAATATCCACCCACCTGCTGAACGAATACGGTAATAAGAAAACTCGAAACCGCAAGACCAGCATAGATTGCAAAGGTTGCAATGTTGCCGACTGCAAAATTACGCACACTGAACAAAGCAAGTGGTAGCATCGGATGCTTTGTGGCACGCTCGTGGACAAATAAAGTAGGTCGCTGCGATCACACCCACGATGAGCGACAGATAGACGAGCGGGTTTTGCCAACCATAATGTGGTTGTTCAATAAGCGCGTAAACTGGTCCGCCCAGTCCGATGACGCATAAAAAAGTACCGAGCCAATCAATTTTCGTGCGCGCACGAACAGCTTCTGGCTGCTCGAGCCGTGCAAGAAACCATGATGTTACGGCGATTGGGAGTACATTGATTGCGAAGATGAAGCGCCACGATGAAATGTCCACGAGCAAGCCACCAAGGAGTGGACCAACAACAAATGCAATACCAGTCCAGGCAGTCCATGTGCCAATCGCTTTACCCTGTGCTCGTCCAGAGAAAGCTGAAATGATTAGCGCCAACGAGCTTGGCACGAGAAGCGCACCAGCTATGCCCTGCAACCCGCGAGATACAATCAAAAACGACGCATTCGGTGCAATCGCACAGAGCAATGACGTTACGCCGAATGCCAGTAAACCAAGCCAGAGGATCTTCTTACGGCCGAATAGATCAGACAATGATCCGGCGATGAGCATGAGGCTGCCGAGCGTAATCATATAGGCGTCCACGACCCATTGTTGGACCGATAGACCACCACCGAGCTCATGGACAATAGCCGGTAGAGCAACATTCACGACTGAACCATCGAGAAATGCCACAAAAGATGCAAGAATGCTGATAAAAAGAACGAGGCGCTGCTGTTTACTCATAGGAACGGTATAGCCTCGTCCGATTGTTTTGGATAATACTTTGCTGAATTGGGGTCTAAATAGGTTATGATCAAAGTATGAGTGAGTACGATGAAATTCGGGAAAAATATCGACCAAAGCATATCAAAATGTTGTTGATCGCTGAATCGCAGCCCCCTGTTCCCCCGATTGGTGGCAGTCGTCATTTCTATCGAACAGATGTGATACGTCCCGATGATCGTCTCTTTATTAATACTATACGAGCGCTCTACCCCGAGACAGTCAACGTACCTCAACAAGATCTCGAGAAAGATAAAGCAGCATGGCTACAGCGCTTCATGCGGGATGGTTGGTATATGATTGAGTCGCTTGAGACATCGCTTGAGCATGAAGTCACTAAAAAAGAGCGTCAGGCGCTGATCCTGGCGCACCTCCCACGACTTATCGAACGAGTAAAAGAACTTGCCGCACATGACACGAAAATTATTCTTATTAAATCAAATGTGTTTGACGTCGCTGCCGAGCCGTTAAAGGCTGCCGGCTTTGCGGTACTCAATACAGAGTTGCTGGACTACCCTGGTCGGTTTAATCAGCGGGCCTACCGTGAAAAACTAGCCTTCTTGGCCAATAAGTGACGCCTCGAGGCGTATTTTGTGATCAATTCAGGGGTTACGGCAGCCATGTATCAACTGAGATCAAGAACGAGAACACGAGCAACATGATAAGGGAGAAGTGGAACATTTTGCGGGCCCAGGCGTTGTCGTCCTTGGCTGTTTGACCCTTTATGCCAAGCCATATCCAATACGCACCGAGTGCTCCCATGATAACCGCGTACGCAACGCCGGTCACACTGTAGATACTCAATAAAATTGTTGCGATGACGAACGCAATTGTATACAGCAAGATCTCAAATTTGGTGTGTTTGACCCCCTTCACCACAGATATAACTGGCACGCCGGCTTTTTTGTACTCTTTCTGACGAAAGATAGCGATTGAATAAAATTCTGGCATTTGCCACAAGAACAGTACGACAAACACCAAGATAGCACCAGCATCTATGCGGTTGGTCACGGCGCAATAGCCCGCCAGGATTGGCATGGCCCCAGATATGCTGCCCACAAGTGTGCCATGAATGGACAAGCGCTTCGAAAGCATGCCATAGAGCACGACGTAATCGACAAACCCTACGAGGCCGATGGCGACTACGAGCCAGTTGGTCCATAGGATAAGTATAGCTAACCCGAGTAGCCCAATAATCGTACCGAAAATAACAGCGTTGCGGCCTGGGATTTCACCACTTACGATAGCTCGCTTTTTGGTGCGCTCCATGAGCTTATCAATATCCTGGTCGAGGAAGTTATTGATGACGCAGGCTGAACCAATAACGAGCGTTGTGCCAACGAGCAGTGCAAGAAAAAGCCAGACATCAAAGTGGTGCTGGGTAGCGAGTAAAAATCCTGCGACAGAAGTGATAACGTTGCCATACAGAACGCCAGGCTTGGTTAGTGAGTAATAGGTTTTGATTGTCTCTTTGGTAGTCATTACGTACATCATACAAGAGTGATGGCTTGGGCAACAGTGCAACTACTATTCTCTGGGTAATCTATCGAGTACGACGTGGCGCCAGCGGCGTTACCTTGTCAAACCCAACAAGAGACGCAACATATGGTGGAAGCTTGATGACGTCTGCATACTGCTGCCATTGGCCTTGCTCAGTCTGGGTGAATTCACCTGTTCGTGCCGCTATAATACTATTGCCTTGGGAACTAATCGTAAGAGTACCTTCGCTTTCATCATAAGCGTAATCGGTGACTTCAGTGCGGCCCCCAGGTAATGATTCAATGATTTTTACATCACCATGGCCGGCAATAACAAGATTGCCCGTGGAAAAGTCTCTGTGAATTTGTGCATCGAGCGGCAGTGACTCCACGTAGCCGGCATCGCGCAAGGCTATTTCGGCCTGTTTGCGATGATCAGATTCTATTTGCTGTGATTGGAGATCTTCGGCACGTAATTCTTTGGCAGTCTGTCGCTCTAGCAGATCTGTTTCCGCAACCGTATTTTCTTGTTTTTGAGAATGCTCCTCGTCCTCTTTCACGGCTGCTTCGTACGCATCAAAGATTTCGTTTTCGCGAAGCGCCTCAGCATGAGCATCAAAGATTTCGTTTTCGGCCAATGCTTGGGCGTGAGCCTCTTCCAAATGCGCCGCTTCATGAGCAGCTTCAATGTCATGTGTACGGCCAACGTCTTCCGCACGTGCATCGACGCCGTTAGCAATAGCACTCAGCATCTCTAGATCATCAATATCAATTTCTCCACCTAATGCCAAACTGCCTATTTCCGCAGGCAATGCAGGGTCACGCTCTTCAAGTGGAAGGACTTCGACGTGAGGCGCAGATAATGTTAGGTTTTCGGCTGTCATAGTACTGTGTTTGTTTTAGATTATTAAACATATAATAGCATAAACATGATAAAATTTCAATTGGTATAGTGATCGACGGACTGACCTACCTTAAGGAGAAGAATTACGTACGGGCAAACAAAAAACAGCCTCTCGCGAGACTGTTTCAAAGTGCAATTTGGCGGGCCCGACCGGATTCGAACCGGCGATCTCCTCCGTGACAGGGAGGC
>CAZCCP010000021.1:0-6478 GCA_964497565.1 uncultured Candidatus Saccharibacteria bacterium
TTGAAGACATGACCACAGTAGGCACTCTTGCCGAAAAACTCAGCCTGCCAGTAACAAAGCTTATTGGTGAGCTTATGAAGAACGGCGTCATGGCTACGGTTAATGAGCGTATCGACTTTGATACAGCTACAATTATTGTCGAGGAACTCGGTCTCGACGTAACACTATCTAAAAAGGCTATCGAGCAAGTTGCGCCCACACGCGAAAAGCGCGAACATGGCGAAAATGCTACGCCTCGTCCACCTGTAGTGGCTGTTATGGGTCACGTTGACCACGGTAAAACGAGTTTGCTTGATGCAATTCGTGGTGCCCAGGTTGCTAAGGGTGAGGCTGGCGGTATTACGCAGCACATCTCCGCCTATCAGATTAAGCACAACGATCGCGCAGTTACATTCTTGGACACTCCTGGTCACGAAGCATTCGCTGCAATCCGTGAACACGGTGCCCACTTGACTGACATTGCTATTATCGTAGTTGCCGCCGATGACGGTATCAAGCCGCAAACTATCGAAGCAATCCGCTTTGCCCGTAAGGCTGGCGTAAAAATCATCGTTGCTATCAACAAAATTGATAAAGAAGGCGCTGACACGAACCGCGTTAAGCAACAACTTGCTGAGCAAGAGCTTATCCCAGAAGAATGGGGCGGTGATACTGTAATTGTTGAAGTTTCAGCAAAGACTAAGCAGGGTATAGATAGCTTGCTCGACATGGTCCTTTTGGTAACTGATGTTGAAGATTTGCGCGCTGATGCCCAGGGTACACCAACCGGTCTTGTTATCGAGGCACACATGGAGCAGGGCCGAGGCCCAATCGCAAACGCACTTATCGAAGAAGGCACCCTGCGTGTCGGCGACTTCGTGGTCGCTGGCTCTACATATGCTAAGGTCCGTGTCCTCCAGGACTCGAACGGTGCATCTATCAAGGAAGCTGGCCCTTCAACCCCTGTTGTCATCTCAGGATTCAAGACTTTGCCGGAATTTGGTGACGAATTCAACGTCGTGAAGAATGAAAAAGAGGCTCGTGCGCAATCAGAGCAAGCTGCAATCCAAAAGCAAATGGGTTCTGGGCGCAACGATATGAGCAGTAGTGAGCTTATCCGCATGATCAATCGCAACAACCAGGTCACTAACCTGAATATCATCGTACGTGCTGACGTACAGGGCTCGCTCACATCCGTTATCGACAGCCTCAAGGCACTTGATACCGATGAAGTCGCAGTACATATCGTAAGCTCAGGCGTCGGCTCTATCACTGAAAATGACTTTCACTTGGCCTCTACCAGTAACGCCATCATCTACGGATTTAACGTACAGGTTCCAGCAAGCATAAAACGACTTGCCAGCCGAGATAAAGTTATCATCCGCCTTTATAAGGTCATTTATGAACTCATCGATGACGTTAAGGATGGCTTAAGTGCTTTGCTCGCTCCTGAGATTGTTGAAACAGACCAGGGTCGCCTCGTTGTGCGCGGTATCTTTAACACGACCAAGACAGCAGTTATCTGTGGCGGTGAAGTTACCAAGGGCAAGTTAACCGTTCCATCTTTGGCACGCGTTATGCACGATGGCGTGAAGATAGCTGAAGTAGAGATAACCATGCTTAAGCGTGGTCCACAAGAAGCCAAAGAAGTCTTTGAAGGTGAAATGTGTGGCCTTAGCTTTAAGAGCACTTCACGTGTTGACCTCCAAGAGGGTGACCACATCGAGCTCTTCACACGCGAAACTATAACTCGCACACTTTAAGATCTTCTACTCGCCAACTGCCTCGCAGGCATGATACGATATAAGTGCATAAGGAGTACGCATGATTAAGCTTGATGACAACCTACTTACAGAACTTGGCCTCCAGTCTTTACCTGCTGAAGAGAAGAAAGCTTTGCTTAAGCACATTTACGAAACACTAGAGATGCGCGTTGGCACGACTTTGGCTCGTCAAATGACAGATGCTCAACTTGATGAATTCGAGAGCTTTATTAATAGCAATGATGAAGCGGGCGCGTTGCGCTGGCTCGAAACAAATTTCCCTAACTACAAAGATGTTGTAGCTCAGGAGTTTGAAGTCCTCAAGGGAGAAATCCGCCAGGCAGCTCCACAGATCCTTGCGGGCGCAGCAGCTCAACAACCACAGATGCAGCAGCCAATGCAACAAATGCCACCTCAGTACCAGAACCCTCAACAGCCTATGAACCCTCAGTATCAGCAGCCAGCTCCACAACAGATGGATCCATACCAACAAGCCCCACAGCAGGGCCCTGGTTTCAGTCCGGCTCAGCCAGGTGAATATCCAAGCCAGGCTCCACAGCAAGGCTACCAACAGCCACAGCCACAGTACCCGCAACAACCTGCTCAGCAGCAGCCACCATACGATCAAGATCAGTACGGTCAAGCAGCGTAAGCTACGTAGCTGCTAAAGAAATTGTTTATAGCCGGCCAAGAATGATTGGCCGGTCATTTCTTGCTTGCCCGCAGGTTTGAGGGAATCGATAATAAGTGCCTTCGAGCCACAGTAGGCAATGAGCTGCTTCTCATGTACCGCAAACGTACCAGACTTACCTTGGAGGTCCATGACGTGTGCTTTCGTAATGACAACTTCACGGTTTGCAATAGTAGTGCGACTTTTAGGCCACTCGATAAATGCGCGAATCTCGCGTTCAAGGTTTTCAGCTGGCTTATCCCAGTTGATAATACTGTCGTTTTTCGTGAGCTTCCGAGAATATGTCGGTTCAATTTCAGTAGTTTGAGGCTGGGGTACGATAAGACCGGCCACATAGTCCGGAATAATCGCGGCAAGCAATGTGTCGCTAAGCTCTACGAGGCCGTCAGTTAGTTCCGGGGTGGTAATAGTGGCGGAGAGACCGTAGACGCCGTAGCCAAGCAGAGGACCTTCGTCCATGGCTTCTACTAACATCATAAGGCTTACGCCGGTCGACTGTTGGCCACTTAGGATAGCAAACGTAATAGGATCTGCCCCACGCCACTCTGGCAGAAGTGAAAAGTGACTGTTTACGATCCCAAGTGGAAAGTAATCGATTGCTTTTTGCGAGACAATAATTCCAAAATCGATAAGAATACCAAGCTGACTATCGAATGGTTTTGTATCAACAAGCTCGTCGAGTGCACGCTTATTCGTGACGGTGTGAACCGGCAGACCTAAGTCCTCAGCAATACGAATTACGGGCACGTCACCTTTGTGATGGGCTGCGCGTGGTTTTGTGACGACAGCTTCAATCTCAAAGTTTTGAGCAAGTAACCGCAGACTCTCTGCAGCCACTGGGCCGCTACCAAAGAATACTATTGGCTTTGATGTCTTTTTCATAGTCGAGCTCCAGAAGATGACCATCATCTTTTAGCTTAAAGAACGCCTTGGGGTCGTCTTTGATGTGATCGATAAAGACGATACCATTTGTGTGATCAATTTCATGCTGGAAGATACGTGCTAAAAATCCTTCGGCAGTAACGCGGAATTCTTTGCCTTCTTCATCTTGAGCCTTGATGCGTACTTTTGTATGGCGAGGCACCTTACCGTACACATCCGGTACGCTCAGACAGCCTTCATAGTCCTCTTCGATCGCGCCTTCGTATTTTGCAATGATTGGATTAATGAAAACGGTGAAGCTATGGTCGTCTTTGTTGTCGAAATCGTTACGGATAACAACAATACGCAGTAAGCTATCAACTTGAACTGCTGCTAAGGCTACACCTACTTCATGCTCGCGGCTTTCCTCCCAATCGATAGTGGCATTTTTCATACCTTGAATGAGATTTTTTACTGCTTCATCAACGATTCCAACTTTTTGTGAGCGTTGACGTAAATGGGGATTTGGCAAAGAAATAATATCGTTTTTGGTCATTGCCAAACAGTATACCGTATCTGTAAGGGGTATTACAACAGGTTCATAGGATCGATATCGTGTCGCCAATTTGCCGGCAGCTCGCTAATGACTTTAAGCAGCTCACCTCGTTGCTTTGCTTTGATGATTAGCTGCCACTCGAACTTATCATTAACCTTTTCGTGAAATGAAGGAGCAGGGCCCTCAACAATAATTTTTAACCCAGATTTTCGCAACGACCCGGCAAGTTTTATTGCTGCTTCCTGCGCTCCTTTCTGCGTAGCTCTTTGACACCATATTTTGAGAAGATAACAGAAAGGGGGAAATATGAATTGTTCTCTTTCGCGTAGCTCATCGTTGTAAAAAACGCTCCAATTGTTCTCCAGCACCGCCCGCAGGAGAGGGCTGTCGGGGTTGTAGGTTTGAATAACAACATGACTATCGCGATGCCCCCTACCTACTCGCCCAATGACTTGGCTTAGCAGTTGGTATGTTCGCTCTTGGGAGCTAAAATCTGGCACGTATAGACTGGTGTCGGCTAGGACAACGCCCACAAGACCAAGATTTGGCAGGTCCAAGCCTTTAGCGAGCGTTTGGGTGCCAATCAAGATGTCTATCTCACCATTTCGTACTGCATCGTAGTGTTGCTCAATACGTTCAGTTTTTTTGTTGTCAGTATCGAAACGCTGTACACGTGCTCCAGGGAAGAGGCGGATGACCTCATCCTCGATAGCCTTTGTGCCAACGCTCTTGAAAACTACAGATGTATTGTGGCAATCAGGGCAGCTAAGGGGTGGTCTGGACTGAAAATCGCAACTATGACAACGCATATTGTGTGTATCACTATGGTAAACCAGGGGTAGGTCACAGTGCGGGCAAAGTGCTTGCCAGCCGCAGTCGTCACAGAGCACAACTCTTGCAGTACCGCGACGATTTAGAAAGAGCAATGACTGCTCTCCGCGAGACATCGTATTCTTTACCGCTTTTATAAGCTCGTCTGAAAGATGGGATTTATGGGTAAACTTGTTCCGATCTTTCAGGTCAACAACAGATATAGTTCGCGTATGCTCGTCACCCGATGCCGTAGCTGTCATTCGTATGATGGGCCGTTTCTTCTCCGCAGCCACATAGTAGTCCGCGAGCGATGGCGTCGCAGAGCCAAGTACAACTGCTATTTTCCACAGCGCGCCGAGCTTGCCGGCAATGTGAATGGCGTTGTAGTAGGGGCTCTGATCCTGTTTATAGGCTGTCTCATGCGATTCGTCGACAACAATGAGTCCGAGGTTCTTAACAGGAGAGAAGAGTGCTGAGCGGGGTCCGATGATGATCACAGGCTCTTCTTCGCTTAAGATTGTGGCCCACAATTTCTGCCTGACACTTTCGCTCAGCTGAGAGTGCACCACTACAACTCGCTTGCCGAAGACATGTTGAAAGTTATTGCTCAACTGAGAAGTAAGGCCAATTTCTGGCGTAAGGATAATCGCTGACTTGCCTTGCTCAATCTGGCGCTTAGCGAGCTCAATGTATACGCGAGTTTTACCTGTGCCCGTATCACCATGCAGGATATGAAGGCCTTCAGGCTGAAAGAGGGCAACCGCTTTTTCCTGATCTTTGGTTAAGGGTGGAAGCGAGGCATCTAGCTCTTTTGGTAGGGCTAGCGGCTTGATTTCACGCTTTGGCAGCGCTCGCGGAAGCAATTGTTGTACAGAAACACCAAGAGGCGCAGGGTAATATAGTCGCATCCATTCGAGCAGATTAATGAGTTGGACAGGCAATGCAGGCAATAATGGGGCACTAATAATTGATTTTGTTTTGAAGGACGGGTTGGTCTGGGTGCTCTTTGTCACAACGCCCAATACTTGCTTGTTCCTCAGGGGTACAAATGCCAAAGAGCCCTTCGAAAGTGGGGTCTCACTTTCGTACGTTAGGGCCTCATTGCCATGGTAGCTTTGATCAGCTACCAGAATTTCCACATAATGCATGGTTGCATTATAGAGTTTCCTTAGTTTAAAATATATAGTTGTAAAAGTTGTAATGACCAAACCCGTTCGATATACTGAAATTAGGTTACGTTGTTCTAATAACAATATAGAAGATTTATGTTAGATGTATTTATCACTTCCAGAGTTCGTCGTAAGATTATCGTAATCTACGCAAAGTACCCCGACTTCAAGACGCATGTCCGGGGATTGGCAAAGCTTATCAAAGAGGATGCTGGCAATATTCAGCGCGAATTAAAGCGCTTGGAAAAAGTGGGCTTCCTAATCTCTGAAAAGCAGGGAAACACCAAAATTTATCATACAAACAAGCAATTCCCAATCTTTAAAGAGTTGCAAAGCATTGTGCTGAAGAGCCAACGTGCTGCGCAGAAAAAGCAAGTAGTCTAGATTCCTCATCTGACTACTTGCAAAAACGTCTCTGTTACAGTAGAATAAGGAACGAAATGATACAAGTTACACGTAAAGACTCAAAAGAATCACTGGAAAACTTGCTTCGTCGCTTTAACCGTAAAGTACAGCAAGCTGGTGTTATTGCAGTTGTAAAACAAGCGCAATATTTCGAAAAGCCTATCAGTAAGCGCGAGCGCCGTGCAAAAGCGATTATTCGCACACAGCGCAAGGCTCTGAAGCTCAAGAAAATTAAGCTTGG
>CAZCCP010000022.1:0-5996 GCA_964497565.1 uncultured Candidatus Saccharibacteria bacterium
CGTGACCACCACCCATGCCTGAGCCACGGCGGCGACCGACTGCGTCAATTTCGTCGACGAAGATGATACATGGAGCGTTTTTCTTGGCCTTAGCAAAGAGGTCACGCACACGAGATGCACCAACGCCCACGAACATTTCAACAAACTCGGAACCTGAGATACTGAAGAAAGGCACGTTTGCTTCGCCGGCAACAGCACGAGCAAGCATAGTCTTACCGGTACCTGGAGGACCTACGAGCAGTACACCCTTAGGAATACGAGCGCCAACGTTGGCGAACTTCTTAGGGTACTTGAGGAATTCAACAACTTCCTGGAGGTCTTGCTTGGCCTCTGCAGAACCTGCGATATCACCAAAGACAACTTTGTCTTTTTCGTTGCCATAGAGGCGAGCGCGGCTCTTACCAAAGCTCATTGCCTGGTTGCCTTGGCCCTGGGCACTGCGCAACATGATAAACAGAATGACGCTTATCACGATTACAGGCAAAATCGACAAAGCGACATTTTCCCATAACGAGCCGTTTGAAGATTGCTGCTTGAAGGCAACCTGGGTCTTCTTAGTATCGAAGCCCTGGTCCTTTAAGCTAGCATTAGGGTCTGAATATGATTTAAGCGTTGGGTGGTCAGCGCCTTTTTTCGTGATAGTAAGCTGGTTACTGTCCACTTCAATTTTCTGAAAATGACCACTGTTTGCCTCGCTGACAGCTTCAGACAATGGAATTGTCTTGAGCGTGCTTGGCTGCCCGTACGCCGCAAAGATAATCAAACCGAAAAGGATCAGTAGCGCAACAAAACCCGCATTGCGGAAGCCGCGGCGCCCATTCCCCCCTTTAGTGTTACTTGAGCGAAAACCTTTTTTATTGTCCATACGAGAGCATTATACACCTATATAACGCTATTACGAGAGTCGCGCGATGTTATTTCGAGGAATTTCCGGCTAATATTCATAATTTTAAGCCTATCGATATCATAGGTGGCGTGTAGACGACCAGTTTTGGCTGCCGCTACCAAGCGCTCGATCTGTTGCTTTGAGATATCCTGTACCTCGTTGAGTCTCAGCCAGCGAGCCATGATCTCTTTGGCGACCACCTGTGGCAACATGATAAACATCTGGCGATTAAGCCGCTCGGCATCGCCCATACTAACGAGGACTTCGTGAGCAAGCTCATCGATAGCCTGATTCTGCTCACGTGCCCTCGCATTGATCGCGAGCAATTGCTCACGGGCGTCAGCTGACAGGTTGGGCATAATCTGGCGGCGCAGATAATTGCGGAGATATCGCAGGTCAGCGTTGGTACTGTCTTCACGCCACTGGACCGCGTGTTCGCGAGCATATGCGCGAATTTCATCTTTAGAAACATGGAGGAGCGGACGGATAACGGTGTCGTGCGATCGAAGCGAGGCCAACCCCTTGCGGTTCGTTCCCCGAATTAGATTAATAATCATCGTTTCCAGAACGTCGCTTTGGTGGTGCGCAGTAATAACTGCCTGTGCGTTATTCTCAACACGTATTTGGTGCAAAAACTTGTAGCGAGCGATCCGAGCAATGTCTTCGCTAACACCTGGACCCAAGTGAGCTTTTTCAGATACAAAGCGCAATCCACGTTCATGAGAACCGTTAGAAACGAGCACCTCGTCTTCATCACTATCAGTCCTGATACCATGATTAAAATGAGCTACGATCAGCTCAAGTGTTGGGTCTTTTGCTAGAGCATCCAAGAGCACCATCGAATCAATACCACCGGATACGGCAATGATATATTTTCCAGGCTTGATTTCAGGCTTCATGCTGTACAATTGTAACAGATATGAACACGCTGACCTTTGTGACCGGTAACGACCTTAAATTTCACCTTGCTGAGAAGATTTGCCGTGAATTTGGCCAAGAGCTCTCCCAAGAAGCAGCGCTCGACATTCCAGAAATCCAAGCCGAAACTGGCGAACCTGTAGCCCGTGACAAAGCCCAGAAGGCATTTGAACAACTCGGTCATCCTGTCGTCGTGACTGATGACACGTGGGTTATCCCAGCCCTCAAAGGCTTCCCTGGACCATATATGAAATCTATGAACCACTGGTTTACGCCAGAAGATTGGCTACGCCTCACGGGCACCCTTGAGGACCGTGAAATTATCCTGCGCCAGGTACTTGTCTATCAGGATGAGATCGAGCAAGTGCTCTTTACTGTTGATATCAAAGGTGTAATGCTACGTGAAATTCGCGGAGTGTCTCCTTACCCCCACAACACCATCGTGTCTTTTGACGGCGGCAAACACAGCTTCGCTGAAATATATGCCGAAGGCAAAACTATCGACAATCACCATACTGCCTGGCATGAATGCGCACAGTGGCTCAAGGAGCGTGAGGCCTAATATATGATGCAGCTGTACTTCGTTCGCCATGGGGAGAGTGAAGCAAATGCTGCAG
Source organism: uncultured Candidatus Saccharibacteria bacterium (assembly GCA_964497565.1). Lineage (GTDB taxonomy): Bacteria > Patescibacteriota > Saccharimonadia > Saccharimonadales > UBA4665 > CAMLQK01. The sequence goes on from CAZCCP010000022.1 coordinate 2,422, forward strand.
GTATATGGAGTCCGCTCGAGGCCCAGCTGACAGATAGCGGTCGCTGGCAAGCTACTGCGGCGGGTTGTGACGCTCGCGAGCGTGGTCTGGAATTTGACCGCATCCTCAGCTCGCCGCTGCCTCGTGCACACGAAACTGCCCGTCTTATCGCCGATGAACTCGACTACTCGATACATGATATTGAGCTCTTGCCTTCACTAGTTGAACGCAATTGGGGCAAGCTGACGGGCATCGCAAAAGGACACTTCTTTGACTCCGGCAACACTCGCCAAGATATGGAAAACGTTGAATCCATCGAAACTGTTGAGGCGCTTCAGATGCGCGCCGCCAACGTACTCAATCATATATATGACAGGCCCGAGGAACGCATCCTCGTTGTAGGCCATGGCACATTTGGCCGGGCGCTCCGTCGCGCTATCGAAGGGCTGCCAGCAAACGCTGAGTTCCAAAAACCCATCGAGAAGCTACTCATTCCCAACGCGCAAATTATTCGCCTTATTTAGGCAACCCAGAGTATACTAGCCGCATGAATATCATGTACTCCAACGTTAGCGGTGGCCTCGTGTTTGCAGGTCAAAAATATGGTGAAATGCTCTTTAGCAAGGTGTCACTCGACAGCTACATCAATTATTTCAAGGGTAGGGCTATCGATGTCCTGAGCTTGAGCGAGGTACATCTTGAAGATAAAACACACAGTGAAATGGTTGCTCGCATCGCCGGCGAGCTTGGGCTAAAACATCATGCGTCGCTAGCGCTCAGCGAGTCGCATCTCGATTCGAGCAAACAGCTTGGCATGGCAGTCATTAGCCGTTACCCGATTATCAGCCAGGAAGAATTTACAATTCCAAGCCCTAAGCTCGAAGTAGACCGCCCTAACGGCGATCACTGGGTGATGTTCGACAAGGGCGGTCAGCGTGTCTACCTCGACGTCGACGGCACCGAAGTTGCTCTCGTCAACTTCTCGTACTTTCCATTTCATCATTTTGGCCGTCGGGTTGATGAGCCTGATTTCAAGCCGCTGCGCGAGGAACTTTTGCATGTTCTCGGTGATAACCCCAAGCATGTTCCTACAATTGTTACGGGGGACTTCAATAGTCGAGGTGTACCGGTCCAGCAGGCCTTCCCTGAGCTTTTTGTAGATGATGCACTTCGGCAGGCAGTCGATGTGCCAACAACCGTCATTGGCTACGATAGTGAACAGCTCGATCATATCCTCTATCCGCCTACATTCTTTAGTGCATCAGAGAGCTTCGCTGAAGTGAACGCATCCGACCATTTAGCCATTGGCGCACGCCTGGACATCATCAAATAGTTTCCCCGAGAAACCAACAGATAGGTATAGCCAACAGATGCGGAATATGCTATATTAACCTTTGTATTTACGGAACAACATTCCGGGACAATATGGCGGCGTAGCTCAGCTGGTTAGAGCATCGGACTCATAAGCCGGGGGTCACAAGTTCAAGTCTTGTCGCCGCTACCATAAAAAGGACCTCACCTCGCGTGGGGTCTTTTTTATGGCTGTAGTTTGCACGAGACTTGACGAAAAGTACGAGAGACCGCCTGTGACGGTCTCTCTCATACAGAGAACAAGTCTTGTCGCCTTTATGCCGCGAGAGACAAGCCTGTCGTGCTTGATTGCTGTCAACTACAGCCTCATATGTTGTCGAAAATGATCTTGCCTCCGGCCTGCTTTACACGTAGTCTACGGATAAAGAAACGAGAGCCATGAAAACATCGACCATTACATCTCTGATTACAGATGAAATTGCAGCCATTCAACCATATGATGCGCTTGAACAAGCGCACATCGATGACGCCACGGCATGGGTTGCCAGCGGAGCAAACATTTTTCGCATCACCAAGCCAGATAAGCCACCCAAGCATTTGGTTTCCTACTTCGTCGTAATCGACCCGGACCACAAAAGCCTCCTGCTAGGGGATCACATCAAAGCCCAGTTGTGGCTACCTTCTGGCGGACATGTTGAGCTTAACGAGCACCCTAAAGATACGGTCATCCGCGAAGCCAGGGAGGAAGTTAATCTTGATGCTGTTTTTCTAAAGGGCAATGAACATCCGTTTTTCATAACAGTCACCGAAACGGTGGGCCTAACTGCTGGGCACACCGATGTCAGCCTCTGGTATATACTTCGGGGCGACATCCATGCGTCTCTTGATTTTGATCGCCGAGAATTCACCGATATGGCATGGTTCACCTTTGACGAAATCCTAGAATCTCACCCTGCGATCTTTGATCCGCACATGCAACGCTTTACGCGAAAACTCCAGAACTATCTTGCAGCCTAAACGTACTTATTCGTAGTGAAGTGCTTCAACTGGGTCAAGCTTGGCCGCTCGACGTGCCGGATAGAGGCCAGCAAGCAAACCGATAACAGTGGTGATAGCCACGACCCCAAGGATAAGCCAAAGGGGTAGCGTCACAATATTAGTGCTCTGAATATTATTAGACTTGAGTTGGTTGTTGATGAGCGGGTTGGCGATAAGGATGAGACCATAGCCCACGCCCAAACCTACAACCCCACCGATAAAACCAAGTAACGAGGCTTCAAAAGTAAAGAGCCTACTGACAACCGAGCGACGGGCGCCCACTGCACGCATCACACCGATTTCTCGGGTACGCTCCAATATTGCCATCACCATGGTGTTTACGACGCCGACAGCAGCAACGACCAAGGCGATGCCACCGATGCCGCCCAATACTGCGCCAAGTATGTTAAAGATAGCTAGTTGTTGCTGGATTTCGGTCTGAGCGTCAGCTGCACCAACCTTGTACGTGTTCCGCAAATCTTTGGCGACGGCCGCGGCGTTAGACGCCTGATCGGCTTTGACGATAAGCGATGAATAGCCATTCTTGGCCAGTTCGTCGCTGGTTGTTAACGTTGGCTGAGCTTGCGGACAATTGTGAGGCGTCTTCATACATTGCGTACGTGCAGCGTCTTGAGCTTCGCGCGTTACTTGATAGGACTGATTGAGCTGCATGCCTCGTGCCCAATCCAGAGGCACTCGCACCATGTAGCGATCCCTAACTGCATCGGTAATACCGACAATAGTAGCGGGTACACTAACCGGGGCAGCCTTATAGTCGCGACCATCGGCGTTAGGGTGTGCTTGGAACCACGCCGCCTGGTCTTGATATGCCTTAAGCGGGTCAGAACCTACACCTGTGTAGTAGTTCTCGGTGTACAAACTGACAGTTTTGCCAATCAGGGCTTTGTAATTGTGTTTGAAGCCCAATTTGTCGGCATAATCCGAGGTAATAGTAACCACACCGGACTTATCTGCAGGGCTCAAGTCACGACCGGCGAGGACATTGCTCGTGATAACATCATTGGCGTCATAGGCAACCATCTGCTGTAACCGCAATTTCTGATTGCCGTAAATCATAGCCTGGAATTGCCACATATTTGTTTGGCGCGAGATGCCTGCCACATGCGGTCGGCTCGCAATCTTGGTGACGAGATCATCGGTTAGTTTTACACAACTATCTGTTGTACATTGCCCTGAATTTTGGTCCTCCCAGGTAATATCTGACTGTGCGGAAACGGCAACTTGCT
>CAZCCP010000023.1:0-5331 GCA_964497565.1 uncultured Candidatus Saccharibacteria bacterium
GAGTAGGAAAACTACCCATCCAAATCCCAAGTGGTGTGACAATCACTGTCGACCCAGATTTCGTAACTGTAACTGGCCCTAAGGGTACCCTCAAGCAGTTCACGATGCCAGGTGTCACAGTTGTCACAGAGGACAACCAAGTTGTTGTTGCTCGTGAAAACGACGAGCCTAAGATTCGTGCTAAGCACGGTCTTATGCGCGCACTCGTAAATAACATGGTCAACGGTGTATCAACAGGCTTCTCTAAGAAGCTCGAGATCAACGGTGTTGGTTTCCGTGTAATGCTTCAAGGTACTGACCTTAAGTTTAACCTCGGTTTCTCACATGATGTTATTTACAAACTGCCTGAAGGCATCACTGCTACTGTTGAACAGAACACTATTACCGTTACTGGCATCAGCAAGCAGCAAGTAGGCCAGGTAGCTGCAGAAATTCGCGCTCTCAAGAAGCCTGAACCTTACAAGGGTAAAGGCATCAAGTACGCAGATGAAGTTATCATCCGCAAGAGTGGTAAATCAGGTAAGGACAAGTAGGTAAACGTATGGACAAACTTGCACACAAATTACAGAATCGCGTACTTCGCAAGAACCGCGTTCGCGCCAAGGTGTCGGGTACGACTGAACGCCCTCGCCTTAGCGTCAACATTAGCAACCGCCACATCACAGCTCAGATCATTGATGACACCCAGCACAAAACTGTTGCTTACGTATCAACTGTTGGTACCAAAGCAGCTGCTGGCACTATGACTGAACGTGCTGCTTGGGTCGGTGGTGAAATCGCTAAAAAAGCAAAAGCCGCCAAGGTAAAGGCAGTCGTCTTTGACCGCGGTAGCCGCTTGTACCATGGTCGCATGCAGGCTTTGGCAGATGCTGCTCGTAACGCAGGATTGGAATTCTAATTATGGCTGAGAACACAAACGCACAAACTCCACAGACACAAGCTCCACGTGGCCCTCAGGGTCAACGCGGTGGTGACCGTCGTGGTCGTCGTCCAGAAATCGCACCAGAGGAAAAGCAGTTTGATGAGCGCGTTGTGCACATCGACCGCGTTGCTCGTGTGGTAAAGGGCGGCCGTCGCTTCCGTTTCCGCGCACTCGTTGTAGTGGGTGACCGCAAGCACAAGATCGGTGTTGGCCTTGCTAAGGGCGCTGACGTGACTGCTGCAGTTACAAAAGCTACCGAAGTAGCCAAGAAGCACATGATCCTCGTACCTGTACACAAGGGTACTATCCCTCACGAATCAGAAGCTAAGGTGAGTGGTGCTCGCATCCTCGTTAAGCCTGCTAGCCCTGGTACCGGTTTGATCGCTGGTGGTGTGGTACGTACTGTTCTTGAAGTAGCTGGTATTAGCAACGCATTGTCTAAGTCACTTGGTTCTACCAACAAGGCTAACATTGCTTACGCAACTATCGCTGCACTTCAGAGTATCGCTCCAGCACACACTTGGGTAACTACTCAAGCTAACAAGAAAGCTGCAAAAACAGCTAAGAGTGAGGCGTAGATATGAAATATAACGAACTTGTCACCAACACTCCAAAGCGCCTCAAGCGCGTTGGTCGTGGTATCGCAGCTGGTCAGGGTAAAACCGCCGGTCGTGGTACAAAGGGTCAGATGTCTCGTACTGGTGCTAAAAAGCGTCCAGGTTTCGAAGGTGGTCAGAACCCACTCGCACAGCGTCTTCCTAAGCTCCAGGGTTTCCGTTCACACAAGCTCAAGGCTGAGAACGTATACACTGGTCAGCTCGACCAGTTCACTGGCAAGACTGCAGATAGCTTTGCATTCGCCGAAGCAGGTTTGATCTCAAGCCCATTCGTACGTATCAAGCTTATCGCTAAGGGTGATGTAACCAAGAAGGTTACTGTTAAGTTGCAAGGTGCTAGCGCATCTGCAATCGCTGCTATTGAAACAGCAGGCGGTACTTTTGAAAAGGTTGCCATCACTGCTCGTCCTGCTTCAGACACGAAGCAAGAAGACTAGTTTGTCACCAGAGGAGCTGCCCACGCGGGAGCTCCTCTGGTATACTAAGGCATAATAATCAGGCCGAGAGGGTAGAGAAAAAACATGAATTGGAAAGTTATCGGGCGCTCACTGAAGCACAAAGATATGCGCAAGCGCATTTTCGCCGTTTTGGGTATATTAATTGTGTTTCGCATTTTGGCACACATTCCAGTGCCACTAAGTGACCCTCAAACATTAAAGCAAGTGCTAGAGACCGTATTTACCTCATCTAGCAGCTCGCAACTCCTAAGCTTTATTAACGTTTTGTCTGGCGGGGCGCTGGCTAACTTCTCAATTATGATCGCTGGTCTTGGGCCGTACATTAACGCCTCTATTATCATGCAGCTTCTCACGAAGGCAATTCCACGCCTAGAAGCTTTGCACAAGGAAGGTGAGTACGGACAAAAGAAGATCAACCAGATGACACGTATGATTACGTTCCCACTGGCGATTATTCAGTCTATTGGTGCGATTTACCTCGTACGCCAATCAGCCTCTAGCCTTGGCGGTGTGGGCGACATTACAGCCAATACATCGTTCATGCAATGGGTACTAATGGTTGCCGCTCTAACTGGTGGCTCAATGCTCCTTATGTGGCTCGGTGAGCTCGTAACTGAGCAAAGTATCGGTAACGGTATCTCACTCCTTATTACCGTAGGTATCGTGAGCGGTCTGCCATCAACAATTAGCGGCATCGCTGCATCTGTATTCAACAAGAGTAACAAGTGGGAACTCTTTGGCCACCAACTGCCAATTAGCAAGTCAGCATTTATTACGAGTTTGATATTACTGGTATCGGTCGTGCTGCTCACCTGGCTGGTCGTAATGCTCAATGAGGCCGCCCGGCGCCTCACGGTCAACTATGCCAAACGCGTCCAGGGTAACCGCACCTACGGCGGTATCACGACAGTTCTACCTATCAAGCTTATTACTGCAGGCGTTGTGCCGATCATCTTCGCTGTTGCATTCTTGAGTGTGCCGAGTTTTGTCGGCCAGCTCATGAGCGGCTCAGCAAGCGCTCATATGCAAAGTATCGGTGCCAACCTGACTACCTGGTTCCAGACCCCATCTGCAACAACCTTTGCTGCCGGCGGCTGGAAGCCGTTCATCTACCCAGTAACGTATTTCTTACTCGTGTTCATCTTCACGTTCTTCTATACCAGCGTGACGTTCAACAGTAAGGAAATCTCCGAGAACCTTCAGAAGCAAGGCGGTTTCATCGAAGGCGTTCGCTCGGGTGCTATGACCGAGAAATACCTTAGTAAAGTGGTGAACCGTTTGACCCTATTCGGTGCATTCAGCCTTGGCTTGCTAGCCATCGTGCCGATCATTGCTCAGGTGTTCATTAGTTCGAACATCGCGCTGGGTGGTACAAGCGTCCTGATCCTTGTATCAGTATCACTCGAAACATTACGTGCTATCGAATCACGCGCCCTTATGGTCACCTACGATCAGTACTCGCAGCCTGACTTTTTCCATGACGATCCTGATGAGATCGAAAGTCCAAAGAAGCGACGCTTTAGCCTGCTTCCTGCTCGCAAAGCCTAGTATAAGAATAGTGCTATGATCGAATATTGCTCGGATGATCTTGAAACACCTCAAGACCTACCCGAGCAATTTTCAATTGTAGGGGTTGGTGCACAATATGTTGTAGGGATGCTTACCGGCCCTGAAGAGGAACAGCTTACAATTTGGGGAAATGATGAGCCGGCACCCCGGGTGCTGAAGATACCTTTACTACGTTCGCAGGTTTCGCTTGCCGTTGAGGGTATGAGCGTTGATTTCGAAGATCGTACAGCCAAGGTAAGTCATCTTATTGATTCCAGACAAATACACGCGGTTGGAACGCTCGCACAAGCACAATATGACCGTGAACTCTACACGCTAATTGGCCGTCCTCGACAGTCCATGTCGGATTTCAGGTACGACCCTTCTCAAGTTGTGCCGTTATGTATCTACGACGAAGGTAAATATATCATTTGCAAGACATTCTTCCCGAGCTATTCTCAAGACTATTCGCCGTCTATTACGCCACTTATCCCAAGTGGATCTCAAACGTCGAACGGCGCACATCTAATGAGGCTTATTGATGACTACGCGCGGCTACAACAACGGTTAATCGCTCGCGGTCTCTTCGATGATATTTTCAAGCTTGATAACTATGGATACACCGTGGATGGCATAACGGTACACGACTTCAGCGAACTGGCCTTGACGCGGGAAGCAGCTGACCAGGCGATTCGTGCAAAAAAATGGGAATAGGTTGTAGATAACAGAGAATATACCCAGCTACTGCCGAATATGCAGGATTATTTTAATGAGAAGCTGGGCAGAGCACTCCACCCAGCTGTACTTGATACCTGGGCAACTCGCGCGAAGGATTCGATGCCTGTTTGTGCTCCACCTGACCTCATTCCTGCCAAATATATCATGAGGATCATGGACCAGTTATAAGCTGCGTAGCACACGTCCCCGAAGCTTTGCGTTAGACATGCGTAGCTTATGCTTATATACTCGCCAGATGAGCAATACACATATATCTAAACGACCAGTATTTGAAACCTATCAACAATATGCACAGGAAGTTGCACCGGCATTGAGCCAGGCAATTTCTGAGATAACGGGCAAAACAGAACGTGATGACAGCAGTGTCGATGGTGGCAAGCCCAAAGACGAGCTTACGGCGCTAGGCTATAAGGTGTGTGGTGCTTTTGCGCTTCGTGAAGCCACAGCACCTATTGATGTCAACACTGAAGATGGCGCCAAAGTTCTTGAGCAAGGCGAGTCATTTATGAGTATACATTTACTTGAGGTAGGCCCAGAGCATGCAAATATAGCATATGGACGTCAATCGTTGCGCGAGGCGGCTCAGTACCTGCGAGAAACGGATACGGCAGCCGATATGGCGCTTGCGAGCATCACGTATGCGCGTCTTGGTCAAACCGCACACAGGGCGTTTGGTTTTGAGGTCACGGAGCTGCCAATACTTCCTGACCCATTTGAGAATCCCGATGCCAGGCCGGTGCTTGTTCACATGCCTATCGCTGAATTTATAGAAAACAATTAAACCCAGATGAAAACTGTTGTAATTACAGATTTGAGCTGGTATAATCTAAGGAAGTTATATTTATGGCCAATAAAGAAGTAATCGAGTTAACGGGAACCATCATTGAGACCTTACCAGGTACTCAATTTCGTGTTGAGCTCGAAAACAGCCATCAAATCATAGCTCACGTGGCTGGTAAGATGCGAAAACACTATATTCGTATCGTGCCTGGCGACAGCGTTACGGTTGAGTTGACCCCTTATGATCTTACTAAGGGCAGAATCACCT
>CAZCCP010000024.1:0-4764 GCA_964497565.1 uncultured Candidatus Saccharibacteria bacterium
ATACAGTGCAGAACACCGCTTGAGATGTTGCGAAGGTGTTGAAGTAATTACGGTAGTTGCACAAAAAGTCTCAGACACCACTTTTATTATTTTGTATAAATTTCTAGTCCTGCGCCTTTAAAGTCCAACTCATTCGCAAAAGTTATAATTCGAACACTTCTGCCCCTCCTCGCCATTATTTTTGCCTAGCACGAATTTCATCCACCTCTACCTGATCATAGTCTTCCGCAAAAGTTTGGTTCCAGAACTGACACTCCTGCCAAGTCGAATAACAGATACGAAAATGCCTCAAATTTTGAGGCATTTGTCTTGTTCTCGAACCCCTGCCGAAGGCGACTGGGCAGCTAAGGATATTTTGAATGAACACCCTAGCCGAGATAACGCTATATACATTTACAAGCCAAGTCGAGCTTGCTACAGTAGACATTTGTAACTGAAGGGACTTGAAGATGGGTGAATTTATGACTTCGAAACGAATTGTGGCAGTAGCCCTAACTCTTGGGCTTGGCATTGCCGGGTGTAGCGGTAGCACAGAAAAAGACAACCGCACGACCACAAGTAGTAGCACTTCACCACAGCCAAAGAAGGTGACCTGCAAGGCGGAGCGTCCTGATCTATGGATTCCGCCCACGGAGATTGAACCAGCTCTGAACATGAAAGCTGTAGCCAAACCGCTCGGAGTGAGTCAGTCGGCAGTCGAAGCTGGGAAATACGGCGGGGCAATATGTGACGAAGCAATTACTCCTGAGTCCGTAGCGGGTCAGACTGCTCTCGTTACTGTGCAAGGCATTGGAAATACTTGTGTAGCCATCGGGCTGCAAGACCTAGATAGTCCAGATACGCATATTCTAGCTATCTGCGCCAAGGAATAGATCCTCTAGCTCTTATAAAACGAATCCGATTATCTCCAGCCTCCTGGCATTCAGAATGAAATCAGATAACAAGGGGTTTCCAACGCGGGACGTACTTCCTGCCAAGTTAAGATTCAACTATTCTAACCAAACTTTATTTCGATGTTTCCTAGAAAACGTAGTGTGCAACTCTAACACACAACGTTAAAAGCTGAAGTTTTGTTATAATAACAAGATGAGCCCTGCGCCAAGAAACATTGCTTATATTGATGGCCAGAACTTGTATATGGGCACTGCCAAGAGTAGTCCGCAGTGGACTATCAATCTTGCTCGTTTCCGTACTTATCTAAGATCGAAGTACAATATTGAAGACGCATACTATTATTTAGGCTATGTTCAGGACGGCGCTAACATTGAGAAGCTATACGAGTCTATTCAAAAGGCGGGATTTATTCTTGTCTTCCGTGAACATAACAGCGCGATGCTTGGTAAGAAGAAAGGTAACGTTGACGCCGACATCATTTTCTCAATCATGAAACGGCTTTACCTTAAAGAAAAGTTTAACAAAATAATACTAGTATCCGGTGACGGCGACTATAAAATGCTTGTTGATTTTTTGATTGAGCAGAATAAATTTGAGAAAATTCTGTTCCCTAACAGACGTTACCGCTCGTCACTCTATAAATCGATAGGTATCAGGTATTTTGCCTATCTCGATGACGCCGACATCAAACGTAAAATCAAATAATAAAAAAGAGAAGCTTCCTTAGGCAACTAACCGTTCGGGGCGCTTCTCGTCTTAATATCTAGATTGTAGCACGAGTGTGCTGCATTTTCAATCATCCCTATATCGACGCATTCTCGCGACACTTATGCAGAAGAGGATGCAATCCGTCTAATCCATGTGTCTCAAGTATTTTAGCTGTCTGTTCAATATTCGGCACTTCATTTACCGCTCCAGGTGCAAAATGACCAAAAACATCCGATATAAGCCAGGCTTGCCAAATTTGCTCATGCGTATAGCGACTGAGATCTTCTGGCCCTTCGCTTGCATGAAAAAGGCTTCGGCCTGTTTTAGATGGCTGAAACACGTCACCTACATCAACCACTACGGCTTGATTATGCTGCTCATCGTAATGAAACCTGCAATCATTATATATGAGATTATGCTTTAGGGCGGCTTGAGCAAAACGGTTAAATTCTCGTCCCAGGATGTCAGTGGGTAGTTCTTGAATGCCTGCAATGTGTCTTCGCTCGGCTATGATGACGGGCAGTTGGCCAGCTGTTTCGATACGCGGAATCATTATTTTGCTACCGAACAGAGGCGAATAATCGCCTCTTCTATCTTGGGGAGCCAGTCGTGAGGGCAGCGTACTATCAAGAAGCCCGACAAGATTCGGGCTAATACCTTCACGGCCCAGTACCGAGAGTGCTGCCGCCTCATTTTCTATTTTTCCATAGCCCTCGTATACGCCGCGGAAGACTTTATAGACAAAGTGACTATCGTTCATGACAATAGCATTACTTCCTTCATTGCTCAGGGGTGTTACTCCAATATTTGGAATAATGGCTTGAAAATATTCGGCAGCGGCAGTATAGGCGATATCATCTGCGGCATATACGGATGGCAACTCAAGGGGTGTGATTTCCGAGTTGTTCGGGTAAGTATTCTCGCGGGCTGGAAGAAGTCGCATAGATTCTAGAATGGGATCTAGGGCATCTTGAATAGTGAATAACGAGGACTCGCGCATAGTATTATGATGACATAAATACTATATAGGTCAAATATTGGCGTTCTGGCATGGTTGTGAGCTGCAAAAAGTCTATTCATATTGAACATGACTCAACCGAATACTATGAACAGTTGCGTGAAGTATTCGACGCACGTCTCAAACGCTTTCACAGACCCAATTTCTCGACATCGTCTAAAAGTGTACGTAGTTCTTGCACATCGACCCGGTTTAATTCCTTCGCAAAAGTTTGGTTCCAGAACTGACACTCCTGCCATGAAAAATTTAACCAAGTCTACAGATATGTTTGTAGATTTTTTTTGCTACGATAAAGTTCGGTTATTCTATTTGGCCTACTCTAAGTTGCCGCTGTGTAGAATGTCAGCCACAATCTCTCGCCAGCTCTGCACTTCTAGCACCTTGTGCAGATGCTGACTAAATCGTGCGCGTTCTTGCGTATTTGACTGAAACAGATACAGGCGCTCTTCATTATTAAAGTCTCCCATGACCTCCAGACGGTCATCGACAAAGTGTGTCAGTCCTAGCTTTCCGGCAATCTGCGCTTTCTCTGCAAATGTTCGACAGTAAATAATCTGATCCCATCCTATACCTGTACGCTTCACAAAGTTTGTGTGCGTCAACCATTCACGCGACCGTACCTCAATCTGCTCATCGCACATGGAAATGACGTATCCCTCGTCACCGAATTTTTCTTCCCTCAGTTGTCGGACCGCATCAAAAGCGCCTTCAATCTCAGGTACGGCCAGATGCCGTCCTGGTTGTTCTAAGTACTCTAATGTCGCATGCGTGGCTAGAACGCCACCAATGTCTGTGCCGAACTTTTCTGTCATGCTAAGTAGTATGGTACTTAGCATGACATGTTTGCAAACTCAGACAATTGCTGATTTGCGAGTCAGAGGTTATTATTTGGTAATTATGGCAAACGCACCCAGGATTACTGCATACGAACGAGGCCCATTTCGTGTTGAGGAGCAGCCCGTTGAAGGTCGACAAGAGCCCTATATATTCGTGAAGCGTATAGGCGCTGTTACGATATTGCCTGTAATAGAGGGTGAGAGTGGTCCCCAAATTCTTACAATTAACAATAACCGACGTTACTACGGGATGTCGGCGAAAAGCTTGCCAAGTGGCAATGTTGACGGCGGACATGATAATCCTGACTCTGCCGAAGATACCATCTGGCGTGAGCTAGCCGAAGAGGCGGGCTATGCTCCACGTGACACGAAGCGGCCGAATATAGATATTTTCCGTCTGCGAACGGTAAGTAACACTATTGATTATCCTCGTTTCTTTGCGGTCGTGCGTGATGTAGAGTACCTCGCTACTGAACAGGAGAGTCCCGCGGAAATCATTAGTGCGAGTCCTACACCACTCGAAGAGTACACTGATGAGTTATTGCGGCTTAGCAACGGCCGTTTGTACCCGGAAGTAAATGCGGCGTTCGCCAAAGCGGGTATGGAATGCGGTCGCACAGCCGTCCTGGGCTGGCTGCAAGGCGACCTAACCGTACCGAGCGCAGCTGATGTGCCACAGAGTTTTGAGCCTTGGTTGTTGCGAGCTAATAGTTGACCTAATAGCCGTCGAGTAGCCCTCGGATGCGTTGTTTATCGTGCTCAACTTCTGCTGCCAAAGTTCGGTAGTTATCCACGAACCCCTGCCAAGCACTTTGACTAAGTCTACAGATATGAATGTAGACTTTTTAGTACGGAAAAGTTCGAGTCCTGTCTCTCGTCTAATCGTTCCCGACAGCTAATTAATAAGGAGGACGTACATTTTGTCGTAAAATAAAAACATGAAAAATGACAGGTCACGTCCCATAAGGCGAATTACATTTATGCCCTGGTGGGGTACGCGCTTGTATAGCTCCGAAAATCTGCATCGGCGCGCCCGTATCTACCTTGGCTCAACTAATGCCGATACATGGAGTGATATATTGCTCAATAGACGCCGCTGGCTCGTAGGTCTATTTATATTACAGGTTTTTGCTACCCTCTTTCTATTAGCGGTCGGCATTTTAGCCAGTGTTATGGCTACGACTATTCAAAGTTCTGGCGAAAATGGATGGCAGGTTCCCGCACTCGTTGCCATCGCGATACTCATAATCGCCTGTATACATGTGCCTGTAAATGTGCGATTGTTTTACTTCGTATTCGTAGATAAGC
>CAZCCP010000025.1:0-4388 GCA_964497565.1 uncultured Candidatus Saccharibacteria bacterium
CTACCAACTGAGCTAAAGAGCCACATTAGTCAAGGTAACAGCGGTTATTATAGACTATTTACCGCTGTTACTCAAGACTCTTGCGCCGGAAAGGCTACTTTTCTTTGCCCATGAACTGCTTGATGCTCGCGATGCTGTCCATAAATTGCGCCGGGAACACAATGGTACTGTTCTTTTCAGCTGCAATTTCGTTCAGAACCTGGAGGTTGCGGAGCTGCAATGCCACAGGATGAGCGGCAATAATATCGGCAGCTTCACCCAGCTTAGTTGCACTAAGCTGCTCACCTTCGGCAGCAATAATCTTGGCGCGCTTTTCGCGTTCGGCTTCGGCCTGCTTGGCCATAGCGCGTTGCATACTCTCAGGAAGCTTGATGTCCTTCAGCTCAACAGTGCTCACGAAAACGCCCCACTTTACAGTGGCAACGTCCAAAATCTTTTTGATGGCTTCGTTGATCTTGGCGGTATCGCTCAAAACTTCGTCCAAAGTGCTCTGGCCAACGATATTACGAACCGTCGTCTGTGCAATCTGGTAGGTTGCAGATGTTACGTTCTGGATCTCGACAATTGCCTTAACAGGATCGGTGATTTGGTAGTAGGCTACCGCTGCAACGTCAATTGACACGTTGTCTTTGGTAATAATCTGTTGCGAATCGACTGGCAACGTTACAATCTGCATGCTCACCTTACGCATTTGGTCGACGATTGGAATAATCACACGGAGACCTGGCTCTTTGACGCCACCGCGTACACGGCCCAAGCGGAAAACAACACCACGCTCATATTGGTTGATAATTCGGATGCCGTTAACGACAATGAAAAAGATGACGATCAGTAAGAAAATTACACCGGCTGTCATAAACTACTCCCTATATTGAATAGCTCCATTGTACGCCGGTTGGGGCTGTCCCAGCAATAAAAACCAAAGATGTTCTACGGAAGAGGTGCACCGATGTGCTTGTCGCCATCAACAAATTCCTGGCAAAAGCGTTCAAAGACAGCGTTGGTCCAGCCAAAACCAGTCTGAGATGGATAGACGCCCTTAGCTGGCGGCTTCTCAGGGGCGACCACGTTGTATTTCTCGATAAATTCGTTGTGTTCGTTGAACCAGTTGAGGTTGTTGGTAAGCCATTTGGTAGCAACACGCTGCGCGTCTTCGTTGTAGCCGTAGCGCTGGAGGCCCTTAACGACCAGGAATTGAAGTGGCGCCCAACCGTTTGGATGTGCCCACTGTGTTGGTAAGGAGCCGGGAACGTATTGCTGGAGCGGCAAACTATCGGTGGTAGAAAGTCCGCCCTTTTGCTCGAAGCGCTTGAGAGCTTTGACCATTGCTGCAGCCTGCGTGCCATCGGCCATACCAGCCCACATTGAATAGTAAGAAGCCAGCGAGCTGACATTGCCGCGACGCTCTTTGACATAGTTGAAGTCGTAGTACAGACCACGACCAGCATCCCACATAAGCTCATCCATAGTTCGCTTGCGAGCTTCGGCAGCCTCTTCCCAGCGAGCAGCCTCAGCCTTGTCACCGAAGATGCGAGCAGCCCGTGCAAAGTCCATTTCGTACTTAAATAGCAGTGCATTGAGGTCACATGGCAGGTAGTTGAGTGCGTGACGGTTGAAGCGTGGCGTCATGTCCCAGCCACTTTCGGTTTCAGCAATATCGTGCAGGTAGTTGAAGTCGTAATAACGGCTTAAGCCACGGTACACTTGGCGAGCGTTTGGCTTGCGCTGGCCCATCCAAACCGTTTGGTATTCTTGCTTGGCAACATTGATCATCTCCTTGAGCCAGGCCTCGCCTGGGTTGTAGGCGGTGTAGACGTCAAAGATAAAACTGCTCAAAAATGGTGGTTGCGAACGACTGAGGTAGTACATCTGGGAGCCGTTAGGGATAATACTGAAGCGCTTGAAGATGCTAATGAGATCCTCAAGGATACCCATAACGAGTTCCTTGTGCTCTTCATCGAGCATACCTTGGACCATAAAATAGCTGTCCCAATAGTACAGTTCGTTGTAGTCAAATTCGTGGCCCTCGGCATAGGATGGCACGAGATATGGCTTTGGCACGCCGATAAGAGCATCGGTGTCTTTGGGGTTGTAGCGCTCCAAATTTGGCCAATAGGCCTTAATATAGTCGCGCGCTCGTTTTACGTCCTCAGGCTTGAGGCTTTGTTGTTTGCGAAATGGTAATAATTTACTCTTGCCTTCGCTGGCAATTTTCTTAGCTTTTTGTAACATATTACTTCTAGCCTAGGTCACTATACTATCTGCGTCAAGGGTATAGCAGAATTTAATAATTCAGTTGCTCGCTAAGTGCCAGAGGCCACAGTATCTGCAGACATAAGGACGGAGTTCTGCGCCATGCTGATGTTCGGCAACAGTCGCTGCTGCCTGCGCTTGTTTTTGGGTATCAAATGCCAGCTTGTGGGCGCATGGCAATTCGGGTTCATCTTCGTACATTGTATATAAGTATACGTGAAATAGCGGTTGGGGGAACAAGTACTATCGAGGTTTAGGGAGGGGTAAGCGAATGCCGCTACGCTGTGTAGCCGTAGCGGCCCGCCTCGTCCTTGTGCTGTTGCGCCCTTCCTGGTGTGACTTACGTCACATTGCTGATGTCGACCACCATGACTTTCTCGGGACCGACCATGTCAGCCAGCTCCGTGATGGGGTCGATGACCTCGTGCGTCGTGAGCGGGAGAGGCTTGACCAGCAGTTTGGTGCCGTAGATGGTCTCCTGCTCCGCCAGCCAGGCGTACACCGCGTCGTCGCCCTCGAGCCCTTCCGGGAACGAGATGTCAGCGAGTTCGGGGTGCTGCTCCAGCAGTGCCGGCTTGCACTCCGCAGATGCGCGGATGAGCGCATGCGTGTAGAGCGTGTCGGTGGTCATGAAGCCCATCAGGTCGTACAGAGCGTCGACGTGGCGACGTGACACCAGGCAACCGGTGGTCACGCTGAGGATGTCGCCGAGGTCGAACTCGCGGCCGGCCTTGTTGCTCTCGTAGGTCGCTTGGCGCTTGGCCTCGTACTCCGCGATCTCCCGCTGGTGCTTCTCTTCGCGTTCCGCCTTAATGCGGGCGTCGTTCGCCAGCTCCTCTTCGGAAAGGCTCTCCTTGGAGTACGGACCAACCACCTTGTTGGTGGTGTAGCCACGGGCAACGCGGGTAAAGTCGCGCTTGAGCAGCCCGAGCATCGACTCCGAACGGACACGAACGATCACGCCGTTGAAGCTGGTTTGGAACGTAATCCTGCCGTACTTGAGTTCGCGACCTGCGAAGCGCAGTTTGCCTTCGCTCAGCAGGTCACCCAGCTCCTGCAGTGTCCCCACCGCCATGTCGAAGTCGTAGTACCAGGCTTCGACGCCGTAGGCACCGCGCTCGACGTACGTGACCTCGGGGTGCAACCTCTTCAGGTGCTCAGAGGTCTGCATGTAGTGCATGATGAACCACGCGAGGACCGCGGTCTTGAACGCCTCCTCAGGGTTCTTGACACCACCGAAGGGCATCGACGGTCGGTGACCACGCTTGATTCGGAGAAAGCCGTGCATCGCGACGTACGGTGCGCTATCGCGCGAGCCGTAGTCTTGCAGAGATCGTTTCTTCACGAGTACCATTCCTCTATTCTCATCTGGCGTATGCCACCATGCAAAGGTTGTAATCTTCCCTGTTGAAGATACAAGATGAGGCTCCAAAGCATGCGCGTTGCACTACTCAAAAGCCTCATCTTGTACCGTTCATCGATAGTACTTGTTAATGTGCTCTCGTCTCCACCTCAAGAGTTACAATAATCATATCATCAAAATCACTGTTGTAAATATTGCATTTAATGCATAAACATTGTGGAGTATGCGAGCCTTTATGGTGAGAAGGAATAGTTTGGGCGAGTAGGTTTAAGCAAAGCTGGCGGGTACCTAACTGCATGAAGAAAAGACTGTCGCTGGCAGTCTTTTCGATTATTCCGGTACCCTGCCTTACCAAAGTAAAAACCCCATCCGAAGATGAGGTTTTTACTTTGGTGGAGCTGGCGGGTACCGCCCCCGCGTCCGCCGGTTTATCTTGGTTAGATCTATCCTACAGGTTTAGTCTGTTTGAGGTTGTCTCGGTTGGCTGGAAAAGAACAAACAAATAACCAACCTTCCAAAGTCCCAGGTCTTAGTACGTAGACGGAACAGTCCTGCGTAAGCGTCCAGAGATATATAACACAATCACACTACTGGAGTCGTATGAAAGCATTGCGTCTAATAAATTAGGCGCGAACTGCGACTGGCGCAACTTGTGGGAACAAGCGTGCGCTCAAGTCAGCAATCAAATTCTTGCGTGTTGCAATTGTTTGAGTTTTGCCTATAACGCTGACAAGCGACCTGCTGATCAAACCGATAAAGTCCAACGTCGAGC
>CAZCCP010000026.1:0-3586 GCA_964497565.1 uncultured Candidatus Saccharibacteria bacterium
GATGTAGCGGGTCATAGCCTGACGGGCAGATTCGATTTGGCGAGAGGTAATGCGTTCGTGACCTTGAGCCTGAAGCGCAAACTCGCCAAAGGCAATGTAGTTACCGCTGGTTGCAACACCGCGGATCTTACCCTTGCGTACCTTGCGGTACTTAGTTCGGTTAGGCATTAACATACTAGTTTACCTCCCCCTTGTAGATCCATACCTTAACACCGATGATACCAGCGGTAGTCTTAGCAGGGATCTGGGCGTAGTCGATGTCAGCGCGGATAGTGTGCAAAGGAACTGAGCCCTGAACTTCTTTTTCGCGGCGTGACATTTCAGCACCGTTCAAACGACCAGCAACTTCGATACGAATACCTTTGGCACCTGCACGCATAGTGTTTGCAGCAGATGACTTGATAGCGCGGCGGAAGTTCATGCGGCGCTCAAGTTGGTGAGCGATGTTCTCGGCAACCAACTTAGCGTACAATTCTGGCTTCTTGATTTCTTCGATGTTAACACGAGTCTGAATGCCATAAATCTTTTCGATAGAAGCCTTCAGCTCTTGCGCACCTGAACCACCACGACCGATAACAACACCAGCCTTAGCGGTAGAGATTGTTACAGTTACGAGGTTTGGTGAACGCTCAATGTCAACTTTGTTAATAGCTGCGCGTGAGCCAAGCTTATTTTGGATCATGCGGCGAACAGCGAGGTCGTTAGCCAAGTACGTTGCGTACTCGCGCTTTCCACCTACGAACCATTTGCTACGCCAATCCTTGTTGGCCTGGAGGCGCATGCTAATTGGATTAACTTTTTGACCCATTATTTTGCCTCCTTGTTAGCGGCAGCTGCCTTCTTAGCTACACGAGCTTCGCCATCAACGATAACGGTGATGTGTGAAGTGCGGCGCATGAAAGGCAATGCACGACCGTGAGCTGCTGGACGGAAACGCTTAAGGCGTGGTCCAGGAGTTACGGTGATAGCAACGATGTTAAGCGTATCAGGCTTAAGACCGTGGTTGTTTTCTGCGTTAGCACGAGCGCTCAGGATAGTCTTCTTTACGGCGAGTGCTGAACGACGTGGGGTGTGCTCGAGGATCGTGAGTGCATCAGCAACAGTACGACCGCGAACGAGGCCGGCTACAACACCGACTTTGCGAGGGCTCATACGAACGCCTCTTGCGATAGCTTTAACTGCCATGACTACTTCTTACCCTTTGCTAACTTACCACCGTGTGAACGGAATTTGCGTGTTGGTGAAAATTCACCCAATTTGTGACCCACCATGTTTTCGGTAACGAATACAGGAACGTGAACCTTACCGTTGTGGACTGCAAAAGTGCGGCCAACGAACTCGGGAGCGATAGTGCTTGAACGTGCCCAAGTTTTGATAATCGTACGATCATCGCTTGAGAGAGCAGCTGCTTTCTTCACGAGCTTTGGGTCGATAAATGGTCCTTTTTTCAGTGAACGACTCATAGTTTACCTACCTTACTTTCTCTTGGCCGCGTGACGGCTTCTTACAATAAATTTAGTCGTAGACTTGCGGCTGCGTGTCTTGAAACCAAGAGTCTTCTGACCCCATGGTGTTCGAGGATCGCGACCAACACCGTGACGACCACCGTCACCACCACCGTGTGGGTGGTCTGCGGCGTTCATTACAACACCACGTACACCTGGGCGTTTACCCTTGTGGCGGTTACGACCAGCTTTACCGATCTTGATGTTTTGGTGTTGCTCGTTGCCGATAACACCAAGGCTTGCAGTACATTCGAGGTTGATCAAACGTACTTCACCTGATGGGAGGCGCACTTGAGCGTACTCACCTTCTTTAGCCATCAACTGAGCGCTGTTACCAGCTGAACGCACCATTTGTGCGCCACGGCCAGGCTGCAGTTCGATAGCGTGGATAGTACTACCTACTGGGATGCTCTTTAGTGGAAGACGGTTACCGTTTTCGATAGGAGCTTCTTCACCGCTGCTGATAGTTTGACCTACCTGCATACCATTGCTGGCGAGGATATAGTGGTATTCACCCTTGTTGTCCTTGATACGTGCAATACGTGCAGAACGGTTTGGGTCATACTCGATGTGTTCGATAGTTGCAGTTAGGCCTGCTTCTAGCTTGAAGTTCATCAAGCGGTAGAACTTGCGAGCGCCACCACCACGGTGACGAGTTGTGATTCGACCCTGGTTGTTACGACCATTGGTACGACGCTTAGCAACCAACAAAGAGCGCAAAGGCTTCTTGGTGGTGATAGCAGTCGTATCCTGACTGGTCATACCACGGCGACCTGGGGTGGTCGGGTTATATGCTTTAATCGCCATTACTTAGTCT
The DNA here is from genome assembly GCA_964497565.1 of uncultured Candidatus Saccharibacteria bacterium. Lineage (GTDB taxonomy): Bacteria > Patescibacteriota > Saccharimonadia > Saccharimonadales > UBA4665 > CAMLQK01. The sequence goes on from CAZCCP010000026.1 coordinate 2,323, forward strand.
CCTTCTTCTTGTCAGACTTCGCGTCGCTTTCTTCAGCAACATCGAAGAGAGGCAGGCTTTGGCCCTCAGCGAGGGTTACATATGCCTTCTTGACATCAGAACGCTTGCCGTTGGTTGGACGACCGCCCTTACGAACAGTGCGCTTAGCCTTACCCTTAACGTTAACAATGTTAACTTCGGTTACAGCAACGTTGAACTGAGCAGTAACGGCACGAGCAACAGTGTGCTTTGTAGCATCACCAGGCACTTCAAAAGTGTAGGTGTTGTTTACCAAGCTCAGACCATAAGTCTTTTCGCTCAAGCGAGGCTTGAGGGTCATTTGCATTTCCATTACTTCTCCTCCTTAGCTGGAGCTGCCTTAGCAGTCTGACCAAGCCATTCGTGAACCAACTCAAGAGCTGGCTTTGTAATGACAATTGTGTCGCTGTTAAGGATGTCGTATACGTTGAGGTATTGTGCGTGCACAACCTTAACGTTTTGCAAGTTGCGGGTAGCAAAGTCAGACTTGTCGTCCTTAGCGTCAACAACGAAAAGAACAGAGCCCTTGGCGTCGATCTTCTTAAGGAAGTCGTTAGTAGTCTTTACTTTACCGTCGAAAGCAAATGCCTCAACAACCTTAACGTGGTTTTCTTCGGAAGCAGCGAGGCTCAAAGCTTGGCGAATAGCCTGGCGCTTTGCAGCAACGTGCATCTTCTTGGTGTAGTTTTCTTCACCAGTTGGACCAAATACGATACCACCACCGCGCCAGATTGGGTTACGAGTTGAACCAAATCGTGCACGACCAGTACCTTTTTGCTTCCATGGCTTCTTACCACCACCACGTACCAAACCACGAGTCTTTACAACTGCGAGGTTTTCGCGGCCGTTAGCCAAGTAGGCAACGTACGCAAGCTTTAGTAGTTCGTGGTTTTCTGGCATTACACCAAAAATAGAAGTGTCGAGCTTAGCTGCAGCTGTAGCCTTAGTGCCGCTCTTTGTGTATGTAGAAACGCTTGCCATTATTTCGCCTCCTTGATGATGACGATGCCCTTGCGTGGACCTGGCACAGCACCAGTAACACCGATAACGCCGTTTTCGGTGTCAACCAAAGCAACCTTAAGATTCTTCACAGTTACCTGTTCATGACCCATTTGACCAGCCATCTTCTTTCCCTTGAAAATGCGCTGAGGGTACATAGAACCAATAGAACCTGGGCGGCGGTATGAGCGACCACCGTGAGTCTTGCGACCGCGGTGGAAGTTGTGGCGCTTAATAGTACCAGCCC
>CAZCCP010000027.1:0-3443 GCA_964497565.1 uncultured Candidatus Saccharibacteria bacterium
CGTCAGTTGTACGGAAGTAGAACTGTGGCTTGTAACCCTTGAAGAATGGAGTGTGACGACCACCTTCTTCTTTGCTAAGGATGTAAACCTCAGATTCGAATTCGGTGTGTGGGTTAACGGTACCTGGCTTAGCAAGTACCTGGCCGCGCTCGATGTCGTCGCGCTCGATACCGCGCAAGAGAACACCTGCGTTGTCACCAGCTTGACCCTGGTCGAGCTGCTTCTTGAAAGCTTCGATACCAGTTACAACTGATTGCTTAGTGTCGCGGATACCAACAATTTCAACTGGGTCGTTGATCTTAACGATACCCTGCTCAACACGACCGGTAGCAACAGTACCACGGCCCTTGATTGAGAATACGTCTTCGATTGGCATCAAGAATGGCTTGTCAAGGTCGCGTGCTGGCTGTGGAATGTAGTCGTCCATAGCTGCAACGAGCTGCATGATAGCGTCTTCGTTTGCTGCGTCGCCTTCGAGAGCCTTGGCAGCTGAACCGCGGATGATAGGACAGTCCTTGTCGAAACCGTTCTTTTCAAGAAGTTCACGAACTTCTTCTTCAACGAGGTCAGTAAGTTCAGGATCAGCAAGGTCCATCTTGTTAAGGAATACGATGATCTTAGGTACACCAACCTGGCGAGCAAGCAATACGTGCTCACGAGTTTGAGGCATAGGACCATCAGCAGCAGACACAACAAGAATAGCACCATCAACCTGAGCGGCACCGGTGATCATGTTCTTAACGTAGTCGGCGTGACCAGGCATGTCCACGTGAGCGTAGTGACGCTTTTCGCTTTCATACTCTTGGTGTGAGGTAGCAATCGTAATACCGCGCTGACGCTCTTCTGGAGCATTGTCAATCTGGTCATAAGCGATTGGCTTGTTAGTTGCGCTAGGAAGCTTCTTAGCGAGTACAGCTGTAATAGCTGCAGTAAGGGTAGTTTTACCGTGGTCCACGTGGCCCATTGTACCAACGTTGACGTGATCCTTAGTACGGTCAAATACGTCTGCCATGTATAGATGACTCCTTGAATTAATTACAATTTTGTTCTGTGTATTCGCCGTAACGCTTACACGAGTGACCTGAATATTGTACCCGAAATTGCGACCACTGTAAAGGGGTCAAACCGATGAGCAAGGCCGTTATTAGCCAGCATTTGGGCGGCTGAGCGCGTCCGGCGGAAAAACAACCGGCATACCTTGCTTCTCAAGATGCAAATCATATGGCCCACCCCTGTAACAATCGCGTAGATTATAGTCTGACCATACTTTCTTGGGGTTTTGCTCCTGCCAAGCATAATTATCCTTAAGCAGCTTTGTAGCTTCTGAAGTGTCCCTTGCCCGGCGCATTGCCGTAGCTGCATACACGGCATGCTGCACGGATCGGCACTCGGCCTCTGGCTCACTGGTCACGCCGCTTACATGCTCTGCCTCGTGTATAGCCGACCTCACCTGATAAAACTGCTCAGGAGTAGCAGCCTTTGGGTAACTGTGTATGTACTCTGTTATGCCGCTGCACACGTCTTGTCGAAGCCACACCTGCGGCAGGTACGGAGCGGCAAAGCCCTTAACATGTTCTCTCATGTCTTTGTCACTCAGATCTCTTACGCGGCTCAGTCGTTGTTGGAGCTTACTGCCAGGCAAGCACCGCACACTAATGTCCCCTAGTTTGGCACGTGCCAAACCGTCGCTAATAACCTGCTCTTGGCTGGTCGGTGTATGCAAAGCTGCGTCAGCAACTAGTGGACCATACAAAGGCCCTGCCCACACGCCAGCAGAGATAGCCAAGGCCCCTATACCACGCCGCACATAAGTGCCCCAGGTATATTCTTTTGATTTTCGATGCCGATTGGGCACCGACTGCATAGATTCAACCACTTATGTCCCCCGTATACCCCTTAAAATTAGACAAACCGCTCAAATGGTGAGCGGTTTGTCTGCATGTACTGTAACGCTGATTACTTGTTGTTTTTAGCAACAATAGCGTCGGTAACGTGACCAGGTACGTCAGCGTAGTGGTCAAGCTCCATGCTTGAGCTTGCGCGGCCCTGAGTCATAGAGCGAAGGTTGGTAGTGTAACCAAACATTTCACCAAGCGGTACGAAAGCAGTAATTTCCTTAACACCAGCCTGGAGATCTTCCATAGAGTCGATACGACCACGCTTAGAGTTTAGGTCACCGATAACGTCACCCATGAATTCTTCTGGGGTTACGATAACTACCTTCATGATTGGTTCAAGCAATACTGGGTTAGCCTGCTTTACACCTTCTTGGAAGCCCATAGAGCCGGCAATCTTAAAGGCCATTTCGTTAGAGTCAACTTCGTGGTATGAACCATCGTAAAGTTCAACCTTAACGTCCACTACTGGGTAGCCAGCAAGAACACCGTTGTTCATTGCTTCAATAACACCTTGCTCAACTGGCTTAACGTATTCACCAGGAATAACGCCACCCTTGATTGAGTTGATGAACTCAAGACCAGCACCCTTTTCGTTCTGGCTAAGGCGAAGCCATACGTGACCATACTGACCACGACCACCAGATTGGCGAACAAACTTACCCTGGACTTCAACTGCGTCCTTACGGATAGTTTCACGGTAAGCAACCTGAGGTTGACCAATGTTAGCCTCAACGTTGAATTCGCGCTTCATGCGGTCAACAATGATGTCGAGGTGAAGCTCACCCATACCAGAGATAACAGTCTGACCAGTTTCGTCGTCAACGCGAACGCGGAATGTTGGGTCTTCTTCGGCCAAGCGTTGAAGAGCAATGCTCATCTTTTCTTGGTCGCTCTTGGTCTTTGGCTCAATAGCGATAGATACTGGTGGGTCTGGGAATTCAATTGATTCAAGAACAATTGGATCGCTCATGTCGCTCAAGGTGTGACCAGTAGTGGTACCCTTAAGGCCAATGATAGCAGCGATGTCACCAGCAGTAACTTCGGTAATGTCCTCACGCTTGTCACCGTGCATACGTACGATGCGGCCTACGCGCTCTTTTTCGCCAGTAGAGCTGTTGAGTACGTAAGAACCAGCAGTAACCTTACCTGAGTACACGCGGAAGTACGCAAGCTTACCAACAAATGGGTCGGTTGCAATCTTAGATACCAACGCAGAGAATGGCTGGTCTTCGGCTGGCTTGCGCTCAATTTCGTCGCCGGTCTTAGGGTGAGTACCCCAGTTAGAGCCGCGGTCGATTGGGCATGGAAGCAAGTCGTTAACAAGGTCAAGAACCTTCTCAACAATCACACCACGGCCGTCACCACCAGTTACGGCGTAGAATTTACCACCAAGAACAGCGATACGTACAGCCTTGATAATTTCTTCTTCGGTTAGGCCTTCTTCGCCAACTTCAAAGAACTTCTCAAGCATTGCTTCGTCTTCGGCAACAGCGTTTTCGATAAGCAGGCTGCGGTACTTCTTAGCCTTGTCGAGCATGTCAGCAG
>CAZCCP010000028.1:0-3328 GCA_964497565.1 uncultured Candidatus Saccharibacteria bacterium
TGACCCGCTACATCAAGCGTGGTGGTAAGATCTGGATCCGCATTTTCCCTCACACTCCTGTGACTCGTAAGCCACAAGATGTGAAAATGGGTAGCGGTAAGGGTAGCCCAGAGTTCTTCGTTGCTAAGGTTCGCCCTGGTACTATCTTGTTTGAAATGCAAGGTGTAAGCGAAGAAGTCGCCCGCGAAGCTATGCGCCTCGCAGCACATAAACTCCCAGTTAAGACAAAATTCTTAGTGAAGGAGGAGGCGTAATGAAGATCGCTGATATCCGTAAGTTATCGACTACTGAGTTGACAACCGAAAGTACAAAACTTCGCGAAGAGATTGCTGAGCTCAAGCGCCGTATGGTGCAGGGTGAAGTACAGAACGTTCGCGTAATCCGCGGCAAGCGAAAAGATTTGGCTCGCATGCTAACTGTATTGAGCGAACAACTCACGAAGGAGACAAAATAATGGCCAAAACGATTATCGGTACTGTGTCTAGTGATAAGGCCGACAAGACTATTGTCGTAACCGTTCAGACACGCAAGACCCACCCGCTGTACCGTAAGCAATATACGGTTAGCAAGAAGTTTATGGCTCACGATGAGAAGAACGAAGCTCAGAAAGGTGACAAAGTAGCTATTACTGAAACTCGCCCCTTGAGCGCTCGCAAGCGTTACACACTTGACCGTATCATCGAAACTGCAGCCATCCGCCACGAAGAGAAGCCAGCTAGCGAGGAGGAGAAAGCCTAATGATTCAGCAGGAATCTCGCCTCGTTGTCTGTGACAACAGTGGCGCAAAAGAAATTTTGTGCATTCGCGTCCTTGGCGGCACACGACGTCGTTACGCTCGTGTTGGTGACGTAATTGTTGCCACCGTTAAGGAAGCAGCACCAAACGGTACTGTTAAGAAGAAGAGCGTTGTTAAGGCAGTAGTTGTTCGCACAAGCGAAAAGATCCGCCGTAAGGATGGTTCTACTATCAAGTTCGACGACAACGCAGCTGTTATCATTAACGATGACAAGCAGCCACGTGCAACTCGTATCTTCGGACCAGTTCCACGCGAACTTCGTGACCTTGGCTACGCAAAGATCATTAGCCTTGCACCGGAGGTACTCTAATTATGGAAAACAAGATTTACAAAATCCGTCTTAAGAAGGGTGACACTGTCATCGTTCGCATCGGTAAGTACAAGGGCCAAACTGGCACTGTACTAGCTACACACCCACGCGACAACAAGGTTACTGTCGAAGGCATTAACATTGTTAAAAAGCACGTTAAGCCTAATAAGGCCTACCCACAAGGTGGCATTATTGAAATGACTAAGCCAATCGACGTGAGCAAAGTAGCTATTGTTGACCCATCAACCAAGAAGGCTAGCCGCATCGGTTACCAAATTGATAAAGATGGCAACAAAACCCGCGTGTTTAAGAGCAGCGGTAAGGAGATTAAGTAATGGCTACTAAGAAAGTTATGACTACAGCACGTCTTCGCCACGATTACAGCGACAAGTTTGCTGCTGAACTCCAAAAAGAACTTGGTTTGGCTAACGCCCACCAAGTGCCTAAGCTCGAAAAGATCACCATCAATGTTGGTCTTGGCCGCGCCAAGGACGACAAGAAGATCATGGAAGTTGCTAGCAACACTTTGCGCAAGGTTACTGGCCAAGAGCCAATTGAAACCGTTGCAAAGAAGTCAATCGCTGGCTTTAAGCTTCGTGATGGTAACAAGATCGGCCTTAAAGTGACCCTTCGCGGTGACCGCATGTACGAATTCTTGGACCGTCTTATCACTGTTGTATTGCCTCGTTTGCGCGACTTCCGCGGTGTTAGCCTTAAGGCTTTCGACAAGCAAGGTAACTACAGCCTCGGTTTGACTGACCAATCAGTATTCCCAGAGCTAACCTTCGAAGAAACGACTACCGCTCATGGTATGCAGGCCGTGTTCACTATTAAGGCTCAGAGCCCAGAACACGCTCAGGCATTGCTTGCTAAGTTTGGTATGCCATTCGAGAAAAAGGAGTCTAAATAATGGCTAAGAAATCTATCGTTGCTCGCGACCTAAAGCGTCAAAAGATGATCCAGAAGTTTGCTGCAAAGCGCGCTGAACTCAAAGCTCTTGGTGACCAAGAAGGTTTGGCTAAGTTGCCTCGCAACTCAAGCCCAACTCGTTGGAAGAACCGCTGCGTTGAGACTGGCCGCCCACATGCTTACATGCGTCGATTCGGCCTTAGCCGTATCTCGTTCCGTGAGCACGCATCTAAGGGTGAAATCCCTGGCGTTACTAAGGCAAGTTGGTAGGAAGGAAAAGGAGAAGAATATATGGTTTCAACAGATCCAATCGCCGACATGCTAACTCGTATCCGCAATGGTATTGCAGTACGTAAGAGTGAAGTCGCGATGCCACATTCAAAAGTTAAACAAGCTGTTGCTGAGCTTTTAAAGCAAAGCGGCTTCGTTAAGGACGTTAAGGTTAGCGATGGCGCCATCGGCAAGATCCTAACTATCGTTATTAGCAACGAGCAAGAAGCAGCTCGCATCACCGAAATTGTTCGCTTGAGCAAGCCAGGTCGCCGCGCATACGTAGGTAGCACAGAAATCCCAGCCGTTAAGCGCGGTCGTGGTATTGTTATCCTAAGTACCTCAAAGGGTATGATGACTGGCGACGAAGCTAAAAAGCTTGGCCTCGGTGGCGAATTAATTTGCCGAGTATATTAATAAAGAATAAGGAAATCACATGAGTCGAGTAGGAAAACTGCCCATTCAAATTCCATCCGGTGTGACAATCACTGTCGACGCTGATTTCGTAACTGTTGCTGGCCCTAAGGGTACGCTCAAGCAGTTCACGATGCCAGGCGTTAACGTAACTGTCGAAGACAGCCAAGTTGTTGTTAGCCGCGAGAACGACGAACCTAAGGTTCGTGCTAAGCACGGTTTGATGCGTGCGCTTATCAATAACATGGTAGCTGGCGTAAGCCAGGGCTTCTCTAAGAAGCTTGAAATCAACGGTGTTGGTTTCCGTGTTGCAATGCAAGGTGCTGACCTTAAGCTAAACCTTGGTTTCTCACACGATGTTATTTATAAGATCCCAGCTGGCATCACTGCTACTATTGAGCAAAACACTATTACGGTAAGTGGTATCGACCGCCAACAAGTTGGCCAGGTTGCTGCCGAGATCCGCGCACTTAAGAAGCCTGAACCTTACAAGGGTAAGGGTATTAAGTACTCTGATGAGCGTATCGTCCGTAAGAGTGGTAAATCAGGTAAGGACAAGTAGGTAATAGTATGGACAAACTTGCACACAAACTACAGAACCGCGTGCTTCGTGCTCGCCGTGTTCGCGC
>CAZCCP010000029.1:0-3155 GCA_964497565.1 uncultured Candidatus Saccharibacteria bacterium
ACAAGGCCGTTCCAAGTACGGTGCCAAGAAGGAGAGCAAGTAATGCCACGTAAAACAACCAAAGCACTCGTACGCGTAATCAATCCAGACCGCCGCTACGAAAGCCTTCAGGTACAGCGCGTCATCAACCGTGTTATGCGTGATGGTAAGAAGCAGCTTGCTGAGCGCCTTGTATACGAAGGTATGCAAAAAGCAGCCGACAAGCTTAAAGTAGAAAATCCACTGGAAGCCTTCGAGCAGGCAATCAAGAATGTACAGCCACACATGGAAACTCGTTCCCGTCGTGTAGGTGGTGCAAACTACCAGATTCCTTTCGAAGTAAAAGGTCAGCGTCAGAACCACCTCACTACTATGTGGTTCGTGCAGGCTGCCCGTGCCCGTAAAGGTATGAGTATGGCAGACCGTATTGCCCATGAAATTGTAGACGCCTACAATAGCCAGGGCAGTGCAGTGAAGAAGAAGGAAGATACACACAAGATGGCGGAAGCCAACCGTGCCTTCGCTCACTTCGCTCGAAGCTAACGAACACTTTTTTAAAAAATGCTGCGGGGTTCGTCTCACGCAGCATTTTTTATTTTAACTATTCTTGAGGATACCACCATGACCGAAATATCACCTCAATTCTTTTGCAAGGGCTGCCCACTACCTCTAAGCAATGAAGAGCGTACGCGACATCACGATGAGCCGATACGTACAGGGCAAGCCCCTGGTTGCGAAGGTCCAACGTATATTCTGGCGGGTGGCGTAGGGGAAGTGACGAATATCCATGGGGTAGTAGAGTTTCATCCCAATGCTGTCGGCCGCCAAGCCCTAATGAGATTTTGTGGACTCAACTATGAGGAGCCCCCTGTTGCCGAGGATGCAAAACTTATATATGCAGATCGGAGTAACGGCATTAGACTCGGTGTTGTACTCACTGCAGATCAAGTAGCTACGGTAGAAGACGCCAGCAATGAAGACCTTACTGCCCTCGCAAATCGGACACGCGAAGTTTACGATAACTTACGAAAGCAATCTGATATCTCGCCGAAGCATACCAGTTTAACAGTAGTAACTGATGCGAGTAAGCCCCTCGATGAGACTGGTAGGCAAAGGGAGATTAATGCTCTCGACCGTATAAACTCGCCAGCCAAGGGCGAAGAACTGTGGGCAGAGCTTAATGCTGCGGCGGGCGATAGCAATATTGCTGATGTAATAGACTTCGCCGCAGACAATGTGCGTGAGGCGCAGGAAGGGTTTATCTCCTATGCCGAACAGTCAGTAAGTCCTTATAAACAAGAGATAGAAGCGGCATTCGCCCAACTGGCCAGTGAACTAAAAGAAGCAATTGGTAATAACCAGCTATTTCACGATAAGTTACAAGAATACCTTGCCTCAAATCAGACGCTAGCAAATAACAGTATAGAACCCATAAGGCATAACTATTTTAAAGGGATCGAGAGTAGAACCCGCGGTGGTCATCCCAGAGAAGTGTCTGTCGAAGCGCTTAAAGCAGAGATACAAATTGTTGTCGACAAACTTACTAATGCAATGCAACAGCTCCATGCAGTCCAGGAAGTAACACGTATAAGAACACATTGGCTTGAAAAACTTACAAGAGGCAGCGTTACTATGGCAATAACTGACGCCATGAGTGCTTCAACGTCTACTCATTTCTCAGTACGTGACTCCTCCACTCGGCTGGACGGACTAATTACACTCTTGCTTCAGCACAGCGAAAGCCTATAGCGACGCCTTTGGTGCAGGGGATAGCCGCCCGTCAATGACACTAGCGTTGACAGTTTAAATCTGTTAAAATAAGACCCAAGTGCTGTTTTTCTATTTGTCAAAAATAAAGCAGCGAGAGTATTAACGAAAGGTACCAAACAACTACAACCATGGCAGGTAAAAAATATTCCATCCAAGATTTACGCAACATTGGTATTATCGCGCATATTGATGCCGGTAAGACCACAACAACCGAAGGTATCTTGTACCGTACCGGTTTGAAGCACAAAATTGGCGCTGTCCACAACGGCGAAACTACAACTGACTGGATGGCCCAAGAGCGTGAACGCGGTATTACCATCGTGTCTGCTGCTGTAACTTGCTACTGGAAAAACAAGAAAACTGGCAAAGAAGTCCAGATTAATATTATCGACACCCCAGGCCACATCGACTTTACCGTAGAAGTCGAACGCTCACTCCGTGTGCTTGATGGTGCTGTGGTTGTATTCGACGGTAAGATTGGCGTTGAGAGCCAGTCTGAAACTGTTTGGCGCCAGGCCGACAAATACGGCGTACCTCGTATTTGTTTCATCAACAAGATTAACCAAACTGGTGGTGACTTCCACAATTCACTCAAGACTATTCACAACCGCCTCAGCAAGCGCGCTTTCCCAATTCACCTGCCAATTGGGTTTGAGCAGAGCATTAACGGTATTGTCGACCTGATTAGCATGAAGGCTTATACCTACAAAGACTTTACCGACCACGAATTAGTTGAAGGTGAAATCCCAGCCGACATGCTGGAAGAGGCAAAGCGTGCCCGTTCCTTACTGATCGAAAACGCCGTTGCCGAAGACGAAAACCTCCTAGAGAAGTACTTCGAAGTTGGTGAGGAAGGCCTTACGCAGGACGAGATTGTTTTGGCAATCCGTACTGCCATTATGAGTGGTACTTTCTTCGTTGTAACTGGCGGTGATGGCCGTGGTGTGATCGTTGAAAAGCTTCTCGACCTTGTTGTCGACCTTATGCCAGCACCAACCGACCGTTCTACCAACTGGGGTACACACCCTAAGACTGGTGATGAAATCGAGCGCAAGCACGATGAGAGTGAGCCATTCTCTGGCCTGGCCTTCAAGATTACCAGCGATCCATTTGTTGGTAAGCTCGCTTACTTCCGCGTGTACTCCGGTAAGTTGACCGCTGGTTCTTACATCCTCAACAGCTCTACTGGTGAAAAAGAGCGCGTTGGACGTATCGTTCGCTTGCAAGCAGATAAGCGTGAAGACGTTACCGAAGTCGCTGCTGGTGATATTGCCGCTATCGTAGGCTTGAAGGGCACTACTACTGGTAATACCCTCTGTGACGTAGCTAACCCAATTATTCTTGAGAGTATTACCTTCCCAGAACCACCAGTGTCTATCGCTATCGAGCCAAAGACCAAGAGCGAC
>CAZCCP010000030.1:0-2682 GCA_964497565.1 uncultured Candidatus Saccharibacteria bacterium
CTAAGAGTATATGGTCAAAGCGAAATGTTGGGAAAGTAGCGGAACTGATAAAGGCGGGTAAAATGCAGCCAGCCGGACAAGCTGCTATTGATGCTGCTAAAGCGGATGGTCGCTGGGATAAGGCCTATGACTCGCCAAGTAACAGTACGGTGCCGGCGGATTTTCAGGAGGAGCTTGACCGCCATCCAAAAGCAAAGGCGTTTTACGAGACGCTAAATAAAACAAATACGTACGCATTCTTATGGCGTATTCAGACGGCTAAGAAAGCTGAGACGCGCGCAAAACGTATCGCTCTTTCGATAGAAATGCTTGAAGATGGTAAAACATTTCACTGATGCTTTAGAGTTCAGCGAGACCGAATGTTCTTTGAGGCTCATTGACGGTACTCAGATCTCCATCGACAAGGAACCACTCTTCGCCTTTGTGGTCGGGGTTAAGGAAAAAATTAATGCTGGTAGTTGCGAAGGATATGTCTTCGTATGACTCCTGTAGTTCTCGGAGGATACGTTTACGCAGTCGCTTATGAACACTCGGGCTTTCAATAACTAGTAAGATTATTGGCATGATTTCGTTTGGCCACTCTCCCTGCCCTGCGTAATCTAGGTATTTTTTGATTCTCCGAATAAGTACGAAGAACGGTTGGTTGTTCTCGAAGACGTCTAAGAAAAATTCTTTTTCACCTTCTTCAGTCTTGAGACGGATATATAGATCCGGAAGTGGCTGCGGAAAATACTCGTAGTGTTCGTATTTCAAATCACTTTTTGTACAGAAGTTGAGCATGTTACTTTGAGGTGTGCGGAGTGTGAGGTAGATGTTTAGTATATTAAGGCAATGCTGGATAAAGCTCTCGGACACATCTTTATCTTTGTATATGCCCTTAACGTTAATCGGCGCATCCTCTGCCCTGTCGGTTTGCACCGCAACCTCTCGTGCGCCTTTAGGGAGAAGATAGTAGGCTGCGGGCTTGCCTTTGAGTTTATATGATTTGTCGTATCGTTTTGCAATGAACCCTTGATCTTCTAGTATCTTTAGCCGCTTCTGGATACCCTTACTGCTAGACTTTTCTTGATAGGTGGCTATCTGTTCACTGCTGGCGAATCTGAATGTATAGAGTAAATGTAATACCGTTATTTGTTCTTTGTTTAGCTTCTTTCGGTATTTTGGTTCTGATGTATTTGGTCTGGTAGTATGATTTGTCATTGATAGAGATGTATGTGGGTTATTGTTTGGGTATCGTTTTTTGAGTAGGTGTCTGATGGGTATTGTGTAGTTGGATTGGCTAGATGGGCTATATTCTTTGCCTACCCTCCTCTTCCTATATTTATATAGAAAGAATGGGATAACATCAAGGTAGATTAGCAGATGATAAATAAAAAGTTAAGTTAGGTATCGAAAGAGTACTTTTTTCTATCTATTGTTGGTTTAAGATTTATTAACAGAACACCCTTATTCTGTTGAAATTGTTTACAAATACGTGATTTTATTTCTATAATTGGATAATGGAGCCTATCTCCGAATCCTCCCATTCCTAGAAGGGTTTAGGCGTTGAAGGCTAATGTTGTGCTTCGCAACATGTATCTGTGTCTGGTACTGGAGTTACTCTGGGCGATATTCTTTGGGGTATCGGTCACTGTACTGTTCTACCAGTCCAAGCGTCTCGAAGAGACCGCTGTAAACACGTTCCAGTCAACGGTGGCATTCACTAGCATCTGGCTGGGAGTACCAAGCGGCTTTATCGCTGACCGGATTAGTGTAAAACGAATCATGGTTGCGGGTACTGCTGTGCTTGCGGTGCACACGCTAGTATTCGCCAATAGTCATGCGTTCTGGCAGTTCGAGGCGCTTGCGCCAGTTGGTGCGATCGGCTGGAGTCTTATTGGCGGAACGACAAAATCGCTGATATCGACGACGGTCATCATAGTAATTGGCGATGACCCGGCGCGCTGCAAGCGCTATTTCGAGCTCTTTGCACTGCGATCCACCCAGATACGCGGCGCAGGCCAGCTGATCGGCACGTTCGCCGGCGGTGCTATGGCATCGCTGTGGGGGTATGACTTCCCCTTCCTCGCTCAGGCGGTGGTGTACGCCGTCGCAATTGCAGTGGCGCTTTGCCTGTGGGACCCTCGACAACACGTGAGGGCAACAACCGCACGACATGTACCGTTGGCAGTACTCTGGACGACAGTGAAGATGATGCTGTGGGAGCGGCGGGACATCCGAAGGTTCCTCGTGCTCGCAGCCGTCATGTACACTGCCCCACTCCTCTGCTTTTGGTTGTTCCAACCGAGGCTGCAGGACGCAGGTATCGACATCGCTTGGTTCGCCTGGTTTTACGCAGTTAAGGCGGCCGCTGCATTCGTGCTGCCCGGTTTGACCGGCTGGCTACGACGACGCGGTGACATTGCGGCGTGGGCGATCCTCATCCTGACACTCTCGGTAGGCGCTGCTCTTGGCGGCATTTTGCCCGGAGTGACTGGCGTGTTCGCACTCGTCATAGGTCAGGCGCTCGTAAACGCATTTGTGGAGCATCTCGACAGTATTTGCCTGAACAAGCTTCTCCCCGTAGACTCAACGACGCGTACGACTGAGTTTTCGGTGTGCTCGGCTGTCGGACAGTTATTGTTCGCGGTAACCGCACCTTTTGTTGGAATGGTAACTGAATCTTTTTCGGTTCAGACTGCA
>CAZCCP010000031.1:0-2681 GCA_964497565.1 uncultured Candidatus Saccharibacteria bacterium
AGGCTGAGCTCTACGATGGTTCATACCACGAAGTTGACTCTAACGAAATGGCCTTCAAGATCGCTGGTTCATTGGCACTCCAAGAAGGTGTTAAGAAGGCGAGCCCAGTGCTCCTCGAACCAGTCATGAAGGTAGTTGTCGTAACCCCAGAAGAATTCATGGGTGACGTTATCGGTGACTTGAACGCTAAGCGTGGTCGCATCGAATCGATGGAAGACTTGCCAGCTGGCATCAAGGAAATTACCGCATTCGTACCACTTGGTGAAATGTTCGGTTACACTACCAATTTGCGCTCTAACACTAAGGGCCGTGCGAGCTCAAGCATGGAGCTTGACCACTACGCTGACGTGCCAAACCACGTTACCGACGCTATTGTCGCAAAGAACGCTAAGAACTAGCAGTTCTCATGCAACGGCAAAAAACCGCTCTGGAAGTCAGGGCGGTTTTTGTTTGGTACAATAGCAACATACATAAGTGAGGGGAACATATGTCTGAAGCTGTATACCAACCAACTATCGAAGAGGAAACGTTTGCTCCACTCGGCGGTACGCCGTATGAGGAATTCGCAACTTTTGAGCTTACTCAGGATGGTGTAGACGACGGTGATCCAGGCCGTTTTTCGCGCTTTCTGCAGGAATATGGCACTAAAGCAGGCGCCTTACTATTGGCTGGCAGCGCGCTCGTTGGGCTAGACGCGTGCGCGGGCCCAGGAGGACAGACAACTGGGTTCGGTGCCGCTCGTCCAGTCAAGGTTCTGAGCATCGCCAACGGCAAGATCGAGACAGGTAACTGTGTTCTTGAAAGGCAGGCCGGACAGAAAGAACCCGGTCACAATTGCTCACCGCAAGCAGGCCAGCTGAAAAACCAATCGGTGGCAGATGTTAAAAAAGCAAGCAGCCAAGGACTCTTTGGCGGCACAGATTCATTTACGATTCAGTCCGGTGAGAAAAACTGTAGTGGCCCGGGACCAAAATTCGTCCATAGCATACGAGTAGGTAGTGTCATAGAGGTTGCTCACAAGAGTTACGTTGATTACAAAGTGAAACCAAATAAGACAACACGATATTGCGAATGGAGCGTTAAATAAGCTAGTTGTAGCGACGCACCATAAAGATGCCTTGTTCTCCATCTCCTTCGAGTTGATCATAGTACGCATCAAGCACTTCACGAGATGGTTGCGCGCCTTCTGCGCGAGGGTGTGCTGCCATCTGACGCATGATGTAGCCGCTGAGTACAACGCCACGCTGTTTAGACCCCAGAGGTCGCTTGTTGGCAGAGGCGTATGCGAAATCGTCCCAGGTCTCCTGTGAGACATTGCGTCCGCTACTAATGGTCATATAGATGCTTGGCGTGTCGTTAGTGTCCATATCCGCGAGAGCACCCGCCATCGAGAGGGCACCGGCTGGCTCAATGCGCTTACCATGTGCAATGAGTAATTCCTGCATGGCTTGACCCAACTGGGCTTTGCTGACGGTGACGATGTCGGCTACGTAGTCCTTATTGGCAACTATTTGTAGCGTGAGATCGCCGACTTCCTTGACGGCAGTGCCATCGCACTCTGTTTTGAACTCGCCTTGCGCAAAGAGCTCGCTGCCATCATCGTCATGCAGACGTTCAACGCTCCGACGCATTGCATCGCAGCCTTCCATCTGTACGCCGATGACTTGCACTTGTTCGCCGATAAGGCCAGCGTCCTTGGCCCAGCGAAATACACTTGCGACACCGCTAATGAGGCCTCCGCCCCCGATGGGTACGAATACCTTGACTGAGTCGTGCATAAGATCAATTTCACCGTTAACCTCGTCGGCGAGCAGCTTCTCGAGCTTGTCGAAGCCCACCGTGGCCTGGCCAGCCATGACATCAAGATCGTCATATGGGTGAATGAATGCACCATTATGGAGTCGCGCGAGGCGTTTTGCGGCTGGCATTGCTGTGTCAACGCTCTCGTGCTCAGCATGTACGGTGGCCTCATTTCGTTCCATATTGGCAACTTTCACTTCTGATGCAGAGCTAGCCGCCTCAATGATGACCGGTTTTCCTAGGCGTTTGCCCGCGATAGCCATGCCATTGCCATGGTTGCCGGCGCTGGCGGCGGTGAGGACGTCGCCTTCTGCCATCATGGCGGCATACGCTGCGCCACGACTTTTGAACGAGCCACTCTCTTGGACGGTGTCATCGGCGATGTATACTCGATGATCACCGCTCATATACGTACTGAATTCAGCCTTGCGGATGCCCATCTGTTCTCGAAATTGTCGCTCGCGGGGATTGCTCTCGGTGAATTGACTCAGGGGCAGGGCACGCTCCATGACTTCACGGGCAATAAGATCACCCATCTCCTCAAGTTTTTCTGGTGCGTCTGCCCATGGCGCTGTCTCGGTTTCCATTTCTTCTCCTTGCAATAAAAAATCCCGGCGTATAGTACCGGGATGCTTATCGATGTTCATTATGTATAAAAGTTATGCGCGTATCATCAACAAGCCCCAGCTGGGAGCATAATAATGTCGATAATAATTTGTTGGCGCTGAACCATTTTTACAGTATGCACCCAAAACAAGTCGACGTGCAACTTTTTCCCGTCAAACAGCGGAGGACGTGCATGCTAACCCCTTTACAGAGGCGCTACTATCAGGTACAATAGGCAGGTCACTCGTGTGAATATTTTTACAGTATGCACGCAG